>JBDNYM010000095.1:0-1028 GCA_047722305.1 Pseudoclavibacter sp. | reverse complement strand
GGATGCGGAGTCGGGCTGAGCCGCCGCGTCATCCGGCCCCGCCGCATCCCCGGGGATGAGCCCGGCGAGGGCGGCGAAGTTGCGCAGGATGGCCTCTCCGTGGGGGGTCATGATCGACTCGGGGTGGAACTGCACGCCGAACACGGGCAGGTCGCGGTGCTGTACGGCCATCACCTCGCCGTCGTCGATGGTGCGCGCGGTCACCCGCAGCTCCGCCGGCATCGTGTCGGCGCGGGCGGCCAGCGAGTGGTAGCGCGCGACGTCCACCCGGGCGGGCAGGCCGCGGAACAGGGCGCTGTCGCGCTCGACCTCGACGGTGGACGTCTTGCCGTGCATGAGGCGCTGCGCGAAGCCGATCTCCGCGCCGTACACCTCGCAGATGGCCTGGTGGCCGAGGCACACGCCCAGGACGGGCGCGCGGCCGGCGAAGGCGCGTACCGCGTCCTCGGTCACGCCCGCCGCCGCGGGGCGGCCGGGGCCGGGGCTCAGCACCACCGCGTCCGGATGCAGGCCGACCAGCTCGGGGACGGTCCGCTCGTCATTGCGGACCACCAGGATGTCGGGGTGCAGCGCCCCGAGCATCTGGGCCAGGTTGTAGGTGAACGAGTCGTAGTTATCGATCAGCAGGATCATCGTCGATTCCCTTCTGTGCGGTCTCCAGGGCGACGACGACGGCCTTCGCCTTGTTCACGGTCTCCTGGAATTCGCTGGCCGGGTCGGAGTCGGCCACGATGCCCGCCCCGGAGCGCACCACCACGGTGCCCCGGCGGGTGTAGGCCAGGCGGATGGCGATGCAGGTGTCGAGCGACCCGGTGAACCCGAGGTACCCGATCGCCCCGCCGTACACGCCCCGGCGCGAGCGCTCTAGCTCGTCGATGATCTCGCAGGCCCGCACCTTGGGGGCGCCCGACAGGGTGCCCGCGGGCAGCACCGCGCCGAGGGCGTCGGCCGCCGAGCTGCCGGGGCGCAGGCGCCCGGCCACCGTCGACCCGAGGTGCATGACGTACGAGTAGCGCAGCACCTGCAGG
>JBDNYM010000094.1:0-1210 GCA_047722305.1 Pseudoclavibacter sp. | reverse complement strand
CCGTGATCGCGTCCCATGCGGAGCTGCGGCCTGCGTGGTGACGGATGGAATTGGGTGGAGTGGGCGCGCGGACGGCCGCTGGCGTTCGCGTCGCACCTGGTGGGCGGCGCGAACGTGCGTTCTGTCGTCAGTATTTTTCGAGGTCGTCCCTGGGGCCGTTATGTGGCCCCGTTGGGATGCCTGGGGTTATTCCCGGCTGGTTGTCGCGCCGCCGCGGGCAAAGACGGCCCCGGCTTCCTCGCGCGCGATGCGGGGCGTGTGGGTGATGCCGGGGTGGCTATGGGTGTCTGTGCTGGATTGCGTTGGCCGCATGCCCAGCAGGAGGCGCACCCATTTCTCTTCTTCGGTGTCGGCGAAGCTGTAGAATATGGCGCGGGATTCGCGTTCGGTGCGCAGGATGCCGGCGCGGCGCAGGATGCCGAGCTGCTGGCTGAGGACCGGCTGGCCGATCCCCGTGCTGCTTTCCAGTGCGCTGACGGCGCGGGGGCCGTCGAGCAGTTGGGCCAGGATCAGCAGCCGTTGCGGCTGGGCGAACAGTTTCAGTCGTTCGGCCAGTTCTCGGGCGCCGTCCGCCGTCAGAATGGTCACGCGCGGGCGTCCGGCCGGGTGCGCATGAACCACGCCGGGCCTGCTTCCGCTGCGTCCTGCTGGGTCTGGACGGCCGGCAGGACCGTATCGTGGCCCGGTTGCCAGCCTTCGGGCGTCAGCACGTCTTCCGTCGAGACTTTCTGCAATGCGGCGACCAGGCGCAGCATTTCCGCCACCGAACGGCCGACAGACATTGGGTACCATGTGATGGCGCGAATGATGCCGTCGGGGTCGATGACGTGCACGGTCCGGACCGTGGCGCTGCTTTCCGCCGTCAGGTCGAGCATGCCGTAGGCGCGTGCGATCGCCATCGACGGGTCTTCGATGACGGGGAAGGGGATCGTGACCCTGAACTGGGCACGGATGGCCTCGATCCACGCCAGGTGGGCGGGCAGGCTGTCCACCGACAGGCCGACCAGGGCGCAGTCCAGGGCCTGGAACTGGTCGAAGGCCGTCGCGAAGGCTAGAAATTCGCTGGTGCAGACAGGTGTGAAATCCGCCGGGTGGGAAAACAGCAGCACCCAGTGCCCTCGCAGGTCGCTCAGGCGCAGGCGTCCATGCGTGGTCCGCGCGATGAAATCCGGGGCCTCGTCGCCGATTTTCGGCAGGGATGCGGGCGCGG
>JBDNYM010000093.1:0-1266 GCA_047722305.1 Pseudoclavibacter sp. | reverse complement strand
GCGACGATTCATCTGATCGGCGCGGTATGGCATCTGGTCGTCGATGTCGGAATCGATCCGATCAACCAGACGATCTTCCAGGCGATTTTTGGCGCGATCTTTACCGTCATCATCGCTCTCGAGTTCAAACACTCCCTGCTGGTCGTTCTGGCCCAGCATGAAAACGTCATCCGGGTGCGGACCATCGTCCTGATCGCCCTCCTGGCGATTGCCCGCAAATTCATCCTGCTGGATCTACATGATGTGACTGCCGTGGAACTGTTTGCTCTTTCGGCGGCTGTTCTGGCTCTGGGCATCGTCTACTGGCTAGTTCGCGAGCAGGATGCGCGCGTCGCGCGCGATACCAGGGAACAGACGCCTCTCGAAGATAATTCTGCGGTCCGCTGCGCGCCTGAACGGTCTTCATCCTGAAGAATCGAGGTAAAGGCGGCCTACAACGCCGCCTTTACGCAAAGCCCTATTACGTCCCGTGCGATGAAGACGTTTTCTTCGCCGTCTCTGGCCCTGACGGCATCAGATGATCTATGTCGATGGGCCGGAACGGCGGAATAGGTTGTCCGGGATAATAGACCGGCCCCTTGTAGTTCTGATCCAACTGGCTTGCGTTCAAGCTGTCGACCAGCATATCACCTGTGCCGTCTTCGTAATGAGCGCGAGCCCCGGTTTTGGGGACTGTGGATGGTCCCTCAGTCGCCCTCGCATCGAATGATGTTGCAGCCGCCCGGGCAAGATCACCAGCATGTGCACCCGACTGGCTCAGTAGAGACAACCCCAGAGCAGTGCACGACAGAAATATTTTCATCCTTTTCATGTTCATGACCTTTCGAGACTCTCCTCCGGCCGGATGAATAGCCGGGGGAGAGGTTTCGTCATGCCATCAGGCTGCCTCTTTCCGCGCCTCGATCTGGGGCACGGCTTCCTCCGCACGTAATGTAGAGGACGTAATCGCGATACGACGCGGCTTCATCGCTTCGGGTATCTCACGTTTTAGGATAATGGACAGAAGTCCGTTCTCGAAGTGCGCATCGGTGACTTTCATATGCTCGGCCAGATCGAAGCGGCGTTCGAATTCTCTGCCCGCAATACCCCGATGGAGATATTCGGCGGCGCTTTGCGGCTCCGGCGCCTTTCGTCCTGTCACGACAAGAGTATTGCGCTCCTGTGTGATCGTAAGGTCGGCCTCGGCAAGTCCGGCAACCGCCATGTCGATCCGGTAATCATCCTCACCGGTCTTGACGATATCGTAAGGCGGCCAGTTATCGACCG
>JBDNYM010000092.1:0-1387 GCA_047722305.1 Pseudoclavibacter sp. | reverse complement strand
CCTCCGGCAGAGAAGCAATATCCGTCGCCCAGCCGCCACGGTGTGCCCGGCGCGGCGCCTTAATCAGTTCGCGCCATACCGGCGGAATGTACCCGCCGAGCACCCTGCTCAGGGCTTTAGGCTCCAGAGGTACCAGCAGAAGTTGTGGCTCGCTTCGACCAAGCACAGCATCGAACAGCGCAATCCCCTGCGCTGGATCCACCGGTTTCAGGCCGCTGCGTTCGAGACGCGCCTGCTGCGCGCGGTCCAGTCCCGATGCCAGACCCGTTGCCTGCGACCCGTCGGTCCACAGACCCCAGGCCAGGCTCTGCGCAGGCAGCCCGGCCGCACGGCGGCGCGAGGCAAGAGCGTCCAGGCACGCATTGGCCGCCGCATATCCCCCCTGACCCGCCGAGCCCAGCGTGCCCGTTGCCGAAGAGAACAGCACGAAGAAGTCCAGATCCTCATTGCGCGTCAGCGCATCGAGATGGGCCGCACCGTCAACCTTCGCCGACAGCACAGGAGCAAACCGTTCCGCGCTCTGCGCCGCAAGAACACCGTCATCCAGCAGTCCCGCCGCATGCACCACCCCGCGGAGCGGCAGGTCCGCCGGAATGTCCGACAGCACCGCCGTGACAGCTGCAAGGTCAGTAACATCCACCGCGGCAACCGTTACCCGTGCGCCCAGGGACTGAAGTTCGCCAATCGCCTCCACCGCTCCAGGAGTATCCAGCCCGCGCCGGCTGGTCAGAACGAGGTGCTTCACCCCACGACGGGCAAGATGTCGCCCGACATGCAGCCCCAGCGCACCAAGTCCTCCCGTAATCACCACGGTTCCCGCCGGACGCAGCGAACGGGGCGGGACCAGCGCTAGCTTGCCAACATGCCGCGCCTGCGCCATGAACCGGAATGCCGCTTCCGCCTCCGTCAACGCAAATCGCCGCACAGGCAGAGGCGTCAGACGCCCGGCCTCAAAACCGTCGACGATCAATCCAAGCATGACCCCGAGGCGATCAACCCCCGCTTCGGACATGTCGAAGGCCCGGTAACGCACGCCTGGATACGTTTTCGATACCGAAGCCTCGTCGCGGATATCCGCTTTCCCCATCTCGATAAAACGCCCGCCGGGCCCAAGCAGCGAAAGGCCCGCATCCACAAACTCTCCGCTCAGGGCATCGAGCACAACATCCACAGCGGCTCCGGCTGTCGCTCTCCGGATCGTCTCGGCAAAGTTCACGTCGCGCGAATCCGCCACCACCTCGACACCCAGAGACCGCACCACGTCCCATTTTGCCGTGCTCGCCGTGCCGAGGACTTCCGCGCCGATCCAATGCGCGACCTGCACCGCAGCGATCCCGACGCCCCCCGCAGCTGCATGCACCAGCACCCGCTCGCCCGCCTGCAGCTT
>JBDNYM010000091.1:0-1540 GCA_047722305.1 Pseudoclavibacter sp. | reverse complement strand
TCGGAGACCGCCTCATCACCCGCGATGGCGCCATCCGCCCGATCCGCTGGATCGGACGCCGCGCCTATGATGGCCGCTTTGCCGCCGGTCGCGCCGATATCATGCCCGTGCGCATTGCCGCAGGCGCTCTGGGCAAGGGGCTGCCGCGCCGCGATCTGGTCATTTCGCCGCTGCACGCCATGTTCCTCGACGGCGCGCTGGTCCCCGCCCACGCGCTGGTCAACAACCGGACCATCACACAGGCCGAACAGGTCGATGTCGTCGAATACATCCATATCGAGCTGGAAACCCACGACATCATCTTCGCTGAAGGGGCCGCATCCGAAACCTTTATCGATGATGGCAGCCGCGGAATGTTCCACAACGCCCGCGAATACGCCGAACTCTACCCCGATGCCGAACCCGTCGCCGCCCGCTACTGCGCCCCGCGCGTGGAGAGCGGGGAAGAGCTCGAAGCCATCCGCCGCAGACTGGATGCCGCATCCCCGCGCACTGACACGTCATCGATCGAGCTTTACGTGGATCTCGCCACGCGCGGCCGGGTCGCGGGCTGGGCGCGCGATACCCTGCGTCCCGACAGCAGACTGCGCCTGAGAATCCGCAGCGGTGAGCTGGTCCTGTGCGAAGTGACGGCCGACCGTCACCGTGCGGATCTGCAAGCCGCCGGAAAGGGCGACGGCTTTTATGCCTTCGACATCGACCTCATCGGCGGCCTGTCCGAAGAGCAGCTTGCCGCCCTCGTCGTCGAGCCGGTCCTGGATGCGCGCGCCGTCCGCCTGGCCGCCTGAAGAGCTGATGGCCGAGCCGTATGTCGTCCCGGCGCGCCCCACCGTGCTGCCCGGCTATCTGGACATTGCAACGCGCAGACGGATCGCGGGCTGGGCGCAGGCAGGGGAGAGCGGAGACCCCGCCGCCCTGCAGGTTCTCGATAACGGCAGGCTGATTGCGCGGGTGATCGCAAACCAGCACCGTCCTGACCTGAAACAGGCGGGGTTCGGGGACGGCCGCTTCGGCTTCGACCTGCTGATCCCCGCACCTTTGAGCGCCCATGAACGGCACATCATTCAGGTGCGCCGCGAAGCCGACGGAACGGAGCTGATCGGCTCCCCCATCGTCCTTGAAGCCACCGGCACATTCGACGACGACCTGCGCGAACTCCTGCGGCAGGTCGCAGGCGGTGCCCAGACGAATGACGAGCGCGAGACCATCCTGGCCTTTCTCGCACGGATCGCCGACGACCTGCTGACCGATCACGCCCGTGCGCAAGGCGGTCAGGAACAGCACGATCACTACCGCCGACTGGCCCGTCGGCACGGCCCCGAAATCGATGTAAAACCCCGGGCCCTGCGCGCCCTGCTCATTGACGAACACCTGCCGGTCTCGGGGCAGGATGCCGGCTCACAGGCCCTTCTGTCCCACGCCCGCGCACTTCAGGCGCTCGGCTACGATGTCAGCCTTGTCGCTGCCGATGACCTCTCCCCGCCAGCCGGTGTGCAGCACGCGCTGGAAGCAGAAGGCTTCACAATCTGGCGTGCGCCGC
>JBDNYM010000090.1:0-1860 GCA_047722305.1 Pseudoclavibacter sp. | reverse complement strand
AAGGGCGGAGTCGGCAAAACGACCGTCGCCACGGCGATCGCCGTGGCCCTTGCCGAACGCGGCCGCGAAGTTCTGCTCACCACGACCGATCCCGCGGGAAACCTCACTGACACGCTCAATGGCACCGTCGCGAACCTCACCATCGCGAAGATCGATCCCGATCAGGCTCTGCGCGAGTATCAAAACGAAGTCATGGCCACCAAAGGAACCCGCCTTGACGCGACGGGCCGCGCCCAACTGATGGAAGACCTGCAATCCCCCTGCACCCAGGAGGTCGCCGTCTTCCGCAAGTTCTCCGAAGCCATCCGCGAAGCACATGATCACATCGTCGTCATCGACACCGCACCCAGCGGACACACGCTCCTGCTGCTCGACGCCACCGGCTCCTACCATCGCGAGATGCTCCATCAGATGGGGGACAATCTCGTCGCCACCCCGTTGACACGGCTCCAGGACCCCGACTACACGAAGATGATCATCGTCACCCTGCCCGAGACGACACCAATCCTCGAAGCCGAGCAACTGCAACGCGACCTCCAACGAGCATCCATCACCCCCTGGGCATGGATCGTCAACCGCTCGGTCGCCGCCGCACATCCCGCTTCCGAATTCCTTCACACCGTCGCAGACGGGGAAATCCCCCAGATCAAACACGTCCAGCACCTCACCGAACGCATGGCCGTCGTTCCCCTGCTGCCCACACCCCCTATCGGGCAGGACAGTCTGCACAGTCTCAGCCAGAGCGCCCCCTTGGCGCGCTCCGCCTCCGCCCGCTAACCAAAACATCAAAGGACACCACGCCATGCGACTACTCATCATCGGCGGCTCGGACGCCGGCATCATGGCCGGCCTGCGCGCCCGACAACTCGAACCTCAGACCGACGTCACCCTCGTGGTCGCAGACCAGTATCCGAACTACTCCATCTGCGGCATCCCCTACCACCTCTCCGGCGACGTGCCCGACTGGCACGACCTCGCCCACCGCACCCAGACCGACCTCGAAGCAGCCGGACTCTCCCTGCGACTGGGCACCCTTGCCACCAGCATCAACGCCGAAGCGCACACGGTCACGGTGACCAAGCCCGACGGAAATCAGGAAACGATCAGCTACGACCGGCTCGTCGTAGCTACCGGAGCAAGACCCACCGCCACCGGCATCACGGGCTTGACCGGTCCCGATGCTCTCGGCCCTGCAGACTGCGTGCATCAGCTTCACACCATCGACCAGATGCACGCAGTCCAGCGCACCCTCGTCACCCGGCATCCCCGCCGCGCCGTCATCATCGGCGCCGGCTACATCGGCCTCGAAATGGCAGAAACCCTCACCCGGCGTGGCCTGGACGTAACCATGCTGCAACACGGCCCCGAAGTCCTCTCCACCCTCGACACTGACCTCGCATCCCTCGTCCACAGCGAGCTCGTCCACCACGGTGTCCACCTACACCTCAATACCAGTGTACGCAGCATCCAACGCGGCGAACGCGGCCCGGTCGTCATCAGTGACGACCCCACCGGCACCCAGAAAATCAGCACCGATCTCGTCATCGCCGTCACCGGAATACGCCCCAACACGAGCCTGCTCACGATGGCCGGAGCCACGACAGGGCCAGGCGCAGCGATCACAGTCGACGACCAGATGCGCACCAGCCTGCCCGACATCTATGCGGCCGGCGACGGTGTCACCACCAAGCACCGCCTGCTTGGCGACACCTGGCTTCCCCTGGGCACCACCGCACACAAGCAAGGCCGCATCGCCGGCGAGAACGCTGTCGGCGGCAACGCCACCTTCGCAGGCGTTCTTGGCACACAGGCCGTCAAAGTCTTCAGCCTCGTTGCCGCCCGGACCGGTCTGCGCGAGAC
>JBDNYM010000089.1:0-1898 GCA_047722305.1 Pseudoclavibacter sp. | reverse complement strand
GGGCCCTGCGGGCCGCCCCCCGGGCGGCCTGCCCTCACCAACCGCCGGGCCGTGCGCCCCGGGCCGGGGCGGGGGGGGGGGGGCGCGGGCTCGACCGTGAAGTCGTGCAGGTTGCGGTTGTTGACCCCGACGATGCGGGCTCCGGCGGCCAGCGCCCGGTCGATCTCGGCGGCGTCGTGCGCCTCGAAGATCGCGGACAGCCCCAGCCGGTCGGCGAGGGCGCCGTACTCGCACAGCTGCCGGTCGTCGAGGATGGCGCAGATGAGCAGCACCGCGCTGGCGCCCAGCGTCTTCGCCTCGGCGATCTGGTAGGCGTCGACGGTGAAGTCCTTGCGCAGCAGCGGGGTGCGCACCCGGTCGGCGATCGCGCGCAGGTACTCGTCGGAGCCGAGGAACCACCGCGGCTCGGTGAGCACCGAGATCGCGTCGGCGCCGGCGGCCTCGTAGCTGGTGGCGATGGCGAGCGGGTCGAACACGGGCGCGATCATCCCGCGGCTCGGCGACGCCCGCTTCACCTCGCAGATGAACGAGAGCGCGGGGCGCCGCAGGGCGGCCTCGAAGGGGCGCGCAGCCGGGTCCGGCGCCGCGGCGGCGAGGCGCTCGGCCTGCTCCAGCACCGCACGGTCCGGCGTGCGCTGCCGCTGCGCGGCGACGCGCTCGCGGGCGGCGGCGGCGAGGTCGTCGAGGATCATCGGGCCGCCTCGGGCTGGGACGCAGGCGCGGCATCCTCGGCAGCGGTGGGGGCGGCGGCCTGGGCGGCATCCCGGGACGCCTCCTGGGTGAGCTGGATGAACCGCTCCAGCTTGCGGCTGGCCGCCCCGGAGTCGATGGCGGCGGCGGCCTGCCCGATACCGGCGGCGATGGTGCCGACCCGGCCGGCGATCTTCAACGCCGCCCCGGCGTTCATCAGCACGGCATCGCGGCGGGGCCCGGGATCCCCGGCGAGCACGGCGCGGGTGATCGCCGCGTTCTCCTCCGGGGTGCCGCCGACCAGGTCGGCGTGGGTGCAGCGGGTGAGCCCGAACTGCTCGGGCGAGATCACGTACGAGCGGTACTCGCCGTCGGCGATCTCGCCCACCGCGGTCTCGGCGGCCAGCGAGATCTCGTCCAGCCCGTCGCGGCCGTAGACGACCATGCCGCGGGTGACCCCGAGATTGGCCATCACGCGCGCCAGCGGCTCGATGAGGGCCTCGTCGTAGACGCCCATCAGTTCCATCTTGGCGCCGGCGGGGTTCGACAGGGGGCCGAGCACGTTGAACACGGTGCGGATGCCGAGCTGCTTGCGGGCGGGGGCGACGTACTTCATGGCCAGATGGTAGTTCTGCGCGAACAGGAAGCAGATGCCGATCTCGCGCAGCAGCCGGGTGCTGACCTCGGGGGGGACGGTGATGTCGACGCCGAGCGCCTCCAGCACATCCGCGGCCCCCGAGCGGGACGACGCGGCCCGGTTGCCGTGCTTGGCGACGGGCACCCCGGCCGCCGCGATCACCAGCGACGCGGTGGTGGAGATGTTGAACGAGTTGGAGCCGTCGCCGCCGGTGCCGACGATCTCCAGCACGTCCATGTCGTGCAGCAGCTTGACGCAGTGGGCGCGCATGGCGGCGGCGGAGGCGGTGATCTCGTCGATCGTCTCCCCCTTGATCCGCAGCGCGGTGAGGTAGGCGCCGATCTGGGCGTCGGTGGTCCGGCCGCTCATGATCTCGTCCACGACCGCGTAGGCGGTGTCGTAGGGGAGGTCGTGGTGGCCGACGAGGGAGGCGATGGCTTCGCGGATCATGAGGGGTGGTCTCGATTCTCTGGGAATGGGATGCGGGGCGCCGGCGGCGTCAGAGGGGTGTGGGGATGGCGGCGAGGGCCGGGTCGGGACGGGCGGCCGCGTCGGGCTGGGTCGCGGATGC
>JBDNYM010000088.1:0-1977 GCA_047722305.1 Pseudoclavibacter sp. | reverse complement strand
GTGTCGGCGAGTGTCGAAACCGACGCCGCCCGTGTCTGGTCGGCAGCAGCTAATACGCCGATCGCGGTGATGCCGACAGCGAGGAAGAACGCGGGTCGCATCGTCTCAATCTCCTCTTTCGGCGCGCTTTGACGGGCGCGTCCAGTTCAGCACCCAGACCGCGCGGTCGTCGGCGGTGCGGAAGAGATTGGCCCGGATGGGCTGCGTGAAGGCGGGATCGTCGAGTGCTACGGCGACGTATTCACCGGCCCTCTCGCCGGTGCGTTTCCAGCCTGCGCCGACCTCCGGACCGTCGGCATCGGTGAGATGGATGCGATAATCCGGTGCATGTTCGGCGTCGGAAAAATCGGCCGGAATGAGGATAAGATCCTGCGTCACGGTAAGGGTGCGAATACGCCCGGCAAAGCCGGTTTTGGTGCGGGTGAAAAGACCGATCTGTGCCATCTTAGTGTCCTTTCGCGGATGGATTGGAGGATAAGGCGACGGCCTGGCCGCTCCCGGATGGAAGCCAGACCGGAGTGGCTCGGCCGATGACGGTGGAGAGGGGCAGCGCGCCAAAATATCGGCCATCGAGACTGCGTGGCTCGGCCGGATTCATGACGAAGACCTGGCCGGGATCGAGGTGTTGGCAACCCCGCCAGACGGGCAGCGGGCGACCACGATGATCGACGGATCGCGCGTCGCCAGCGAATTTTCCGTCGATGGTGATGCGTTGTCCGGTACGGCACACGAACTGCCCTGCGATGGCCGCTACAGGTTTGAGCAGGGGCACACCGAGAGGGAGGTAGCCGCGCGTCGCCAGCAGCATCGCCTCGCGCTCGGGCAGACGGACAGCGGCCAGATCGCCGACATGCGGCGCAGGGTCCGTGTGCAGCCGATAAAGCCCGACGGGCACGCTCGCCGTTTCGTTCCAGATCAGCCGGGGCATAGGATGCAGGGCCAGCGAAACGCCCACACCGAGCACAGCGAAATAGGTGGCGAAGAACCAGCCACGCCGGGTCATGACGTCACCTGCCGCCGCTTGAGCCAGGCTGCGTGCTGCTCGCGCGTGTAGCTGCGGGGCTCATGTCCGGCAGTGATGCGATGGTGGAGATGCCGCCAGTAATCGGGCGCGGCATCCGCCGGGTCGATGCCCAGCGCGTCAACAGCGTCGATCGCCCGAAGCACGCGCTCGACCCTCGGCCAGCTATCGACACGCAGGAGGATTTCGCCACCGGGACGCACAAATGGCAGAGTCTGGAATGGACTTCCTGCTTCCACCGCCCGCACGATGTCCACGCGGGAGACCGTGGCTCCCAGATCGTTCGACGCCCAGCGGACGAAGGCGAAGATGCTGCCCGGCGCGAAACTGGAAATGCGGCGGCGACCATCAAGGATCTGTTCGTCAACGCGGTGGCCGAAGCGCAACCAGTGCTCGATACGCTTCTCGATCCAGGTCAGTTCGACATGGGTCAGCGACGCCGCGCGGCGATGCGGCGGCGTAGAAAATCGTCCGCTCATGGCACGTCTCCGGGATTGTCAGGGAACTCACGGGCGAGCAGCGCGCGCAGCATGTCGGCGACGGTCATGCCGCGCTGGAACGCCGCGACCTTGATGCGGGCGCGCAGCGCCGGCGTGACGTCGATGGTCAGCCGGGCGGTGAAGTGGTTGGCAGCCGCAGGCTTGTCCGGCGCCTTGACCCAGCGTTCCGGGTCGGCGGGGCGCGACGCGAAGCCGGGTAGCGTGCGACGCTCTGTCATGGCGATATTCCCTCGCCGAGCGGCAGCACGGACGCGATACGGTCGCGCGCCTTATGGGCCCTGACAGGCTCGCTCTCGCCGCCGCCCTAGCGCCGCCCCGCGCGCCGCCCCGGCACGTTTTTTTTTTTCCCGCGAACTCCGCCATCCGCGATGAGCGCTAGTCTCGTGGGCTCGGAGATGTGTATAAGTGACTGAGGATCAGCGTTCGGAACAAAATGTGCTGGCCGCGCTTCAGATT
>JBDNYM010000087.1:0-1983 GCA_047722305.1 Pseudoclavibacter sp. | reverse complement strand
GTTCGAGATCGGCCCCGGCCCGGCCCCCCGGGGCGGGACGGCGTGGATCGATGCCAGCGGCTCCAGCCAATTCCTGTCGGCCCTGCTGCTGGTGGGGGCGCGCCTGCCGGACGGCCTCGACCTGGAGGACCGTGGCGGACGGGTGCCGTCCGTCCCCCACATCCAGATGACCATCGCCTGCCTGCGGCAGCGCGGCGTGCCCGTCGAGGCCGGGGAGCGCCGCTGGCGCATCCCCCCGCATCCGGTGGCGGGGCGCGACGCGGTCATCGAGCCCGACCTGTCGAATGCCGCCCCCTTCCTCGCCGCGGCGGCAGTCGCCGGGGGGCGCACCGAGGTGCGGAGCTGGCCCGAGCGCACCACCCAGGTCGGCGACCGCTTCCCAGACCTGCTGCGGCGGATGGGCGTCCGAGCCGAGCGGGTCGGCGGGGGGCTGCGGGTGGATGGGACCGGCGCCATCCACGGGCTCGATGTGGACATGGGCGATGCTGGAGAACTCGTCCCGACCCTGGCCGCGGTGGCCGCCCTGGCCGACTCCCCCTCCCGCATCCGCGGAGTGGCGCACCTGCGGGGGCACGAGACCAACCGCCTGGCCGCGATCGTCGACGACCTCACCGCCCTCGGCGGCGACGCCGAGGAGACCGAGGACGGTCTGGCGATCCGTCCCGCGCCGCTGCACGGCGGCATCTGGGAGGCCCGCGGCGACCACCGGATGGCGACCGCCGGGGCGCTCATCGGCTTGCGCGTCGAGGGCGTCGAGGTCGACGACATCGGCACGACGGCCAAGACGATGCCGGACTTCCCTCGGCTCTGGGCCGAGACGCTGGGTCTGGGCAGGGCACCGGGCCGGCAGGATCGGGGGAAGGCGCCGCAGCCGTGACGATCGACCCGGAGGACTACTCGGAGGCACAGGTGCACGTGCGCCCCGGCCGCGGATCCCGGCCCCGCACCAAGCAGCGGCCGTCCCACGCGGGGGCGGCGCACGGCCAGGTCACCGGGGTCGCGCGCGGCCGCTACCGGGTGCGGCTGGGCGGGTTTCTCGCCGACCAGGACATCGACCTGGACGCGATCCGGGCCCGGGAGCTGCACGGCACCGCCATCGTGGTCGGGGACCGCGTGCGGCTCACCGGCGATGTGTCCGGCGCACCCGGCGCGCTGGCGCGGATCGTGGCCGTCGAACCGCGGCGCACCGTGCTGCGGCGCAGCGCCGACGACCGCGACCAGCTGGAGCGGATCGTCGTCGCCAACGCGGACCTGCTGCTGATCGTCTGCGCAGCCGCCGACCCGAAGCCCCGTCCCGGCTTCGTCGACCGCTGTGTGCTGGCCGCAGTCGACGGCGGACTCGATCCCGCGCTGATCATCACGAAGACCGACCTCGACCCCGCCGTCGAGCTGGTGGCCCACGCCGACCGGCTCGGCATCCCCTGCCTCCGCACCGCGCCGCCCACGGATGCGGAGACGCCGGGCACCGGCCCCGTGGACACCGGCCTCACCGGCCTCCGCAGCCTCATCTCCGGGCGGGTCGCGGCCCTGGTGGGGCACTCGGGGGTCGGCAAGTCCTCCCTGCTGAACCGGCTGGCGCCCGCGGCCCAGCGCGCCACCGGCGCCGTGAACCAGGTCACCGGACGCGGCCGGCACACGTCGTCCTCGGCGAGCGCGGTCGCGTGCCCGGCAACCGACGGCTTGGAGCGCGCCTGGCTGATCGACACCGCCGGGGTGCGCTCGTTCGGCCTCGGGCACGTCGACCCCGATCGGTTCGCCCGCGCCTGGGCCGGACCGGCCGGCGCCCGGATCGCCGCCGCCGAGCCCGAGCTGCGCGACGATCTGGTCGCAGAGGCCGAAGACCCGTCCGTCCTCCCCCGGCTGCGCGAACTCGTCCGTCTGCTCGCCCTGCTGGAGCCGGCCCCGGATGACGCCGGTCACTGATCCGCGGCGGGGCCCGGCAGCCCCCCGCCGCAGCTCACCTGCCCCCGCGCGGCACAACCC
>JBDNYM010000086.1:0-1985 GCA_047722305.1 Pseudoclavibacter sp. | reverse complement strand
GAACAGGGCGGCGCGGCTCTGGGCCCTGGCGCAGGCGGGCAGCATGCCGGCGGATGCTGTCCTGGCGGCCGGCCGGACGGCGGGGGTCGATCTGTCCGCGCTGGGCGACCACCTGAACGCCGCGCCGCATGTGCCGCAGCCGGCGACCGGGCGGCCGGGTGCACGACGCTTCAACGTCGTCATCGCGGGTGGCGGTGCGGCAGGACTGGCCACGGCCGCGAGCATCCTGCGCCGCAGGCCGGGTATTGCGCTGGCCATCGTGGACCCGTCGGCCACCCATTATTATCAGCCGGGATGGACCATGGTGGGGGGCGGCATCTTTACGCCCGAACAGACGCGCCGCCCGGAAGAGGGGCTGATTCCGGCTGGGGCGACATGGATCCGTCAGCCCGTGGCGGGCTTTCTGCCGGAGGCGCGTGAAACCGCGCTGGAGGACGGGACGGTGCTGTCCTACGACGTTCTGGTGGTGGCCACCGGCCTGACGCTGGACTGGGCGGCGATTCCGGGCCTGGAGGAGACGCTGGGCAGGAACGGCGTCACCTCCAACTACCGCTACGATCTTGCGCCCTATACCTGGCAACTGGTGCAGGGCCTGTCGCGCGGCAGGGCCCTGTTCACCCAACCGCCCATGCCGATCAAATGTGCCGGGGCGCCGCAGAAAGCGATGTACCTGTCCTGCGATGCCTGGCGGCGGCGCGGCGTGCTGAAGGATATCTCGGTGGGTTTCGACACCGCAACGCCGGCCCTGTTCGGCGTCGCGGCCTTCGTGCCCGCGCTGATGGCCTATATCGAACGCTACGGCCTCGACCTTCATCTGCGTTCGAAGCTGGTGGCGGTGGATGGCGCGCGGCGCGTGGCGACTTTCGAGCGGGCGACGGAAGGTGGGTCGGAGCGGGTCGAGCAGACATTCGACATGCTGCATGCGGTGCCGCCCCAGGTGGCGCCGGCGGTGGTCAGGTCCAGCCCGCTGGCCGGGGCTGACGGGTTTGTGGCCGTCGATCCCGCGACGCTGCGGCATGCGACCTTTGCCGATGTCTTCGCCCTGGGGGACGTTGCCGGCACGTCGAACGCCAAGACGGCCGCCGCCGTGCGCAAGCAGGCCCCCGTCGTGGCGGTCAATGTGCTGGCGGCGCTGGACGGCAAGGCGCCCGTCGCGACCTATGACGGGTATGGCGCCTGTCCGCTGACGGTGGAGCGCGGGCGGATCGTGCTGGCCGAGTTCGGTTACGGCGGGCGGCTGGCGCCGACCTTGCCGCTGTGGCTGCTGCGCGGCACGCAGCCGACGCGCCTGGCATGGTTCCTCAAGGAGAAGGTCATGCCCCAGCTCTACTGGCGGGGCATGCTGCGCGGGCGCGAACTGCTGGCCGCGCCCCGGAACGCTTCAGGAGCGTGACATGCCGCCCGACCTGACACATCTGGCGCTCGAGGTTCTCTCCGGTGCGGTGGTTGGCTTCACGCTGGGGCTGATCGGCGGCGGGGGGTCGATTCTGGCCGTGCCGCTGATGGTCTATGTCGTCGGTGTTGCCAACCCGCATGTCGCCATCGGCACCAGCGCCCTTGCCGTTGCGGTGAATGCGCTGGCGGGGCTGGCGCAGCACGCGCGCGCGGGCACGGTCAAATGGCGCTGTGCCGCAATTTTCGCCACCTGTGGCGTTGTGGGGGCGTTCGGCGGGGCGACGTTGGGCAAGGCGATGGACGGCCGTCGCCTGCTGCTGTGCTTTGCGCTGCTGATGATCGTGGTCGGCGTTCTGATGGTGCGCGGACGGCGCAACCAGGGGTGCGCGGGGGCCGCCTGCAATCGTGAGAATGTAGGCCGCGTCATGACCTATGGCCTGGGGACGGGGGCGCTGTCGGGCTTTTTCGGGATCGGCGGCGGGTTTCTGATCGTGCCGGCGCTGATCGCCTCCACCGGGATGCCGATCCTCAACGCCATCGGCACCTCGCTGGTCGCCGTGGCCGCGTTCGGGGCCAGCACCGCTCTCAGC
>JBDNYM010000085.1:0-2094 GCA_047722305.1 Pseudoclavibacter sp. | reverse complement strand
GCTATGGGGCCGTCCGGGTCACGGATGCAGGCGGGTGGGGCCGCGGAACACGTAGGTGGTCTCGCGGATGCTCGGCTGGTGCAGCAGCAGCATCAGCACGCGCGCCAGCCCCATCCCGAAGCCGCCGTGCGGCGGGATGCCGTAGCGGAACGAGTTGAGGTAGTCCTGCAGGCCCTCCGGGGCGAGGCCCTTGTCGACGGCCTGCTGGGTGAGGATGTCGAGGCGGTGCTCGCGCTGGGCGCCGGTGGTGATCTCGGTGCCGTTGAACACGAGGTCGTAACTGCGGGTCAGCGTCGCGTCGTCGCTGTCACGCATGTGGTAGTAGGGCCGCACGGTGGCCGGGTACTTGGTGAGGAACACGAACTCGTGCCCGAAGGTCTCCTTGGCGTACTCGCCGATCTGGCGCTCGCCCTCGGGATCCATGTCGTCGTCCTTGCGGGCGATGGCGTGGCCGCGTTCGGCGACGATGCGCTTGGCCTCCTCCAATGGGATGCGCGGGAAGGGCGTGGCGGGGACGGTGACGTCGACATCCAGCAGCTGCTTGATCTCGTCGCCGTGGCGCTCCTTGACCGCGGAGATGCCGGCGGTGAGCAGCTCCTCCTGCATGCGCATGACGTCCTCTTCGGAGTCGATCCAGCTCATCTCGGCATCCACGGAGGTGAACTCGGCGGCGTGCCGGGAGGTGAATGACGGGTCCGCTCGGAAGGCGGGGGCGACCTCGAACACCGAGCCCAGGCCGGCGGCCATCGCCATCTGCTTGTAGTTCTGGGGGCTCTGCGCGAGGTACGCGGTGCCCTGGTCGAAGTAGTCGAGGCTGAACAGCTCGGCGCGCGACTCCGACGGGCTCGGCATCAGCTTCGGGGTCTGGATCTCGGTGAACCCGTGCTCGACCCAATAGGTGCGGAATGCCTGCAGCAGCGTGGTCTGCACGCGGAAGATGAGGCTCACCTCGGGGCGGCGGATGTCGAGGTAGCGCCAGTCGAGGCGCTTGTCGATGCCCGAGTCGGCGGCGATGGGCAGGCCGTCGGCGGCGGGACCGTCGACGGTGATCTCGTCGAGCTGGATCTCGAGGCCGCCGAGGCGCACGCGCTCGTTGTGATTCAGGTCGCCGGTGAGGTGGACGAAGGAGCCGGTGGTCAGACCGGAGATCAGGTTGGCGCGCTCGTCGTCGGCCCCGTGGCGCACGTTGACGACCTGCACCGAACCGGTCTCGTCGCGCACGATGACGAACTGGACCTTCTTCTGGTCGCGGACCGTCTCGATCCACCCGCCGACGGTGACCGGACCGTCCTCCCGCTGCTGCAGGTCGCGGACCAGGGTTCGATTGATCATTCCAACTCCAAACTGAATCGCCCACGCATAGGGGAGCCGGCTGGGCGCACCGACCCGGCCAGTTTAGCGTCCGGGGCGTTTCGGCTGGGGTGGGCCGGGCAGCTGGGGCGCTGGCGGGAGGAGTGCGTGCTGCTGTCTCCAGGCTGGAGAGGGAAGCGGACGCTGTCGCACAGCGATCAGGGGCGCTGGACGGGGTGTGTGGCGGGGGTTCGCATGATGAGGCCGATCGTGGGCACCGCAATGCTGTCAGAGGCGGCGATCAGTGTGCGGCAGCGTACAGAACCGCTGTAAACGGCGGCCGAGGCATCCCTTCGAGCGGTTCAGGCTTCGCTGAACCGGAGCGGAGGCGCCCTGCAGGTTGCTGAGGCCGCGGTGGAATCGCTCACCCCTCGCTGAGGCGCAGGTAGCGCCCGAGGCGCAGCAGCGCCTCCGAGCCGGGCGCGGCGTCCGCCGGCGCGAGGGCGGCCTGCAGTCGGGCCCGCACCCGCTCGGCGTCGAGGTGCACGCCGATGGCGACCAGGCCGAGGGCATCGGGGTCGATGCGCGCGGGACGCGGGTCGATGTCGATGGTCGGGCCCACCAGGTTGATCCCGTAGCGGACGGTTCGCCGCGCGGTGCGCACCGGCACCACCCCTTTGAGCCGGTAGACGTCGGCGGGCGGGTCCTCGAGGAGGTCGATCAGGCGGCCGGGGCCGGCCGGGGCAGTGGCGGGGACGGTCACCGCATCCGCGTGGATGTGGATGTGGGTGTGGCGGGTGCGGG
>JBDNYM010000084.1:0-2193 GCA_047722305.1 Pseudoclavibacter sp. | reverse complement strand
GTCCCCGTCCCAGCCCCGGCCACGAGTCTCGGCGCGGCAGGGCAGACCGCCGCCCCGGCGGCGCACACTCCGCATGGCCTCGGCCGCCTGGCGCTGCTCGGCCGCCGGGTGGGCACGTTCTCGCTGGTGGAGCTGCAGCGCCTCGCGCACGATCCGGTCGAGCTGCTCACCCGGGCCGTGCAGCCGGCGCTGTGGATGCTGATCTTCGGGCAGACGTTCTCCCGGCTGCACGCCATCCCCACCGGCAACCTGTCGTACCTGCAGTTTCTGGCGCCTGGAATCATCGCCCAGTCCGCGCTGTTCATCTCGATCTTCTACGGCATCCAGATCATCTGGGATCGGGATGCGGGCATCCTGAGCAAGCTGCTGGTCACCCCCACTCCGCGTGCGGCACTCATCACCGGCAAGGCATTCGCGGCCGGGGTCCGCGCCGTCGCCCAGGTGGTGGTCATCGTCGGCCTGAGCCTGCTCATGGGGGTGCGTATGACGCTCAACCCGCTGCGGCTGCTCGGGGCGATGGCCGTGGTGATGCTCAGCGCCGGGTTCTTCTCGTGCCTGTCGATGGTGCTTGCCGGGCTGCTGCGCGTGCGCGAGCGGCTCATGGGGATCGGCCAGGCGATCACCATGCCGCTGTTCTTCGCCTCCAACGCGCTCTACCCGATCGCGATCATGCCGGCCTGGCTGCAGGCGCTGAGCCGAGCCAACCCGCTCAGTTACGAGGTCGACGCGCTGCGGTCGCTGCTCATCGGGGCGCCCGGAACGCTGTGGCTGGATGGGGCGGTGCTGGTCGTCGCCGCCGTTGCCGGCATCGTGGCCGCCGCCGGTCTGCTCGGACGGCTGGTCCGGTGAACCGGCGCGGAGGGGCCGGGGATGCTGCTGCCGGAGCCGGAGCCGGAGCCGGAGCCGGAGCCGGGGCCGGGGCCGGGGATGTGCCGGTCATCCGGATGTCCCGCCGGCGGCGCGGGCTGGTGGTGACGGGCATCCTCGGGTCGACGTTCATGGGAACCCTCGACAGCTCGATCGTGAACATCGCGCTGCAGACCATCGCGCGCTCGCTGCGGGTTTCCGCGGTCCAGACGGTGTGGGTGACGACGGTATTCCTGCTCGTGTCAGCGGCGACCATCCCCGCCGCGGCGACCCTGAGCGACCGGATCGGCCGTCGGACGGTGTTCCTGATCGGCGTGCCGCTGTTCACGCTGGCCTCCCTCGGCTGCGGCCTGTCGGCGACGCTCGGCGCCCTGGTCGCGTTCCGGGCGCTGCAAGGCGTGGGGGCCTCGCTGATCTTCGCGGTGGCCATCCCCATGTTCCGGATGCTGTTCGGGCCGCGCGAACTCGGCGGGGTGCTGGGACTCAACTCGATGACGGTGGCGATCGGCATCAGCTCGGGCCCGTTGCTGGGCGGACTGCTGCTGAGCGTCGCCAGCTGGCACTGGCTGTTCTTCATCAACGTGCCGATCGGCGCCGGGATCACGCTGGTGGGAGCGGCGGTGATGCCGCGGCGGCCAGCCGAGCTGCCGGCGCCGCCGCGGTTCGACGGAGTCGGGGCCGCCGCGATCGGGGCGGCGCTCGTGGCGGTGGTGCTCGGCATGCATCAGCTGGCTGCCGCGGGCGAGGAGTGGACGGCCCTCCCGCTGTTCGCCGGCGCGGCCGTCTGCGGCGGAATCTTCATCTGGACGGAGCGGCGGGTGGCCTCCCCGGTCATCCCGCTCGACCTGTTCAACACGCGCTTCACGCTGGCGGTGCTCACCACCTTCTGGTCGTTCCTCGGGCAGGGGATCGCCTTCGTGGCGCTGCCGCTGCTGTTCCAGAGCGCCTACGGGGCCACGCCGTTGCAGGCCGCGCTGCTGTTCACGCCCTGGCCGCTCGCCGTCGCCCTGGTGGCGCCGTTCTCGGGCCGGCTCACCGGCCGGGTGCCGCCCTCGCGCCTGGCCCTCATCGGCCTGGCCGTGTTCACGGTCGGCCTGGTCGCGCTCTTTCTGCTGCCGGCCCATCCGCCCTGGTGGCTGGCCGTCGGCGGCACCGCGTTGTCCGGGCTCGGATTCGGGCTCTTCCAGCCGGCGAACAACACCGACATGATGGCGGCAGCGCCCCAGCGCTCCAACGCCGCCGCCGGCGCCGTCTTGAACGCCAACCGCACCGTCGGGCAGTCGACCGGCGCCGCCCTGGTGGGGATGGGGCTGCTCATCGCCGGGG
>JBDNYM010000083.1:0-2223 GCA_047722305.1 Pseudoclavibacter sp. | reverse complement strand
CAAATAAGTTATTAATCACGATTAATGATTTATTTGAGCTGTGGAAGGTAAACGCAGTTCTGAATGTCTCTTAAAACCTGTCTCAAATATTGACTTCAATCCAAGACCTGTCGAATAAGCTACACCATTAATCATATCAAGTGGTATTTCTGAACTCTTGATTCCGTATAACATACCTTTATCTACAAATAACACCCTAGAATCGGTGCATACTACCAAGACTGTATTATTATCAACGATACCTGTAGTTGCATAGTTGATTATTTCATCATCAGCTAGTAGATCAGGTAATGCCTTAATTTCTTTTCGTGTGCCAATTGTATCGGTAACATTAGCCGCTTTAAACTGTGCTTTGATATTTTTTAATTTTTCTTGTTTATCCATTTTTAAGAATCTTCTTTCTTAGTTGAGTTGTGATATGATAAGTACACGGACTAGCAAACTAACTTACTTTAGCGGGTAATGGTATGCTGGTCTTTTTTGTGCTCTAAATTTTCTCCAATGAATATAGGAGCCATTGGTATTAAGGTAATTACAGCAACTATTAAACATTCATGTAAGAGCTTCATTAGCTCACTTCCTTTCCTTTATCATGGCTTTACTATACATCAATGTATACATTATTGACAACCATTTAGTAAATAATGTTATATACATATACATCATCATAGGTATCAATGTATACATAAAAGTAGACAAAAAAATAAGCCCCGATTAAAGGGCTGTCATTCTATAGGTTATATTTCTTGAAATAGAGTTTTAATGCTTCTGAGACAATCTTACTATTGCCTCCACGCCATTTACCAATTTGTTTACCATAGCTTTTAACCTTATAAGCTAAATCCTTATCTAGATAAACAAAAATCCGTTCTTTTTCATGCGTTTCGCCTTTAAGCTTGTCAATAATACTACTGTTATCATTGGTTTGTACATTAGCACTAGTGTTAGCATTATCATTATCTACATCAGTAGCATTATCACCTTTTACCTTTACAATATTCTCTACATTAAAGCCATCTTTTTTACCATATCTAGCCAATATATCCCAACTCCTTTGCTAATTCTGTATAAACCTTCTTATAAGGCATTAAAGTTTTTGGCACGTCATCAAAGAGGGTAACAGGTATATTCATTCTAGCAACCATTTCAGCATATTTAATAGAGTCCTTAATGATAATGTTGCTAAACTGTAAGTTACGTGCCTTAGCATAACTTTTAGCACTATCTAAGTAAGCTTGGTGCATTACAGTTCTTTTAACTTTAACTGGTACAATTTCTTTAACTTGTAGTTCTTTATTCACTTTCTTAAACTTATCAATAGCTGATACAGATTTTACCAGGCTTCTAAAAGCATACTCTTCTGGTTGAAAAGGAATAATAACATCTTGAACAGCATAGAATACGTTAGCAGCTATTAATCCCATTTGAGGTGGTGTATCAACTATTATGTAGTCATATTTAGCCTTGAATAAGCTAACCACATCTCTTAATAATTCAAAATATTTAGGGTAATGCTCAGTATCAGTAAGTACATCAATTTCAAAATAAGCCATATCATCATTAGCAACAATAATATCTATGTTATTTGAAACTTTATTAAGTGCTAAATCTGGATTAGCAAGTTCAGGATTTTTTACTAATAAATCATAAATAGTAAATTCTATGTCATCAGGATCTAGTCCAAAAGTAGTGGCTACATTCCCCTGATTATCCATATCAATAAGTAATACTTTTTTTCCATGTGTTGCTAATGTTCCTGATAAATTGACTGCAAGAGAAGTTTTTAAAATGCCCCCCTTATTCGATGATAACGCAATAACTTTGCCCAATTTTAAGCCCCCTTAAGTGTGGTATATATGTTTATCTACTTGATAGTATATATGAATGTCTACTATTAATCAAGTTGAGTATACTAAGCCTTTTTAAGAGATATGTCTACATATTAGTGACTATTCACCATGATATCATTATCATTATCAGTATATACATCATTAGCATTATTGATAACTACTTATAACCGCCACTACAATGTTTTTAGTTGACCGCATTGTAATTGTGTGTTATCTTTTAAGCATACAAAAAAGAGATTACCCAAAGGCAACCTCTTACATAAAGAAAAAGCCACCCAATACTACCAATATTGGAATGACCCGAACCATAGTTTTAAGTTATGGTCTTATTGTAGCATATTTATCTGATATGTTCAATGTAGCTGATTTCAAA
>JBDNYM010000082.1:0-2260 GCA_047722305.1 Pseudoclavibacter sp. | reverse complement strand
GCGCCCGCGTGCTGGTTGACCAGGCGTTCGGACCATTTGCGCCACAGCCCCGGCGGAGAGAGCGTATAGCTCTGCAGGTAGTTGTTGTTGAGGCTGACATCCACGCGCGAGGTCTCAAGATCCACCACCGGCCCGCCGGGCGCGCGGATCCACATGTTCATGAGGAACGGCCGCCCGCGCCACGTATACAGGTCCGGCGGCAGGTGGAACGGCAGCGTCATGCCCGCCGGGCGCGAAGCCGCCGCCCTGCAGGTCCGCCGCCCCCACCAGTTCGCCAAAGCGCACCGGGCGGTCCGTCGGCACGAAGGCCGGGGCGTCATAGGGATGCCGCGCCCCGAGGCTGACATCACTGACCACCTTCGACGCCACCCCGCCCAGCGTATCGGGCGAGAACACCAGCGCGCGCGCCGCGACCTCGCCCTCCTGCGGGGTGCGGCCCGTAACCACCAGCACCGTGCCCCAGCGGTCGTTGGGGTTGGCGATTTCGGCGAGCATCGGCCCGGCGGGCCTGCCGCCTCCGGCGTCAACCGGCAGGTTCACCCCCACCTCCACCGCGTTGCCCGAGGCGGGGATGGCGGTCGAGACCGGGAAGGACAGCTTGCGGAAATCGGCGATGCGGCCAAACCACGACGCCACCAGCCCCGCCGCCCGGAGCGCGCCCCTGTCCCCCGTCGCCGGCAGCACGACCGGCACGCGCAGGGTGGCGCGCTGGTTGGGATCGAAAAAGGGCGCGGGCAGGCGCGAAAGCCTGCGTTCGGGCGTGATGCGCACCGTCGTCAGCGTGATGCGCGACATGTCCGAGATGCGCGCCCACAGGATCTCGTTGAACAGGTCGTTGCAGTCGCGGCGGTATTCCCCGGCGAAGTGGAAATTGAGCTTGTTGTCGCCGGTGAAATACAGCGGGTCGATGTCAAAGCTTACCGGACCGAACTGCGGGTGCTGCGGGTCCACCTTCAGCGTGCCCCCATACTGTTCGTTCAGCGTGACGGTCACCGCGCTCGCCTCGGGCAGCAGCGAAGGCGACAGCGCGCCCGACAGCGTCAGCTGCGCATGCGTCACCACCCGGTTGGCCGGCACCACCACATCCAGCCCCTGCAGCGGGGAATAGCCGCGCAGCGTCAGCGGTCCTGTCGTCGCGCCAAGGTTGCGGAACGTCAGCGTGCGCGTCACCTCGGCATCGCTGATCCGGTCGGCAGCGGCCGGGTCGATGGCCGGCGGCGCATCGGGAACAACCCCGGTATTGCTGTCCCCGAACGGCGTTTCCGCCGAAACCCCCGACTGGTCCGGGGACGGCGCCTCCTGCGCCATGGCCGCCGGGACCAGGGCCGTAAACGCGACAAACAGGGCGGCGGATACGGTAGCGCCATGACGCGCGCTACGGGGGACAGGTTTCAGCTCGAAGCTTTGTTTCTCCAGTTTCTCTTCCGTGGCGGGAAGCTCGCCTTCCCCCATTTCATGCAGGTCGCGCGGCGCCTCCGCCGGGCGCCGCCGCAGCAGCCCGCCTATGATGCGGCACACCATCGCCAGGCTGCGCAGCGGCCGGTCGGGCGCGAAATCCGCCCAGCTGGCCCACGCGTCGTTGCGGCCGAAGACCATGCTGACCACCTGGCGTTCATCCGCCAGATCGCGCACGGCCCATTGCAGCCGCAGCGCGCCGTCGCGCGCCTCCAGCACCCGCGCGGGCACGCCGACATGGATGCCGTCGCGCGCGTTGTCGTACCGCACGGTGACCGTGCCGCCCACCATGTCCGGCGCCGCAAGCCGCGTTCCCACCGCAAGGCCGCCGAGCGAGATGTCGCGCGTATGCCCCGCCATCTGCCGGCCATGGGCGTCGGTCACCACCACGGGCAGCCGCACGCTTACGCGCGGCGCGTTGCGCGTCTGCCGCGTCTCGCGCCCCACCGCGATCGACGCCAGCACGATGATCAGGCTGATCACCACCCACAGCGTGTTCAGGATGAAGGACTGCAGCGCCAGGCGGTCATGGAACTGCCACACGATGCCGAATACCCCGCGCAGCAGGGCCGCGCACAGCACCCCGGCGAGGATGACGTTGGGATAGACCGCGTCCCAGTCGAAATACCCCCGCGCCAGCAGCCCGCCCTTGTCCGTCACGTTGAACTTGCCCTTGTGCGGCTGCAGCAGGGTGACGATGGTGATGCGCACCAGGAACAGCGCCAGCGAGGTCTCGTAGATCTCGCTCCAGAAGGAATAGCGCCACCGCCCCTCGATGCGTGACAGGGTGACGACCGAATGGAAG
>JBDNYM010000081.1:0-2354 GCA_047722305.1 Pseudoclavibacter sp. | reverse complement strand
CCCCCCCCCCCCCCCCCCCCCCCCCCCCCCCCCCCCCCCCCCCCCCCCCCCCACGTATTACCGAGGTCTCAAGGCGTATTACCGGAGTTGCCAGAGGGGTGAACCGGAGTTGCCGGCTCTCAGCGATCCCGCCGCCCCGGCGCCGACGGCACCACGCGGAGGAACCGCGGCGCCGCGAACCCGTCGCGCGCGAACCGCTCCGCGACGGCCGCCGCGATGGCCTCGGCGTCCTCTTCGCGCAGCAGGGCGATGGCGGAGCCCCCGAAGCCTCCTCCGACCATGCGGGCGCCGAGCGCCCCGGCGGCGTCTGCGGCTTCGACGGCGGCGTCGAGTTCGGTGCAGGAGACCTGGTAGTCGTCGCGCAGGGAGGCGTGGGAGTCGTCGAGGAGACCGCCGAGCCGTGTCCAGCGGTCGGGGCGTTCAGCGCCCCCGTCGAAGGTGTCGATGACCTGCTGCACGCGGGCCATCTCGGTGAAGACGTGGCGGAGCCGGCGCACCGAGACCGAGCCGTCCCCGTCGCCGGAGAGCCGCTGCCAGCGTTCCAGCGCCTCGGCGGCCGCCTCGGGCGTGACCGTCCCGTCGACGGCATCCCGGAGCGTCGCCACCTGCCACTGCCGGGCGGCGTCGTCGCAGACCTGCCGGCGGGCGGCGTACTGGCCGTCGTTGAGCTGGTGGGTGGTCTGGGTGTCGATGACGAGGATGGCGAGCCCGGCCCGGTCGAGGCCGAGATCGAGGGTGCGGGCGGAGTCGTCGCGGAAGTCGCAGATGAGTACGGCGTCCTGCTGGGAGCGGAGGGCGGCGGCTTGGTCGAGGCCGCCGGTGCTGGCGCCGACGATTTCGTTCTCGGAGCGCATGCAGGCCTGGGCGAGTCGGGCACGGCCGGCGTCGGTGGCGGAGAGCCGCGTCCAAGGCGAAGCGGCGAGGTCGTCGCAGGCCAGTGCCACCGCGCAGGACAGGGCGGCCGAGGAGGAGAGCCCGGCCCCGATGGGGACGGTGGAGTCGATGGCGTAGTCGGCGCCGCGCATGCCGGCGGGGCCGCCGCCGAGGGCCCAGGGGACGCCGGCGACGTAGGTGAACCAGCTGGATTCGGGGGGCAGCCGGTCTGCAAGGCCGGGCTGGATGCCGTCGAGGGGGATTTCGACGTCGCCCAGGCCTTCCTGCCGGGACACGCCGCGCAGCAGCCGGTCGTGGCGGCGGGCGGCGGCGACCCAGGTGCGTTCGGGGATGGCGAAGGGGAGGGCGGTGCCGCCGTTGTAGTCGATGTGCTCGCCGATGAGGTTGACGCGGCCGGGGGCGGACCAGACGCCGTCGGGCTCGGTGCCGTAGCGGCTGCGGAATTCGGCGATGACCCCGGCGATGAGCTGGGCGTCGTCGCCGGGCTGCACCCAGTCGACGTCGTCGGTGCGCGGGGTTCCGGTCAGGGTCTTTCCGGCTGCGGCATTTCCAGCCACCGTGTTGCCGCTCATGCGTGGGCCTCCTGTCCGACCTCGCGCAGCCGCGAGGCAATCCGTTCCGGGGTGGTGTCGCTGACCCAGGCGGCGACGCCGGATTCGGAGCCGGCGAGATATTTGAGTTTCCGCGGCGAGCGCAGCAGCGAGAAGACGTCGAGCCACATCCGCGACAGCCGGTCGCCGCACCCGCTGGGGGTCTGGTGCCAGGCGGCGATGTAGGGCAGGGGCCGGTCGAAGAATCGGTCGAGGCGGGCGAGGAGGTCGGGGTAGAGGTCGGCGAGCTCTTCGCGCTCGGCTTCGTCGAGGGCGGCGAAGTCGGGGACGGCGCGACGGGGCATGATCTGCGCTTCGACGGGCCATTTGGCGGCGTAGGGCACGAAGGCGGCCCAGTGCTCGGTCTGCGCGATGATGCGCGTCCCCTCTTGGAGTTCGCGGTCGAGGGCGTCGCCGAGCAGGTCGCCGTCGTAGCGTTCGGCTTGGGCGAGCACGGCCCGGGTGTAGGGCGGCAGGTACGAGTAGGCGTAGATCTGGCCGTGGGGATGCGGCAGGGTGACGCCGATCTCTTCGCCCCGGTTCTCGAACACGAACACTTGGCGCACGTCGCCGCGGGCGGAGAGTTCGGCGGTGCGGTCGGCCCAGGCTTCGATGACGGTGCGGGTGCGCTGGTGCCCGAGGTCTTTGAACGCGCCGTGGGTGTCGGAGGTGAAGCAGACGACTTCGCAGCGGCCGGCGGGCGAGGTCTCGTGGCGCAGGGGCTCATCGCGGTACAGCTCCCAGCCACCCTGGAGCGACGGGAACCGGTTCTCGAACACGACGACGTCGTAGTCGGGCTCAGGCACTTCGGTGAGGGCGTCGCCCTGGGTGGGGGCGAGGGGGTCCTGGTCGGCGGGCGGCTTGTAGGTG
>JBDNYM010000080.1:0-2486 GCA_047722305.1 Pseudoclavibacter sp. | reverse complement strand
CCCCCCCCACCCCCACCCCCCACGGTCACCGGGCCGAACTGACCGCGGCCTTCATCGCGGCGACGTAGTCCCGCAGCGGCCCCTCCGCCTCGGCCCCGTGCTCGGCGACGATCCGCACGATGGCGCTGCCCACGATGGCGCCGTCGGCGATCTTCGCGATCCGGGCCGCCTGCTCGGGGGTGCTGATGCCGAATCCGATGGCCGCCGGGGTGCCGGTGGCGGCGTGCACCCGGTCGAGGATGGGGGCGAGGTCGGTGGCGATGCGGCTGCGCTCGCCGGTGACGCCCAGCGACGACACGACGTAGAGGAATCCTTGCGAGTCGGCCGCGATGCGGGTGAGCCGCTCCGGCTCGGAGGTGGGCGCCACCATCGAGATGAGGGCGACCCCGTGGGCGTTGGCGACGGGGCGGGCCTCGCCCTGCTCCTCGTAGGGGAGGTCGGGGATGATGATGCCGTCGATGCCGACTTCTTCGCAGCGGGCGAAGAAGCGCTCCTGGCCGTAGCCGAACACGACGTTGTAGTAGGTCATGAACACGAGGGGCGCCCCGGTGCGCGGCCGCAGCCGTCCCACCATGTCGAAGACCTTGTCCGTGGTGGCGCCGGCCCGCAGCGCGCGCACGTCGGCGCCCTGGATGACGGGCCCCTCGGCGATGGGGTCGGAGAACGGGATGCCGATCTCGACCAGGTCGCAGCCGGATTCGAGCAGGGCGGGGATGAACCGCTCGGTGTCGGCGAGGGTGGGGTCGCCAGCGGTGATGAAGCCGATGAACGCGGGGCCGGCGGCGAAGGCGGCGCGGATGCGGGCCCCCGGGACGGTGCCGGTCTCCGGTGCGCTGGTGGTCGTGGTGGTCTCACTCATCTTCCAGGTCCTTTCCGCGGTAGCGGGCGATGGCCGCCACATCTTTGTCGCCCCGTCCCGACAGGCAGACGATCAGCGACTGCTCGGGGGACATCCGGGGGGCGATCTCCATGGCGTGGGCGAGGGCGTGGGCGCTCTCGATGGCGCACACGATGCCCTCGGTGCGGGCGAGGTATTCGAACGCCGCCACGGCCTGGTCGTCGGTGACGGGCACGTACTGGGCGCGGCCGGTGTCAGCCAGCCAGGCGTGCTCGGGGCCGATGCCGGGGTAGTCGAGACCGGCCGAGATGGAGTAGACGGGGGCGATCTGGCCGTCGTCGTTCTGGCAGAAGTACGACTTCATCCCGTGGAACACCCCGGGGCGGCCGACGGCCATGGTGGCGGCGGTCTGGGCGGTCTCGACGCCGCGGCCGGCGGCCTCGCAGCCGATGAGGCGCACCTCCCGGTCGGGGATGAAGTCGTAGAACATCCCCATGGCGTTGCTGCCGCCGCCGACGCAGGCGAGGACGGCGTCCGGCAGCCGTCCTTGGCGCTCCAGGATCTGCGCGCGGGCCTCGCGGCCGATGACGCGCTGGAAGTCGCGCACCATGGTGGGGTAGGGGTGCGGGCCCATGACCGAGCCGATCACGTAGGCGGTGTCGTCGACGCGGCCGACCCAGTCGCGCATGGCCTCGTTGATGGCGTCCTTGAGGGTGCCGGTGCCGGAGTCGACCGGGTGCACGGACGCGCCCAGCAGCTCCATGCGGTACACGTTGAGGGCCTGGCGGACGGTGTCCTCCTTGCCCATGTAGACCTCGCACTCCATACCGAACAGGGCGGCGATGGTGGCGGTGGCGACACCGTGCTGGCCGGCGCCGGTCTCGGCGATGAGCCGGGTCTTGCCCATGCGCTTGGCCAGCAGCGCCTGGCCGAGCACGTTGTTGATCTTGTGCGCGCCGGTGTGGTTGAGGTCCTCCCGCTTGAGGTAGATGTGGGCGCCGCCCAGGTCGGCGCTCATGCGGTCTGCGGAATACAGCAGCGATGGGCGGTTGGCGTAGTCGCGCAGCAGGTCGTCGAGCTGGCGCTGGAAGGCGGGGTCGGCCTGGGCTTCGCGGTACGCCGCCTCCAGCCGGTGCAGCTCGGTCATGAGGGTCTCGGGGATGTACTGCCCGCCGTAGGGGCCGAAGCGCCCCGCGAGCGCCCGCGGGTCCGCCGGGTTCGGCTGCGCCCCGGCCGTGGTGGTGCCGGTCGCGCCGGCGGTGGTGGTTCTCGTCATCGAACTTCCTCTGTCTGGTGAAGGTCTGCTGTGTCTTCGAACGAATGCGTGGGGACGGGCTGAGCGGTCGGGATGGCCTGCGCTGCGGCGGTCTCCGGCTCGGCGTGCGCCGGCCCCGTCTCGCCGCGCAGCTCCTGCAGCCGGGCGCCCGCGTCCTCGGCCCGCATGAGCGCTTCCCCGACCAGGACGGCGTCGGCGCCGATGCGCCGGGCGGCGGCGGCATCCTCGGGCCCGCGCACGCCGGACTCGGAGACGAACACGACGTCCCGCGGCACCAGGTCGCGCAGGGCGGCGGGGGGGGCGCGGGGGGCCGGGGGGTGGGGGGGGGGGGGGGTGTTTTCGCCGGCCCGGGGGGGGGCGGGGGGCCGGGCC
>JBDNYM010000079.1:0-2520 GCA_047722305.1 Pseudoclavibacter sp. | reverse complement strand
GTGTGCTTCTTGTTGGCTGATGCCGTAGTAGGCGGCGATGGCGATGTCCTTCATGTCTTCGATCTGGGGGATGCGGGGGTTGGCTGGCGCGCACTGGTCTTCGTAGGCGCGCATGCCGATCTGGTCGAGGATGTTCCAGAAGTGGTCCTCGTCCACGCCCGCGGCCTGGAAGGACGCGTCCATGCCGAGCCTGTCGTCGCGGTAGTCCTCGAGGGCGCTCGCGAGGCTTTCCACGCCCTGTTCGGGGGTGTCGGCCTTCAGTCCCAGGTTCCTGGCGATGTCCTGGTAGCGCTGCGGGGCGATGTACTTGCCGTACTTGGGCCAGCTGGTGGGTTCCTGGGGGACCTGCCCGTTGTATCGCACGATGTAGGGCAGCAGGATCGAGTTGGTGCGTCCGTGCGCTATGTGGCACAGCGCGCCGATGGTGTGGGCCATCGCGTGGCACATGCCCAGGAACGCGGAGCCGAACGCCATGCCGGCCATCGTGGCGGCGTTGTGCATCCTCTCCTGCGCGGCCTTCCTGGCTTCGGGGTCCTTCTCGTTGACCGAGGGGTCGAGGTTGTCCCAGATCAGCTTCGCCGCGTGCAGGGCCATGCCGTCGGTGAAGTCGTTCGCATACACCGACACGTACGCCTCGATCGCGTGGGTCAGCGCGTCGAAGCCCGCGTCCGAGGCGAGCCGGCGTGGCTGGGTGCGTGCCAGCACCGGGTCCACGATCGCCACGGAAGGGGTGAGCGCGTAGTCGGTGATGGGATACTTGTACCCGGTCCTGTGGTCGGTGATGACCGCGAACGGGGTCACCTCGGAACCCGTGCCCGACGAGGTCGGGATGCACACGAGCTTCGCCTTGTCGCCCAGCGGGGGGATCTTGAAGGCGCGCTTGCGGATGTCGAAGAACTTCTCGCGCACGTCAGCGAACGTGATCTCGGGATGCTCGTAGAGCAGCCACATGATCTTCGCCGCGTCCATGGGACTGCCGCCGCCGACCGCGATGATCGTGTCGGGCTCGAACTCGTCGCGCATCATCCTCGCGCCACGCTCGACGGTCTCCACGCTCGGCTCGGGCTCGACGTAGTCGATGATGCGGAACGTCACCCGCTCGGCTCGGGCGCGCAGCTGGTCGACGACCTTGTCCACGATGCCCAGCCGCTCCATGACCCTGTCGCACACGATCACGGCCTTCCTGATGCCGTGCATGTCGCGCAGATAGCGTATCGCGTTCGCCTCGAAGTAGGTCTTCGCCGGGATCTTGAACCATTGCATGTTGTTGTTCCTCCGCGCGATGCGCTTGACGTTGATCAGGTTCACGGCCTGCACGTTGCCCGACACCGAGTTGCCGCCATACGAGCCGCAGCCCAAAGTCAATGACGGGGCGATGGCGTTGTAGATGTCGCCGATGCCGCCCAGCGAGCTCGGCTGGTTCCAGATGATACGGCACGCGTGCATGCGCATGCCGTACTCGCGCACCAGCTGCTCGTCGTTGGTATGGATCGCGGCCGTGTGGCCCGCCCCGTGCTCGAGCATCCGCTCGCACATGACGAACGCCTGCTCCCTGTCCTTGGCCTTCAACACGGCCTGCACCGGGGCGAGCTTCTCCATCGTCAAGGGCTCCATCTCGCCGACCTCCCGGCACTCGGCCGCCAGGATCGTCGCGTCCCCGGGAATCGTGAACCCTGCGGCCTCGGCGATGAACTGGGGAGACTTGCCCGGCACCACGCTGTTCAGCTTCGGCCTGCCGCCCGAATACGAGGTGACGCCGAACATGTACCGTTCGAGCTTCGCCTTCTCGTCCGCGTTCACGAAGTACGCCCTGCGACGCCTCAGCTCCGCGACCAGACGGCCGTACACGTCCGCGTGCGCGATGATCGCCTGCTCCGTCGCGCAGATCATCCCATAGTCGAAATGCTTCGACAGGACCAGATCGTTCGCCGCACGCTCGACGTCCACGTCCTTGTCCACATACGCCGGAGCGTTGCCCGGACCCACGCCCAAGGCCGGCTTGCCCGACGAATACGCGGCCTTGACCATGCCCGGACCACCCGTCGCGAGAATCGTCGCGATGCCCGGATGCCTCATCAACGCTCCCGTCGCCTCGATCGAGGGATGCTCGATCCACTGGATGCAATCCGCGGGCGCACCGGCCGCGACCGCCGCGTCACGCACCACGCGCGCCGCCTCCACCGAACACCGCTGCGCGAAGGGATGGAAGCCGAACACTATCGGACAGCGCGTCTTCAACGCGATCAGCGACTTGAAGATCGCCGTCGACGTCGGATTCGTCACCGGCGTCACCCCAGCCACCACACCAACCGGCTCCGCGATCTCCACGATCCCGTTGACGTCATCCTCGCCAATCACGCCCACCGTGCGCTGCCTGGCCAGATAGTTCGTCACATGCTCGCACGCGAAAATGTTCTTCGTGGCCTTGTCCTCGACCAGACCACGCCCAGTCTCCTCCACAGCCATCTTCGCCAACACCAAATGCTTGTTCAACGCCGCAATCGAAGCCTTCGCCACAAT
>JBDNYM010000078.1:0-2622 GCA_047722305.1 Pseudoclavibacter sp. | reverse complement strand
CCATTTTATCATGAAAATTTATTCATGTTTGTGAGGTCAATTTTCTACCGCGCATGAGACTTATCCCGGCAGAACCATTCTCAGGCTCTGGTGTCGGATCGTTTGCTGGCTTAACGTGGCCGTAACAAGTTGCCGCCACTCCCGGATATGTGAACGGGAGACCAAATGATGGGCGGCACAAAAGGATTGAATGCCGGAGGTGCGATGCTGCGTGACCGGGAAAGTATGCTTCGCAGCCTGCATGAGCTGCGGAGTGAACACCGAGACCTGGATACGGTCATCGACCGTCTGGCCAAGGAACCGATGGATCAGTTGCAACTCCAGCGACTGAAAAAGCGGAAGCTCCTCCTCAAGGATGAGATCACGTGGATAGAGAGCCGCCTTATCCCCGACAACATCGCCTGACAGGCAAGATTTGACGAACCATGGACAATATAGAAGATCAGCCTGACACCGATCTCGCCAAGCGCAGCGGTGTGACGGACGAAGACGATACGCGTGCCCGCGTTGGTGTCATCATGGGAAGCCAGTCCGACTGGGAAACCATGCAGCACGCGACCGCCACGCTCGAAGTGCTCGGCGTGACATATGAAACCAAGATCGTTTCGGCTCACCGGACCCCTGACCGCTTGGCGGACTATGCCCGAACAGCAGTGGAACGCGGCCTTTCTGTCATCATCGCCGGAGCGGGCGGCGCTGCCCACCTGCCAGGAATGTGCTCGGCATGGACCCGTCTGCCTGTGCTCGGTGTGCCGGTTGAATCCAAGGCGCTGAAAGGCATGGACAGCCTGCTCTCCATCGTGCAGATGCCCGCCGGCATCCCTGTCGCCACCGTCTCCATCGGCGGAGCCAAGAACGCCGGCCTGCTCGCCGCCCGCATCCTCTCCGCCGCCGACCCCGCCCTCGCCGACCGGCTCGCCGACTACGCCGCCGGCCTCGAACGCATGGTCGACGCCAAGAACGCCGCCCTGCAGCACACCATCGCCGAACGGCCAGCCCACCAGTGAGCGACCCCTCCATCGAAGCCCCCCTCCGGGCGCCCGACCCCGACGATCGGGCCCTCATGACCCGGCGCGCCTGGTGGCTGATCGTCATCAACTTCCTCATCCCCGGGCTGCCGCAGCTCCTCATCGGGCATAGACGCCTCGGACGCATCGGCCTCACCTGCTGGCTCATCGCCGTGGCCGCCCTCATCGCCGCCTGGATCTCCACCGCCACAGGCCTCGGCGCCATCACCACCATCCTCACGAACCCCTTCGTGCTCGTCGCCCTGCAAGTGCTTATCGCGCTCGGCACCGTCCTGTGGCTCATCCTCACCGTCGACACCTTCCGCTCACTGCGCCTCGGACGGGCACGCCGGGGCGCCGCCATCGCCGTGTCGCTGCTCACGGTCGCCGCTCTCGTCGCCGGCGTCGGCGGCGCCGCCTGGGCCTACAACACCGTCGGCTCCACCCGCGACCTCATCGGCAAGCTCTTCGCCCAGAACGGCGCCGTCGCCCCCGTCGACGGCCGCTACAACTTCCTGCTCATCGGCGGCGACTCCGGCGCCGGCCGCGAAGGGCTCCGCCCCGACTCCCTCTCCGTCGTCAGCGTCGACGCCACCACCGGCAGTTCCACCATCATCGGCATCCCCCGCAACCTCGAACGCGTGCCCCTCGGCGGCAGCCCCCTCGCCAAGATCTACCCCTACGGCTACAACTGCGGCGACAACTGCCTCATCGACTACCTCTACACCGAGGCCTACAACCACAAAGACCTCTACACCGGCCAGCGCTACCAGAACACCGATATCGGGGCCCTCACCGTCCTCGACGCCGCCTCCGCCGTCACCGGGCTCACCGTGCAGTACTACGTCATGGTCGACATGGCCGGGTTCTCCCAGATCGTCGACGCCCTCGGCGGGCTCACCATCGACGTCCCCCAGAAAGTCGTGTTCGTGGACGGCCCCGACGGCCACCTCAAATACCACGGCTACGTCAACCCCGGCCGCCAGCACATGGACGGACAGACCGCCCTCTGGTACGCCCGCAGCCGCAAACTCACCACCGACTACGACCGCATGCAGCGGCAGCGGCAGCTCCAGGCGGCGCTCATCCAGCAATTCACCCCCGCCACCCTGCTCACCCGCTTCCAAGACGTCGCCAAGGCCAGCCCCGAATTCGTCCACACCAACGTCCCGCAGAACGCCCTCGGGCAATTCGTCGACCTCGCCGACAAATCCCGCAAACTTCCCATCACCAACCTCGAGCTCGTGCCGCCCCTCGTGAACCCCGCCGTGCCCGACTACTCGGCCATCCACGCGAAAGTGCAGCAGACGCTGCAGCAGGCTTCGGCGAGTGCTGCGGCCACGGCGAAGTAGGGGCGGCAGGAGACTGCGCCGCAGGAGCGTGCGCTCCTGCCCCCTGACCGGTGCTGAGCCTGGGATGGCTCGACTCGTGATCCGCGGAGTGACGCCGGTCTTGGCTTTCAAAATATCCGGGGCGCAGGCGATCGCTGTGCGGTAGCGTCACTCGGATGTCGAGCCACGTGCCTACGACGACGGCGGTCGGTGTCGGGTGCGCATCCTGAATGGGGGGGGGCGCCCCCGCGCCGCGGGCCCCATACCAAGGAGGGCCCCCCCCC
>JBDNYM010000077.1:0-3315 GCA_047722305.1 Pseudoclavibacter sp. | reverse complement strand
CTTGTATTCATCTAATAAACCCTCTATACCGTAAAAAAATTTTATCATCTTGGTTATTATTTTTGTATTCATTTTCTATTCCTCATTCCTCCCCAAAAAGACTGTTTAAGTCACTGTCTAAAGCTTTAGCAATTTTAAGGCACAACGCTAACGATGGATTATACTTGTTATTTTCTATTAAGGTTATGGTTTGCCTTGTCACGCCAGCTTTACTGGCTAATTTCATTTGAGATAAGCCTTTTTTTTTCTGTATTTTTTTACTTTATTCATATAAACCATCCTTTTTGCAATATATATATTGCAAATTTAGATTATCGCTTTTTCTGCTTTATGTCAACATTGATCTTCTTACGCTAGTTGCATTCATTGTCTCTATAACGTTGTAGCAGCAAATTTTTTAATACCCAGGTTGCTATTATTTCTGATAAATCGTCATCTTCAAAATTTGGAGTTTCTTAAACCAGCTGTAATATTGGTTTCTCTCCAATCAATATTGATCCAATTACCAGCAATTCTAACTTCAAGTTTTTTCTAGGATTTTTAACACCCTCAAGAAAATTTTTTATTTATTGCACCCATGGAAGTACTATCTTTAAAGTCACTTCACTTTAAACAAACTGTTGTTAATCAATTACACTTAATTAACACATAAATGAAAAAAGGAATTTTCTTGTCCATGAATATAAGACATGTAATGTCTTTATAACTAAGCTTGCTTTTGAAATTGCAACTGGATATATTCAAATACAAAGAAAAGTTCATTTGTAAACTAGAAAGCATAAATTTTCTTATTTGGAGGGATATGCATAATGAATTTAAAAGCACATAAAACATACTTTTTCTTTTTTATTTTATTCTTTGTGGGGATTATCGTCTTATTTTTACAAACACCTGACATTCAGGCTAGCGTTAATAATCAACTGACTTCTCAACAAAACAAGACGCAGAACCAATATTTAGTATCTCAAGATGAATACGAAGAAAATATTAAAAAAACTATTCCGATTTCTACTACGGAGCTGATAACAAAATTTAATAGCGAGGAAACCTTTGTATTGTTTATTGGCTATAAGGAATGCAAATATTGCCGGGCTTTCTCCCCTACTTTAAACTCATTTATGAATACAAGTACCATTTCTATTTATTATTTAGATGTTGATAGTGTTTCACAAAGCGAATTAACACAAAGCTTTATTGATATTATGGATAACAAAATCAAGTTACAAGGAACACCAACCATTGTACTTATAAAACACAGTAAAGTAATCCATGAATATATAGGATCAAATATACCATTAAATCAATTGCAAACATTAAAAAAATATAAATATGCAAATTAGAGAGGGGGTGTTTTTTTGAAAGAAGATGCTATAAGAAAAGAGGCTGCAAAGAAAATTTGTTTATTGGTTAATTACTTGGAAAGCTATGACTATAAGAATTCTGGCCTTCTAGATATAATTGATGTTTTGAAACAAGTGTACAAAAATTTGGAGGATGTTAAAAATCCAGAAGCTTTACTAAATAAGTTAGTTAACTACATTAGAAGTGTTGCTATGCAGTATAAAATGCACTTTCCAAGTAATGAGGAAAAACTAATAATTGATTTAGGAGTGTTAGGGCAACGAGCAGGGTTAAATGGTAGATACATGGCAGATTTTTCAGATAAATCTCAATTTTATAGCTTGCTAGAAAATATACCACATCATAATTAATTGTCAATTTAGGAGGAACATGAAATGAAGAAAGAAATAGCGCTGTCAGAAAAAGAACTATTAAAGATAACGGGAGGAAAATATTACGGAAATGGAGTTAGCTGTACAAAAAAACATGGTTGCAAAGTAAATTGGGGGCAAGCTTTTACTTGCAGCGTCAACCGCTTTGCAAATTATGGTCATGGTAATTGTTAGCTTTAAATAAATTTATGAAACATTAAAATATTTTAAATGTTAATAAATTGTAGTACAGTCAACTAAACAACCATCTTAATAAGAACTCGGAGGCTATTTAGTTGACTGTACTACAATTTATTCGATGTACTTATGCAAATATAAAAAATGTTGATTTTAATTTAGTTACTTCTATATGTGTGGAACACAATATCAAGTGTAATGATAGCAAAGATTGGGAGAATAAGAATAATGAAAATTAAATATTTATCAGATGAAGAATTACAAAAAGTATGTGGAGGTCGAAAAATAAAGCAATCTCACTTCAGACAAATTATAGAAGGAATATTTTCAAGTCTATTTGTTTTAAAGTAGTTAACTATGGATGTGTTTTAAACAATAGAATTACTTCTGAACTAAGCGTAACCCCAAGGGTTAAGGTTAAACGTCCAAAGGAGAATCCAAAAATAAAATAAGGATCGGCATGTATCAAGAAATCAGAGGTTCCTATAAAAAAAACATTTAAAAAAGTATAAATTGTAAATAAAATTATAAATAAAAAAATATAAACTAACAAATGTTTTTTAAATACATTCCAACTTAAAAAGTGAAACAAGTAATATGTATATATAATTAAATTACTAAGCAACAAAAAAAAGATTATTGGCATATGGGGAGATTTAAAGTTAAAGAACTCAAAATATGATAGTATGCAGAGTACAACATTCAGACAATAAGTAAGTTTAATAACCTTGGCATTGAAGTGGTTTTTTTGTAGATTATTAGTGTCAATTAAATGACTATCCTGTAATAGATCATCGAGAGATACATTGTATATGTTACTCAGCTTTCTTAGACTAGCTATATCTGGGAAACTACGTGCATTTTCCCAATTTGATATCGTTTTTCTTGAGATGTTTAATTGAGCAGCAATTTGTGCTTGTGTTAATTTCTTTTGTGCTCTACAATATTTTAGTTTTTCAGATAGTGTCATGGGAGGAAAATCCTTTCTTAAAAACATGTTATGTTAACAAATAGAAAATTCAATCAAACTACTTAGGCATTGATTGACACAGGGGAAATTGAAATTTTTTATCAAACCCATATGATAAATTAAAACATTAATTTTTTGTAATACTATTTAAATACTTATTTAATTTAAGGTAAATCAATTCATTTGTAAACTCTCTAATAATTTTAAGAATGATTTCCAAATCTTTTTCGGAGTTCAGCAAGGAATTCTTGCCTTGCTTGATCTCTGGTTTTTTGATCTTGTTCAACTAACGCTTGTTTTTCGGTTGTTCCTAAGGAGAGACATTTAACTTTATCAATAGCACACCATTTTTCTTGTTCTGTTAATTCACTATTATGCTGAATATTAAAAAGTTTTTGACGCTCATCTTGAAACTTACCTTGCGAAAAGTCGTTT
>JBDNYM010000076.1:0-4292 GCA_047722305.1 Pseudoclavibacter sp. | reverse complement strand
CGTCGCCCGTATCAGACGCGCCACATGACGTTCCCCGTCTCGCAGCGCAATCTCCCGTTCGTCGTCCACTGCGCAGAGTTCGTCAAAGACCATCTCTGCCGAAGCCCCGGTCTCAACGTCGATCAGCGTGCAGTCGAGTTCCGGATGCTCCTGCCTGACAGTGCGCCCAAGACCCCAGAGCGACGCCTGCGCCACGTCCGCGGGCTCCTGTTCGGTCACCGCGACGGCGCCCCGTGTCACCCATAGCAGGCGGGGCACCGGCGCACGGGCCGACAGCAGCTGAACCACCGACAGACCCGCACTCGCCAGACGCAGCGCAGCCTCACCATCGTCATCATCGTTCCCACGCTGCCACAGGCATACGACGTGTTCCGCCAACGGCGCGTCGGACAGTCCGTCAACGTCAACCCGCTCGCACCATGCTCCTGCCGCCCGCAGGCGTTCGATCACACCCCCGGCAGCGTCGTCATGCTCTCCGGCAACGACCAGCCACCGCCCGGATGGCGGCACTCGCCGTGGCGGCGGACACGCAGACCAGTCCAGCTGATAGAGCGCGTTCGCAATCGCCGGCCCACGAGGAACTGCGTCCGCCACAACAGGCCGGACACTCAGCCCGATCACTTCAGCAAGAACTTCACCACGTGCGTCCGCCAGGGTCACGTCCACCGCAAGACCTTCGCCGGTTCCCTCACGACGCCGGACATGCACGAGCGCCGCCGACGCGCCAGCCGCATGTACGATCAACCGCTCCATCGCAAACGGCAGTGACAGTTCCTGACTTTCGGCAATGCCGCAGAGGGATTGGAATGCGGCGTCGAGCAAGGCCGGATGCACCCCATAGCGCTCCGCCCCGTCAACCTCATCCGGCAACGCCACCTCGGCGAACACCTCGCCAGAACCACGCCAGAAGCTCTGCAGACCCTGGAACGCCGGACCGTAATTCAGATCAATCGACGTATAATTCTCATATACCTGCGTCACGTCGATGCGCTCGCCACAGCGTGCCCGAAGCGCCTCGGGATCAATCCGCCCCGGCTCGCTCACGCCCGAAATCCGCAGCTCCCCGCTCGCATGCAGGATCCATTCCGCGTCTGCCGACGCGCTGGCGCGCCGGCTGTAGACCAGCGCTTCCGTCAGTCCGTCCTCTTCTCGGACCACCACCTGAATACGCTGGCCGTCCTGCTCGGCCAATACCAGCGGCGACCGCAGCACCAGCGACGATATCTCCACCGCGGGATCGTCAAACCAATCTTCCCCGGCGGCCCGAACCAGTTCCGCTATTCCAGCTCCCGGCATCAATGCTGACACACCGACCCGATGGTCGTACAGCCAGGGCTGTTCCGCAGCCGACAGAACCGCTTCATATATCCCTAGTCCGACCCCGGCTACAGGCATCCGCATCCCCAGCAATGGATGCCCGGTTGTTTGTCCAACCTGCTGCTGCGCCGCAGCAACCCAGTACCGTTGCCGTTGCCACGGATAGGTCGGCAGCGCCACCGGCCGCCGTCCTTGCGGGAACAGCTCCCGCCACTCCACCCGACCGCCCCGTGCGTAGCGCGCTCCAAGCGCAGCCAGCACGCCAGCAGGTTCTGACCGGTCCGGACGAAGGCTCGCCGCCAGCACAGGTTCCGCCGTCTCCGGCAGACATGCCGGAACCAGACCAAGCAGCGTCGGACGCGGACCGATCTCCAGATATTCCGTCACACCCGCCGCGTGCAGAGCCGCGATCCCGTCAGCAAAACGAACGCCTTCACGCACATGCCGCACCCAGTAATCGGCGCTCGACAGTTCGTCTTCCATCTTTCCGCTGACATTGCTCGCCATGGCGATCCGCGCCGGCCGATACTCCACCGACGCAGCCACCTGCCGGAATTCTTCCAGCATCGGCTCCATCAATGCCGAATGGAACGCATGGGAAACCGTTAGCCTGTGCGTTTGTGTGCCTTGCGCCGCAAAGAACTCCACGATCGCAAGAACGTCCTTCTCCGGCCCCGAGATCACGATCGACGACGGACCGTTTACCGCCGCGATCGAAACCTGCTCGCCCTGCGTCGCAGCGGCGGCGACCACCTCGGCTTCCGGCGCCGCGATCGATGCCATTGCCCCACCCTGTGGCAGCGCCTGCATCAGACGGCCACGCGCCACGACAAGCCGGGCCGCATCGGCCAGCGAGAACACACCAGCCACATACGCCGCCGACAGTTCACCGACGCTGTGTCCCGCCACCACGTCCGGCTCAACACCCCACGACTGCCACAGCGCCGCAAGTGCCACCTCCAGGGCGAACAGGGCCGGCTGCGTCCACTCTGTCTCGTCCAGCCGCCAAGCCTCCGACGGCTCAGCCCACATCACGTCGCGCAACGGACGATCGAGGTGCGGGTCAAGCGCCGACCAGGCCTCTTCCAGCGCCGTGCGGAACGCTGGCCACTCTTCGTAAAGGCCGCGCCCCATGCCGATCCGCTGCGATCCCTGGCCTGTAAACAGCCACGCCGTCTTGCCCCGGACCCGACCCTCGCCACGTGCTGCCCCAGCCGGCAATTCACCGCGTGCCGCCGCTTCCAGGCCGCTCACCAGTTCTGCCCGCGTCGACACGGTCAGTGCCAGCCGGTGCTCGTGGTGGCTCCGTGTCGTCGCCAGGCTGTAGGCAATGTCTCCGAGCGACTGCTCGTCGTGATCCTTGACGTGCTCGGCAAGCCGGGAAGCTACCGCCGTGAGCGCTTCGGCACTTTTGGCCGACAGTACTGCCAGCTCCGCCATCCGTGGTACCGACACTTCCGGCCTGTCCGTCGTCTCCGGAGCTTCCTCGACGATCACATGCGCGTTCGTCCCGCTCACCCCGAACGAGCTCACACCGGCAATCCGCGCCACACCGTTGCGCAGCCAGGCAACAGGCTCCGCCGCCACCCTTACCGGCAGTTCGTCCCAGGCGATCAGCGGATTGGGAGCGGCAAAGTGCAGGTTCCGTGGGATCCGGCCCTTCTGCAGCGACTGAACCACCTTGATCAGACCCGCGACGCCGGCTGCCGCCTGTGTATGTCCGATATTGCTCTTCACCGAGCCGATGATCACCGGCTGCTCCGGCTCCCGCCCTTCCCCGAGCACGGCCCCCAGCGCCTGCACCTCAATCGGGTCGCCGAGCTTCGTCCCCGTTCCGTGGCACTCAACGTAGCCGATCTCGGCCGGAGCCAACCGGGCCTGCGTCAGGGCCCGACGGATCACCGCCTCCTGCGACGGACCATTCGGGGCTGTCAGTCCGTTGCTGCGCCCGTCCTGGTTCACTGCGGAGCCACGAATGACCGCAAGCACCGTATGTCCGTTCCGGCGCGCATCCGACAGGCGCTCGAGAACCAGCATGCCGCAGCCTTCGGACCAGCCGGTCCCGTCCGCATCTTCCGAAAATGACTTGCACCGGCCGTCCGGCGCGAGACCGCGCAGCCGGCTGAATTCCACGAACGGGGTCGGTGTCAGCATCAGCGCGACACCACCTGCGAGTGCCAGCGAACACTCTCCCTGCCGCAGCGACTGGCATGCCAGGTGTACCGTTACCAGCGAAGACGAGCACGCCGTGTCCACTGTCATGCTCGGGCCTTCCAGCCCCCGCGAGGAGCTCAGCAGCCCCCCCCCCCCCCCCCCCACGTTGCCCGGCCTAACCTGGCCAAAAAGACCCACCAGCCCGGCTCCGAGTGTTCCATACTCCTGGTAAATTAGCCCCACGAATACGCCGGTGCTGCTGCCCTCAAGGCGTTCCGCGGGGATGCCCGCTCGCTCCAGCGCCTCCCAGCCCGTCTCAAGCAGCAGCCGCTGCTGCGGGTCCATGCTCACCGCTTCACGCGGCGCAATACCGAAGAACCCTGCATCGAAGCGGTCAATCTCCGACAGGAAGCCGCCGTAACGCGTCGTCATCTTGCCCGCAGCGTCAGGATCGGCATCGTAGAGCGCATCCACGTCCCAGCGCTCGCCCGGTATCTCCCTGACCACGTCCCGGCCTTCCTCCAGCAGGCGCCAGAACGTCTCGGGATCGCTCACCCCGCCCGGATACCGGCAGCCGATCCCAACAATTGCAATCGGCTCGTCCACTGCCCCGGCGACAGACACGGCGGCCACCGGCGGCTGAGACGCTGGCATAAGCAGTACCTTCTCCATCAGGTACTTCGCGATCGCCGCGGATGTCGGATGGTCGAATGCGAGCGTTGCCGGCAGCGTTGTCCCGGTCAGCCGACCCAGCCCGTTGCGCAGCTCCACCGACATCAGCGAATCCAGCCCCAGCTCCTTCAGCGGCCGTTCCACCTCGA
>JBDNYM010000075.1:0-4376 GCA_047722305.1 Pseudoclavibacter sp. | reverse complement strand
CCCCCCCCCCCCCCCCGCTGCGCCCCGCTATTGTTCTTTTTTCTCTCAGCATCGGGCTTCCGCGCGCTGCGCATTTCGGGTGGGCTCGGATATGTGAATTTGAGGGTGATGGTCATGAGTGCGCTTTCGTGGGGCCCGAACGGGCGAAGTCGAATGTGGGAGTGCGGCACACGACGGACTCCGGGCCCTGCTCAAGAGGGGGAGTGGAAGGTATGCCTACGCGGCGAACGCTGAACGAATGGGGAAGGGTGCGGCGTTCAGCGGCACATTCGACAGCACATCTCAGCGCTGGCGACCATCATCATGACCGGGCTGCCGTTCGTCACCTCGCGACGGACGAATGCGGTTTGCACTGATGCGGTCATGGGATTGATCATCCTCGGTCCGGGGGGCGGTGTCAAACGCGGTCGTTCCCCAGATGACGAAAGATGACGGCCGGTGCGGCAGGAGTGGGGATGCGCATCCCCCGCATCCTCGGGGCGGGGTGGCAGGATGCCTGGGCTCCGGCTCAGTCGCAGACGCCGTACAGGCGGTCACCGGCGTCGCCGAGCCCCGGCACGATGTATCCGTGCTCGTTGAGGTGCGAGTCGAGCGCGCCCAGGAAGATGTCGACATCCGACCCGGCGGCGGCCTTCTCGACCGCCCGCAGCCCCTCCGGGGCGCCGATCAGGCACATGCAGGTGATGCGCTCGGCCCCATGCTCGCGCAGGTACTGCACGGCCGCGATGAGCGTGCCGCCGGTGGCGAGCATGGGGTCGACGACGAAGCAGTGGCGGCCGGACAAGTCTTGCGGCAGCCGCTCGGCGTAGGTGCTGGGGCGCAGCGTGGTCTCATCGCGCACCAGACCCAGGAAGCCCACCTCGGCCATCGGCAGCAGTGCGGTCATGCCGTCCAGCAGCCCCAGCCCGGCGCGCAGGATCGGCACCACCAGCGGCTTGGGACCGGCCAGCTTGGGGCCGGTCGTGGCAGTCACCGGCGTGGTGACGGGGACGTCCTGCAGCGGAAGGTCCGAGGTGGCCTCGAAGGCCAGCAGGGTGACCAGTTCGTTGGCCAGCTGGCGGAAGGTCGCCGACGGCGTATCTTGGTCACGCAGCAACGTGATCTTGTGGGCGACCAGCGGGTGCTCCGAGACATGAACGCGCATGATCTTCAGTGTACGTATGGTGCAGCGCCGTCGGTTCGGCGCGGCGAGGAGGTTCCGGTGTCCATCGCGCATTCCCCGATCTTCGACGGGTGGATGCGGCAGGCCCTCGCCGAGGGGGCCAAGGCCCCGGTCGACGGTGACGTGCCGGTCGGAGCGCTCGTCATCGACGCCCTGGGACAGGTGGTCGCCAGCGCTCGCAACGAGCGCGAGCGCACCCAGGACGCGACCGCCCACGCCGAGGTGCTGGCCATCCGGCGAGCCTGCCAGGCCTGGGGGTCGTGGCAGCTGCCGAACACCACCCTGGTCGTCACCTTGGAGCCGTGCCTGCTGTGCGCGGGGGCCATCCTGTCGGCCCGCATCCCTCGGGTCATCTTCGGGGCGTGGGATGAACAGGCCGGTGCAGCCGGATCGCGCTACGACGTGCTGCGCGACCGGCGGCTCAACCACCAGGTCGAGGTCATCCCGGGCGTGCTCGCGGACGCGTGTGGGACGCAGCTGCGCCGCTTCTTCGGGCGGTTGCGGCAGGGGTGAGCGGCCGGACCGTAGACTGCCCCCATGTCTGATTCCGCTGCCCCCGCCGTCCTCTCTCCCGCCCTCTCCGGTCGGACCGTCGCCTTTCTGGGCGCCGGGTCGATGGCCGGGGCGATCCTGTCCGGCCTGCTGCGGGCCGGCGCCGATCCCGCATCCGTGGTTGCCACCACGCACTCGGCGGCGAGTGCTGCGGTCCTGCGTGCGGCGCATCCCGGGCTGAACGTCCAGAGCGTGGCGGAGGATGCCGCGGCCAACCGCACTGCAGCCGCGGCTGCCGACATCGTGGTGCTCGGCGTCGAGCCGGGGCAGATCGGCGCACTGCTCGACGAGATCGCCGACGGACTGCGTCCGGAAGCGACGGTCATCAGCATCGCGGGGAGCGTCACCCTGGCCGACATGGGCAGCCACCTTCCCGCCGGCGTTCGCCTGCTGCGCGCCATGCCGAACACGCCCGCACAGGTCGGGGCCGGCATCACCGGCATCTCCGTCGCCGCGGGGGTCCCGGAGGACGCGGTGCGGCAGGCGGTCGCCGTCTTCGAGGCTGCCGGAGACGTGCTGGTGGTGTCGGAGCCGCAGCTCGGTCTCCTCGGCGGCGTGTCCGGTTCGGGGCCGGCGTACTTCGCGTTCTTCGTCGAGCGGTTCACCGCCGCGGCGCAGCGCTTCGGGCTCTCCGCCGACCAGGCCAGCCGGCTGGTCGAGTCGACGTTCATCGGCACCGCCGAACTGCTGCGCGCCACCGGCCGCACCCCGGCCGAGCTGCGTGCCGCCGTCACCACCCCTGGCGGCACCACCGAGCAAGCCGTCGCCGTGCTGCAGCAGGGCGGTTTCGACGACACCATGCTGGCGGCCCTGCAGGCCGCGCTCGCCCACGCCGCCAAGCTGCGGGGCGGGGAGTAGGGCAGGTTTCGCGGCGAGGTCGGGTCCCGAGGTCGCCGTCTCATCCCCGCCCGTGTCGGCGGATGGTGTCATGGCGCACCCGGATGACGCTATCGTGGGGTCATGGCTGATGCGTTCGATGCGGTCGCCGATGAGACTCGGCGCAGGATTCTCTCCTGCCTCGCCGAAGACGGTGGTGAGCTGAACGTCGGGACGCTGGTCGAACGACTTGGGTTCACGCAGCCGACTATCTCCAAGCACTTGAAGGTGCTGCGCGACGTGGGGCTGGTATCGGTGCGCGAAGAGGGCCAGCGACGCTTCTACCACGTCGACCTGGGCGGATTCGCCCCCATCTCTGGCTGGGTCTCGGGCTTCCTTCCGCCCGAACCGGTGCCGGAATCCGTCGCCGCGCCCGCGGGTGCCCCGGATGGCGCGGCCGCAGCCGGTCCCGATGGCTACAAGGCCACCTCGTTGCAGGCCGACCGGCTCGGCTTCCCTCCCCCCAGCGCATCCTCTCTGGCTCGCACCACCGGTCGGTGGACGGCCGCAGCCGGGCGTGCGATCGGCGGGGCCGTCGACGCGGTGCGCGGATGGTTTCCCGGGGGCGTCAAGTAGTGCGTCACCGGCCGTCATGGTCGGAATGGTGCAGGTGCGCTACAATACCGCGAGTGTCGTCACGACCTTCTCGTGGCCAGGATTTCGTCTGTGAGGTACCCCTATGGGTTCAGTGATTAAGAAGCGGCGCAAGCGCATGGCGAAGAAGAAGCACCGCAAGCTTCTGCGGAAGACTCGCCACCAGCGCCGCAACAAGTAGTCTCATCGTCACGTGAACGGCACCCACGGGTGCCGTTTCCGCGTTAATGCGCGTTGCATACGACACGGCCGCACTTTTCCCGGGATGTGTGTGCCGTGAGTGCGCTCTTTGTCCCTTTTCCTCGCGCAACTCAGGGGATTCAGCTGCTCTCCGCCGAACTCGGGGTGCGCGTCCGCGGAGTATGGCCGATCCCCTGAGCTGTGCGTGGGCGCGTGACGCAAGTCAGGGCATCCGGCCGCCCCCTCCCGAGCTCGGGACGCGGGGCGTGTTTCTCGCCGATGTCCTGAATTCGGCGCCGCGCGCCGCCCCGCACCCTCAGCGCCGATGCCGCAGCCGCGGCCACTGCCGCGCCTGCGCGACGCGGTTCAGCCGCCGGTCGGGGTTGACCACCACCGGGTGGCCGACGGCCTCCAGCAGAGGCAGGTCGTTGTGCGAATCGGAGTACGCCCAGGCCTCCGCGAGGTCGTAGCCCCGCTGGGCGGCCAGCCGGTGGGCGCGCTCGGCCTTGACCGGCCCGTGGATGACCTTCCCGTCCACGGCTCCGGTGAACTTTCCATCGCACACTTCGAGCCGGGTGGCGAGCGCCCCGGTGAAGCCCTGGCGGGCGACGAGCTCGTCGGCGATCTGCTGGGCGGTGGCCGAGATGATCCAGACGTCGCATCCGGCGTCCTGGCGCCGTCGCAGCTCGGCGATGGTGCCGCGGAACAGCCGCGGAGCCAGGTACCGCTCGTAAATCGGCTCATGCATCAGTTCGGCCAGCCCGGTGCTGGGCTTGCCGGCCAGCAGCTGCAGGGCCGCGTCTTGGATGCGCGACAGCGCCTTGGTGTTCTCGCCGAACAGGATGAACCGTGCCTGGTCCAGGGCGAACGCCCGCAGCTGGCGACGGGTGACGTACCCCTGCGCGATGAGCCCGCGACCGGCCAGGAAGGTGCTGGCGCCGCGGATCAGGGTGTTGTCCAGGTCGCAGAACACCGCCACGGGCGGCGCTCCGGGGACGGGGCGGGAGGTCAT
>JBDNYM010000074.1:0-4588 GCA_047722305.1 Pseudoclavibacter sp. | reverse complement strand
ATCTCGCCACCCGGACCGCGCTCACCGGGGGCCAGGCGCCGTTCGCCGTGGTGCTCGGCTGCGGCGACTCGCGCGTGCCGATCGAGGTGCTGTTCGATCAGGGGCTCGGCGACGTGTTCGTGATCCGCAACGCCGGCCAGGTCGCCTCCGAGTCGGCGCTGGCCGGCATCGAGTTCGCCATCGAGGCGCTGGGGGTGTCACTGGTGGTCGTCCTCGCGCACAGCAGCTGCGGGGCCGTGGCCGGGACCATCGCCGCCGCGGACGGCGCCGCCACCGGCCCGCTCACCGCCCGCGGCATCGTCGCGGCCGTGGCGCCCGCCCTGGACGAGGCCCGCACCGCCGGCGACACGGCCCCGGCCGCCGTCGGCCGCATCCACCTGCAGCGGACGGTCGCCGCCGTGGCCGACGCCTCGCCGGTGGTCAGCGCCGCCCTCGCCGCCGGAGCGGTGCGGATCGTGGGCGCCCGCTACCAGCTGGAGACCGGCCTGGTCGAAGCGCTGGAGACCGTGGACGCCACCGGACGGCACACGCTCGGGGCCTGACGGCGGGCCGCGGGGCGCCGACGCAGGCTCCGGTATCCGGACATCGCTGAACCGCCCGGCGGCCCCTCTGCTAGGCGTCCAGATCGGGGCCCTCATCCAACTCGGCGAGTTCCTGGAAGGCGCGACCGATCTGCTCGACCCGGCGCCGCATCTCGGGCGCGCCCTCGTCCGCCGCCACCGCGTTCGCGAGCAGGCAGGCGGTGCTCATCGCCGCGGCGTAGCTGAAGAACGCCCCGGCCGACTGGACCGGGGTCTCGAAGAACGCCACCGCATCCGCCACCATCGAACGGGCAACGGCGTCGCCCAGGGCGACCAGCGGGACGCGGCGACGACGCAGGGCCGCGATCAGCCGAGGCAGCGCGGCCGACCGCCGCGGCACCGCCACCAGGATGGCCAGGTCGCCAGCGTCCAAGTCGGCGATCTCCTCCCCCAGCGACTGCCCGGGCGCCGGCAGGGCCACGACCCCGGAGCGTACCTGCACCAGCTGCTCGCGCAGGTGCAGGGCGATCGGGTACCCGTTGCGCAGGCCCACCACCGCCACCCGGCGCGCCTCGCGGATACGGCGGGCGGCGGTCGCCAGCGCCGCGGCCGACAGGGCCGCCGCCGCCCGCTGCAGATTGCGCGCCTCGACCCGGAAGTGCGTCTCCGGGCCGGAGTCGGGGACCGCCGGGCGCGGCGCCCCCGGCCGCACCGCCCGCAGCTGCGCCTTCGCCTCGCGAAAGGTCTCGAACCCGAGCGACCGGAACAGCCGGCTGACGGTCGCCTTCGATACCCCGGCGAGTTCCGCGAGCTCGGTGGACGTGTATCCGGCGGCCTCTTCCAGGTGATCCTGCAGGTAGGCGGCGGCACGGCGCTCCTGCGGGGGCAGCTCGAGGATGAGGCCGGCGATGCGCTCCCGGATGTCCGGGACGGCGGGGCGGTCCCGGCTGTCGGCGCTGCCGGGGTTCACGAGCGGCCGCCGAGCCTGACCTCGAGGTCCGCGACCGTCGCCACGTACGCGGTGAAGGCCCGCGCGGCGTCCTCCAGCGTCACGGATTCGCCCGGGTTGTGGCTGATGCCCTGGCGGCAGCGGATGAACAGCATGGCCACATCGGTGATGCTCGCCATGGACATCGCGTCGTGGCCGGCCACGCTGAACAGGCGCATGGGGGCGTCGTCGCCGACGGCCCCGATCGCCTCGGCCACCACATCCTGCAGGCTGCGCGCGCAGGAGACCGTCTCGGCCTCGTGCCAGGTCTGCACCGTGACGGTGAGCCCGCGCTCCGCGCACTGGCTGCGAACGGCGCCCAGCGTCCGCCCGATGCCCGCGTCGCGCTTGGCGTCGGACTCGGAGCGATAGTCGAGGCTGAACTCGGCGAGACCCGGCACGATGTTCACTGCATCCGGGCTGACTCGCAGGCGCCCGATCGTGGCCGAGTCCCCGGCGTCCTCGGCGAGCCCCTGGATGCGGGTGATCGCAGCCGCCGCACCCAGCAGGGCGTCGCGGCGCAGGTCGTAGGGGGTGCCGGCGTGCCGGCTCTCGCCCTCGATGCGCACCAGCATCCGCTTCGCACCGGCGATGCCCGTGACGACGCCGAGCGCCCGCCCCGACCGCTCCAAGAAGGGCCGCTGCTCGATGTGCGCCTCCAGGTAGCCGACCAGGCTCTCGGGCCGGCGGCGAGCCAGCCCGACCTCCTCCGGGTCGAGTCCGAACTGCCGGGCGGCGTCGGGGATGCTGACCCCGTCGCGGTCGGTGACCTGGGCCCAGTCGTCGCCGAGCGTCCCGGCCACGGCGCGGCTGCCGAACAGGGCCGTCCCGAAGCGGGTGCCCTCCTCGTCGGAGAACGCGATCGTCTCCAGCGCGAACGGCAGCCGCTGCGCCTCGGCCCGGAAGCGCCGCACCACCTCGATGGCCAGCAGGACGCCCAGAATGCCGTCGTAGCGGCCGGCATCGGGCACGGTGTCGAGGTGCGAACCGAGCAGCAGCGCCGGGAGCCCAGGGCGGGCGCCCTCCATTCGCCCGCACTGGTTGCCGGCCTGATCCTGCCAGGTGCGCAGTCCGGCCTCGCGCATCCAGGTCGCGGCGGTCTGGTTCACGCGCCGGTGCTCGGGCGACAGGAAGACGCGCTCGATGGCGGTGTCGGTGTCGGAGTAGGTGGCGAGCAGATTGCAGCGGTCCATGATGCGCCGGGCGACGGCGACCGCCCCCGGGTCGAGCGCCGGGTCGGGAGCATCCTCGCGCGCGATGTCGGCCCCGGCCGCCCCGGGGACCTCGACGGCGGCCATCGTCAGGCCTGGTCCAGGACGGTGCGGGCCGCGGTGACGCCCGCGCCCTCGGGATGCGACCAGCCGACGGCGGCGAGCACCTGGTCGAGGGCGGCCAGGGTGGTCATCACGGCGTCGCGCCGGGCGTTGTAGCCCATGATGCCCACGCGCCAGATGCGGCCCTGCAGCGGGCCGAACGAGCTGCCGATCTCGATGCCGAAGTCGGCGAGCAGCTGTGCCCGCACTGCCTCGCCGTCGACGCCGGCGGGGATGACCACGCCGAGGACGTTGTTCATGCGGTGTGCCGGGTCGCCGAACAGTTCGAGGCCGAGCGCTTCGAGGCCGGCCGCCATCGCCCCGCCCATCCGGCGGTGGCGTTCGACGGCGGCGTCCATCCCCTCGACGGCGAGCAGGCGGGCGCACTCGCGCACCGCGTACAGCATGCTGGTGGCCTCGGTGTGGTGGTTCAGGCGGCGGGGCCCCCAGTACGAGATGATCTGGCCGAGGTCGAAGTAGTTGGAGCGGATGACGTCAGCGGGAATCTGGTCCGCCGCGGTGCGCACGCCGGCCTCGACGCCGCTGCGCGACTGGATGCGCTGCACGGCGCGCTCGGAGATGCTGATGGGCGCGGACCCGGACGGGCCGGCCAGGCATTTCTGCAGGCCGGCGGTGGCGATGTCGACGCCCCAGTCGTCCTGCCGGAACTCGTTGCCGCCGAGCGACGCCGTGGTGTCGGTGTAGAGCAGCACGCCCCGCTGCCGGCAGGCGGCGCCGATCTCGGCCAGCGGCTGCACCATGCAGGTGGAGGTCTCGCCGTGGACGATGGCGACCACGGCGGGCTCGACCCGATCGATGGCCTCGATGACCTCGGCGGGGTCGAACACCGCTCCCCACTCGGCGTCGATGGTGTGCACCTCGGCGCCGCAGCGCTCCGCGATCTCCTGCAGCAGATGCCCGAACCGGCCGAAGATCGGGATGAGCACCCGGTCGCCGGGGGCGAGGACGCTGACCAGGGCGGCCTCGATGCCGGCGCGCGAGGTGCCGTCGACCACGAAGGTCTGCGGGTTGTCGGTGCGGAACACCCGGCGCAGCAGCACCATGACGTCGTTCATGCAGGCGGTCATGATCGGATCGAACTGGCCGATCAGCGGCGCGGACATGGCGCGCAGCACCCGCGGGTCGGCGTTGATGGGGCCGGGCCCCATCAGCAGGCGGGACGGCGGATCGAACGGGGCCAGGGCCGACTCCGGGACGGCGGGGCTGGACATCGTGGTGGTCATATGCACTCCTCAGACCGAAACAACTGTTTCACTTGCGCTCAGCATAGCGAAACAGATGTTTCATACACGTGAACTCGACACGGCTGCCGCGAACGTGCGCCCCAGCTCGATGAGCGCCCGATCCGACCCGCGCGGCCCCACCAGGCACAGCCCGGCCGGCAGCCCGGAGACCGTCCGCAGCACCGGGATCACCGCTCCCGGCCGGCCCGTCACCCCGCAGATGCTGGTCAGCGCGAGCGTGGCCGCCCGGATGCGCTCCACCTCGGCCCCGTCCGCGCCCAGCGGGATCGCCGTGCTCGGGGCCGCCGGCAGCAGCACGACCTGCGCCCCCCACTGCTCGTCGAACGCAGCGACCAGCGCGGCGGGGGGGGGGCGCCCCCCCCCCCCCCGCCCCCCGGGGGGGGGGGGGGCGGGGCGGCCCCCCCCCCCCCCCCCCCCCCCCCCCCCCCCCCCCCCCCCGCGGGGGCCCCCCCCCCCCCCCCGCCCCCCCCGCCCCCGGCGGTGTAGGTGATGGGAAGGGAG
>JBDNYM010000073.1:0-4620 GCA_047722305.1 Pseudoclavibacter sp. | reverse complement strand
GGGGGCGAGTACCTCGCCGCCGTCGCGGCGCAGCGAGCGGGGGTGGTAGCGGCGGCGCGGTGCGGGCTGCTGGGTGGTGCCCTCGGTGCCGGTGACGATGGCGGTGGGCATGCTGACCTCGACCCGTTTGCCGTCCACTTCCAGCACCACGTTGGTGCGCTCGGCGTCCGCCGCGGGCTGGGAGGCGCCGGTCCCGGCGCCCGCGCCCGCCCAGGGCCGCAGGTCGTTGCGGAACTCGGTCTCGATCCACGTGGTGTACACGCCCAGGTGTCCGTCGGCAGAGATGAAGGCGGGCTCGCGCACGATGCGCCGGGCGAACGGGATGACCGTGGGGACGCCGGTGATGCGGAACTCGGCGAGTGCGCGGCGGGCGCGCTGGATGGCCTGCTGCCTGGTGGCGCCGGTGACGATGAGCTTGGCCAGCAGCGAGTCGAAGGCGCCCGACACGGCGTCCCCGGTCTCGACGCCGGTGTCGATGCGGACGCCCGGGCCGGTCGGCGGCCGCCAGGTGCGCACCAGGCCGGGCTGGGGGAGGAAGCCATTGCCCGGGTCCTCGCCGTTGATGCGGAATTCGATCGCGTGGCCGTGCGCCACCGGGTCGGGGGCGGTGATGCGGCCGCCGGCGGCGAGGCGGAACTGCTCCCGCACCAGATCGAGGCCGGTGACCTGCTCGCTGACGGTGTGCTCGACCTGCAGGCGGGTGTTGACCTCCAGGAACGAGATGGTGCCGTCGGCCCCGATCAGGAACTCGCAGGTGCCGGCGCTGGTGTAGCCGGCCTCGCGCAGGATGCCCTTAGAGGCGTCCACCAGCTGCTGGTGCTGCGCGTCGGTGACGAAGGGGGCGGGGGCCTCCTCGACGAGCTTCTGGTTGCGGCGCTGCAGCGAGCAGTCGCGGGTGCTGACCACCATGACGTTGCCGTCGGCGTCGGCCAGGCACTGGGTCTCGACGTGGCGGGGGCGCTCCAGGAACTTCTCCACGAAGCACTCGCCGCGTCCGAACGCGGCGATCGCCTCGCGGCGGGCCGAGTCGAAGGCGTCCGGGATCTCCTCCAGCGCGTGGGCGATCTTGAGCCCGCGGCCGCCGCCGCCGAACGCGGCCTTGACGGCGATGGGCAGGCCCACCTCGCGGGCGAAGGCGATGATCTCGTCCGCGCTCTCCACCGGGTCGACGGTGCCGGGGGCCAGCGGGGCGCCGACTTTCTGGGCGATGCGGCGGGCCGAGACCTTGTCGCCGAGCAGCTCGATGGCGTCCGGGGAGGGGCCGATCCAGATCAGCCCGGCGTCGATGACGGCCTGCGCGAACTCGGCGTTCTCGGACAGGAAGCCGTAGCCGGGGTGGATCGCCTCGGCGTGGCTGCGGCGGGCGGCGGAGAGGATCTTCTCGATCGACAGGTACGAGCTCTGCGGGGTGTCGCCGTGCAGGGCGAACGCTTCGTCGGCCATGCGGGTGTGCAGCGCGTCGCGGTCCTGGTCGGCGTAGACGGCGATCGACGTGATGCCGGCGTCTCGCGCCGCGCGGATCACGCGCACCGCGATCTCGCCGCGGTTGGCGATGAGCAGGCGATGGAACGGGTGGGCCGGGATGTCAGCTGCGCGCATACGCGCCACCCTATGCCGCCGGTCGCGGGCGGGCCCCGGTCGCGGCGGACAAAAACCGGCGACGAGTTTCGCCGGCGCCTACAACGCGGAGGCGGTATGCGGGGCCGTGCGGGCTGAAGATGCCGGGGTGACTAGCCGGTTCCATCTGACGCCGAGTCGGGCGGCCAGCCGGCGCAGCACCGGCACCGACACGCCCATCACGCCGCTCGGGGTGCCCTCGATCCGCTCGATGAAAGCGCTGGCCCGACCCTCCAGGGTGAAGCCGCCGGCCACCTCCAGGGGCTCGCCGCTGGCGACGTAGCGCTCGATCTCGGCGTCGTCCACCCGGGCGAAGCGCAGCTGCGAGCGCTCCACCTCGCCGGCTGCCGGGAAGGGCCCGCGCTCGCCACGCAGGTCGATCAGCCAGTGGCCGGACGCCAGCACGCCGGAGCGCCCGGACATGGCGCGCCACCGTTCCCGGGCCCGCTCGGGCGTGTGCGGCTTGCCGTAGGAGGCGCCGTCGAGGCCGAAGTTCGAGTCGCAGCCGAGGACCAGGCCGCGGAACCCTTCGGCGCGCAGACGAGGAGCCACCGACTCGGCCTTGGCCCGAGCCAGCAGGGCGACGATGCCGTCCAGGTCGAGGGGCCGCCCCTGCTCCGCCTCGGCGGCGCGCACCAGCGCACCCTCGTCCAGATCGGCGGCGCGGGCCAGAGGATGCAGCCCGGCGCCCGCGAGCACCTGTCGCCGCGACGGCGATGCCGACGCCAGGCAGAAGGCGACGGGCCCGGGCCCGGCGGTCGTAGAGTCGTCCATATGCCTGCTCACCCTTCGCCTGCCCCCGATGCCCCCAGCGTGGGGGACGAGATCGACCTCGATGTTACCGGGGTGGCGCACCCGGGGCGCTTCGTCGGGCGCAGCGGCGGCCGGCCCGTGTTCGTGGCCGGCACCGACGTGGGGGAGCGCGTGCTGGTGCGCCTCACCGCCGTCCATCCCCGCTACCTGGAGGCGGAGCTGTTGGCGGTGCTGGAGCCGTCCCCGGCGCGCGTGCCGCACGTGTGGCCGGAGGCCGACGTGAGCCGCGCCCCGGAGGCCCGGGTCGGCGGCGCCGACTACGGGCACCTGCGGCTGGCCCGGCAGCGCGAGCTCAAGGCCATGGTGCTGCACGAGGCGTTCGAGCGCGTGGGCCGGTTCGGCGCGGCCGCGCCCCGCGTGCCGGTCGAGACGGCGCCGGGACGAGAGGACGGACTGCACTGGCGCACCCGCGAGCTGCTGCATGTGGCCCCTGACGGCGTTGTGGGCGCCATCCCGGCCCGCAGCCACACGGTGGTGCCGGTCGCGTCCTTGCCGCTGGTCGCCGACGACCTCCTTGCCACCGGGGTGCTGCAGCGTCGCTTCGCGCCCGGGGCGCAGCTCCGGCTGGCGCGCGACGAGGACGGTCCGGCGCGGCTGCTGGTGCAGACGGGTGCTCACCGCGGCGACGCGGAGCCGCCGGTGGTGCGCGTCGCGGCCGGTCGCCGCTTCCGGGTCGCCGCTGACGGGTTCTGGCAGGTGCATGCCGCCGCCGCCGATACTCTCAGCGCGGCCGTGCGCGCCGCCGTGCCGGCCGGCGAGTTCCGCCTCGGCCTCGACCTGTTCGGGGGAGTGGGGCTGCTGGCCGCGGCGCTCGCGGACCGAGTGCCGCGGGTGGTCACCGTCGAGTCGGACCGCGCCGCCGCTCGGCTGGCGCGAGGCAACCTCGCCGACCTGCCCGTCCGGGTGCTGCCCGGCCGCGTCGATCGGGCCCTGGCCCGGCCGGACCTGCAGCGCTCGTTGCGGGGGCACGGCTCGGGGCCGGGATCAGGCGTGGTCGCCGTTCTCGATCCGCCGCGGGCGGGAGCGGGGAAGGCCGTCCTCGCCGCCCTGATGCAGGCGGGCGTCGCCCGCATCGTGTATGTGGCCTGCGACCCGGTGTCGCTGGCGCGCGACGCCCGGGTGCTGGTCGACGCCGGCTACCGGCTCGGGAAGGTGCGGGCGCTGGACCTGTTTCCGCACAGCCACCATCTCGAGTCGGTGGCGGTGCTCGACCGGTAAAGCGGCAGGATCGGCAAATCGGCAGCGAGCCGGGCGCCGCCACCGGCCCCCGGCCTCCGCGTCCCCTACCGGGCCTTCCGCATCAGGGTGTCGGTGAGAGCTGACAGCGCTTGGCTGGGATCTGCGGCGTTGGCGCTGGCCTCCGCTGAGGTCTGGAACTTGCGCACCGACGACTGCAGGCTCTCGGTGACATCCGTCAGCTGGCTGTCCAGGTCGGAGAACTTCTGGTAGGCGGCGTCCCAGTTGGGGTCGCTGTAGTCGAGGTCGTTGGGATTCCCCACGGCGGTGAGCTGCGAGACGACATCGGCGAGCTGCGAAATCTGGGCCCCCATCGAGGTGCCCAGTTTGGCCAGGTCTTTGTCGGGAGCCTGGCTGAGCTGCTTGAGCGCCTTCGAGCAGTTGTCGGTGTAGGTCGAATATGCCTGCGCGAAGCCCGAGTCATAGGCGCTGGTGTAGGGCGTCTTCGAGCAGGCGGTCGAGAAGGAGCCGAGGGCCGGAGCCGACTTCAAGAGCCCGTCTGCGTAGGCCTGGTAGGCGCTGGTCTTCTTCTGATAGGTCTGCAGCTGCTTCTTGACGGTGCTGTCGCGCATGGCCTTCTCCTCGGACAGCTTGGTGTTGGCCTGTTCGTAGCCGTGCAGGCTCTCCCGGGCCTTCGTGATCGAGGACGACATCGATCCGCTGGACGCCCCTGAGGACGACATCGCCGACGTGAGCACCGACGAGATGTCGCGGTTGGCGTATGAGAAGGCCGAGTCGGCGGTGCTGGCCTGGGCGTAGGCCTGCCGGTAGTCGGCCGACGAGATCGAGAACATGCTGACCGCGACCAGCACGGACACCACGATGACGACCAGGGCACCGCCGCCGATGCTCAGCCAGAGCACCAGCTTGCGGTTGACCGGCTTCGGGGCGGGCGCGGGGGCGCCGGCGGTGGCTCCCGGTCCGGCCGGCGGGACCGAGCCTGGCGTCTGGGGG
>JBDNYM010000072.1:0-4875 GCA_047722305.1 Pseudoclavibacter sp. | reverse complement strand
GTGCGGGGCCGGGCGGCTCGCGGCCGGTGCCGCGGGCGGGACGGCGGCGGCCGGGGTTGCCTTCCCCGGGAGGCGCTTGACCTTCGGGCCGAACAGGTCGGTGCGGATCGTCCACATCACCAGCAGCACGAACAGCCACAGGGCGGCCAGCATTCCGCCGCTGAGGAGGACGTAGGTGAGGCCGCTCACCGCGCGTTGTCCGCATCCGCTCGGGGCACCAGCCGGAACCGGGCACGGGCCGCGCCGAAGCGCAGGTTCGCCGGCGCGGTGAGCCGCTGCCTGGTGATGCGGGCGCCGTCGACGAACGTGCCGTTGGTGGAGCCGAGGTCCTGCAGCTCGGCCGTGGCGCCGTCCCAGGTCAGCTGGGCGTGCCGCTTCGACACGCTGCCCTCGGTGAGGACGACGTCGGCCTCGCGCGTCCGGCCGATCAGGGTCGAGCCCTCGGGCAGCGGCACCTGGCGATCGCCGACCTCCAGCACCGGGTCGAGCTGGACGGAGTCCAGCGTCCCCACCCGGACCTCCACCATCCCCACCGCGATCTTCGGGTCGGGCAGCAGCATGACCGCCGGCGGGCCCGGCAGCTCGTAGCCCTGCTTCGCGGCGTGCCGGTGCACCTGGTCGGTGAGCTGCTCTATGAGGGTGCCCCCGAGCTGATCCAGCCGGTCGGCGTCCTTCGGATTGACCAGGGCCGTGTACGCGTTGGGGGCCAGCACGCGGTCGCGCGAGTAGATCTGGGCGTCGGCATCCATCTTCGTCTTCAGCGCCGAGGAGATCTCCAAGGGCTGCAGACTGGAGCGGAAGGTCTTCGCGAAGGCGCCGTTGACGGCGCGTTCGAGACCATGCTCGATGTTATCGAGTATCCCCACTGCGCCTCCAGACACCGGACTTGGACACCCTAGATGGTAAACCACCGCCTGTTCGCGGGGGTGCGAGTCCACTGTGCCCTGGCGGCGGAGGGGTGCGGCCCGTGACGTGCTAGGCTTACACGTCGTGCATCAGCACCGTTGCGCTTCGGCGCAGCGCCCGAGTGGCGGAATTGGCAGACGCGCAGGCTTCAGGTGCCTGTGATGGCAACATCGTGGGGGTTCAAGTCCCCCCTCGGGCACGATTCCAACGAATTCGTCGAAGGGCTTTTCTCCCGCATAACCAAGCGGAAGAAGGGCCCTTCGTCATGTCTGCGGCGACGTTCCGGAGGCGGTGCTCGCCCAGAGTTGCCGGCCGACCGCCGGCTGGTGATGCCGAAGTCAGGTCATCCGGGGTAGATCTCTCGAACTCAGGACGTACAGAGCCCTGCATCGTGCGAATGTCCTGAGTCGTTGCAGCAGGCTCGACGCCATGACCGGGTACCCGGGCCGACGCCGGCCGCAACCCCACCCGACGCGCTCCCGTCACCCGGCGACGCGATCCGCCCACTCGGCGAGCCCGACGTGCGTGCCCGTGTAGAACGGCGTCTCCTCGCGGACGTGCCGCCGGGCCCGGGTGCCCCGCATGACTCGCACCAGGTCGACGAGACGGTGCAGCTGGTCGGTCTCGAAGGCCAGCAGCCACTCGTAGTCACCGAGGGCGAAGGCCTCCAGGGTATTGGCGCGCACCTCGGGGAACTCGGAAGCGGTGCGCCCGTGCTCGGCAAGCAGTTGGCGCCGCTCCTCCGGCGGCAGCAGGTACCAGTCGTACGAGCGCACGAACGGGTACACGGTCAGGAACGCCTTCGGCGCCGGGTCGACCAGGAACGTGGGCACGTGTCGCCGGTTGAATTCGGCGGGACGGTGCACGCCCATCCCAGCCCACACCGGCGCCAGGTGCCGGCCCAGGTCGCTGGCGCGCAGCCGGTGGACGGCGCGCTGCAGCTGCAGGGGGTCCTCCGACCACCACCACACCAGCAGGTCGGCGTCGGCCCGGAACGCGGAGAGGTCGTACCAGCCGCGGATGGTCAGGCCGTCCTCATCCAGGCGCTCAAGGGCGTCCGCGACGATCCGCTGCCGCTCGGCGCGCGCCGCCGGGAGCGGCTGGCCCAGCGCGAACACCGACCAGTTCGCATAGGTGGGGACGGCGTTGATCTGCTCGGCGCGCTCAGCGAAGGGCACGCGCTCCTTCCCGGCGTCGGGCCGTAGCCCGGTGGCGGCAGCGGAATCGGAATCCGTCATGACATCCTCATCTCATTCGACTGCGTTCGGCTTCACTCGTCGCCGGCGATGACCGGCACGCCCGACTCCACGCCGTCCACCCGCAGGCAGCTGCCGGCCGGGGCGTCGTCGGGGAGGCCCTCGTACCGTCCGACGGCGGTGCGGGGCGCATCTTCGCCGCGCTCGCGGGCGGCGCGCTCGGCCAGCAGGTCGGCCAGGCCGGCGATGAACTCGGGCCGGTGGATGGCGGTGGTGGCCCGCACCGCGGGCAGCCCGATCTCTCCGGCGGTCGCCAGGGCCTCGGTGTCGAGGTCGTAGACGACCTCCATGTGGTCCATGATGAAGCCGATCGGGGCGATCACCACCTGCTCGACGCCCGCATCCCGGGCCCGGCACAGGCTGTCGGACACGTCGGGCTCCAGCCAAGGCGAGCCGGGGGCCCCGGAGCGCGAGCAGAACGCGAGCACCGAGTCGACATCCTCGTGACCGCGGGAGCGCAGGTCGGCGTCGATGAGCCGCAGTTCCTCCTGGTGCTGCTGCAGATAGGTGGGGCCGGTCGCGCCGCTGGCGCGGTTCATGGTGTCGGGGATGCTGTGGGTGACGGCCACCAGGCGCGTGCGGCGGCCCGCCGGCAGCGCGTCGAGGGCGGCGCGGATGGCGGCCGCGTTCGCATCCACGAACCCGGGATGGTTGAAGTAGGGGCGCAGCACGTCGATGCGCAGCGGCGACCCCTCGGCGGCCAGGGTGCGGGAGACGGCGGCCAGGTGCTCACGGTACTGCCGGGAGCCGGAGTACGACGCGTACGCCGAGGTGATCACGGCCAGGATGCGGCGGGCGCCGAATGCGGCCGCGGTGCGCAGCGTGTCCAGGGTGCGCGGGTGCCAGTGCATGTTGCCGAAGATCACCGGGATGCGGATGCCGCGCGCGCTGAGCTCCGCCCGCAGCTGGGCGATGAGCAGCCAGTTCTCGGCGTTGATCGGGCTGCGGCCGCCGAAGCGGTGGTAGTGGCCGGCGACCTCGGCGAGCCGATCGTCCGGGATGCCCTTCCCCGCGGTCACGTCGTGCAGGAACGGCATCACGTCGTCGCCGGTGTCGGGCCCGCCGAACGAGAGCACCAGCACCGCGTCGTAGGGGGCCAGGGATGCGGACTGGGCCGTGCCGGCGGCGGCTGCGGCGGTCATCCTCGGGCCGTCCCTTCGATCCGGCCCGCGGCCCGCGGCCGCAGCAGACGCCGGACGCCCATCCGGACGCCCTCGAACGCGGCGTACAGCACCAGGTAGCTGACGAAGAACCGCAGGACGCGCACCGGCGTGAGCGGCGCCCATCCCGCCAGCACCGCCAGGCCGGTGAACAGCACGGCGGTGACGCCGGCGTGCAGCAGCCGGCGGCGCCAGGCTGGTCGGGGCTGGCCGCGCAGGATGAAGTGGCCGGCGAGGGCGAACATCAGGCCCAGCGCCGCCCAGATGAGCGCCGAGTAGGCGGTGGCGGCCAGCGGCGACGGGAAGCGGCTCATGGCCTCCGCCGATGTGGGCCGGAGCGCCGTCTCGCCGGCGAGCGCGGAGGCCCCCAGGGCCACCAGGAAGCCGACGCAGATGCCGATGGCAACGCCGTGGATCACAGCCCGCAGCAGGGTTCCCATGATTCATCCTCCGTACTCTGCGCGACGACGCGCCTGAGAACCGGCGCGGGGCGCCGGCCAGTTGGTCGGGCTCATGCTATGAGTGCGACGGCGAATCGCTCACATCCCAAATCAATGGTATAGGAGATACCGATCAAACTCAGGGTGCCATGGCTTGATTCGCTCGGTGGGGTGGGAGGTGTGGGGCGGGGAGTCCGTTCTCGTCCTGGGCGGCTCCCCCGCCGACTCGCCGAACTCCGGGCATCCGTCGTGCTGCCGCCGGACTCAGGGGACGAGGCGCCTGAGTCCGGCCGATCCCCTGAGTTCGGCGGGCACGGCGGTGAGGGAGCATCCTCAGCCCCACCCGGTAGGATGGTCGGCGCTCGCAGTCGCCCGGCGGCGGGCGGGTGCGGCGCGGCGCCGGAGACCGGAGGGACTGCCATGGGAGATCGGCGGCGACTGCCACCGGCGGTGACCGTCTTCCCGCTGCTGGTGCTGGCCGGTGGCGCGCTGGGCGCCCTGGTGCCGGGCTGGTTCCATCCTCTGGCCGGTGGACTCCCCTGGCTGCTGGGCTTCGTGATGCTGTGCATGGGCGTGACCATCGCGCCGGACGACCTGCGTCACCTCGCCCGCCGCCCCTGGATGGTGCTGATCGGCCTGCTGGCCCACTACGTGATCATGCCGCTGGTCGGCTGGGGCGTCGCCGCCGTGCTGCACCTGCCGCCGATGCTGGCCGTCGGCGTCATCCTGGTGGGATGCGCACCCAGCGGGACGGCATCCAACGTCATCTGCTTCCTGGCCGGCGGGGATGTGGCGCTGTCCGTGTCGATCTCGATCGTCTCGACGTTGGCAGCGCCGATCTTCATGCCCCTGCTGACGCACTTGCTGGCCGGCGCCTGGGTGCAGGTTCCGGTCGGCTCGATGATGGGCGACGTACTGCGCACCGTGGTGGCGCCGGTGGTGGTCGGCGCGCTGCTGCGGTGGCTGCTGCCCGGGATGGTGCGGCGGGTCGCCCCGGTGCTCCCTTGGATCTCGGCGGTGGCGGTGGCCGGCATCGTGGCCGTCGTGGTGTCGGGTTCGGCGGCGGCGCTGCTGGCCTCGGGCGGGCTGGCGCTGCTGGCGGTGGTGCTGCAC
>JBDNYM010000071.1:0-5181 GCA_047722305.1 Pseudoclavibacter sp. | reverse complement strand
ACCCCCCCCCCCCCCCCAACCCCTCTTGGGCGCTCGGCGGGGGGGCGGGGATTTGTTTATAACCGCCCGCCGAGGCCGGGGAGGGTGGTGACGGCGGCGAGCATGCCGGGCAGGGGGGCGGCGCCGCCGGCCCCGGCGATGATGACGGCCAGGCCGCGCCCGCGCGCTTCGCTCCCGTAGGCGACGAGTTTGCGGGGGGTGCGGTGGGCGGAGACCACCTCGGCCTCATAGGGGATGCCGAAGTCGTCGAGCACCTGGGCGGCGCCCTGCATCACCGGCCAGTCGGAGTCCGATCCCATCACTACGCCGACACGTGCACCCATTGTGGTTCCTCTCATCCGACCCGTTCGGCCGGTCCGCCCGTCAGGCCGGCGCTCATCTTTCCATATCACGCTGTGCGCCCCGTGAGGGGCCTGGTCCTGCGGTGCGCCCGGCGAGGGGCGCGGATGCGCGGCTACTGGTCGGAGTCGCGGTGCAGCAGGTCGGCGTCGTGGCGGGCCCGGGCGATGACGGCGGCCGGGTCGGCGCCGTAGGCGTTGACGTGGCCGACTTTGCGGTGGGGCCGGTAGGCCTTGCCGTACCAGTGCACTTTGGCGGCCGGGTCGGCGGCGAGCACCTCGGCTTCGGCCTGGGCGCGCTCGGCGTCGGTGGCGGGGCCGCCGAGCACGTTGACCATGACGGCGGCGGGGGCCCGGAGGCTGGTGTCGCCGAGGGGGAGGTCGAGGACGGCGCGCAGGTGCTGCTCGAATTGGCCGGTGATGGAGCCGTCGAGGGGCCAGTGCCCGGAGTTGTGGGGCCGCATGGCGAGTTCGTTGACGAGCAGCCGTCCGTCGGCGGCCTCGAACATCTCGACGGCGAGCACGCCGACGACGCCCACCCCGGTGGCGATCTCGCCGGCGACGCGTTCGGCCTCGGCGCGCAGTGCGGGGGCGGCGCCGGGGGCGGGGGCGATGGCTTCGCTGCACACGCCGTGGGCTTGGATGGTCTCGGTGAGCGGCCAGGAGGCGAGCTGTCCGGAGGGACGGCGGGCGACGATCTGCGAGAGTTCGCGCCGGAAGTCGACGGCCTCTTCCAGCAGCAGGGCGTCGCCATGGGCGGCGAGCTGGTCCGGTTCGAGCCAGTCGCGCACGTCGGCGCTGCTACCGATGCGGCGCACGCCGTGGCCGTCGTAGCCCCCGGTGGGCTGCTTGGCGATGATGGCGCCACCGTGGGCGGCGGCGAAAGCGTCGACGTCGGCGGCGGTGCGCGCCTCGGCCCAGTCGGGGTTGGGCAGCCCGAGCTCGGCGACGCGTCGGCGCATGACGAGCTTGTTCTGGGCGTTGACGAGCGCCGCGGAGCCGGGGCGGACGGCGACCCCGTCGGCTTCGAGTGCGGTGAGGACGGCCTGGGGCACGTGCTCGTGTTCGAAGGTGAGCACGTCGACGTCGGCGGCGAAGCTCCGCACCGCGTCGAGGTCGGTCCAGTCGCCGATGGCGGTGGCGGCCAGGCCGGCGCTCTCGCCCTCGCTGGAGGCGAACACGCGCAGGTCGATGTCGAGGTTCACCGCCGCGGGAATCATCATGCGCGCCAGTTGTCCGGCTCCGATGACGCCGACTCGATAGGTCATAGTTCCTCGTCCTCTTCTTCGTGCGGTTCGTCTCGGCGGGTGATCTCTTCCCAGTGCAGACGGGAGGCGAGGCGCATGCGCGCAGGGGCGACCCGGGCGTCGATGACCTGCTGCAGCTGCCGCGGCACGGGCACGCCTTCGAGTTCGAGGGTGGTGCCCCGATCGGTATCGAGCTGCAGCGTCCCGGTGCCGGTGAAACGCTGGATGATGCCGCGGGTGAGCCGCACCTCGCGCACCTCATCGAGCCGCACTTCCTGGATGCTGGACCGCAGCAGCCCGTGGGCGACGGTGACGCGCTCGTCGTCGAGGCTGACGCGGCGGGTGAGCAGCACGATCCAGGGCAGCACCAGCAGCACGAGCAGCAGCCCGGCGTAGGCCAGCAGGGCCGGGGCGAGCAGCTGCCGCTCTTGGATGGGCAGCCAGTACTGGGCGAGCGCCCAGGTCGCGACCGCACTGAGCGCGACCGAGAGCCACATGCCGTGGGGGCGGGGCCGCACCACGATCGGCGGCTCCGGCGGGCTGGTCTTGGTCACGCCTCGATCATTCCACCTCGGGTCGCAGATGGGTCACATCTCCGGCCAGGAATCGGCGAAGTCCCTGGCCGGTGTCGACTTCCAGCGCCCCATCGTCGCCGATCGCAACGGCGGTCCCGTGGATGCGGGCGCCATCGGGGAGCTCCACGCGCACGCGTTGCCCGATGGTGCGGCACGCGCCCCGCACCGCGCCGAGGGCGGCGGCCGCGTCGCGCTGGAGGTCGGCGACGCCGTCCCGCAGCGCCGCGAGGTAGGCGGCGAGGACGGTGTCCGGATCGGCCGTAGCGCCCTCCAGGGAGAGGGCGGTGGCGCGGGTGCCGCCGAGGCCGAGGTGGGCGACGTCATCCGCGCTGAGCCGCAGGTTGACGCCGGAGCCGATCACGACCACGCCGGGGGCGGCCACGGTGCAGAGGATGCCGCACACCTTCGCACCCCCGATCAGGACGTCGTTGGGCCATTTGAGTTCGGCGGCGGCGCCGAGTCCGCGCAGCGCCCGGCACATGGCGGCCCCGGCGATCAGCGGCAGCAGCGCCAGGCGCGGCGAGGATTCGAGACGCACCACCACGGAGACGGCGAGGGCACTGCCGGCCGGGGTCTGCCAGGCCCGTCCCTGCCGGCCGTGGCCGGCGCGCTGGTCGAGGGTCGCGACCGTGCTGAACGGGGCGGCGAGTTCACCGGCGCGCACCCGGGCGGCGGCCTCGTCGTTGGTCGAGCCGACCTGCGGCAGCACGACGAGCTCCCTGATGACGGCCCGCGAGCGCGGGAACGCCGCCGCCCCGTTCGGTTCGGTCACCGCCGCGTCCATGACGGCCGGCTCGGCCGAAACCCGCGGAGCATCCTCGACGCTCATACCGTTCCTCTCCTCGCCGCAGCGAGCGGACCGCCGCACAACTCGGCCCGCCGCCGCTTGCGTCCAGCGTACAAACGAGGGCGCCGGGCCCGCCGGTAGACTCGCTGCGTCGATCAGGAGGCCATCTCGTGTCCACATCCGCGCCATCCGCTGCTGAGGCAGGCGCCCCGCGCAGCACCAGCACCACCGCCGGCAAGGTCCGCACGCTGTCCCGCCGGCACGCCGCAGCCGTCGACGACTCGGAGGCGCGCGCCGTCGCCAAGCAGCATCCGCTGGGCAAGCGCACCGCCCGCGAGCGCATCGTCGCACTGCTGGACGAGGGATCGTTCGTCGAGACCGGCTCGTACGTGAAGCACCGCTCGCACGCGTTCGGCATGGAGCAGCACCGCCCCGACGGGGACGCGGTGGTCACCGGCACCGGCACCATCCACGGCCGCCAGGTGGCGGTCTACAGCCAGGACTTCTCGGTGTTCGGGGGGTCGCTGGGCGAGGCGGCGGGCGAGAAGATCGTGAAGATCATGCGCGCCGCACTCCGCACCGGGGTGCCGATCATCGGCATCCTCGACTCCGGCGGCGCCCGCATCCAGGAGGGGGTCACGTCGCTGAGCATGTACGGCGAGATCTTCCGCCTGAACACGCAGGCCAGCGGCGTGGTGCCGCAGATCTCGATCGTGATGGGCCCGGCGGCGGGCGGGGCGGTCTACTCGCCGGCGCTGACCGACTTCGTGGTGATGGTGGACGAGATCAGCCACATGTTCGTGACCGGCCCGGACGTCATCAAGACGGTCACCGGCGAGCACGTCAGCGCCGACGAGCTGGGCGGGGCGCGCACCCACAACGAGCGCACCGGCGTCTCGCACTACCTGGCCGCCGACGAGGACGACGCCACCGACTACGTGCGCACGCTGCTGGGCTATCTGCCCGACAACAACGTGTCGAATCCGCCGGTGTACGCCTCGACCCCCGACCTGGAGATCACCGATGGCGACCTGCGGTTGAACACGATCATCCCCGACTCCCCCCAGCAGCCCTACGACATGGCGCAGGTGGTGCGGGCGGTGCTCGACGCCGGCGACTTCCTGGAGGTGCAGCCGCTGTTCGCCCCGAACATGCTGATCGGCTTCGGCCGGGTGGAGGGCCACACGGTGGGCATCGTCGCCAACCAGCCGGCGACGATGGCGGGCACGCTGAACATCGACGCGGGCGAGAAGGCGGCCCGGTTCGTGCGGTTCTGCGACGCGTTCTCGATCCCGGTGCTGACGTTCGTGGACACCCCCGGGTATCTGCCGGGCACCGACCAGGAGTGGAACGGGGTCATCCGCCGCGGCGCGAAGCTGCTGTACGCCTACGCCGACGCCACCGTGCCGCTGGTGACCGTGATCACCCGCAAGGCCTACGGCGGCGCCTACATCGTGATGGGCTCGAAGACCATGGGCGCAGACGTGAATCTGGCCTGGCCGACCGCCGAGATCGCGGTCATGGGCGGCCAGGGCGCGGTCAACATCCTGTACCGCAAGCGGCTCAAGCAGGCGGGGGCGGCGGGCGAGGACGTGGACGCGCTGCGCACCGACCTCGCCGAGGCGTATGCCGAGAAGGTCGCCAGCCCGTTCCTGGCCGCCGAGCAGGGGTATCTCGACGACGTCATCGAGCCGGCCGCGACCCGCACCCGGGTCATCGCCGCGCTGCGCGCCCTGCGCACGAAGCGCGACGAGCGCGTCGAGAAGAAGCACGGGAACATCCCGCTATGAGCCTCATCCCCACCACTCCGAGCGTCCCGGCCAAATACTCGACGCAGGACTGCCTGGCCGACCTGCAGGTCGTCGCCGGCGACCCCTCCGAGGAGGAGATCGGCGCGGTGGCGGCGGCCCTGGTGCTGGCGGTGCAGCGGCGCCAGCAGGCCACATCCACCCGCATCTGGAGCGATGCCGTGCCGCTGTGGCGCTTCCGGCCGCAGACCCGGCGCGGACTGGCCGCTCCGCAGTAGCCGTGAACCGGCCCGGACGAGCCGCTGCCCGGTACCTATCCACCGGCTCGAACGAGCCGCTCCCCACGTACTTATCCACAGGTACCGGGAGGCCGATTTTCAGCAGCCGTTAGCCTGGGAGCGATGTGTCGGCGGCATCCCGCCGCTCAACGAAGGAGTGAACATGCCGTCCGAAGACGCCGCCCCCGGTTCCCCGCAGCCCCAGGCG
>JBDNYM010000070.1:1126-5237 GCA_047722305.1 Pseudoclavibacter sp. | reverse complement strand
GGCCAGCACCGCGCGAATCTCGGAGTGCGCAATTGCCCCGGGGGCTGCGGGGCCCGGCGCGCGCGGGGGGGCGGGGGGTTTAGGGGTTGGGGGGGCGGGGGCGCCGCGCCCCCCCGGGGGCGCGGGCGCCGGCCCCCCGCTTCCAGCCGGTCGGAGCGCTCCAGCCGGTGTCCGTCCTGCTCGGCCCCGCCATCGGTCAGCACGGCGGCCGTCCGGGTGCGCGACAGCCCCAGCAGGCGGGCGATGCCGGCGTCGGCCCGCATCCCCGCCAGCCCCTCGGGGACGGGGAGCATCCGCGTCGGCATCAGCGCCGGTCCCCTGCGGTCGGCTCAGCGCGATCGGCCGGCTCGGGCTGCGGGGCCGGGGACGGCGCCCGCCCGGTCAGCATCAGCAGCACGGCGACGACCACCGCGCCGGTGATGCACGCGTCCGCGAAGTTGAACACGGCGAAGTACTTCACCTGCACGTAGTCGACCACCGCGCCATGCAGGAAGCCCGGCTCGCGAAACAGCCGGTCGGCGAGGTTGCCGAGCACCCCGCCCAGGAAGAGCCCGGCGGCGCAGCGCCAGCCGCGGGAGGCAACGCCCGTCCCCCACCAGATGACGAACACCGCCACGGCGATGGCGAGCAGCGCGAACAGCCACGTCGCCGACTCGCCCATGGAGAACGCCGCCCCCCGGTTGAGCCGGAGGCTCAGCTGGACGAGATCGCCCGCCACCGGCACCGGCACCCCCGGCTCGAGCGTGCGGAGGACCAGGGACTTCAGCAGCTGGTCGACCGCCACCGCGACGGCTGCGACGGCCCCGATCAGCCAAAGACGCCGGGGCCGACGCACCGGTCCCGATGCCGGGGGGTGAGAATCCGCCTGCACCGAGCGGGGCTATTTCGCAGCGGAGCCGAGGTTCACCTGCGCCTGCTGCGAGATGGACCCGGTGCGCTCGAGGTCGCCCAGCTGGCGGGAGATGAAGGCGTGCAGCGAGCCGCGGTACTCCTTCTCGAAGGTCTCCAGGTCGTTGATGTCGTCCTGGAGGGTCTTGCGACGGGCCTCCAGCTCGGACAGGACCTTCGTCTTGCGCTGCTCGGCCTCGGCGATGATTCGGCTGGAGGTGACGTTCGCCTCGGCGATGAGGGCGTCGCGCTTCTGCTCGCCTTCGTGCACGTGCTCATCGTGCAGCTTGCGGGCCAGCTCCAACAGGCTGGTGGCCTCGTCGGTGGAGTCTTCAGCGGGCTTCTCTGCCGGCTTCGCCGCCGCCGCCGGAGCCGGAGCGGCCGCAGCGGGCGCCGGAGCAGGAGCCGGCTTCGCGGCGGTGTCCGACTTCCCGTTCTGCAGCTCGCGGATCTTCGCCTCCGCGGCACTCAGCTTCTGCTGGGCTTCCTTGAGCTGCTCCTGGAGCTGCTCCTTCTCCTTCGCGTCTTCGCGCAGGGTGTCCACGATCACGTCGAGGTAGTCGTCGACCTCATCCTGTTCGTAGCCGTCACGGAATTTCGTGGTCTGAAACCGCTTGTTCAGCACATCGTCAGGCGTCAGGGCCATCTCTACTCGTCTCCTCGTCGCAGAACGGCAGCATACTGCCGCAAAGAATTCAACCTCGACCTTACCCTATGGCACTCAGAATCGTCACAATGAGCGACATCGCGGCGATGGCGAGGAACACCCCGAAATCGAGCGCCAGCGGACCGAGCCGCAACGGCGGCACCACCCGCCGGAAGAACCGGACCGGCGGGTCCGTCACCGTCATCACGAAGCCGAGCAGCACCGCGACCGGGTCGGAGGGATGCCACTCGCGCACGACCGCGCGAAACAGGTCGAGGAAGAAGCGGCCCCAGAGCAGGAGCAGGTAGATATTGGCGATCAGGAGGACGATCGCCAGGGCGATCCGCACCGGCGGACCGGGTCAGTTCTCGACGAAGAAGCCCGTGCCCTCGCTGGACCGCGCCTCCGCGGGGTCGCCCGAGACGAGCACGTTCTCCGGGGAGAGCAGGAACACCTTCGGAGTGACCCGCTCGATCTTGCCCAGCAGACCCGAGGCCAGGCCGGCCGCGAAGTCGATCAGCCGCCGGGCATCCGGCTCCGTCATCTGGCTCAGGTTGATGATGACGGGGATGTTCTCGCGGAAGCTGTCGGCGATCGCCTGTACATCGGAGTACTTCTTCGGGTGCACGGTGAGGATCTCGCTGAGTTCGCCGGCGGCCGCGGGACGTGCCGCCGCCCGACGGATGGGGGTCACGTTCGTGCGCGGAGCGCTCGCCGCCGGGGCCGCGGGCTGCCGCCGGGGAGCCGGCTCCTCCGAGACCTCGCCCTCCTCCACCAGCCCGAGGTATTCGAGCGTTTTGCGCAACGGGTTCGCCATGATTCCTCCATCGTCAGCTGCTGCATCCAGGCTAGGCGGTGGAGGGACGCTTTCCGGTGATTGTCGTGCCGATCCGTAGGTGTGTCGCGCCGTGGCGCAGGGCGTCCCGCCAGTCGGCGCTCATGCCGGCCGAGATGGCCGCAGCCGTCGGAAATTCGGCGCGCAGCTGGGCCGAGTGCTCGGCGAGGCGGGCGAAGGCGTCGCCCGCCGGGACGTCGAGCGGGGCCACGCCCATCACCCCGCGCAGGTCGAGGCCGGGGGCGGCCGCGATCCGCCGGGCCAGCGGGAGCAGCCCGTCCGGCTCCACTCCCCCGCGCTGGGGGGCGTCGGCGAGGTTGATCTCCACGAAGCAGCCGAGCGGCTGCTCTCGCTCGGGGTTGGCGAGCCGGTCGACGAGCTCCGGCCGGTCCACCGAGTGGACGAGATCGGAGATCTGCCCCACATGGCGGGCCTTGTTGCGCTGCAGCTGCCCGATGTAGTGCCAGCGGGCGCCGGCCAGCTCGGGATCGGCGACCTTGGTGCGCAGCTGCTGGTAGATGTTCTCGCCGAAGTCGACCTGTCCGGCCGCTCGCAGCGCCCGGATCAGCTCGAGGGGCTGGTACTTGGTCACCACGATCAGCGTGACGTCCGCGCGCGGCCGGCCGAGGCGCGCGCATTCGGCGCCGAGCTCGTCCTCGAAGGCGTACAGGCGCTCGACCGCCGCCTCCGGGCGGTGGTCGTCGAGCCCGGGCGCCGACGGGGTCATTTCAGGAAGTCCGGGATGTCGAGATCCTGCCCGTCGATCTCCTCCAGGGACGTGGCCTTCGAGCCGTAGGGGTCGCTGGGGACGTCGGCGGCCGGGGCGGAGGATTCCGAGGGGGCCGGGGTCTCTTCCGTGGCGGCCGGGGCCGTCTTGGCGACGAATTGCGGCTGGTCGGCGGCGGCCGCAGCCTCGTCGTCCTCGTCGAAGCCCGCCGCGATGACCGTCACGCGCACCTCGTCGCCCAGGGCATCGTCGATGACGGCGCCGAAGATGATGTTGGCCTCCGAGTGGACGGCCTCCTGCACCAGCTGCGCGGCATCGTTGATCTCGAAGATGCCGAGGTCCGAACCGCCCTGGATGGACAGCAGGACGCCGTGGGCGCCGTCGATGTTGGCCTCCAGCAGCGGCGACGACACCGCCAGCTCGGCGGCTTTGATCGCCCGGTCCGCACCCCGGGCCGAGCCGATGCCCATGAGCGCGGTGCCGGCGCCTTGCATGACGGACTTCACATCCGCGAAGTCGAGGTTGATGAGGCCCGGCGTGGTGATGAGGTCGGTGATGCCCTGCACGCCGGCGAGCAGCACCTGGTCGGCGGTGGCGAACGCGTCGAGCATGGAGATCCCCCGGTCGGAGATCTCGAGCAGCCGGTCGTTCGGCACGGTGATGAGCGTGTCGACCTCTTCGCGCAGGCGCTGGATGCCTTGCTCGGCCTGCGTCATCCGCCGCTTGCCCTCGAACGAGAACGGCTTGGTGACCACGCCGATGGTCAGGGCCCCGATCGACTTGGCGATTTTGGCGACGATGGGCGCACCGCCGGTGCCGGTGCCGCCGCCCTCGCCGGCGGTGACGAACACCATGTCGGCGCCCTGCAGGGTCTCCTCGATCTCGTCGGCGTGCTCTTCCGCCGCTTTGCGCCCCACCTCGGGGTCGGGGCCCGCGGCGCCGCCGGCGGTGGCCGAGCCGGGCGCCGCGAATTTTAGATACGAGGGCGGCCGGGACCCCGCCAGGCGGGCGGGGG
>JBDNYM010000070.1:0-1116 GCA_047722305.1 Pseudoclavibacter sp. | reverse complement strand
GGGCCCCGCGAGCGCGGGGGGGTGCTCCCCCGCCGCTTCCCCCCCCCCCGCGGGGGCGGGGCGGGCGCCGAGGCCGCGGGTCGACTCGCGGCCGACATCGAGTTTGACGTCGGCGTCGCTCATCAGCAGCGCCTGGGCGTCGGTGTTGATGGCGATGAACTCGACGCCCTTGAGCCCACGCTCGATCATGCGGTTCACGGCGTTGACCCCGCCGCCGCCGATGCCGACGACCTTGATGACGGCCAGGTAGTTCTGATAGGACACGGCGCCAGCCTTTCAACCTTAAAGGTCAACCAAAGAGTTAAACTTATACTGCGTACTGCTTTGCGAATCCAAGGTACGGCCCCAGCCTCGACGACGCCCCAGGCGCTCCGGCGTGTCGGACACCCGGCCTCAGCTGACGACCGGCGCCTCCGGCGAGGACACGTCGATCGACGTCGCCGTCGGCATCGCCTGCCGCAGCGCTCCCAGCACCTTCGCCTTCTGCTCCGCCTGGGACGCGTTCCCCCACACCACGTTCACCCCGCCGGCCAGCGTCAGAGAGACGTCGTCCGCCGACGTGGCGGCGATGCGCTCCACCGAGCTGCGCAGCTGCGGGTCCAGCGCCCGCGAGACCAAGGCCGCGGCGGCGAACGCCGGAGCGTTCGGGTCCGTGTTCGAGGTCGCCAGCACCGGGTAGCCGGCCGGGGCCTGCTTGGACGTCGAGATCGCCACGCCGGCCGCATCCACCAGCAGGTACTCCGACCCCGACGCGAACGACCCCACCGGGGTGCGCGCGGTGATCCGCACCGACAGCTCGTCGGGCAGCACCGCCGCCATGGCGAACGACTCCACCCACCGGCAGGAGTCCAAGCGCCCGCGCACCGTGTCCGCCGTCACCGTCGGCAGCGGCCGTCCCCTCAGCGCGGCGAGCGCGGCGACCGCCTCGCGATGCTGGGCCTTGTCCGACACCCCGGTCACGGTGACCGTCCGCACCGCGAGCAGCGGCGAGAAGCTCAACCCGACCGACGCCACCGCCAGCGCCACGATCACCCCGACCGCGACCAGCCATCCCGTGGCCCCCGCGCTCAGACGCCGGCGCCGGGCCTATCGCCGGGGCCTAGGCCCGCGGGCCGG
>JBDNYM010000069.1:0-6186 GCA_047722305.1 Pseudoclavibacter sp. | reverse complement strand
ATCTTTATCAGATAAAAGAAGGAGTAGAAACATTAATAGTTTTCAAAAAGAAATATATCCTTTTTCTGGATCAAAAAAAATTCTTATTTTCTTGGGTATTTTAATAGGTGTTCTCGTTGGTTTAATTGTTTCTTTATTTAGAATATTAATCACCCTTGGTTTTTCTTTAAATGAATATGTTTTTTTCCAAGCACACCAATTTTTATTTATTTGGTTTTTTATTATTCCTATATATTTTTTAATTGGTTATTTCTTAGTTCGATTAGTTAAAAAAGAACCTAATATTAAAGGATCAGGTATTCCTCAAGTTGAAGCACAGTTAATTGATGCAATTAATATTAAATGGTTATCTGTTTTAATTAAGAAATTTTTAGGTGGAATATTATCAATTTCAACGGGCTTGATGTTAGGAAGGGAAGGGCCTTCAATTCAATTAGGAGCCGCAATTGGACAAGGAATATCTGAAATTAAAAAAATGTCAAAGTCAGAGACAAAAATTTTGATTTCAGCTGGTGCAGCTGCAGGTTTGTCGGCAGCTTTTAATGCCCCAATTGCAGCGATACTTTTTGTTGTCGAAGAAATGCATCATAATTTTTCTAATTTCGTTTGGATATCGGCCTTCATTGCCTCCTTAACAGCTGATTTTGTTTCGATGGAATTTTTCGGTTTGAAACCTATTCTCCATTTTACAAATGTTGAGCCTCTCTCTTTGAAGCAATATCCTTGGTTAATAACCATGGGAATTTTAATTGGCATATTAGCAATAATTTATCAACGAAATACCTTGGCTCTCCCAGCGATATTTAAAAAAATTCCTTTTTCAGATTATCTAGATATTTTTATTCCATTAATAATGATCATACCAAGCGTTTATTTTGTTCCTCAGTTAATTGGCGGAGGTAATCAATTAATACTCAGCCTTGATAAAATGAAGATTTCTTTTCTACTACTAATAACATTATTTTTATTTCGATATGTATATTCAATGATTTCCTATGGCTCTGGACTTCCTGGTGGTATATTTTTACCAATTTTAACTTTGGGAGCAATTATTGGATATTTATTTTATAAGGTTTTGTTTGCCTTTGGTATTGTTGCCTATCAAGAGGCTAGTGTATTTATCGTAATCGGAATGGCATCGTATTTTGGTAGTATTTCTATGGCTCCTTTAACTTCTATTATCCTTGTTACTGAAATGGTTGGTAATTTAGAGCACATTATGCCTTTAGGATTGACAACTCTGGTTGCCTATCTCGTTGTAGATTCAATGGGAGGGCAGGCAATCTATGAAAGTATGATGATGAATCTTTTAAAAAATAATAGTTATAATAATTTTTCTAAACAAGATAGACAAATTTATGACTTTCCTGTTACAGTAGATTCTTCTATAGTCGGTAAAAATATCTCAGAGATTAAATGGCCAAAAGGATGTTTAGTTATTTATATTTTAAGAAACTCAAAGAGATTGTCAGTAAACGGAGACACTAAGGTAGTTTCTAATGATCATCTGATATGTTTAATTAATCAAACCTATTTATCCGATATGAAGAAAATATTGAATTAATTAATTTGCATATATATTAATATCATTTTTATTTCTCTACCTATATCGATCAGTATACTGGAGAGGTTAGGGATAATACAGGACAGATCCTTGATATCTATAAAGCTACAAAGCAAATAAATAAGAGTTGTATATAATGAGCCTATGAGCATTGGATCCAACTACCAATGCTCATATAAAAACTAAAAAACTTTCAAAATTATACAAAGCACCTAGTCTAGTAATTGGGTGTTTTTGTTTAAAAGAACTATAATTTTTCACAAGGTACTTAATTATTAAGCACCGACCAAACAACTCCGTTTTTTTAATTTTTATACTTATTGTTTTTAGTATTGTCTTATTGCTTTTATAATAAAAATATACCGAAGCCGTTAAGCAAATGCTTGACGGTTTTTGTTATAATTCTTTTGTACCTCAATCAGGTACAAATAAAAAAGTTTAATTTGTTTATTTTATTGTTCAAAAAACACAGCCGTCTCATATTTGAGGCGGTTTTATGTTAATATATTTTCTGTTGTCCATTTTCTAATCGACAATTTCGGAGAAGTACTCAAGTCTGGTTTAAGAGGCCTGTTTAATTTATTAGGCAGGTAGGTCGTTAACTTTTGTTACGATGCGAGGGTTCAAATCCCTTTCCTTCTCCATTAATTTTTATAAATTGATTAAAGATTTAAATAGGAGATAAATTAATTTTGGATGTCATTAAAAAAATTTTAAATGACAGAATTCTTCAAATCTCTTTTCTTGTATTTTCTTTTTTAAGTATTATTAGTAGACCAAATTTATCGGATATAAATTGGAACACTATTTTTTCTCTATTTTCCTTAATGCTTTTAGTTAAATGCTTTGATTATTTAAATGTACTAAATTATTTCGTTTTCGTATTATTGAAAAAATTTGATAACACAAGAACTGTTTCACAAATGATAGTGTTCTTTTCTTTTTTTAGTTCTATGCTTTTAACTAACGATGTTGCCATTCTTACTTTAGTGCCTTTAGTTTTCTTAATTAGAAAAAGAATTGATATTAATACGATTTTTTTAGTTACATTAGTTAATATAGCTGCCAATTTGGGAAGTTCGGTAACTCCTATTGGAAACCCACAAAATATTTTTATCTTAAATTTTTATCATCTTAGTTTTTTCTCTTTTTTTAAAATGTCTTTTCTTGTTGGCATCTTAAGTATTCTTCTTCTCTTTTTTTTCTCTCTTAAATTTAAGAAAGAAGATATTAAAATATACGAATTGTCTTCTCCAAAAATAAATTTTAAAAAAATAATAATATTAATAATTTTCTCGTTTTTTATTTTACTCAGCTTTTTTTCCATCATTTCAAAATGGATAATGATTTTATTTTCAATCATTGCTGTTTTGATTACTAATAAACAACTATTAAAAAAAATTGATTACTCAATTTTAATCACCTTTGTTCTTTTTTTCTTAGCGGTCGGTAGTTTTAGTAGAATAAATATGGTAAATAATTTTTTTAGTTCTTTTATTCACAGCGATTTTTCTGTTTATCTTATATCTTTGTTTTCTAGTCAAATAATTAGTAATGTGCCTGCAGCTGTCCTTGTTTCAAAATTTACGGGTAGAGTTTATCCCTTGTTTCTAGGAGTTAGTATTGGCGGATTAGGTAGCTTGGTTGCTTCTTTGGCTAATCTACTAGCTTATAAAGAATATAGAAAGAATAAAAAAGACAGATATTTAAGTATTTTTTTAAAAATCAATTTTATTTTTTTAATGATTTTAGGTATTGTTTTTTATCTGCTATTTAAATTAGGTTAAAAAACAATCAAATAAATTAAAAAGTATTATAATTTCTCACAAGGTACTTATTCATCAGGTACCGACCACAATAACTCCGAATAATTGTCTTATCTATAACACTGTATATTTTTAGTATTATCCTTCCTGTTTTCATTTTATGAATAAAAATACAAAAAACTCACCAGATTGATCACTGGTGGGTTTTATTTGTTTAAAAAATATTATGTAATGTAATTTGTATTAGAATTCATTTAGACAGCTAATTAAATAACCAGACACTTATGATCCAGTTATTTAAAATAGCTGCCTAAAATTTTTTAAGAGGGTTTTATTATGCAAGGGAAATTAAAGTTAGCTTCGGTTATAGCAGTATCAATCTTTTCTTTGTCAACAATATCACCAATTTTAGCAAGTGCGGATACAACAAGTACACAGGCTACATCTCGTGCGTCTAGTACTGAATCGATAACTGTGGGAAATACAATTTATTCAGTCTCGCCGACACTCAATAATTCTGTAGCAGTGTCGTTAGCGAGGAAACATAATTATATTAATGGCGTCAACAAGATCAAAAAAAGTGGAAAGTATACTACTATTTATATTAGTAAACATTCTGCAAGATTAATCGTTGAAGGTAGCGGAATCGTTATTGGTGGATATACTGGAAGGGCTCTTGGTGTCTTGCTTGGTCTGGCTGGTCTTGGTTCTCGAGAGGCTATTAAGGGTGGTATTTGGATTAAAACAATGAACATCGAGGGTACAGATGGTATTTATCGGACCGTTGTCGTTAGTTGGGGCTGGCAGTAAAATTTCATAATAAATATTGACATTCAAAGTAGATCGGAGTATTAATGAAAAAAAGTTTTTTGGTCAGAACTATTCTAGTGGTTATTTTATTGATAATCTTATTCCTTGTTAATTATTATAAGGTGCCTCATTACAGTGCGATCAGCGTTGGACTGATGATTGCCGGTATTTTGGTTGGCTTTATTGGAGATTATATCGACAAGAAGAATTAATAATTGAAACCACCTCGCACTAGCTGCGGGAATTGCCGAATACCTTTGTGGGTCAAAGAAATTCAAAGCCTTAAAGGTTTATCTATTAGATATTAAAAATGTCAACGGCGGTGTTAGCACAGTTGTTCAAAAATATGAGTGGGTTTAAAGGAAATAATTATAAATGGAATTTCTAAAACGAGTCAATAAAATCAAACCTAATTTTTGGCTGTTGTTAATTTTTAATTTATTGGTTTATATTCTTTACTTTGATTTTCTCATTAAAAAAATAACGCTGCTAACAAATTCATATCTTCTTGGCGCGATTATTTATGTACTTCTTTTTATTATATTTATTTATATATCAAAACTTGCCACTTATTTTTACAGAAAATACATAAATAAATAAATTAAAAGCGTCTGGCCTTAATTGGTTGGACGCTCTTTTTTTGTATCTTAATTTGCTGGTACAACATTGGTACAAAAATAGCTACAAACGGCGTTATATAGGCATTTATTTATCCCCATTGGAGCTATGTAAATTCACTGGTATCAGCATTTATAGCACGTTTGTACAAAAAAGCATCTAACCAATTAAGGGTGGATGCTTTTTTAATTTTAATTAATTATTAAAAAAATTAAATGTTTTTATAGGGAAAAATAATCTAAACCGGATATTTTCTATTCCGGCTCTTTATGAAAAAAGATGAATTATGATTTGATTAGCGCTTAGTAATAATTAATCGTCATTTCTAAAGGGATTTAATAACGAAATATAATTCCGATGTCTCAAAAGCATTACTTCGGAAATCCTTTATTTTTTGAACATTATATTCCCAATTAGATCAATAAAAGACATCATACAAAATAATTAATAGAGATTATTGACTTGGAGGCATCAGTACTAATATGTCCAAAAAAAAATATCGCCTAATTTGCTTTATCTGGTCTTCAATTTTTTTGTGCCAATGATGTTTTAGCATTTTCCCCAGCTGTGAGTATTTTCAGTCAGTATATATTCAAGACGATTTTCTTTTTTTCAGCTGTAATTAGTGGGACCGTTATTCAAATAATAATAGAAAGAACTGAGAAACATGATAATCTTTGGTTTATTTGGCCGATATATTTCTTTTAATAATGGTTTTATTCTTTGCTACACAATTCATATTTTCTCAATTTAAAATAGTTATCGTACTTTTTTGTTAGAGAAAAAAGAATTGTAGTTTCAAGCAATCTTAAGATCTTTGGTAATTAATTCCAGTGCTTTTAAAAAACGCTTCCGTTTAATAAAATAAATCACAGTTAAGAAGAGCCGATCTTGGTTGCGACGATTAGTTTGGTTCCAAATAATCATCAGCATCGAAACGACTAACATTGGTTAATTTTTAATCTGCTTGTTTCACTTAACTAATACTAGATCGTTCCTATAGGTGCTAAATGGCTAAAAAGCTGTTCCGGATCATAAAAAATTTTAATCCAGTCGGTTTTTATGTGCGTTTCTTTAAAATAAAACAGCCAACTTAGGGCTGTTTTTTATTGAAAAATTTGCTAGACTCTAATGCGGGTATCTTTGATACCTAAAACTAAATTAATTGCTGATTAATTCAGTTTTCATGTTGTATCGGTTGATGAAAAGGTCGATATTGGGACCGCCACTATTAAATTAGTAGCGGTTTTTTAATGCAAACCATATTAAATTAAATAACTGATTTACTAATCCTGCTTTTGGAGTAGGTCTCTTTTAATCATTCATTTAATTCAGTTAACAAGGAAACCGTTTTTTTAAAAGGATTAGTGCTTTTTATTTAAAAAAGACTATAACTCATTCAAGGCACTTTTAATAAGTACCGACCGC
>JBDNYM010000068.1:0-6435 GCA_047722305.1 Pseudoclavibacter sp. | reverse complement strand
CCAGGAGCCGGCCGACGGCGCCTGGCCGGAGGAGGGCACCGCCGCCGACTGGGGGGTTCCGGACGAGCCCGTCGAGTCGTCCCCCGACCCCACCGCAGCCGCATCGCCGTCACCGGCCGCGGCCGGAGCCCAGAACGCGGCATCCGCCTCCCGGCCTGGCCGCACCTCCGCCTCCCGGCCCGAGTCCGCCCCGACCGATGCGCGTCACCGCCCCAAGTACGGCGAAGCGGTCATCCGCGAGGTGCTGGGCGCGAAGCCGATCGAGAAGAACGAGTAGCCCATGGCCTACGACGGACTCATCCAGGGGCTCATCGACGAACTGGGGCGCCTCCCGGGCATCGGCCCGAAGTCAGCGCAGCGCATCGCGTTCCACATCGTGCAGGACCCCCACTACGATCCGCGGCCGCTGGCGGACATCCTGGGTCGCATCCGCCAGGTGGTGCGGTTCTGCCGCATCTGCGGCAACGTGACCGAGACGGAGGTGTGCTCGATCTGCACCGACGCCCGGCGCGATCACGGCACCATCTGCGTGGTCGAGGAGCCCAAGGATGTCGCAGCGATCGAGCGCACCCACGAGTACCACGGCCTGTACCACGTGCTCGGCGGGGCGCTGAGCCCGATCAACGGCATCGGGCCGGAGCAGCTGCGCATCCCCGGCCTGCTGCAGCGGCTCGCCGACCGGGCCGTGCACGAGGTGATCATCGCCACCGACCCCAACGTCGAGGGCGAGGCCACCGCCACGTACCTCTCCCGCCAGCTCGGGGTCTACGATCTGAAGGTCACCAGGCTGGCCTCCGGGCTGCCGGTGGGCGGCGACCTCGAGTACGCCGACGAGGTGACCCTGGGCCGTGCCTTCGAGGGCCGCCGCGACCTCGCCCCCTGACTCCGTCCCTGCCCTGACTCCTTCTGCTGCCCCTCGCCTCAGAGGCTTGCGTTCTCCAGAGGCCCGTCCCAGGATCAACGCCTCTGCCCGCATCCACCCTTGATTCCCGCGTTTCCGCCCGAAACTCGTAAACTGTTAGCCACTGTGCGCCCAGACCCCCCGGGCGCGTAACCGGAGAGAACGACTGTGCCACTCATCGTGCAGAAATTCGGCGGCTCGTCCGTCGCCGACGCCGAGGGCATCCGCCGGGTCGCCCGCCGCATCGTCCGCACTCGGGACGCGGGCAACCAGGTCGTGGCCGTGGTCTCCGCCATGGGCGACACCACTGACGACCTGCTCGATCTGGCCAAGCAGGTGTCGACCGCGCCCATCGGGCGCGAGATGGACATGCTGCTGACGGCCGGCGAGCGCATCTCGATGGCGCTGTTGGCATTGGCGATCGGCGATCTGGGGGCGAAGGCGAAGTCGTTCACGGGGTCGCAGGCGGGGATGATCACGGATGCGATGTACGGCCGCGCGCGCATCCTCGACGTCACCCCGAAGCGGGTGCAGGATGCGGTCGACGCGGGCTGCGTCGCCATCGTCGCCGGGTTCCAGGGCGTGAACAAGGCCACCGGCGACGTCACCACGCTGGGCCGGGGCGGGTCCGACACCACGGCCGTCGCCCTGGCCGCCACGATGCACGCCGACATGTGCGAGATCTACACCGATGTGGATGGGGTGTTCACCGCCGACCCCCGCGTGGTGCCGTCCGCTCGCAAGCTCGACTACGTCCCGTACGCGGACATGCTCGAGTTGGCGAGCTGCGGCACGAAGGTGCTCTACATCCGCGCCGTGGAGTTGGCGAGCCGGTGGCATGTGCCGCTGCATGTGCGGTCGTCGTTCAGCGAGTTGTCCGGCACGATTGTCGCAGACCGGGACCATCCAGCAGTCGAGGGAATCACCATGGAAGAAGCTGTCATCACCGGGATCACCACGGACCGGTCGGAGTCGAAGATCACGGTCATCGGCGTTCCGGATAAGCCGGGGGTGGCCGCGGACCTGTTCGGCGCGGTGGCGGACGCGGGCGTGAACATCGACATGATCGTGCAGAACGTGTCGGCCGAGAACACCCGGCTGACGGATATTTCGTTCACGGCCCCCACGGACCAGGGTCCGACGGCGATCGCCGTGCTGCAGGAGCAGCAGCGTCATCTGGGGTTCGCGGAGCTGCGGCTGGACGACGAGATCGTGAAGCTGGCGCTGATCGGTGCCGGGATGCGCACGCATCCGGGGGTCACGGCGCGGTTCTTCGCCGCCTTGGCCGGGGCGGGTGTCAATATCGAGATGATCACGACGTCGGAGATCCGCATTTCTGTGGTGACGCGCGCCGAGGCGCTGGATGCCGCGGTACGGGCCGTCCACACTGCGTTCGGGCTGGATTCGGTCCGCGGCGAGGCCGTGGTGTATGGAGGGACGGGAAGATGAGCAGGACGTACAGCGTCGCCGTTGTCGGGGCCACCGGCCAGGTGGGCGGGGTGATGCGCCGGCTGCTGGATGAGCGCGATTTCCCGGTGGGTGACCTGCGGTTCTTCGCCTCTGCGCATTCGGCGGGCACCGAGCTGCCGTGGCGCGATCGCACGATCACGGTCGAGGATGTGGCCACCGCCGATCTGGCCGGCATCGATCTGGCGATCTTCTCGGCGGGCGGGGACGCCTCCCGCGAGTTCGCGCCGAAGTTCGCGGCCGCCGGGGCGATCGTGGTGGATAACTCGTCGGCGTGGCGCATGGACCCGGATGTGCCGCTGGTGGTCAGCGAGGTGAACCCGCAGGCCTTGGACCGCATCCCGAAGGGGATCGTGGCCAACCCGAACTGCACGACGATGGCCGCGATGCCCGTCCTCAGGCCGCTGCATGAGGAGGCGGGGCTGCGCCGGCTGATCATCAGCACGTACCAGGCGGTGTCGGGCGCCGGTCGCGCCGGCGTGGAGGAGCTGTATCAGCAGAGCGTGCGCGCGGTGGAGCAGGACCCGCGGCGGCTGGTGTTCGACGGCTCGGCGGTCGATTTCGGGCCGACGAAGAAGTTCGTGCGCCCGATCGCGTTCGACGTGGTCGCCTTCGCGGGCAACGCGGTCGAGGACGGCCGCCACGAGACGGATGAAGAGCAGAAGCTGCGCAACGAGAGCCGCAAGATCCTCGGCATCCCCGACCTGCTGGTCTCGGGGCTGTGCGTGCGAGTGCCGGTGTTCACCGCGCACGGCCTCTCGGTGAACGCCGAGTTCGAGCGGCCGCTGCCCGTCGAGCGCGCCGAGCAGCTGCTCGCCACGGCTCCCGCGGTGGAGGTCACCGACATCCCCACCCCGCTGCAGGCGGCCGGGCGCAACCCCAGCTATGTGGGCCGCTTCCGACAGGATGAGGGCGTGCCCGACCAGCGCGGCCTGGCGATGTTCATCACCAACGACAACCTGCTCAAGGGCGCCGCGCTCAACGCCGTGCAGCTCGCCGAGCTGATCGCCCCGAAGCTGTAAGCCACCGCTCGCATCCAGGGTAGAGAACCCAGACCAGGAGGCCTCTCATGACGGCAGCGCAACCTCGGACACATCGCGACGCCATCCTCATCGGCGCGGGCATCATGAGCGCCACGGTGGCGGCGCTGCTCAGCCGGCTGGAGCCTGGCTGGCGGATCACCATCCTGGAGCGGCTCGACCGTCCCGCGGCCGAGAGCACCGACCCATGGAACAACGCCGGCACGGGGCACTCCGCGCTGTGCGAGCTGAACTACACGCCGGCGACCGCCCACGGCGTCGACATCACCAAGGCCGTGCACGTCAACGAGCAGTTCCAGCTCTCCCGGCAGTTCTGGGGAAGCCTCGCCGAAGCGGGCGAGCTCGCGCCGGCGACATTCATCCACTCGGTGCCGCACATGAGCATGGTGCAGGGGACGGCCGATGTCAGTTTCCTGCAGACGCGCTTCGACGCCCTGCGCGAGCACCCGCTGTTCGCCGGGATGGCGTACTCCGAGGATCGCGCCCACCTGGCCGACTGGATGCCGCTGGTCATGGACGGTCGGGATGCGTCCCAGCCGGTGGCCGCCACCCGCGCCGAGCAGGGGACGGATGTGGACTTCGGCGCCCTCGCCCGCCAGCTGCTGCAGTTCGCCCAGCGGCAGGGGGTGACCATCTCGTACGCCACCGACGTGCAGCATCTGCGCCGGCTCGGCGACGGCACCTGGGAGGTGGACGCGACCAGCCGAATCAACAGCGACCACCTGCGGATGACCGCCGACTTCGTGTTCATCGGCGCCGGCGGAGGGTCGCTGCCGCTACTGCAGGCGTCGCACATCCCCGAAGCCGCCTCGTACGGAGGCTTCCCCATCAGCGGGCAGTTCCTGCGCTGCACCAACCCCGACGTGATCGCCCGGCACCATGCGAAAGTGTACGGAAAGGCGGCGGTGGGCGCCCCGCCGATGTCGGTGCCGCACCTCGACACCCGCATCGTCGACGGGAAACCGGCGCTCATGTTCGGCCCGTACGCGGGCTGGTCGCCGAAGTTCCTGCAGCACGGCTCATGGCTCGACCTGTTCGGCTCAGTGCGCCCGACCAACGTCGTGCCCATGCTGCAGGTGGCCCGCGACCACCTCGACCTGGTGCGCTACCTCGCCACCCAGGTGACGCAGACCACTGCCACCCGGCTGAAGGCGTTGCGCGAGTTCGTCCCGACCGTGATGGCGGAGGACTGGGAGCTCATCACCGCCGGACAGCGCGTGCAGGTCATCAAGCAGGTGCCCGGGCAGGGCGGCGTGCTGCAGTTCGGCACCGAGCTGGTCAGCAGCACCGACGGCACGCTCGCCGGACTGCTCGGGGCCTCCCCGGGCGCATCCACGGCCGTGCCGATCGCCTACGATCTCATCGCCCGCTGCTTCCCGGAGCAGGTGAGCGGGGCGTGGGCCCGACCGCTGCGCGACCTGGTGCCCACCTGGGGCCGCGACCTGGCCGCCGACCCGGCGCTCGCGCACCGCGTCATGGACCGCACCGCCCACCAGCTCGGGCTCGCCTGAGCCCTCCCCCGCCCCAAACAGCCCGCCGAACTCAGGGGATCCGGGCCCGCAAAGCCGAAGTCAGGGGACGCATCCCCTGACTTCGGCCGATCCCCTGAGTTCGGCGGAGGGCGGGCTCGCCGGGCACCGGCACCAGCACCAGCACCAGCACCGCGATTTGACACGCGAGCCGGCCGGTGCGCTAGAGTTTCAGCCATGCAGTCTCTTCGTTCGCGCAGCGCATGGTGGCGGCCGTCTCCCGGCGGCACCGTCCACTGAGCGCACTCGAATCGATCACTCACCCAGGCCGCCAATTCGGCGGCCTTTGTGGTTTAACAGCCATCCCGCTCCGAATCGGCACCGCATCCCAGCAGGAGCGCCAGAGATGGAACCCACAATCATCGCGGACCCGCAGCTCGACGCGGCCGTCCGCTACCGCGACGCCGGCTTCCGCACGGCGCCCGTGGCCTACGAGCTGTATGCGGACGAGCGCACCCCCATCGAGGCGCTCCGCGCCCTGCGCACCCGCAGCGAGCGCTGCTTCCTGCTGGAGAGCGCCGAGGATGCCCGGGTCTGGGGCCGCTACACGTTCCTGGGCTGCGATCCCGAGCTCGAGGTGACGTGCCGCGACGGCGAGCTGCGCATCCGCTCCGCCACGGGCACCACGGTCGAGCAGACCACCGACCCGACGGCCACGCTGCAGCGGCTGCTGGACGAGCGGCGCGGCCCCCGGGTGCCCGAGCTGCCGCCGTTCACGGGCGGGTTCGTGGGCAATTTCTCGTACGACTTCGTGCAGTACGCGGAGCCCTCGCTGCACTTGCAGGCGCCGGACGCGGCCCGCTATCAGGACCTCAACGTGATGCTGTTCAGCTCGGTGATCGCCTACGACAACGCCCGGCAGAAGATCGTGGTCATCGCCAACATGCGGCTGGACGGCGATCTGGACGCCGAGCTGGCCACGGCCCGCCGCCGGATCGGCGAGCTGGTGGCGCTGATCCGCACCGGCGCGCAGGCCCGTCTGCCGGGCCGGCTGACCGGACCGCTGCGCAGCGAGTTCGCCCGCGCCGAGTACGCGGAGATCGTGGAGCGGGCCAAGCAGTACATCCGCGCCGGCGACATCTTCCAGGTGGTGCTCAGCAACGCGCAGACCGCCCCGTTCGAGGGCAGCCTGCTCGACACCTATCGGGTGATGCGCACGCAGAACCCCTCCCCGTACATGTTCTTCATCTCCGGGTCGGACACCGAGATCGCGGGGGCCTCCCCGGAGACGCTAGTGCGGCTGGACGAGGGCACGCTGCGGACGTTCCCCCTGGCCGGGTCGCGACCCCGCGGCGAGACCCCGGATGAGGACGCCGACCTGGAGGCGTCCCTGCGCGCCGACCCGAAGGAGCTCTCCGAGCACAACATGCTGGTCGACCTGGGGCGCAACGACCTCGGCAAGGTTTGCGAGTACGGCAGCGTGCGGGTCGAGCAGAACCAGCACGTGCATCGCTACTCGTACGGCATGCACCACGCGTCGACCGTGGCCGGGCGCCAG
>JBDNYM010000067.1:0-6461 GCA_047722305.1 Pseudoclavibacter sp. | reverse complement strand
CCGCCCACCTGCCCGGCGACGCCGCCCATCCCGCGGCCGGCCACGACGAGTACACCTCGCCGCAGATCCGCGCCGTCGAAGACCTCATCTGGAGCGGCGCGCTCACCGCGGCCGCCGACGCGGACGGCGAGCTGCACTGATGGGGCGGGAGTCGCATCTTGCCGCACCGGCGCCCGCACCGTCCGCGCCCGGGGCCGGAACGGGACCGGGGACGCCAGACGTCGCCCGCGCCGCCGCCGACGTGCGCGCGCTGCTCGACGAGATCGACGGCATCGGCCACGATCCGCAGCATCCCGAGGCCGGCTACCACCGCTCCGCCTGGACGGCGGAGGACGCACAGCTGCGCGCCTGGTTCACCGCGCAGCTGGCCCGGCTGGGGCTGACCGTCGAGACCGACCGGGCCGGCAACCTCTGGGGATGGTGGCTGCCCGCCGGCGTGGACGCCCCGGCCGGCATCGCCCCCGCGAGCGCGGTCACCACCGGCTCGCACCTCGACTCGGTGCCCGGCGGCGGACGCTTCGACGGGCCGCTCGGCGTCGCGTCGGCCCTGGTCGCCGTCGAGACGCTGCAGCGCCGCGGCTGGACGCCGGCGCGACCGGTCGGCGTGGTCTGCTTCAGCGACGAGGAGGGCGCCCGCTTCCGGCTGGCCTGCTTCGGCTCGCGCGTCCTCACCGGCGTCATCGCGCCGGGGGCCGCGCTGGCTACCGCCGACGAGGACGGCGTGACGCTCGCCACCGCCCTCGCGGACGCCGGCATCGACACCGCCGCCTACGGGGCCGACGCCGCGCAGATCGGGCGCATCGGCGCGCACGTCGAGCTGCACGTCGAGCAGGGGTTCGCGCTGAGCCCGCTCGGCGCGCCCCTCGGCGTGGCCTCCATGATCTGGCCGCACGGACGCTGGCACGTCACGCTCACCGGCGAGGCCAACCACGCCGGCACCACGCCGCTGGAGCGCCGCACCGACCCCATGCTGCCGCTGGCCGACCTCATCCAGGAGGCGCGCGCCGCCGCCGAGGATGCCGGGGGCGTCGCCACCGTGGGCAAAGTGCTCATCACCCCCAACGGGGTGAACGTGATCCCGTCGCGCGTCGACGCCTGGCTCGACGTGCGCGCGCCCGCCGACGACGTGCTCGACGCCGTCCTCGCCCGCCTGCGGCGGTTCGGCCCCCGGCAGGAGTCGCGCACGCCCGCCACCGTGTTCACGGCGTCCGTCGCGGACGCCCTGGCCGCCGCCGCCGAGCGCGTCGCCGGGCAGGACGCCCCCGTCATCCCCACCGCCGCCGGGCACGACGCCGGCATCCTGCAAGACGCGGGCGTGCCCGCCGGGATGGTGTTCGTGCGCAGCACCACCGGGGCCTCGCACACGCCGGCCGAGGACGCCGCCGACACCGACTGCGGACTCGGGGCCCTGACCGTCGCGGCGGCGGTCGCGGAGCTGGCCGGGAGCACGGCGGGCACCGCAGCCGCAGTCACCCTCGCTCCGACCGCGACGGAGGACGCCGCATGACCGCATACTGGTGCGAGCACGCCTGGATCGGGGGCGCCCCGCACGCCGGGGTGCGGCTCACCGTCTCCGGCGAGCGCTTCGCCGCGGTCGAGACCGGGGTGCCGGCCGGGCCCGCGGACGACATCCTGCCCGGCCTGGTGCTGCCCGGCTTCGCCAACGTGCACTCGCACACCTTCCACCGGGCCCTGCGGGGGCTGGCCGGCACCGGCGACTCGTTCTGGAAGTGGCGCGACACCATGTACCGCGTGGCGAGCCGGCTCGACCCGGACGCCTACTACGAGTTCGCGCGCCGCGCCTACCGCGAGATGCTCGCCGCCGGCTACACCGCCGTGGGCGAGTTCCACTACGTGCACCACCAGGCCGACGGCACCCCCTACGCCGACCCCAACGCCACCGGGGCGGCGCTGATCGCCGCAGCCCACGACGCCGGCATCCGGCTCACGCTGCTCGACACCCTCTACCTGTCCTCCGGCTTCGGGGCGCCGCTCGAGCCCCTGCAGCGCCGATTCGGCGATGGCTCCGTGGACGCCTGGCTCACCCGGGTGGATGCGCTGGCCGACGACCCCACCACGCGCATCGGGGCGGCCATCCACTCCATCCGCGCCGTCTCCCCCGCCGACGCCGGCCGCGTCGCCGCCTGGGCGCAGGCCGGGGACCGCCCGCTGCACGTGCACCTCTCCGAGCAGGTGCAGGAGAACGAGCGCTGCCAGGAGCAGCTCGGCACCACCCCGACGCAGGCCCTCGCCGCGGTCGGGGTGTGGGGCCGGCGCACCACCGCCGTCCACGCCACCCATCTGACCGACGCCGACATCGCCGTCCTGGGCGAGGGCGGGACGCTGGCCGGCATCTGCCCGTCCACCGAGGCCGACCTCGCCGACGGCGTGCCCCGGCTGGCCGAGCTGACGGCCGCCGGCGTGCGGGTGTGCATCGGGTCGGACCAGAACGTGCTCACCGACGGCCTGCGCGAAGTGCAGGGCCTGGAGACCGCCCAGCGGCTGCTGCACGGCACCCGCGAGAACCTCGACACCGCGCACCTGGTCGAGGCGCTCACCGCCCACGGCCAGTTCAGCCTGGGATGGGACGACGCCGGCCGCCTCGCGGCGGGGGCGCTCGCCGACTTCGTCGTCATCGACACCCACCGGGTCGCGCTGGCCGGCTGCCAGCTGCCCGAAGTGCCGCGCTGCGCCAGCACCGCCGACGTCGCCCAGGTGTTCGTCGGCGGGCAGGACCGCACGCCGGCCGACGCCGGGCAGGTCGCGGCCGAGCTCGACACGCGGTGCCGGGCGCTGCGGGCCGAGACCGCCTCCACGAAGGAGGCCGCATGACCAGCCGCGTCGTCACGGGCATCTCCGAGCTCGTCACCAACGATCCGTCTCTCGGGCGAGGGCGACTCGGTCTCATCGCCGACGCCTACCTGGTGGTCGAGGACGGCCGGGTCGCCCAGGCGGGCACCGGCCGCGCCCCCGCCGCCGACGAACGCATCGACGTGGACGGCCGCTGCGTACTGCCCGGCTTCGTCGACTCGCACACCCACCTCGTCTTCGCCGGGGATCGCAGCCAGGAGTTCGTCGCCCACATGCAGGGCGACCCGTATACCGGCGGCGGCATCCGAGTGACCGTGCGCGACACCCGCGCCGCCAGCGAGGCGGTCCTCCGGGCGCACACCGCCCGGCTGGTCGCCGAGGCCCGCAGCCAGGGCACCACCACGCTCGAGATGAAGAGCGGCTACGGACTCACCGTGGACGACGAGGTGCGGCTGCTGCGCATCGCCCGGTCGTTCACCGACGAGGTGACCTTCCTGGGCGCCCACGCCGTCCCGGAGGAGTATGCGAACGACCCCGACGGCTACGTGCGGCTGGTCGCCGGCCGGATGCTGCAGGAGTGCGCCCCGCTGGCCAAGTGGATCGACGTGTTCTGCGAGCCGCACTCCGCCGCGGCGTTCGACGCCGCCCGCACCGAGCGGGTGCTGCGCGCCGCCACCGGCACCGGGCTGCGCCCCCGGCTGCACGCCTCCCAGCTCGGCCCCGGACCCGGACCGGCGCTGGCGGTGCAGTACCACGCCGCCAGCATCGACCACGCCACCTACCTGACCGACGCCGACGTCGACCTGCTCGCGGACGCCGCCCCGCACGACGGCCCGGTCGTCACGTTCATGCCGATCGTGGAATACTCCACCAGGCATCCCTACCCGGACGCCCGCCGCGTGCTCGACGCCGGCATCACCGTCGCCCTGGCCAGCGACTGCAACCCGGGCACCTGTTTCTCCTCCTCCATGAGCCTCGCCATCTCGATGGGCGTGCGCGACCTCGGGATGACCGCCGACGAGGCCGTCTGGGCCGCCACCGCGGGCGGAGCCGCGGCGCTCCGCCGCACCGATGTCGGCACGCTCGCCCCCGGGTCCCGCGCCGACGTCGCCGTTCTCGACGCCCCCACCCACATCCACCTCGCCTACCGCCCCGGGGTGCCGCTCAGCCGCACGCTGCTGCTGGGCGGCGAGCCCGCGCCCGGCGCCATACCCGAGCCGGACGTCCCATCCCAGCCACCCGCCCATTCCCAGACCACCGCATCCGCAGAAGGAGCAGCATGACCACACCACCCGTCACCCAGACCACCACCCGGCAGAGCCCCAGCAGACGGCAGAGCCCCATCACGCCCCCGCTGCAGCGCGCCACCCCGTTCGGCCCCATCACCGAGCTGCCGCCGATGCCCGAGTTCGAGCCCGGCATCCGCCGCGCCCCCCACCGCGGCTACCGCCTCACCGCCGCCCAGACCGAGACCGCGCTGCGCAATGCGCTGCGCTACATCGACCCCAGCCTGCACGAGCAGCTCATCCCCGAGTTCCTGGAGGAGCTGCGCACCCGCGGCCGCATCTACGGCTACCGCTTCCGCCCTGCCGGCCCCATCTTCGGGCACCCCATCGACGAGTACCCGGGCCAGTCGACCGAGGGCAAGGCCTTCCAGGTGATGATCGACAACAACCTCGACTTCGACGTCGCCCTCTACCCCTACGAGCTGGTCACCTACGGCGAGACCGGGTCGGTGTGCCACGACTGGATGCAGTACCGCCTCATCGTCGAATACCTGCGCGCGCTCACCGACCACCAGACGCTCGTCATGGAGTCGGGCCACCCGCTGGGCCTGTTCCCGTCCGAGCCCGACCAGCCGCGCGTCACCATCACCAACGGCCTCATGGTCGGCGAGTACGACAACCTGGAAGACTGGGAGATCGCCGAGGAGATGGGCGTGGCCAACTACGGCCAGATGACCGCCGGCGGCTGGATGTACATCGGCCCGCAGGGCATCGTCCACGGCACGTACAACACGCTGCTCAACGCCGGCCGCCTGCACCTGGGCGTGCCCGACGACGGCGACCTGGCCGGCAAGCTGTTCGTCTCCAGCGGACTGGGCGGGATGTCCGGCGCGCAGCCGAAGGCCATCACGCTGGCCGGCGGGGTGGGCATCATCGCCGAGGTCGACCCGTCACGCATCCAGACCCGCCTGGACCAGGGATGGGTGGACGAGTCGTTCTCGGACCTCGCGGCCACCGTCGCCGCCGCCCAGGCCGCCCAGCACGCCGGCCAGTCGCGCTCCATCGCCTACGAGGGCAACGTGGTCGACCTGCTCGCCTACCTGGTCGAGCACAACGTGCACGTCGACCTGCTCTCCGACCAGACCTCGTGCCACGCCGCCTACGAGGGCGGGTACTGCCCGCAGGGCATCACCTTCGACGAGCGCACGCGGCTGCTGGCCGAAGACCCGGGGCACTACCGCGAGCTGGTCGACGTGAGCCTGAAGTCGCACATCAACCTGGTGGAGCAGCTGGTCGCGGATGGCACGTTCTTCTTCGACTACGGCAACTCCTTCTTGAAGGCCGTGTTCGACGCCGGCGTCACCTCGATCTCGCGCAACGGCCACGACGACAAGGACGGGTTCACCCTGCCCTCCTATGTGGAGGACATCATGGGGCCGCACCTGTTCGACTACGGGTACGGGCCGTTCCGCTGGGTGTGCCTGAGCGGGAAGCCGGAGGACCTGCACGCCACCGACCAGGCGGCCATGAGCTGCATCGACCCCGGCCGGCGCTACCAGGACCGCGACAACTTCAACTGGATCCGGGACGCCGAGGACGCGCACCTGGTGGTGGGCACGCAGGCCCGCATCCTGTACCAGGACGCCTCCGGCCGCATCGCCATCGCCCTGAAGTTCAACGAGATGGTGCGCGACGGGAAGATCGGGCCAGTCATGATCGGCCGCGATCACCACGACGTGTCCGGCACCGACTCGCCGTTCCGGGAGACCGCCAACATCACCGACGGCTCCAACGTCATGGCCGACATGGCCGTGCAGTGCTACGTGAACAATGCCGCCCGCGGCATGAGCCTCGTCGCCCTGCACAACGGCGGCGGGGTCGGCATCGGCAAGGCCGTCAACGGCGGGTTCGGGCTGGTGCTGGACGGCTCGGAGCGGGTCGACCGCATCATCAAGTCCGCCATCCTGTGGGACGTGATGGGCGGCGTCGCCCGCCGCAACTGGGCGCGCAACGAGCACTCCATCGAGGTCGCCGGCGAGTTCAACGCGCAGCAGGGGGACGCCGCGCATATCACTCAGCCTGCGCTCGTCGACGACGGGCTGGTGCGGCGGACGGTGGAGAAGTAGGGGCTGGGGCCCGGCGAGCGCGCCGAACTCAGGGGATCGGCCGAACTCAGGCGCCGAGAGCCCTGAGCCCGGCTCCCGGACAACGGATCCCCTGAGTCCGGAGCGCTGAGGACGGGACAGACCGGGCCCGGAGCCAAAAGCAGCATCAGGATCAGCGGGGCCGAGACCCGATAGGGTCCCACAGCAGAGGGGAGGGAGGATAGGCGCCATGGACGAACAGTCAGAGAGGACTGGACCGCGACCGGACGGGCCGGTGGCATCCACGGAGCCATCCGCACCGTCGTCCCCGGCGCCAGCC
>JBDNYM010000066.1:0-6777 GCA_047722305.1 Pseudoclavibacter sp. | reverse complement strand
CCCCCCCCCCCCCCCCCCCCCCCCCCCCCCCCCCCCCCCCCCCCCCCCCCCGCGGCGGGGATGCTCAGGCGCGGTCGAGCGCGACCGGCACCGCGTCCGGCTGCGGCGCGGCCACGGGACGGGGCAGCCGCGACAGCCCGGTCAGGACGTCCTCGCGGTCGACGGCCAGGCAGACGCGGATCCAGCCGTCGCCCTGCGGCCCGAAGGCATCGCCGGGGGCGACCGCCACCCGCTGCTCGTCCAAGAAGCGCAGCGCCCACGCTTTGACCGGCTCGCCCTGCGTCGCGAACGACATGTCGATCCACAGGTAGAACGCACCCCGCGGCTGGAGGTACGAGATGCCGTACTCGTCCAGCAGCGCGCACGCCTGCCGGGCGGTCTCCCGGAAGCGGTCGGCCCACTCGGCCACGCAGTCCTGCGGGCCGGTCAGCGCGGCCAGCGCCGCATACTGGGACGGGGTGTTCAGACACGACACCGAGCACTCCTGCGCCGACGCGATCCGGGCCGCGTACTGCTCGGGCACCACGATCCAGCCCACGCGGGCGCCGGTGAGGCCGTACGACTTCGACAGCGTGTGGCTGGAGACCACCCGCTGGTCGGTGTCGAAGACCAGCGGCGACACGTAGCCGGAGTCGTAGGTGAACGCCTCGTAGCACTCGTCGGAGATCACCCACAGGTCGTGCCGGCGGGCGAACTCGACCAGGGCCTCCACCACCTGCGGGGAGAAGACCGATCCCAGCGGATTCGACGGCGAGTTGATCAGCAGGGCGCGCGTGCGCTCCGTCACCAGCGACTCCAGCTGGTCGAAGTCGGGGTCGAAGCCGTTCTCGGGCCGCAGCTCGTAGCCCACCGGGCTGACCTGCATGAGGTGCGGGATCATCGAGAAGATCGTGTACCCGGGGTCGGGCACCAGAATCTCGTCACCGGCGGAGAGCAGCATGCTCATCACCAGGTTGATGCCCTGCGACGAGCCGGCGGTGACCACCACGCGGCCGGCCGGGATGTTCAGGCCGTTGAAGGCGCGCATGTGCTCCGAGATCGCGTCGCGCAACGGTTGTATGCCGGCGTTGGCCGTGTAGTTGGTGTCATCCCGCAGCCACGCGTCGGCGCCCGCCTGCCGGATATGCGCAGGCACCTCGACGCCCGGCTCCCCCACGGCGAGGCCGATCGCGTCGGGATACGCCCAAGCTCGCTCGGTCACCGCGCGGATTCCTGACAGCGGGAGCGTGAGCGCGTGGGGGGCGAGCATCGGCATGTTCGGACTTCTTCCTCGTTGGAGTTGTCGTTCCCGTCACTCTAGCGAGCGAAGCGTCCTGGCACACGGACGCTGGTGTACCGGCGGGGTCGTGTCGCGGTCGTCCCTGGCCTCCCCCGGCCGTCCGCAGTACACCCGTGCCGCCGAACTCAGGGGATCGGCCGGAATCAGGCACCCCGCCACCTGAGTTCGGCGAAACGGGGCTCGATCCCCTGAGTTCGGCCGCGTCCCGTCCGGCCGACCGGCTACTCGGTGCGGGACAGCAGGAAGGCGTTGAGCCGGGCGGTGAGGTCGAGGTCGGCGGTGCGGGCGACGCCGTCGAGCGACACGATCGGCGTGGCCATGCGGACGCTCGACACCAGCCAGAGGGCGTCCGCCTCGGCGAGCTCGGGGGTGGCGACCTGCCGGTACTCGGTGGCGAACCCCTCCTGCTCGAAGAAGTCGAAGGTGCTCGACTGGGTCGTGCCCTCGAGGATGCCCTGGTCGGTCGCCGGGGTCACGATCGTGTCGCCCCTCTTCAGCACCAGGCTCGCGTGCGGGCCCTCCAGTACGAAACCGTCGGTGGTGGTGAAGATCGCGTCGTCGGCCCCGTGGTCCACCGCCCAGCGCAAGGTGGCCTGGTTGAGCCCGTACGACAGCGTCTTGGCGCCCTGCAGCAGCCAGGGCGCGGTCTGGGCGATGTCGTGCCGGTAGCCGCGGTCGAGCACCAGCACGCGGATGCCCTCCGTGCGCGGGCCGACCACGGTGGCCGGGTCGACCTCGGTGACGTAGACCCAGCCGGTGGGCACCTCGACGCCTTCGAGACCGCGGGTCATGATGACTTTCGCGGACGCCTGCGTGACGGGGGCGTGGGCGGCGACCGCGGCCTCGATGGCCGCCCGCCACACGTCGAGCTTCGGGGCGGGCAGGTCGAGCAGGGCGGCGGACTTCGCGAACCGGTGCAGGTGATTCTCGAAGGCCTGCACGTGGCCGTTGACCACGCTGGCGGTCTCGAACACCCCGTCGCCGCGGGTGGGGCCGAGGTCGGTGATTGCGATCTGGGGACGGTCGGGATCCACCTCGTGGAAGGCGGTCTCGGCGGCGGGGACGCCCTCGGCGAGATCGTCGACGAAGAACAGCACGGGCTTGGTGCCCAGGAATTCGGTCGCGGTCGTCGGCAGGGCGGTCGCGGGTGCGGTAGCGGTCATGATGCGGTGATCTCCTCGGATGGATGGTGCGGGTGCGCGGTGGCGGATGTCGGCTGGGGGATGGTGGCGGACGGCGCGAACGGGCTCACAGCTGCTGGGCCGCCGGTTCGAGACGCTCGCTGTCCTGCGAGCGCAGGGTGTTCTGCTCGACCCAGTCGCGGTCGATGCCGAACCCGATGCCGGCGCCGGTGGGCACCTCGACCCAGCCGTCGACGGCGACGACCGGCGGGGTGATGACGTCGCGGGCGTAGTACTTGCGCGACCCGGAGACGTCGGAGGGCAGCGTGAAGTTGGCCAGCGACGAGATGGCGAGGTTCGCCGCCCGGCCCACGCCGAACTCGTGCATGCCCCCGCACCACACCGGGATGCCGTTGGCCCGGGCCAGGTCGTGGGCCCGCCGGGCGACGGTGAGGCCGCCCATCCGCGACACCTTGATGTTGAGCACCCGTCCGGCCTGCATCTGCAGCATGGTGCGCAGGTCGTCCAGCGTCACCACCGACTCGTCCAGGCAGATCGGGGTCTCCAGGCGCCGCTGCAGCCGGGCGTGCGATGCGAAGTCGCGCGGGGCGAACGGCTGCTCGATCATCGTCAGGTGGTACGGGTCCAGGCGGGCCAGCAGGCCGAGGCTCTCGTCGTCGCCGGGGTAGGCGCCGTTGGCGTCGACGTGGATGTCGTGGTCGGGAAACGCCGAGCGCACCGCCCGCACCGGCTCCACATCCCATCCGGGGGCGATCTTCAGCTTCACCCGGTGGTAGCCGGCGTCGACCTGCTGCTGCACCTGCTCCAGCAGCCGGTCGATGGTGGGCTCGATCCCCAGGGAGACGCCGCACTTGACTCGCGTGCGGGTGCCGCCCAGGGCGGCGGCCAGGCTCTGCCGCCGGCGGCGGGCGTACACGTCCCAGATCGCGCCGGACAGGCCGGCCTTCGCGAACTCGTAGCCGCGGATCTTCTTCCAGGAGAGCTCGGCCTCGGCCGGCTCGTCCCAGGAGGTCTGCAGCAGGCGCGGGATGAGGTAGCGCCAGGCCACGAACCAGTCGATGTCGGTCGTGTCGGGGCAGTAGTACGGGTCGGCCGGGGAGGCCATCTCTCCCCAGCCGGTCAGTCCGCTCTCGTCCACCAGTTCGACCAGGATGTGGTCGAGGTGGTCCTTGCGGTGCGAGCTGGTCTGGAAGACGTGCACCAGCGGAAGGCGCACCTCGTGCAGCCTGGCGGCAACGATCCTCATGAGCGCCCCCCCTCTCCGGCGGACGGCTCCGGCTCCTCCGCGGGCGCGGCGTACCAGCCGAGCGCGTCGAAGGCCCGCTCCCGAGTCTCCAGTCGCCGCTGCGCGCCCTTCGCCCGGGCCGTCACCAGGGTCGAGAGCAGCAGGCAGGTCGCCGCCAGCGCCGTCGGCGAGTCGGCGAAGGATGCCGAGTCGGTGTCGACGGCGATCAGAGCCGTGGCCGTCGCGGCCAGCGGCGCGCGGGCGGAGTCGGTCACCACCACCAGGTCTCCTCCGGCCGCCGCGAACTGGCGCCCGAACTCGATGGTCTCGCGCCGGTAGCGCCGCAGCGAGAACGCCACCAGCACATCCGTGCTGCGCACGTCGCTGAGCACGTCGCTCATCTCCAGACCGACCCCGTCGATCAGGAACACGTTGGACACCCCCGACGACAGGTCGCTGCGCAGCAGCGTCGCGAATGCGGCGGACCGCCCCAGGCCGACGATGAACTTGCGGCGCGCCGAGCAGATCCTGGCCGCCGCCACGGGCACGGCGTCGGTGGCGGCCAGGTCGGAGAACGCGTTGGCGAGCGTCTGCTGCTCCCGTCGCATGACCTCCGCCTGCAGCGTGGCCGCCGACTTGTTCTGCACCCGGGCGCCGAACCGCTGCTGGGGGCTGCGCAGATCGTCTCCGGGGACGATCCCGCCCGCGTCCACCGGCAGCACCGCCGGCATGCGCATCTCCGCGGCCGTCATCGCGCCGCCTTCACCGCGGCGAGCACCGACGTCTCGCCGTCGATGCGCCGGCACGAGACGATGACGCGCCCGGCGGCGAACACCTCCTGCAAAGCCGCCCTCACCCGCAGCCGCACGTCTTCGAGCTCCGGATGCGGCTCGCCCGCCACCACCGTGCCCGGGATGGCCACGTAGGCGACCTCACCGCACATGACCGCCCGCCCCCAGTCGCCGGGGCCGGCCGCCACCTCCGGCAGCACCGTCCGGACCTGCGCATACGGGTCGGAAGAGCCGTCCAGAATCCAGTCGGCGATCAGACGATCCGAATCCGGCCGGCCGTAGTAGTCGGGCACGAACGCGACGCCGACCGCTCTCAGCGTGTTGAAGTTGAAATGCCCGTTGCGCGAGTACATCGGGTTGAAGCTCCACCGCATGTGCGTGGTGCCGACCCCGAGCGCCACCTGTCGTTGGGCCTCCTTCAGCCGGTGCCCGATGCCCAGGCCCTGGTAGGCGTCGTCGACGACCGCGGCCTGGGAGTAATGGTAGAAATTGGCTCCGTCCGTGCCCGGGAAGCCGTACGCGAAACCGATCAGCCGGTCGCCGTCCTTGGCTCCCACCGCCGAGCCCCCGTTGCGGACGATCGCCGCCAGCAGGTTCGCGTTGAGGGAGAACGACATCGAGTCGTACTTGAACACCCGGCGGTACAGTTCGTCGGCAGCGGCGTACTCGGCGGCCGTCTCCAGCGAGCCGAACCAGAGGGTCGGCGATTTCGGAGTGGCGATGGTTTTGATCACCTGACGATCATACGAATCGTTTGTTGCGGAAACGTAACGCCGCCACCGGCGCCGCGAACCGCCCACGGCGCCCGGGTTCGCGACGGTCAGGTACCGTAAGCCACATGACTATCGAACTGCGGCGGGTATCGGATTCGGCTGGGCAGATCAAGGATCGGCTGCGGGAGCTCGTCGAGATCGAGACGCCCACCCGCGACGTCGAGGCGTCCCGGCGCATCGCCATGACGCTGACCGCCGGGCTCGTCGCCGGCGGGGCCGACGTCCGCCAGGTGCCCTCCGAGAACGGGGTGCACCTCGTGGCAGACGTCCCGGGGGAAGACCGCGACCATCCGCTGCTGCTGATCGGGCACTCCGACACGGTGTGGCCTGCCGGGACGCTCGCCGGTGCGGTCCCCTGGGCCGAGGACGGCGACCGCATCGCCGGGCCGGGCGTGTTCGACATGAAGAACGGCCTGGTCTGCATCGAGTGGGCGCTGCGCCTGGTGCGCGACGAGCGCCGTCGGGCCGTGCGCGTCATCGTGAGCTGCGACGAGGAGATCGGCTCGGCGACCTCGACCGAGCTGGTGACCTCGGCCGCTCGGGGATGCCGGGCCGCCATCGGGTTCGAATCCCCCCATCCCGACGGGGCCTTCAAGCTCGGCCGCCGCGGCAGCTCGCGGGCGCAGATCGAGGTGACCGGACGCGAGGCCCACGCTGCGCTCAACCCCGAGGGCGGCGTCTCCGCGATCAACGAGCTCGTGGACCAGCTCGTGCGGGTCCGCTCCATCGTGGCCGCCGCGCAGGCCCAGGCGCCGGTGCTGTGCAACGTCGGCACCATCGCGGGCGGGACGCGGGCCAACGTCGTCCCCGGTCACGCGGAGGCCGAGATCGGGCTGCGCTTCGTCGACGGGCACTCGCAGGATGACGTCCTCGCGCAGTTGCAGGCGCTGACCCCGGTCCGGCCGGGGGCGACGGTGGAGACCCGTCTGCTGACCTCCCGTCCGGCCTGGGCGGCCAACCGCGCCGACACCGCCTGGTTCGAGGAAATCGCCGACCAGGCGCACGCCCTGGGCGAAGACCTCCATGCCCGCCCGGCCGCCGGGGCCGGCGACACCAACACCGTCGGCGCCCTGGGAACCGTGCCGACCATCGACGGCTTCGGCGCCGTCGGCGGCGGGGCCCACGCCGTCGACGAGCACATCAGCTTCCATTCGCTGCTCGAACGGATCGAACTGCTGGCGGCGCTCATCACGGCGTGAGCCAGCCGTCCCGCCCCTCCCGAACTCAGGGGATCCGCCAAACTCCGGCACCCAGTTACCTGAGTTCGAGCAGATTCACCCCACCCGCCTGAGTTCGAGGCATGGAAGTTCGGAGGCCTGCCCCACAGCCACTCATGCTCGCCGAACAGTGATGAGCAGTTCCACCCCAGCCGCTCGAGTCCAGCGAATTGAGGATGAGCCTCCCACCCCGGACCCTCAAGTCCAACAATTGAGCATGGCCCCATTCATCCCAGGCCCCGAAGTCCGAAGGACGAGAACGTGGGGGTTCGGCAGGTGGGGGGGATAGTCGCGGCTCCAGGGGGCGGGCCCGACCCGCCGGGGCCCCGGGGGGCGCCCCGTGGGTCCCC
>JBDNYM010000065.1:0-6845 GCA_047722305.1 Pseudoclavibacter sp. | reverse complement strand
GGGAGCGGGGACGAAGGTGAGGTGGTGGGATGGCAGTGAGGACAGCGGGACGAGCAGCTCGTGGAGGCCAACACTGGGGGCGAGCAGCCGGTGGAACTCACTGCGGCATTAGCGGAGCTGCAGCAGCTCAGGCAGCCCCGTCAGCGTGGGCAGTTGGGGCGGCACCGGGGCCCCCGGAAGCGGGGCGAGCTGGTCGCGGTTGATCCAGATCGTCTCCCAGTGGCGGCGCTGAGCGGGCTCGACATCCCACCAATATCCCTTGGCGACGTGGACGTGGCGTTCGCCGGGCGCGGGCCACGTCGCGATCCGGTCGAACACGGCATCCTGCGGCTTGTAGGCGCGGATCTCGTCGGCGCAGAGCGTGAGTTCGAACAGGTCGTCGAGGATGCGCCGGTGGCAATCGAGCAGGCGCTGTGACGTATTCGACACGACCCCGAGCCGTATTCCGACATCATGCAGGCGCTGCAGCGTCGGTACGACGTCTGCGAATGGAGCGAGCCGCGCGCAAACGGCGCGCAGTTCGTCGGCACCCGCAGCGAGCGTCGCGCCAGTCCGGAGGTCCTGATCGCAGCGCTGGAGGGCCTGGCCGATGAGCGCCTCGAAAGGGAGGAACTCTCCGCCGTACATCAGTCGGTCTTCCCACGCCGAAAATGTCGCCACTGCCGCATCGGGGTCGATCCCGGCGCGCTCCGCGATCACGGCGACTGCGGCCCCGACGGGCGCCGTGTCGAGCAGCGTGCCGTAGCAGTCGAAGGTCACCAGCATGGTCTGCCTCTCAGTCGGTGGACGGGGCGTCGAGCTCGGGGGCGGACAGCGCCTGCGGCATGGTGTCTATGGGGGCGATCTCGGGGATGACCTTGCCGGAGTCGATGCGCTGCAGCTTGCGCCCGGTGACGAGTACGCGGTGCTCCAGGCTGGAGGCGAACTTGTTGTAGCTGGTCACGGTCTGCTCGATGGAGCGCCGCAGCTTGTCCGCATGCTCCGCCATGGTGCCCAGGCGCTCGTAGAGCTCGCGCGAGAGGTCGAAGAGCTCTTTGGCCTGGTCGGTGAGCTCTTGCTGCTGCCAGGCGTAGCCGATGGTCTTGAGCACCGCCCAGAGCGTGACCGGGCTGGCCAGCGCCACGCGCTTCTGGAAGGCGTATTCGAGCAGCGTCGGGTCTTGTTCTAGGGCGGCCGACAGCAGCGACTCGTTGGGGATGAACGCGACCACGAACTCTGGGCTCGAGGCAAACAGCTTCCAGTACTGCTTGCCGGCCAGGGCGTCGATGTGCTTCTTGAGGGCGGCGACGTGCTCGTCGAGCAGCCGGCGGCGGCGGGCGAGCTCTTCGTCGGAGGCGGTCGGCGGGATCGCGCTCGCCTGCATGTAGGCGTTGAACGGGGCCTTCGAGTCGACCGGCACCGACTTGTTCCCGGGCAGATGCAGCACCATGTCGGGGCGCTGCCGCTGGTCTTCGGTGGTGATGCTCACCTGCGTGTCGAAGTCCACATGGGGGATGAGGCCGGCGGACTCGACGATGTTGCGCAGCTGCGTCTCGCCCCAGGCGCCGCGGGTGGCGTTGCTCTGCAGGGCGCCGGCCAGTTTGGTGGTCGCGTCGCGCAGAATCTCGTCCGCTCGCTGCGCCTGGGTCATCTGCTCCTTCAGCGATCCGTACTGCTCCTGCCGCTGCTGCTCAAGGTCGGTGATCTTGCGCTGCATGGTGGCCAGCCGCTCCTGCACCGGCGCCAATTCTTTGAGCACTCGGCCCTGGTTCTCCAGATCTTTGGCGCGGCGGCCTGCGAGCTCTTCGTCGTGGGCGGCCTGCTCGCGCTGCAGCGCGTCGAGGCGCTCGTGGTGCTCGCGCTGCAGGTCTTCCACGCGGCGACGGTTCTCCTCGACGAGCTGCTGGAAGCGCTCGTTCCCCGATTGGCGCGCGGCGTCGAGATCGCGCCGGGACTGCTCGTTCTGCGTGGTGAGCGTGCGCACCTGCGTGCGCAGTTCGGCCTCGGCCGCCTCGGCTCGCGCTGCCTGCGCGGTCAGCAGGGCGACATCCGCCGCATCCTGCCCGCTGCTGCCACCGTCTGAAGCCCGTCGCCCGGCCCACCAGCCGCCGGCAGCCCCGACGACCAGCCCCACAATGACACCGACGACGATCCATATCTCCATGCATCCCAGTGTCGCATCGACCTCGGACATTCGAAGGAAGGCGAGTGGGATGCAGGGAGGGACGGCGGCGGCACCCGCGGACGCCCGTATCCATGCACTGCCGTATCCAGAGCACTGCGTCGCCCGCCGGCAGCGTCGCATGCCGTCCATCCACCGGGCGCCCACCGAGCCGCCCGGCTAGACTTGCCACCCGTGGCTCTCACCATCGGCATCGTCGGACTCCCCAATGTGGGCAAGTCGACGCTCTTCAACGCGCTCACCAAGAACACCGTCCTCGCGGCGAACTACCCGTTCGCGACGATCGAGCCGAACGTGGGGGTGGTGAACCTCCCCGATCCGCGGCTGGGGGTGCTCGCCGACATGTTCGACAGCAAGAAGGTGGTGCCCGCGCCGGTGTCGTTCGTCGACATCGCCGGCATCGTCAAGGGGGCCAGCGAGGGCGAGGGGCTGGGCAACAAGTTCCTGGCCAACATCCGCGAGGCCGACGCAATCGCCCTGGTGACGCGCGGATTCGCCGACCCGGACGTCGTGCATGTGGACGGCTCGGTGGACGCCCGCCGCGACATCGACACCATCCTGACCGAGCTGGAGCTCGCCGACCTGCAGACGCTCGAGAACGCCATCCCGCGCTATGACAAGGAGGTCAAGGGCAAGAAGACCGACAAGGCGGTGCTGGAGGCCGCGCTCGCCGGGAAGAGCGCGCTGGAGGCCGGCACCCCGCTGTCGCGCGTGGACGACGTCAACTTCGCGCTGCTCAAAGAGCTCGGTCTGCTGACGCTCAAGCCGGTGGTGTACGTGTTCAACGTGGATGAGGACGTCCTGACCGATCCTGCGAAGAAGGCGGCGCTGGGTGAGGTGGTCGCCCCGGCCCCGGCGATCTTCCTCGACGCGAAGATGGAGTCGGAGCTGATCGACCTGTCCAGCGAGGACGCCCACGAGCTGCTGGCCAGCATCGGCCAGGAGGAGTCGGGCCTCGACCAGCTGGCCCGCATCGGCTTCGACGCGCTGGGCCTGCAGACGTTCCTCACCGCCGGCGAGAAAGAGACCCGCGCCTGGACGATTCACCGGGGCTGGACGGCGCCCCAGGCGGCCGGCGTGATCCACACGGACTTCGAGCGCGGCTTCATCAAGGCCGAGATCGTCTCGTACGACGACCTGGTGGCCGCCGGCGGGATGATCGAGGCCCGCGCCGCCGGCCACGTCCGCATGGAGGGCAAGGACTACGTCATGCAGGATGGGGACGTGGTGGAGTTCAAATTTAACGTCTAGCGTTATTGACGCGATACGTTATATCTGTCACGCTGGTCAGGTGATCAGGTCCTTCGCCGATCGAGACACTGAGCGCGTCTGGCGCCGCGAGTCGGTGAAGCGGCTTGATCCGCATATTCACAAGACGGCGAACCGGAAACTGCATCTGCTGGACGCGGCGACGACGTTGAATGCGCTGCGTGTTCCGCCTGGCAATCGGCTCGAAGCACTCAAAGGCGACCGAGCCGGGCAGTACAGCATCCGCGTCAACGATCAGTGGCGCATCTGCTTTCGTTGGGCGGATGCCGGCGTCGAGGACGTGCAGATTGCGGACTACCACTGAGGAGGGATGATGTCCGGGAAGCTTTATCCGCCGATCCACCCCGGTGAGGTCCTGATGGAGGACTTCATCGAGGGCTTCGGGATCACGCAGAACCACCTGGCGGTGTCGATCGGGGTGCCGCCGCGCCGTATCAACGAGATCGTGCATGGGAAACGGGCGATCACCGCCGACACTGCGCTGCGCCTGGGGCGCTACTTCGGTGTGGATCCGCAATTCTGGCTCAACCTTCAGTCGCGCTACGACCTGGAGGTTGCGCAGGATTGCATCGCCGACCAGGTGGCCACGATCACGCCGTTGAAGGCTGCCTGAGCGTTCAGTTCCCCCCACCCTCACCCCAGCACCGCGACCACCGCCCGCGCCGTCGCCGTGGCCGACCCGGGGTTCTGCCCGGTGACGAGCCGCCCGTCCACGACCACGTGTGAGCTGAATGGGATGAGCGCCTTGCCGTACCGGGCGCCGCGGCGCTTCATCTCGGCTTCGGCGTTGTAGGGGACCAGTTTGTCGACGCGGGCGAGCACCTCTTCCTGCCAGGCGAAGCCGGTGAGCCTTCGTCCGGCGACCAGCAGGGTCCCATCCGACAGCCGGGTGTTGAACAGCCCGCAGTACCCGTGGCACACCGACGACACGATTCCGCCCCGCTCCCAGATCTGGCGGGTGAGGCGCTGCAGGCCCTCGCTGCCCGGGAAGTCGTACATGACGGCGTGGCCGCCGGTGAAGTAGATGGCGTCGTAGTCGGCGGGGTCGATCTGGTCGGGGCTGGATGTGTGCTGCAGCAGGGCCATCCGGTCCGGGTCCGCGTGCCAGGCTTTGGCGGCCCGGTCGGAGTTGGGGAAGCGGAGGGAGCGCGGCTCCAACGGCGACGCCCCGCCGAGCGGGCTGACGATGGTCTGCTCGTACCCGGCCTGCGCGAAGACGTTCCAGGAGTGCACGAGTTCGGACAGCCACAGCCCGGTGGGGTGCGACGGGTCGTCATAGTGGCCGACATTCGTGACGACCTGGAGGATGCGCTTGGTCATGGGGTTTCCTTTCGGCGAAGTGGTGTCGGGGCGGCTGGATGCGGGATGTTCATCCCACCCTCGCGGTGAGCATGGCTGCGAAGGCGGCGCGGACGCGGTCGGCGACCTCGGCGCCGGGCCCGGGCCGGTACTTCCCGTCGAGGTGCAGGCAGGCGAGCCCGTGGGCGAGCCCCCACAGTGCGGTGGCGAGCGCGGGCGACGCCTGGTCGGGGAGGGTGTGCACGAGCACGTCGCGCAGCAGGGCGTGGAGCGCCTGGGACGCCTGGACGCGGTCGCTGTCCGCCGGGTCGCAGGGCCCGCCGAACATCACGTGGAACACGGCGGGGTGGTCGAGGGCGAAGCGCACGTAGGCGACGCCGAGGTCGGCGAGCAGGTCGGCGGCCGGCTCATCCGCGGGCGCCGTGTCCAGCACATCCGTGAGTGCCGCCTGCAGTCGCGTGAAGCTCTCGGCGGCGATCGCGGAGTCCAGCGCCTGGCGGTCGGCGAAGTGGCGGTACGGCGCGGTCGGCGAGACGCCGGCGTGACGGGCGACGGCGCGCAGTGAGTACGGTTCTCCGGCTTCGAGTAGCTCGATCGCCCCGGCGATGAGCGTGGCCCGCAGGTCGGCGTGGTGATAGGGCCGCCCCGATGTTGACATCGCTTACTCCTCAGTTCTAAAGTATGTGAGCACTGTAAACATAGCGGGTGGACGCGACGTTGTCCATCGCGTCAGACCCCGGAGGGCGAAGGACGCACATGCAGACGATTCTGGGGGCGAATGGGCAGATCGCCGTCGAGCTCGCCCGCGAGCTGAACCGCGCCCATCCCGGCCGGCTCCGGCTCGTCAGCCGGCATCCGCGTCCCGTCAACGACGGCGACGCCCTGGTCGGCGCCGACCTGCTCGATGCGGAGCGGACGCGGGAGGCGGTGGCCGGCAGCGACGTGGTCTACTTCACCGCCGGTCTGGCGGCCGACTCGGCGCTGTGGGAGAAGGACTTCCCGGTGATGCTCCAGAACGCCCTGGACGCGGCCCGGGCCGCCGGCGCGAGCTTCGCCTACTTCGACAACACGTACATGTACCCGCAGGACGACCGGGTCCAGACCGAGGACACGCCGTTCGCCCCCGTCGGGCGCAAGGGCCGGGTGCGGGCGCGGATGGCGTCCATGGTGCTCGCCGAGATGCAACGGGGCGACATCCCGGTGCTCATCGCCCGGGCCCCGGAGTTCTACGGGCCGGGCCGCACGCAGAGCTTCATGAACTCGCTCATCCTCGACCGCCTGCGCGCCGGCAGGCGGCCGCTGGTGCCGGTGCGGGACGACCGGCTGTGTACGCTCATCTGGACCCCCGATGCGAGTCGCGCGCTCGCGACGCTCGGGACGACCCCCGCCGCCTACGGGCAGACGTGGCACCTCCCCGCCGACGCAGCCCGGCTCACCTACCGCGAGTTCGTGGAACTGGCCGCCGCCGAGTTCGGCGTCGCGGCGAAGTACACGGTGCTGCCGGCCTGGGTGCTGCGGGCGGCCGGCCTGGTGTCGCCGCGGGTCAAGGAGATCGGCGAGCTGCTGCCCCGCTACGCGCACGACAGCATCTTCGACTCGACGAAGTTCACGATGCGGTTCCCCGACTTCGCCGTCACGTCCTACCGCCAGGGGCTGGCGCGCATCCACGCGGAGGGATGAGGGTCGTGGGACGATGGCCGGAGAGCGAGTTCAGGCAGCGGGCTTCCGTCCCACCCCGGGTCCGCGGATCAGGGGTGGAGGCGGAGCACCGTCCACACGCCGATGGCGACCCCGGCGGCGATGGTGAGCCAGCCGACGACCGTCCTCGCGCTGCGCCCGAGGAGCCAGCCGACGGCGCGGGCGACGATCCCGGCCGCCCGGGGCGACCGGTCCCAGATCCATACGACGATCGCGTAGGGGGCGATGATGACGGCGAGCAGCCACAGCAGCAGGGCGAGCTGGAGCGCGGGAGCGGCCGTGTCCCGGAGCACGAGGCGGGTTCCGGCGTAGAGCAGGCCGGCTCCCGTCCAGGTGAGGATCGAGTTCGTGACGCCGAACGCCCACAGGGTCCACGGCGAGGTGGCGGCCCGGCGCAGGGCGGGCGCGGTGGGGGAGG
>JBDNYM010000064.1:0-7334 GCA_047722305.1 Pseudoclavibacter sp. | reverse complement strand
CCCCCCGGCCCACGGGCGCGGCCCCGCGGGGGCGGGGGGGGGGGTGGGCTCGCGCGGGGGGGGGGGGGGGGGGGGCCGGGGCGCAGACGCCGGGTTGGCCGCCTCGCCCCCCGTCCCAGGCCTCCTGCGGCGTCGTCGGGCGGGCGGGGGCGGTGCCGGTGGCGCTCATTCCGACGCCTCCCCGGAGGCGTCCTGCGCGGCGGCGGGCGTGCCCGGTGCCGTTGAGGTGCCCGGTGCCTGCACCTGGGCGGCCTCGAGGCGCTCCCTGGCGCCGGTGAGCCACTGCTCGCAGCGGGCGGCGAGGGCCGTGCCGCGCTCCCAGAGCGCCAGCGACTCCTCCAGGGTGGGGGAGCCCTGCTCCAGCCGGGCCACGACGGTGGCGAGCTGGTCGCGGGCGTCCTCGTACCCCAGCTCGGCGACGTCGGCGTTCTCGCCGCCGGTGGTGTCGATGGGAGTGTGCTGCTCGGTCATCGTTCTCCTTCGGATCGGGTGGAACTCGTGGGTGCCTGGCGATCTGCGGCGTGTTGCTCACCGCTCGGGTCACGCCATCGGACGTCCCCGGTGCTCTTGGCGGCGGCCGTCATCACGACTCCGCCGGCTGGACGCGCTGGACGATGGTGCGCAGCGACCCGCGTGCCACCAGCACTTCGAGGTCGTCGCCGGGCGCGGCCTCTCCGGCGTCGCGCACCACGGATGCGCCCTTCCGGGCGATCGCGTAGCCGCGCTCCAGGGTGGCCTGCGGGGACAGGGCCAGCAGCTGCGCCCGCGCCCGCGCCAGCGCCGTGGACTCGCGCTCCAGCCGGCGGCCGAACACCTCGTCCAGCCGGTCGCTGACGCGCAGCAGCTCCTGCGCGCGCGAGTCGACGAGCCAGCCCGGGTCGCGCAGCACGGGGCGGCTGGTCAGCATGGCGATGCGCTCGGTCTCGGCTCGGACGAGCGCGGTCACCCGCTGCGAGAGGCGCGCCCGGGCCGTCCGCACCCGGTCGAGCTCGTCGGCCACGTCGGGCACGACGCGCTTGGCGGCGTCAGTGGGGGTGGACGCGCGCAGGTCGGCGATGTCGTCGAGCAGCGGGTGGTCGTTCTCGTGCCCGATCGCCGACACGATCGGGGTGGTGGCCGCCGCGGCCGCCCGCAGCACGCGCTCGTCGCTGAAGCCGAGCAGGTGCTGGAAGTCGCCGCCGCCGCGGGCCAGGATGATCACGTCCACCTCGGGATCGGCATCCAGCTCGGCGATGGCGGCGGTGACCTCGGCGGGCACCCGGTCGCCCTGCACCGCGGTGTGGATGGTGCGGAAGCGCACCGACGGCCAGCGCAGGGCGGCGTTGCGCAGCACGTCCTTCTCGGCGTCGGAGTTCGCGCCGGTGATCAGCCCGATCAGGTGCGGCAGGAACGGCAGCGGCCGCTTCCGCTCCGGGGCGAAGAGCCCCTCGGCGGCCAGCTGCGCTCGCAGCCGTTCGAGGGCGGCGAGCAGCTCGCCCAGGCCGGCTCGGCGCAGATCGGTGACCACCATGGTCAGCGACCCGCCCTTGGGCCAGTAGTTCGGCGTGATGTAGGCGACGACCCGGTCCCCCTGCGCGAATGGCTGGGTGATGCGCCGCCGCGTCGACGGCCAGATCGCGAACGACACCGTGAAGTCCTGCTCGACGTCCTTCAGCTTGCCGAAGACGTTGCCATTGCGCTCGTTCCACTGCGCGATCTCGCCCTCGGCCCAGATGCCGCCGAGATGATCGATGTAGGCCTTCAGATGCTGCGCGATGCGCGCCACCGGCCAGGGATGCTCGGCGGAGGGGGGCAGATCGGCCGCCGGGGTCTGCCCAGCGCTGCTGACGGGATGGGTGCTGCTGACGGGATGGGTGTCACGGCCAGAACGGGCGTCGCTGACGGCATCGTCGGCGCCGGCTGCGGACGGGATGGAAGTCATGCGCTCCTTACGACGGTGCTGGCGGCGTTCGCCCCGCCGATCACCGACCGGCCGGGCTCTCCTCGACCATACCCCGACCCTCCGACACGGGCACCTGGCTACGCCTCGCCGGGCCCGTTCGCCTCTGGAGCGTCCATCCCTGCGGTGCCCCTCTCTGTCGCGTCCACCTCGGCTGCGCCCACCCTGACCCCGCCGTGTCGCAGCATCATGGCGACGGCCCGATTGGCGTGGGTCGGGACAAGTGCGGTGCCCGGGTGGGTGCGGGCCCAGACCCGGAACAGCTCGTCGATGAACGCCTGCCCGACGAAGTCGACCCCGACGAAGTCGATCTCCGCGCGGGCGAAGCGCTCCAGCCCGGCGGCGATGCGCCTCGCCTCGCTGCGGCTGAGAAACGCTCCGTCGAGCCGGGCCAGATGGACCACGATGCTGGTCCGGTCGAAGGCCAGGTCGTCGCCGCTGGTGAATCGGTCGAAGACATCCGCGAGCCGACGGGTGGATGTGATGTCGAGTTCCAGCGTCACCCGGGTCCCCTGGTGCTGCTCGCTGATCCCCCCGGCGATATCGGGTGGCTGCATCCGGTTGTCGCACAGCAGCAGCAGCCCGTTCGCCTCCAGCCGGAAGACGTCCACGGCCTGCGAGGTGAAGAAGATGCCCTCGCCCGTGTGGGCGGCGGGGGCGGTGGTGCGCTTGCCTTTCACGATCTCCAGGATCGCGTCCTCGATGCGGGGGAGGCCGAAGTGCTCCGCGACTGCGGCGAACGCGCCGATGCCGTCATCCCGGACGGTGATGATGCTGGTGCCTCCATCCCGTGCCGCCAGGGCGAGTTCCACCTGGGTGCCCCGCGAGTGCTCGATGGCGTTGTTCAACATCTCGGTGGCGGCGTAGGCGAGGATGCGGCGCGCCTCCGGGGTGATCGTGGCCGGGAGCGCGTGGCTGGCGGCCGTCCAGAGCTCGTCCTCGTGCAGGGGGACATCTCCGTTGTGCAGCGGGGCGGTCTCGCGGAACAGCTCCTGAACGGGACGCGTGTCGCGGGCGGGTGCCTGCAACCGTGCCCACTCGGCGTCGAGCCGTTCGGCCCGGTAGCGGCGATGGCCGCCGGCGGAACGGGTCGCGCTGATCTTCCCGCTATCGGTGAGTGCCCGGAGCCGGGGAACGGTGATGCCGAGGCGGCGGGCGGCGGCCCCGATGGAGAGCCCAGAATCTATCGCCATGTCTGAGATTTTCTCAAATCACGGTGCAAAAATCTATTGGAAAATCTCACTTCTGAGATTTACTCAGAGATTTCAACTCGGAACGTTGATCTTTGGGGCGTGGCTGAGAGGTCATCGTCCATCACCCCTGCTCGCTCCTGCGGACAACCGGGGCTGGGATGTGCCGCTCCCATACACTGACGTCATGGATTTCAAAATCCGCCTCAACACCATGCCGGTGATCCATCTCACGGCTGCTGCCGCTCCGTCCGATCTGGTGCTGGCGTTCGCGGCGGCGCTGCAGCAGGCCGGGTTCACCTCCCTTGACTCACCGGAGAGTCGCCCCTCGGCTGACGACGGTGTCCCCTGGGAGACCATGGCGCTGAAGATCGGGTCCAGCTCCGGGGCGTTCCTGCGCGACCTGGCCGACGAGATGGTGCCAGGACTGGCGCTGTTCGGCAAGCGGGGCGGCGGCTCCCGGACGCCGCGGCGAGTCGTGGTCGCGGCGCGGCGTACTCAGTCCGCTCCCGGCATCTCCCCGGAGACGGCGCGCAGTGAGGTCTATGTCGCACAGATCGATTCGTCTTCTGATCGCAGCATCTTCGACCGGGCCGTGGAAGCCGTGGTCACCGATCTGCGTCAGCGGGGGCTGCTGCGTTCCGGTCCCGAAGAACACCGGCCGTCTGGGACGATGCCGCCGGCAGACTGCCCGGCGAACCGGCAGCGTTTTCGCGCACTGCACCGAGACTGACGTGGCGCCGGCGCGGCGATGCGCCTACCGCATCCGGTGGCCCGCCGACCCCAGCTGCTGGGCGGCCTTGATCACCCGGGCGCTCATCCCCGCCTCGGCGACCTTGCCCCAGCTGCGCGGGTCGTACTGCTTCTTGACGCCCACCTCGCCATCGATCTTCAGCACGCCCGCGTAATGCTCGAACATGTAGCCCGCCGTGGCGCGGGTGAACGCGTACTGGGTGTCGGTGTCGATGTTCATCTTCACCACGCCGTACGAGACGGCGCGGGCGATCTCGTCGGCCGTCGAACCCGACCCGCCGTGGAAGACCAGGTCGAACGGCTGGTCGCCGTGCCCCGGGTAGCGCTGCGCCAGCCCCGCCTGGATGTCGCGCAGCAGCTCCGGGCGCAGCTTCACATTGCCCGGCTTGTAGACGCCGTGGACGTTGCCGAACGTCAGCGCCGTCAGGTACCGGCCCTGCTCGCCCAGGCCCAGCGCCTCCACGGTGGCGACCGCGTCATCCAGCGTCGTGTACAGCTTGTCGTCGATCGCGCCGGTGACGCCGTCCTCCTCGCCGCCGACCACGCCGATCTCGACCTCCAGCACCACGTGGGCGGCGCGGGCCTGGGGCAGCAGCTCGCGGGCGATCTCCAGGTTCTCGGCGAGCGGGATGGCCGAGCCGTCCCACATATGCGACTGGAACACCGGCTCGCCGCCGGCCGCCACCCGCTCCGTGCTCTCCGCCAGCAGCGGGCGCACGAACGAGTCGAGCTTGTCCTTCTGGCAGTGATCGGTGTGCAGGGCCACCGTCACCGGGTAGTTCTTGGCCACCTCGCGGGCGTAGGCGGCGAAGGCGAGCAGACCGGTCACCTTGTCCTTGACGGTCGGGCCCGACAGGTATTCGGCACCGCCGGTCGACACCTGGATGATGCCATCGGACTCGGCCTCCGCGAACCCCGCCAGGGCGGCGTTCAGCGTCTGCGACGAGGTGACATTGATGGCGGGATAGGCGAAGTGGCCGCGCTTGGCGCGATCGAGCATCTCTCCGTAGACCTCTGGGCTGGCAACAGACATGGCCTCTCCTCTAATCTCTCGTGCGGCGGCCGTCCATCGTTCTCCGACATGCACCGCCCCGTGCGGCCGTAATTGTATGCCACGTATCATGAGAGCTGGCCGAATCCCGGCCCGCGCCCGCCGAGGCGCGTCCCGAGCCGCCGCGAGCGGGTGGAGGAGCAAGACATGACCGACAGCGAAACGCGCCCCGCGGGGGCGCGCCCCGACCGCAACATCGCCCTGGAATTCGTGCGGGCCACCGAAGCCGCCGCCATCCGGGCCAGCGCCTGGGTGGGACGCGGACGCAAGAACGACGCCGACGGCGCCGCCGTGACCGCTATGCGCGAATTCCTGCACACCGTGTCCATCGACGGGCACGTCGTCATCGGCGAGGGCGAGAAGGACGAGGCCCCGATGCTGTTCAACGGCGAACAGGTCGGCGACGGCACCGGGCCCGCCTGCGACATCGCCGTCGACCCCATCGACGGCACCACGCAGACGGCCGCCGGGCGTCCCAACGCCGTCTCGGTCATCGCCGTCGCCGACCGGGGCTCCATGCTCGACGCGTCCAGCGTGTTCTACATGGACAAGATCGTCACCGGCCCTGAAGGCGCCGGGGTGTGCTCGCTGGAGCAGTCGCCCGAGGAAAACATCCGCGCTCTCGCCGGGGCGCTCGGCAAGCCCGTCGGCGAGATCACCGTGGTGGTGCTCGACCGGCCCCGGCACGCCGAACTCATCGACCGCATCCGCGCCACCGGGGCCAAGACCAGCCTCATCCTCGATGGGGATGTCGTGGGCGGCATCAACGCCGCCTCGCCCGACGGCGAGGTCGACATGCTGCTCGGCCGGGGCGGCAGCCCCGAAGGCATCATCACCGCCTGCGCGGTGAAGGCGCTCGGCGGATTCATCCAGGGCCGGCTGGCGCCGAAGGACGACGCCGAGCACGCCCGCGGCGAGGCGGCCGGGGCGCCGCTCGACCGCATCCTCGGCGCTGACGACCTGGTCGCCAGCGACAACACCTTCTTCGTCGGCACCGGCGTGACCGACGGACTGCTGCTGCGCGGCGTGCGCCGTCGCGGGCGCGTCATCAGCACCCAGTCCGTGGTGATGCGCTCGCGCTCCGGCACCGTGCGCCTCATCGAGGCGCAGCACCTCGCTTCGCGCTGGGGGTAGGGCTGCCGCCTCTGTCTGCTCTCCCTCCTCCCACCCCACTCTCCTGTCTGCTCTCCCCTTGCCTGCCTCATCGCTCTCCTCGCACGGTGAATCAAACACTTCTCCGTGGTTCTGCCGCAGGAGGCAGGAGGGCTGGCAGATCCCCCGTGCTGCTGGCAGATTCCCGGACGCATTCAGTGTCGAGCACTCGTGGCGAGCGCCCTCAGCACGGTCTCGAGCACCTGTTCCCACTCTCTCGTCACCTGGTGATAGGTGAACCGGAGCGGGATGAGTCCCCGGCGTGCGGCCAAAGCATCTTTGGCCCGGTCGCCGTGGAAGGTGATTTGGCTCATGTGCGTGGAGCCGTCCAGTTCCACCCCGACCCGGCGCTCCACCACCAGGTCGATCCGCTGACGGTTCGGAAGTTCGACCTGTGAATCGACGCGCAGGCCGGCTTCCTGGAATCTGACCCGCGCGATGCTCTCCAACCCGGACTCGGCGGCGGCGTCGCAACGGGCGGCCACCCGTGCTCCTTGGGACGTCCGCAGCATCTCCGCGACGATCTGATGCTCCGAGAGGGCCTCTCGATGCGGCATGGCGTTCTGAACGGCGGCATGCAGCAGCGAGTCGGCGACGGCGACCGCCTCGGCGAGGCCGAGCGTCTCGATCGAGTGCTGGAGGGCGGTGAGTGGGGGTGCGAGCCCGTAGGGAAGTTCTCGATGCTGAATCCGGGGGCGGTAGCGGAATCGAGCCCGGCCGGATACGGAGCGATGGATGCGGGCGCCCGGCACGAGCAGGACCTCGAGCGGCGACGATTCGGGCAGCCATCCTCCGAGAAGTGCGAGGCGTCGCGGCCCGGTCAGCACGCCACCGGTCTGAACGGCACGGGCCGCGTCATGGTCCGCATCCGCGGCGGCGTACCAGCCGTAGCGGAGCCGTCGCAGGTCGGCATTTGCCAGGAGTTTCCGAACCGTGTACTCGGAGAGACCGGATCGGCGCAGACAGTCGAGGGAGTAGACCCCGCTGGGACTGTAGGGAAGCACAGCCTGAGCCTGACGAAGACCAGGGATCGGCGTCGCGCAAGGTGAGCTGTTTGTGGACTCGGGTGCAGTCTGTGCACTTGTGGATAAGGGAAATATGGGGCCGAGGGAGGCAGACCTTCAGCCATCCTCACAGCGGATCTGCCAGGGAAGCGGGCGCTGCTGGCAGAAACTCAGCTTTTCGGCTGAATCACCGCGATGGTGGGACAGGGGGAGGCAGTCCCGACAGCGTGGGCAGAGTGGGGCGG
>JBDNYM010000063.1:0-7560 GCA_047722305.1 Pseudoclavibacter sp. | reverse complement strand
GGCGCCCGAGGGGGCGGCGGTGGGGCGATGGGATTCATGGGGGTTCCTTTCGGGAGGTATCGGTAGGATCGGTAGGACCCTGCGCATCACAATAGGTAGGACTTCTACGTATGTCAACAGGGTCCTACCGATTTTTCCTGATCCCGCGCTGGTTCGGCGATATGCGGGTTCCAGCTGGTACCGTCCTCAGATATGGCAGCGCACGGGAAGGGCACACCGGCTCCAGTCCGGGTGCTCCGCCTGGGCGGGGTGATCGAGGAGTGGAATGACGAGCGCGGCTTCGGGTTCATCCGACCCGAGCACGGGGGCCGGCGCGTCTTCGCCCATATCTCGGAGTTCCGCCAGGACGGCCCGGGCCCCCGGGTCGGGGAGCGAGTCACCTATGTTCTCGCGCCGGGGTCGGCTGGCCGCCTCCAGGCGACGGATGTGACCACCCGCAGACCGCGTCGTCTCGCCCCGGGCGGGGGGACGCCTCCGCATGAGGCTCCGCCGCTGACGGCGGAATGGCATCCCGCCCATCCCGCATGGGGGCTGCTGGGGACGGTCTTGACCGCCCACGTGCTCTTCCTGACGTTCGCGATATCGTACTGGCACGCGCCGTGGCAGGTGTTCCTCTACTCCGGACTGGCCAGCGTGGTCGCTTTCTTCACCTACGCCTACGATAAGCGCGCAGCCGTGCTGGGGCAGTGGCGCATCAGCGAGAGCGTCATGCAGTCGGTGGCCTTGCTGGGGGGCTGGCCGGGAGCACTCGTCGCTCAGCAGGTGCTGCGGCATAAGAATCGCAAGCGCAGTTTCCAGATCCGATTCTGGATCTACGCGGTCCTGCATGAGATCGTCCTCGGCGTCATCATGTGGCGGTACGGGTTCTTCGTCGGTCTGCTCTGGAATGCCGTGGGCCGGGGGACGTGGGCACCGTGACGGTGAACAGCTCCTGTGCACGGAAAATTTTCACAGCGCCGGATTGCCATCCCCTATACTCTGACATGTGGTGAATCTTCAGGTTCACTTGGAGAGTTCGTCGTCACTTGGGTCGTGACGGCTTGAGGGGTAAGGGAATAGGATGGCACGCTCCAACGCGGGTTCTTGCGCCGGTCCCCTCCTCGCGTACTCCTCCTCAGACGAGGAAGGACGGATATGCGCACGCTGATCCCCGCCCTCCTCGCCAAAGGCGTCCTGCCCGAGGACGCGGCCGCCCAGATTCCTTCCGAGCTGCAGGGCAAGTCGGACGCCGACGAGTGGCTGGTCAAGAACGGCTTCCTCACTCCGTTCCAGTACGCCCGTGCCGTTGCCGATCAGGCGAAGCTCCGCTGCGTCGACCTCACCCGGCAATCGGTCGACCTCATGGCGTTGCGTCGGGTGCCGGCTTCGCTGTGCCGACGCTTCAACGTGCTCCCCATCGGGTTCGAGGGCCCGGACAAGGCGCTCATCCTGGGGATGGCCGACCCGAGCAACGTTCGCGCGATCGATGACACCGCCCTCGCGGCCAAGACCGAGGTGCATCCGGTGGTCGTCGCCGAGGCCGATCTGATCTCGGCGCTCAACCGCTATTACCGGTCGGATGAAGAGCTCACCGAGCTCTCCGACGAGATCTCCGAACAGGCCTCGCCCGAGCAATCCGCCTTCGCGCTGCGCGAACTCGAGCTCGAGGATTCCTCGCCCGTCGTCCGTTTCGTGACGCTGCTCATCAATCAGGCCATCCACGATCGCGCCTCCGACATCCACATCGAGCCGACTCAGAACGACGTGCTGGTCAGATATCGCATCGACGGCGTGCTCCATGAAGAGCAGCATGCGCCCAAGTCCATCCAGAACGGGCTCATCTCTCGCATCAAGGTGATGTCGGATATGGACATCGCCGAGCACCGCATCCCGCAGGATGGGCGCATGACGGTCCACTTCGGGGCCCGCAGCGTCGATCTGCGTGTCGCGACCCTGCCGGCGAGCTGGGGAGAGACCGTGGTGCTGCGTATCCTCGACAACGACCGCGCGTCCCTGGGCGTGGCCGAGCTGGCGCTGTCGGATCATAATTTCGAGATGTTCAAGCAGGCCTACTCGGGTTCGTACGGCATGGTGCTGGTCACCGGCCCGACCGGTTCCGGCAAATCGACGACGCTGTATGCGACCCTCAACGAGGTCGCCCGCCCCGAGGTGAACGTCATCACCGTCGAGGACCCCGTCGAGTACCGCATGCCCGGTATCAACCAGGTGCAGGTGAATGCGAAGGCCGGGCTGACGTTCGCCAGCGCCCTGCGCTCCATCCTGCGCTCTGACCCCGATGTGCTGCTGGTCGGCGAGATCCGCGATCACGAGACCGCTCAGATCGCCATCGAGGCCGCCCTCACGGGCCACCTCGTCTTCGCCACGCTGCACACGAATGATGCTCCCAGCGCGATCACCCGGCTGATCGAGATGGGCATCGAGCCCTTCCTGGTGGGCTCCGCGATTCGAGGCGTGATGGCCCAGCGTCTGGCGCGAAGGCTGTGCCCGTCGTGCCGCACGCCGATCGAGGTCAGTGCCGAGGAGGTGCGCCGCGCCGGTATGCCGGTGCCTGCAGATGCTTCCACGCTCACGCTCTACCAGGCGAACGGCTGCGCCCGGTGCTCGCACACGGGTTACCTCGGCCGGCTGCCCCTGCAGGAGGTCATGTCGATCACTCCTGAGATCGGACGCCTCGCCATCTCGGGCGCCTCTGCCGACCAGATCAGGGATCAGGCGGTGACCGAGGGGCTGACGCTGATGCGCCTGGACGGCTGGGAGAAGGCCCAGGCCGGCGAGACCACGCTCGAAGAGGTTCTGAGGGTGATCGGATGAGCGCGCGCCCGCAGATCGATCCTTCGCAGCGTCGCCGCGCAGGCCGTCACTCGCTCGACCCCACTGTCGCGCCCGCGATCCCGGTGCAGCGGGTGGACGGCCCGCGATCGGGCTCCCTCCCGGCGCTCACGTCCGGCGCCGCCGACCGGCCCGCATCACCGCTGCTCGCCGATGACGACGACTTCGTGATCCCCATCGGCGATGACGTGCAGCTGGCTCCGGGCTCCCCGCAGCCGGGGGAGTTCCAGCGCGCGAAACCGCCGGAGCCGGCGAATCCCGTACTCGCCCTCCCGTCCGGTTCACACCCTCCGGTCTCCGGGACCCCGCGCGGCGCGGCCCAGACGCCGGCGTCCGAACCGTCTCCGCAGACGCAGCAGCTGCAGCAGGTGGGGGCGCCCGTCCAGCGGAAGGTCACGGTAACGATCATGCCGGCGCCCGCTCCGGCTGCGGCGATCGAGCCGCTGTCGACGATGCGCCGCCGCCGCGGCCGTCATGCTGCCCTGGTGCCCGTTGACGACGAGGCGCTGCCCGTTGACGGCGAGGCGCCCGCCCAAACTTCCCCCCAGTCTCAGGACTGGCCCCCACGTCCGGCAGTGAAGGAGCCGACCACTGTGATGATGCCTTCAATCCCTACCCCTGCGCCGAGCTCTCCGGGCTTCGCCGCGGTCGCCGAGCCGCAGACCGCGCGTCTCGCGACGCCCCAGGCGCAGGAGCGCCCGTTCTCGTCCGCCGGTTTCACCGCCGCCGCTCCCTCTGAAGGCCTTCCCCGAGACTGGGACCCCGATCTGGCCGCCGCGCTGCTGACGGTGCAGCAGCGCAACGCTTCCGACCTGCACGTCTCCGCCGACGCGATCCCCCAGATCCGCATCGACGGCGACCTGCAACCCCTGGACGGACGGTCCCAGGCATGGTCGAAGCAGAAGACCGAGCAGGCGCTGCGCAGCATCATGAACGACGAGCAGTGGGATGCCCTGCAGCACGATTGGGAGCACGATTTCTCGATCGACCTCGACCGCGACTCCCGGTTCCGTGTCAACGCCTACTTCCAGCGCACCGGTCTGGCCGCCGCGTTCCGCCTGATCCCGAACAGCATCGCCACCCTCGACGACCTGGGCATGCCGGCGGTGCTGCGCAGCTTCTGCAAGCTGCCGCGCGGGCTGGTGCTGGTCACCGGCCCGACCGGCTCCGGCAAGTCGACCACGCTGGCGGCCATGCTCGACGAGATCAACCAGACTCGGCACGATCACATCATCACCGTCGAAGACCCGATCGAGTTCGTGCACCACAGCCGGGAGTCGCTGATCAACCAGCGCGAGGTCGGCAAGGACACCCGCAGTTTCGGCGAGGCGCTGCGCCGCGCCCTGCGACAGGACCCGGACGTCATCCTGGTGGGCGAGCTGCGCGACCTCGAGACCATCCAGGTGGCGCTGACCGCCGCCGAGACCGGCCACCTGGTCTTCTCCACGCTGCACACCCAGGACGCCGCCCAGACCGTGGACCGCGTCATCGACGTGTTCCCGCCCCACCAGCAGGACCAGGTGCGGGTGCAGCTCGGCGCGACCTTGAAGGGCGTGGTGGCGCAGACCCTGATGAAGCGGATCGGGGGAGGCCGTGTGGCCGCCTCGGAGATCATGGTGACGACACCGGCCATCAGCAACATGATCCGCGAGGGCAAGACGTATCAGATCTACTCGGCGGTGCAGTCGGGGCGCGACGCCGGGATGCGCACCCTCGACCAGAATCTGAAGGTGCTGGTCGACTCGGGCGCCATCTCGCGCGAAGAGGCCGCGGGCAAGGCGCACGATCCGGCGCAGTTCCTCGTGCCGAAGGACGTGTACTGATGCGCACCGCGAGACCGCGTCCGAGTGCCGTGGGGGAGGTGCGCCATGGCCGTTGAGGCTCCCTTCCGCTATCAGGGCGTCACCGCCGCCGGCAAGCGCTCGTCCGGTCAGATCACGGCCGCCAACGAGAACACCGCCCTGGCGAAGCTGCGCGCCCAGGGCATCGTGCCCTTCAGCATCGAACAGGTCTCGACCCGCGGCCTGCACGCCGAGATCAACATCCCGGGCCTGCAGAAGCGCGTCAAGCTGAAAGACCTGTCGGTGCTCTCCCGCCAGCTGGCGACCATGATCGGCGCAGGTCTGCCGCTGGTGCACTCGCTGGCCATCGTCACCGATCAGCTGACCAACGCCCGGCTGAAGAAGGCGATGGAGGACATCCGCGACGGCGTGCAGGCGGGACAGGCGCTGTCGGCCGGTCTGACCGCGCACCGCGACATCTTCCCGCCGCTGTTCATCAGCCTGGTGCGCTCGGGCGAGACCTCCGGGTCGCTCGACACCGCCCTGGTCGGCATCGCCGACTCGTACGACCGCGAGGTGAGCCTGCACAACCAGATCAAGTCGGCGATGACCTACCCGGTGGTGGTGCTGATCGTCTCGCTGCTGGGCGTGCTGGCGATGATCTGGTTTCTGGTGCCCGTCTTCGAAGACATGTTCAAGAGCCTCGGGGGCACCCTGCCGCTGCCCACCCAGATCCTGGTGGTCATCTCGCACCAGATGGTGTGGGCCGGGCCGCTGGTCATCATCCTGGCCGTGGTCGGATTCGTGCTGTTCCGCCGCTTCCGGCAGACGCCGTTCGTGCGCAACGCCTGGGAGCCGCTCATCCTGAAGCTGCCGGTGATCGGCGGGCTGGCCCAGAAGCTGGCCGTGGCCCGCTTCAGCCGCAACCTGTCGGTGATGACCCGCTCGGGCGTGACCCTGCTGCAGGCCCTCGACGTGGTCGCCTCCACGGCGGGCAACATCGTGGTCGAGACGGCGGTGCGGCGGGTGGCCGAGGCGGTGCGCAACGGCGAATCGCTGTCGGCGCCGATGAGCCGCGAGCCGATCTTCCCGGTCACCGCCGTGCAGATGATCGAGGCCGGCGAGTCGTCCGGCGCCCTCGACCAGATGCTGCAGCGCGTGGCCGACTACTTCGACCAGGAGGTCGCCACCGCCACGGCGCAGCTGACCTCGGTGATCGAACCGCTGATGATCGTCGTCGTCGGAGGCCTCGTCGGCTCGATGATCATCGCCCTCTACCTCCCCATGTTCAATATCAACACATTGGTGGGGAAGAGCTGACCCCCTCGGGGCGAAGCTCGACGCGACCGCCGACCGGCGGTGGCGAGCACGAGCACCGGCCGCCTGCGGGCGGCACGGGCACATGAAAGGGAAACATTATGATCAAGCGCATCAGCGACGCCCTCGCGTCGCGTCGCCACGCGCTCGCGGAGGACGAAGGCCAGAAGGGCTTCACCCTCATCGAGCTGCTCGTCGTGGTCGCCATCATCGCCATCCTGGCGGCGATCGCGATCCCGCTGTACCTGGGCCAGCAGGACAATGCCCGCAACAGCGCGGTTCAGGCCGCTCTGCAGTCGGTGCAGCAGAAGGTCTCGTCGGCTAGCGTCGGCGATAACGGCGATTCGACCACGTTCGATACGGCTGCTATCAACACTGCGATTGGCAAGGCCGGGTACCCCACTGCGGCAACTGCCGGCAAGGTGAACGTTTCGGTCACTACTGCTCCCGCAGTCCAGGCCGATGGAACGACAACATATGTCCTGACTGGTAGCTACGGGACGGATAGTACTAACTCGTACACCATCGACCAAGACGGCAAGATCACCAACACCCACTGATCACAACCATGACTGAGCTGATGAGGAAGAACGACGCCATGCGGCGCCTGCACGATCGTGGTCTGACCATGGTCGAGGTCGTCGTGTCGTTCTTCCTCATCATGCTGCTGGCGATCGCGATCATCCCGGCGCTCTCGGCGACCATGAAACTGGACCAGAAGAGCGCCGGGCTGACCGCGGCCCTCGCCGTCGCCCAGGGGCGCATCCAGACCGTGCGCAACGTGGCTCTGCCCGACAGCGTGCAGGTCAGCAACGCCCCCAGCCCCTCGCCGGCCACCTACACCGGAATCGAGTCGTGCGCGGCCGTACTCACCGGCATCTACGGCATCGACACCCTCACCCCCGTCACCAAGTCGCACCTCAGCGGTACCCAGAACGCGGGCCAGCACGTCGGCACCCTCGCCTGGGGCGAGACCCTCACCACCTCGTTCAACAATGTCACCACTTCGTACACCACCCTCGACGGCACCGCCGCCACCATCGCGGCCCTCTGCCAGCCGCCCACCGCCTGCACCGCCGGCAAGTGCCTGAACGGGCTGCTCACCTACACGGTGACGGTTGCCCTCGGCACCGACCTCACCGCCGACACCCCCAAGCTCACCACCCTCAAGACCGTCGTGCCCGTGGAGGCGACCCACTGATGCGCGCCCTCCGCCGCCTGCGCGCCGCCCCCGAGGCCGGGTTCACGGTCGCCGAGCTCAGCATCGCCGCCGTGTTCATCGTCATCGCCCTGTCGCTCGTGTCCGCCTTCCTCATCACCAGCCTCGTCACCCAGCGCGACGAGACCCACGTCATCCTCGCCACCAACCAGGCCAACGTGGTCAACGGCAACTTCTCCAAGACGCTGCCCAACACCCTCGACGTCGCCGTCACCGCACCCGTGACTGTCGGGGCCGACACCATCACCTACCTCTCCGGCATCCAGATCACCGCCGTCGCCGACGACGGCACCGCCACCGGCCACTGCGTCGCCTGGGCCTACTCCACGAAGAACGACGCCCTCTACACCCGTGCGGGCGCCCCCTTCACCGTCGCCTCCGCCGCCCCCCCCCCCCCCCGCCCCCCCCCCCCCC
>JBDNYM010000062.1:0-9543 GCA_047722305.1 Pseudoclavibacter sp. | reverse complement strand
AAATTAAAAGTGAATTATAATATTTAAAATCAGATAAATACAGTGTATAATAAATCCATGACTGATTTCTGTAGAAAATTTCTGTAGGAAATAGCAGGGGGATAGAGGATGTTAAGGTACGGAATTCGTGAAAGACGGGCTTTTCTAGATCAAGCAGCAATTGATCATCGCTATATCTATCATGCACTTAAACGGTTGGAAGATGTAATTTTAAGCGCAGGAGGACTGATTCTTTTATCGCCGTTGCTGATTGGAGTCGCAATTGCCATCAAAATTGATGATAAAGGACCAGTTTTCTATCGACAAGAACGAGTCGGACATCGTGGAAAACGTTTCATGATGTTTAAGTTTCGTTCAATGTGCGTTGATGCGGAAGAAAAGCTTAAAGAACTACAAAAATATAATGAAGTTGAAGGGGCAATGTTTAAAATCAAGCAGGATCCCCGAGTAACTAGAATTGGACGTTTTATCCGCCGTTATAGTATTGATGAATTGCCACAATTATTCAATGTGCTAACCGGTGATATGAGTCTAGTTGGGCCACGACCACCGCTGCCGCGTGAATTAAAGGAGTATACCGAGTATGATAAACAGCGGTTATATGTGATTCCTGGCTGTACGGGATTATGGCAAGTCAGTGGTAGAAATGATGTCGGTTTCCACGAAATGGTGGAACTTGATTTAAAGTATATCCGCAAAAGCGGTTTTTTGTATGATTTAGGTATTATGTTAAAAACAATTAAAATTATGGTGTTCCCAAATGGGGCATATTAAAAGTATATTCATTAAAGTGGTGTGAGCATGAAAAAAATAAATTCAAATTTGACAACTTCAGCAAAATTAGGGATATATTTTATGGTTACAAAAAAGCTTTTAAGAGGTTTTTTTAAATCTATTTTTTTTAAAAATATAGCGTTTCCTTTTTTTGTTGGAAGAAAAGTTTCAATTACAAATAAGAGGAATATTGTTACTGATAAAAATGTAAAATTTGAAGAACTTGCAGAAATACAAGGAATGAGTAAAAATCCATTGATTTTTGGTAAAAATGTAACTATTGGAAGAGAGACATTAATAAGACCTTCAAGCTATTATGGAGTTGGTAAAGTAGGTGAGGGAGTTGAAATAGGAGATAATTCTTCAATTGGACCTTTTGGTTATATAGGATGTGCTGGTAAAATTATTATTGGTAAAAATGTTATGATAGGTCCACGTGTGTCAATGTTTGCTGAAAATCATAATTTTAACGAAATAGATCAAAATATAAAATCACAAGGGGTTCATAGTGAAGGAATAGTTATTGAAGATAACTGTTGGATAGGAAGTGGAACTATAATATTAGATGGTGTAAGGATAGAAAGTGGATCGGTAATAGGTGCTGGAACAATTGTTAGTAAAAATGTCAGTAAAAATAGTATAACTTTTGATAAGAGGGAAAAAATTACTAGAGAAAGATAATGTTTTTCTTAGTTGAAAGAATTTTATGAATTAAGGATTTCAATGTTATGTGACACTTATGCGGAACTCGTACGATACGTTCGAAATTAGTTAATTATTTTGATTGGAGAGTTTTTTTGTGAAAGATGTTTTTATTGTAGGATCAAAAGGGATTCCTGCTAAATATGGTGGCTTTGAAACTTTTGTAGATAATTTAGTTACACGTAGAATTAGAAAAGATATTAAATATCACGTTGCGTGTATGACGTTTAATAAAAAGTGTGAGAATTATAATTATAACGGTGCGGAGTGTCAAGAGATTAAGGTGCCCAATATAGGTGGCGCAAAAGCAATTATCTATGATTTAAGGGCTCTAAATTGGTCTTTAGAAGAAATAAGAAGAAATAAATTGCATGATGGGATTATATATATTCTAGCTTGTCGTATAGGTCCATTTTTGAATAACTACATCAGCAAGTTCCATAAATATGGTTTTAAGGTTTGGGTTAATCCTGATGGTCATGAGTGGAAAAGAGCGAAATGGTCTAAAATTGTTAGAAAGTATTGGAAAGTATCTGAGCGATTAATGGTTAAAAATGCAGACTTTCTAGTTTGTGATAGTAAAACTATTGAACAATATATCCATAATGAATATTCTAAATATAGTCCAAAAACTACTTTTATTGCTTACGGTGCCGATATTAAAAAATCTAGTTTGTTTGAGAATGATGATATAGTTGAGAGCTGGTACAAGCAACATAATGTTAATATAAATAAATATTTTTTGATTGTTGGAAGGTTTGTTCCAGAAAACAATTATGAAACAGTAATTAGAGAATTTATGAATAGTGATGTGCCAAGTGATTTAGTAATTATTACAGATGTTAGACATAATAATTTTTTTGAGGAATTAAAGAAAAAAACTAATTTTGAAAAAGACGGTAGAATTAAATTTGTAGGTACAGTTTATAATCAACAGCTTTTGAAATTTATTAGAGAGCATGCATTGGCCTATATTCATGGACATTCAGTTGGTGGCACAAACCCTTCACTTTTAGAAGCATTGGCTAGTACGAAAGTGAATTTATTGTATAATGTTGGATTTAATAAGGAAGTTGCTAAAGAAGAGGCTTTCTATTGGAATAATCGTAAGAATTCGTTGAAAGATTTATTAAAAGATGTCTATTTATTCACTGATGAAAAACGTATGTCTTGTTTTCAAAAATCTAAAAAGAGAATTGAAACTTTTTATTCTTGGAAATTAAATAGTAGATATATATGAAAAAACTTTTTTAAGGGATTAGGTATTTGATGATAAATATACTTTATTTACATGCAGGTGCAGAGATGTATGGTGCTGATAAAATTCTTCTAGAATTAGTATCACACATAGATAGAAAGTTATTTAACCCACTTGTTATTTTACCTTGTGACGGAGTTTTAAAAAGAAAATTAGAAGAAAAAAATGTTAAAACATATGTGATAAATTATCCAATTCTTAGGAGAAAGTATTTCAATGCTAAGGGTATTTTAAAATATTCATTATCATATTTTAAAAGATCTAATGAAATTATTTCTCTCTTAAGAGAAATCGAGTTTAAAGTTGATATAATTCATATCAATACAATGGCTGTTTTGGAGGGAATATATTTAAAAAAAAGACTGCAGGCTAAGTTAATTTGGCATGTTCACGAGATTATTGAAAAGCCTAAAATTATTTCTGACTTTTTGAATTTTTTAGTTGGAAAATATGCAGATGAATGTGTGGCTGTTTCCGTTGCGGTAAAAAAACATTTAATTACATCAAAATATATTTGTGATAAGAAGGTTATTGTAATTTATAATGGAATTGATTCAAAAATTTTTAATTCCAATGTTAGTTATGAATACCTGTTTAAAGATTTTCGAATTCCTGTTAATTCTATTCGTGTTGGAGTGATTGGACGAATTAATTCTTGGAAGGGTCAAAATGATTTTTTAGATGCAACTGTTCCATTACTAGAGAAATATCCTAGTTTATACCTGTTTATTATTGGGAGTGCGTTTTCAGGTGAAGAGTGGAGAGTAGACAAATTAAAGGATAGGATTCTTACTGAAAAATATAATAGTAGAATTATTTATTCTCCATTTAGAAGGGATAATGCGGCTGTTCAAAATTTTTTAAATGTACTCGTACTACCAAGTACCAATCCAGATCCACTACCAACGGTTGTTTTGGAAGCAATGGCTTGTGGAAAACCTGTTGTTGGCTATGCATATGGTGGAATAAAAGAAATGGTTAAAAATGGGTATAATGGATATTTGGACCCACCTCATAATAAGAAAGCACTAAGTCAATCTTTGGATAGGTTAATAGGAAATGAAGATAAAAGAAAAATATTAGGTAGAAATTCTCAAAAAAGACAAAAAGAATATTTCTCTGTATCATATTTTGTTAACAGTTTTAGCAAGGTTTATGAACAAATGGTGGGGTAAGATTAGTACTTGAATTTATTTATAAATTAAGTAAAAATAAAAAAATCGGAAAGACTGATAGTATGAAGAAAATAAAAGTTATGTTCGTTTTTGGTACAAGACCAGAAGCAATTAAAATGGATCCCATAATAAAGGAAATGGAAAAAGAAAGGGATATTTTTGAGCCGGTAGTTGTTGTAACAGGTCAGCACAAGGAAATGTTGGACCAAGTTTTGAGTGTTTTAAAGATAAAAGTTGATTACAATCTAAAGGTAATGGAGGAAAATCAAACTTTAAATGGATTAACCATAAAAATAATGAAGCTTTTAGAGCCTATAATTAATTCTGAAAATCCAAATATTATTCTTGTTCATGGAGATACTGCTACTACATTGGCTTCAAGCTTGTGTGCTTTTTACAGTAAAAAGATTATAGGTCATGTTGAAGCTGGATTACGTACTTGGAAAAAATATTCACCATATCCTGAGGAAATGAATAGACAGTTGACGGATGTTTTAAGTGATCTATATTTTGCACCTACAGAAATTAGTAAACAAAATTTGCTTGTAGAAAATCATAATCTAGAAAATATCTTTGTTACAGGAAATACAGCAGTTGATGAGGTTAATTATACTGTAAGTGATAATTATACTAGTGATTTGTTAAACAAAATTAATGATAAACATAGAATAATATTGTTAACTCTGCACCGGAGGGAAAACCAAGGAAAAACTATGCTGAATATATTTGAAGCTATTAAAGAACTAGTAGAAAGTCGTTCTGATATAGATATAATTTATCCAGTACATTTAAACCCTAATGTAAATAAATTAGCTAGGAAGATTTTAGGTGAAACTGAACGAATTCATCTTATATCGCCATTAGACGTTTTTCACTTTCACAATTTAATTTCGAAAAGTTATTTTGTTATGACTGATTCCGGTGGTGTACAAGAAGAAGCACCAGCTTTACACAAACCTGTTTTAGTTTTAAGAGATACAACTGAAAGACCTGAAGGGGTAAAAAGTGGGACATTAAAACTTATTGGTACAGATCCCCAAAAAATAAAGTCTGAAGTTCTTGAACTTCTTGAAAATAAATCAGAATATATGAGAATGGCGAATGCAAAGAATCCTTATGGTGATGGAAAGGCTGCTTTTCGAATCTTAAAGGCTATTAAATATTACTTTAACTATTTACCGTCAAGACCTAATGATTTTGAATAACTATTTTGTATTTTTTTCAACTATTTGTTTAGTTAGTTTTTAAATAATTAATTAACAGTTTTGGCAAAGGAGAACATTTTGGAAAAAATTGATTTTGTCGTTACATGGGTAGACGAAACAGATAAAAATTGGTTAAATAAAAAAAATAGATATTTAGGTGAACAAAATAACAATCACCCTATGAATTCTGAGAAGGCTTACCGTGATTGGGGTCTTTTTAAGTACTGGTTTCGTAGTGTTGAAAAATATGCACCATGGGTAAATAAAATTTATTTAGTTACGGATCACCAAAAACCGAAATGGTTAAATTTAGAGAATAGAAAGTTGAAGTTAATTGATCATAAAGACATTTTGCCTTCTAAAGCATTACCAGTATTTAATTCAAACGCTATTGAGAGTTGCATATATAAGATAAAAAACCTTTCTGAACACTTTGTTGTTTTTAATGATGATATGTTTTTAAATAATTTAACAAAACCAAGTGATTTTTTTAAAAATGACTTAGCAAGTGATATCCTAGCATTTTCACCAATTATAGCTGAAGTGGGAGGGACAGCAAATTTCCAAGTTAACGATATGGAGATAATAAATAAATATTTTAAAAGAGACAACATTGTAAAATCAACCAAGCTTTTTTCGTTTAATTATGGATTGGATAATTTGCGAACTATTTTTCAATTACCATCGAAATTTGTGTGTGGTTTTTATGAACCTCATTTACCAATGTCTTTAACGAAAACAACCTTTAAAACGATTTGGAAATTGGAAACACAGGTTTTGAGTGAAACATCTGAGAGCCGTTTTAGAAATAAGAATAATATAAATATCTGGTTATTTAGATATTGGCAATTAGCTGAAGGAAAGTTTTCTCCAAGAAATTCAAAAAAATTTGGAAAATTGTTGACTGTAAATGATAGTAGAGATCTTTTGTACAAAGTTTTGTTTAAAAAAAATTGTAAAGTAGTTTGTTTGAATGACGACTTTAATATTGTAAATTTTGATTCTAAGAAAGAATACATATCAAATGAGTTTAAAAAAAAATTTCCTGATAAGTCTAATTTTGAAATTTAAAGGAGTATTTGTATAATGAATGAAAGAGTTTTAATAGCACATATGGGAAGCATCTTGGAATATCCTCCAATCTTGAATTTAATTATGAATTTGTTAGTTAATAAAAAAAAAGTAACTCTTATTAGCAGTGATACAAATAATAAACTTCCTAGAAAAATAAGGGATAATGTGAATTTTAATTTCTTCCCAATTCCTGTTACTTATGGTACTAGTTTAATAGAGCGTCTAAAACGAAGATTTATAGTGAATCAAGAATTTAGGAGAATTGTGGATAATAAAATGAAGGAAGCTGACGTTATTTGGACTACAACGGACTTAACAGTTAGGTGTTTAGGGAAAATACTCTTTAAATATAAACACGTAATGCAGTTAATGGAACTAGAAGAAAGTTTTCCATTATATCGCGGAGCTAAATATTTGAAATTCGGCATTGATGAATATGCTCGCAAGGCATGGAAGGTTGTTGTTCCAGAAGAAAATCGTGCGTATATACAAAAGGTTTGGTGGGATCTTCCAAAGTTACCTTATGTTTTACCTAATAAACCTTATCAGCTTTCCTCTGGAAGAGTTCCAGATAGTATGAAAGAAGTTTTGAACGAATACAATAAGGAAAGACGAAAAATAGTTCTCTATCTTGGAATTGTAGGAAAGGATCGAAATTTAGATGCATTTGCTACTGCTATTGACAGGTTAGGTGGAGAGTATTGTCTTTATATAGTGGGTAGTGTTCGAAAAAGTGAGGAAGAGAACTTTGAAAAATTAGTTAAAAACCATGTAAATGTTAAATATTTAGGATACTTTCCTGCACCAAAACATTTACTTTTTTTAAAAAAAGCTTATATTGGTGTACTGCCATACATACCTGGAAAAGATTTGCTGCATTCATCATTGAATGCATTATATTGTGCTCCTAATAAGATTTATGAATATTCAGGTTATGGGGTTCCTATGTTAGGTACTAATGTTCTTGGTTTGAAATTGCCTTTTGAAAAATTCAAAATTGGATTTTGCGGAGAACTAAATGCAAATAGCATTAAAGAAAATATAAAAACAATCGAAAAAAATTATGATAAAATGAGTAGCAATTGTTTTGATTTCTTTAACAGTACAGATCTAGATGAAATTGTTAGAAGTATTTTAGAAGATAGATAATATTTAATATTCATCAATTTGGAAGGTGCAGATTTGAAACTCAAGAACATCTTTATATTTAAAACAATCACAGTTATTGCAACAATGATTATGCTTGGTTATACTTTACTGTTACCAGCTGGTTTTAGTAGTCTTAGTTTTGAAAAAACTATTGTTATAGTTTTGGGGATTATTCTTTCAGGAATAGTTTTATTAGAGGCTAATCATGATCAAAAACTAAGAAATAAAATTAAAATTGCTTCTAGGTATATTATTGTGTATTTAGTTATTATTATTTTTGAAATTTTGAATTCTTTGAATCGTTACAATTATGATACGCACTCAATGATATCAGTACTAATTCCTTTTGGAAGTATTTTTTTTGCCTTGCCAATTGTCTATATTTTTTATAAAGATAAAACTTCTGTAAATTTTTTATGGATTATTTCGGCATTTGAGTTTGTAATGATTCTTATAAGAAGTATTTCTTGGTTCTTTTATAATTTTAAAAGTCGATTAATTTTCCCGAGGCTTGTTTTTCAGTACGGTTCTTGGCAAAGAAATGGATTGCAAAGAATTGAGCCAAGTATTTTGTTTGGCATTATTGTTATTTTCTGGATATATATTTTCTTGAAATCGAATAAAAACTTGCTTTTTTTGTTTCCTTCGTTATTCATGATTGTTTATTTAATTTTTGTTTCTCAAGTAAGATTTCAAACCATTATTTCTTTACTTGCTATTGTGAGTATGATTTATTATTTTTATAACAAGAAAAAAAATAGTAGTTTTGTAAAAGTTTTGATTATTGCAATGATTTTGATTTTAATTATTTCTGGTTTTTTGAGTTCGATTATAAGTACATTCTCAATCGGCAATGTTGAGTATGGAGATTCAACTACTGCCCGTTTTGATGGTATTAATCATTATTTTGAGATAATTAGGGAACAAGGTGCTTATTTTAGAGGATTAGGCTTTTTAAATGATACTAATTCTGTAGTTTTAAATTTGGTGTCGCGAAATGCATGGTCTGAATATTACTTAGATGATCTTGGGATTATTGGTGGTTTAATTGAATTTGGTTTGATGTCTGTTGTTTTATATGGTTATCTGTTTTATATTTCGTTTAAAACTTGTTATAATGTGTATCGCAAGAAAGAATATCAAAAATTTTCCTTTCTTTTTGCGGTAATGATATATATGGTGGTATCTTGTCTAATTTTAAATATTTTTGATCCTCAAAGAGCTTTTGATGTTCCGTATTATTTGGCGATTTTTAGTTTTTATAATAATGGAGGCTCAGAGGAGGACATAGAAGTTGAATAATTTTAAGATTCATTCTGTAGCATACAATTTTATTATGAATATTATATTGAAAATATCAATGTTTATATTTCCCTTGATAACATTTCCTTATGTATCGCGTGTCTTAGGTGCTGAAGCAAATGGGAAAATTGCTTTCGCAACCTCTGTTGTTAGTTATTTTTCTTTAATGGCTTCAATGGGAATTCCTTCTTACGGGGTTAGAAAATGTGCAGAGGTTAGAGATAATGTTGAGAAACTAAATAGAACTGTGCGGGAACTTCTTATCTTGAATTCAATTTTTGTGGTCGTTACATATTTATTGTTTTTTTTAATTTTATTTTTAGTTCCTAAATTCAGAGATAATTTAATTTTATTTTTGATTATGTCTTTAACTATAGCATTTAATGCATTCGGAGTAGATTGGTTTTACCAAGCAATTGAACAATATGATTACATAACAATTAGAAATATTATTTTTAAAATCTTATCTGTTGTATTGATGATTGGCTTTGTTTCTAGTCCAAAGGATTATATATTATATGCTGGAATTACAGTTATTGGTACAGTGGGATCGAATATTCTGAATTTAATTCGTTTAAATAAATATGTAAATTTTAAATACCATGGGCCGTACAATTATAGGCAACATTTAAAGCCAATCGTATTATTATTTGTTTACAATGCAACAACAACTATTTTTACTAATTTGGATCAGGTATTACTAGGTTTTATGTCAGGAAATAAAGAAGTTGGTTATTATGCAGCGGTTGTTAAAATTAAAAATATTTTAGTTAGTGTTATTACTGCACTTGGGTCAGTAATGTTACCAAGAGTATCTTACTATCTTGGGAAAAAAAATAAGGAGAAATTTATTGTTTTAATTAAAGAATCATTTAATTTTATTTTAGTATCCTCTGTGCCTGTT
>JBDNYM010000061.1:0-10720 GCA_047722305.1 Pseudoclavibacter sp. | reverse complement strand
CCCAACAACACCCCCCCCCCCCCCCCCCCCCGCGCGGCCCGCCGCCCCCACTCCGGCGGTCGTAACCCCCGCCCCGCCCCCCGCGGGGGGGGCCGCCCCCCCGGGCGCCCCCCCCCCCCCGGGCACGCGGTCGGCCTCGTGCGCGCCGGCCTGTGGACGGCCGTCCTCGCCCTCGTCGCCGCCCCCCTCGCGACCGTCGTGGTCGTGGGGGTCGCCGGCGGCCGCTTCCCGGAGCTGCTCGCCCCCGACGTGCTCACGGCCGGCTGGAACAGCCTGGTGTCGTCGCTGGTGTCGGGCGTCCTGGCCGTCGCCATCGCCACGGGGCTGGTCGTGCTCATCGAGCACACCGACCTGCCGGGGCGGCGCATCCTGCGCCTCGTGGTGCTCGCCCCGCTGCTGGTGCCGCCGTTCGTCGGCGCCATCGCCTGGGTGGGGGTATTCGGGCCGTCCAGCCCGATCAACCTGTTCTGGCAGCACCTATTCGGCGGACCGCTGTGGAGCATCTACGGGGGCGGGGGCGTCATCTTCCTGCTCACCCTGCACGCCTACCCGGTCGCCTACCTCATCATCGCGCTGGCTCTGTCCCGCATCCCGCCGGCGCTGGAGGAGGCCGCCCGCATCGGCGGCAGCCATCCGCTCGGCACCCTCGCCCAGGTCACCGTCCCGCTGCTGCGGCCGGCCATCGGCGCGGCCTTCCTGCTGGTCGCGATCTCGAACCTGGCCGACTTCGGCATCCCCTCGATCATCGGCACCCCCGGCCGCTACCCGACCCTGGCCACCCTCATCTACCGCTACGTGCAGTCGGGAACCGTCGCCGACCCGCTGCAGGTGGTCGCGGCCGTCGGCGTGGTCATGCTGGCGGTCGCCGCCCTGGGCGTGCTCGCCTCCGGCCGCCGGAGTCGGCGGATCACGTTCGAGACGCGGGTCTCGGGAGGGGAGCCGCTGCCCCTCTCGCTGCGCCCGCTCTGGGGCGCGCTGCTGTGGACGGCGGGGCTGCTCGTCACCGCGCTGCCGCTGAGCGCACTGCTCGTCCAGTCGCTGCTGTCCGCCCCGGGCGTGCCCCTGCGTCCGGAAAATCTCACCCTCGCCGCCTACGCGACCGCCTTCGCCAACCCGAGCACGCTGACCGGCATCTGGACCTCGCTCGGTCTGGCCCTGGGCGCGGGAGTGCTGTGCGCGGGGCTCGGCCTGATCCTCGGCGTGCTCACCACCCACGCCCGTGCCCGCGGCGACCGGGGCCTACTGACGCTCGTCATGCTGCCGCAGGCCGTCCCCGGGCTGATCGTCGCCGTGGGCTGGCTGCTGCTGGCGCCACACATCGGCCTGTTCAACACTCCCTGGCTCATCCTGTGCGCCTACGTCACCGCATTCCTGGCCCAGGTGGTGCAGGCGGTGCAGGCGCCGCTGGCCGCCGTGCCGGCCGCGCTGATCGAGGCCGCCCGGTCCGCCGGGGCCGGCCCCCTGCGGGCGCTGCGGGACGTCCCCTGGCGCCTCGGCATCCCCGCCGCGTTGACCGGGGGCACGCTCGTCGCCCTCACCGCTCTGCGCGAGCTCACCATCTCCGCCATCCTGCTGGCCCCGAACGCCCAGACCCTCGGGGTGGTCATCTTCAACTTCCAGCAGGCCGGCGCCTACGACCAGGCCGCGGCGCTGTCCGTGCTGGTCGTCGCCGCCGGGATGACCGGACTGGGACTGGTATCGAAAGGAGTGCCGGGACGATGACGGCCATGGAATCTGCAACAGCTGAGCCATCCGCAACGGCGGCCGCAGTCCAACTCGACCGGGTCACCGTGGTGTTCCCCGACGGCACCCACGGCCTCGACGATGTGAGCCTGCGCGTCGGCGCGGGGGAGGTCCTGGCTCTGGTCGGGCCGTCCGGTTCCGGCAAGACCACCCTGCTGCGCGGCATCGCCGGCTTCATCCGCCCCGGTTCCGGCCGCATCGCGGTGGCGGGGCGGACCGTGGCGAGCGCCGAGCGCTTCATACCGCCGGAGGAGCGCCGCCTGGGGATGGTGTTCCAGCAGCACGCGATCTGGCCGCACCTGAGCGTCGGCGGCAACGTCGAGTATCCCCTCCGGCAGCGGCGCGTACCCCGGGCGCAACGCCGCCGCCGCATCGACGATGTGCTGGCTCTGGTCGGCCTGCCCGGCGCCGCCGAACGGGACCCGGCCGAGCTGTCCGGCGGGCAGCGGCAGCGGGTCGCCCTGGCCCGCGCCATCGTGGACCGCCCCGGAGCCCTGCTGCTCGACGAGGCGTTCTCCGCCCTCGACGAGCCGCTGCGAATGCGCCTGCGGCTGGAGGTGCGCCGAATGAGCAAAGACCTGGGCCTGACCGTGGTGCACGTCACCCACGACCGGCAGGAGGCGCTCGCCATCGCCGACCGCGTCGCCGTGCTCGCCGACGGGCGCCTGCAGCAGGTCGCCACCCCGGCCGATCTCCTGGCCGCGCCGGCGAGTCCGCTGATCGCCGCCTTCCTCGACGACGCCACCCTGCTGGAGGGGGTGCTCGACGGCGACCGGTTCCACCCGGATCGGCTGCCTGCGAGCATCCCCGTCGAACTCGGACCGGGCTCGCCGCGCGGCGCCGGGGAATGCCGCGGCACGCTGGCCGTGCTGCCCGCCGCCGTCGACCTGGCCGCTGCCGGCAGTGCGGTCCCCGGCACCGGCAGCACCGCCACCGCTGAGGTCGGCCCGGCCCGCGTCACCGCTGCCCTGTTCGGGTCGCCCGCCCATACGGTGACCGTCGACTGGAACGGGGTGGAGTTCCGCGCCCGCGTCGCCGGGCGGCTGCCGCAGCAGGGGGAGCCCGTGGACGTCCGCATCGGCTCCGGCCTGTTCTACCCGGCGGGGTAGGGTATCCCGTTTCGCCTGATCCGCCACCGATACCGGCCAGCATTTCACTGTGTTTCACGACAAGTCGTCGTGTTGCGCGCAGAGTTGTCCGAGTTCTCCACCCCTCGCACACTTGGTTCCGTCGTCGTGATGATCCGGCGGCTCGACCAAGGAATTGAGGACCTCCCATGACTCGGAGAAGAACCCGCATCGCCACGGCGCTGCTGGCCACCGCAACCGCACTGGCACTCGCCGTGGGCGTATCAGCGTGCTCGTCAGCCGGCAGCGGCTCGAGCACCAGCAGCGCCGCCGCCAAACCCGCGGTCGTCAAGCTCGGCGTGCACGACGCCTCGAAGAGCTACTGGGCCACCTGGCAGACCGAGGCCAAGAAGCAGAACATCGATCTGCAGATCGTCCCGATCACCGACGGACAGCAGCTCGATCAGTCCACCGTGGACGGCACCACCGACATCAACTCGTTCCAGCACCTCTTCTACCAGGCGCAGTTCAACGTGGCGACCAACAGCCACCTGGTCGCTCTGGCCGCCAACTACATCTACCCGATGGGCATCTACTCGAAGAAGTACCAGAAGATCTCCGAGATTCCCTCCGGCTCCACGGTGCTCGTCCCCAATGACGCCACCAACCAGGCGCGCGCCCTGCTCGTCTTCCAGCAGGCCGGTCTGCTGAAGCTCAAGAACGGCGGCAGCCCGCTGTCCACCCCCGACGACGTCCTGCCCGAGTCGAAGGTGAAGGTGCAGGCCGTGGCCAGCACCCAGGTCGTGATCGGCCTGGGCGACGTCGCCGCCGGCGCCACCACCAACAACAACGTCGTCGACGGCGGGCTCGACCCCAAGGACGCGCTCATCAACGACGCCAAGAGCACCGACGCCGAGCCGTACATCAACATCTTCACGGTGCGGCAGAAGGACGCCGACAATCCGACCCTGAAGAAGCTCGTGAAGATCTTCCAGGACTCCAAGGAGATTCAGCAGCAGATCTCCGACGAGAACGGCGGCATCCTCATCGACAAGTCGAGCGTGCCCCAGAAGCAGCTGCAGAGCATCCTCAAGAAGCTGGAGAAGCAGTACGCCACGGCGACCGGCGTCCACCGCCAGACCAGACCGGAGAACAGGAGCACGCCAGCATGGCACCGATCGTCGCCGTCGAACACGTCACCAAACGCTTCACCAAACACGGCCCCGTCGCCCTCGATGACGTCAGCCTGCGCATCGAGCACGGGCAGGTCTACAGCATCATCGGCTATTCGGGAGCCGGCAAGAGCACCGTCATCCGGCTGGTGAACGGGCTGGAGCGCCCCACCAGCGGCCGGGTCGTCGTCGACGGAGCAGACCTCTCCGAGCTGGGGACCGCCGCACTGCGCCGCACGCGGGCCCGTATCGGCATGGTCTTCCAGCAGTTCAACCTGTTCGACTCGCGCACGGTGGCCGACAACATCGCCTTCCCGCTCACGCTGGTCCACACCCCACGGCCGCAGCGCCAGCAGCGGGTCCGGGAACTGCTTGACTTCGTCGGCCTGGCCGACAAGGCCGACCAGTACCCCCGGCAGCTGTCCGGCGGGCAGAAGCAGCGCGTCGGCATCGCCCGCGCCCTGGCCACCAAACCGGACATCCTGCTCGCCGACGAGGCCACCAGCGCCCTCGACCCGGAGACGACCCGGGACGTGCTCGATCTGCTGCGGCGCACCAACACCGAGTTCGGGGTGACCATCGTGCTGGTGACCCACCAGATGTCGGTGGTGCAGGAGATCGCCGACCGGGTCGCGGTGATGGAGCGCGGCCGGGTCGTCGAGGAAGGGGACGTGTACTCCATCTTCAGCGAGCCCCAGGCCGAGACCACGCGCCGCTTCCTCTCCACCGTGCTCACCGACGTCCCCTCAGACGCGCAGCTGGACGACCTGCGACGCACCTATGGCGGCACGCTGCAGGTGGTGAAGGTGCGCAGCCGGGAGGACGTGCAGCGGCTGCTCGGCGACCGCGCCGCGCACTTCGGCGTGCGCTCCGACATCGTCTACGGCAGCATCGGCGAACTGCAGCAGCGGCCGTTCGGCACCGTCACGGTACGGGTGGACGGCGAGCCGGCGCAGGTGGCGGCCTACCTGGCCGAATTCGGCGCCCCCGCCGAGCGGGAGGAGGTGGCCGCATGAGCCTGCCCTTCGACACGCTCGTCCAGTACCTCCTCCAGAATCTCGGGGTCACGCTCTACATGGTGGCGATCACCATGGTGATCTCCGGGTTCATCGGCCTCGTCCTCGGCATCGTGCTCTACGGCACCCGCCCCGGCCGCTTCCTGCAGAACCGGGCCGTCTACGACGTGGTCAGCCTGCTGGTGAACATCTTCCGGCCCATCCCGTTCGTCATCCTCGTCTTCGCGATCGGCCCCCTCACCCGCCTCGTGATCGGCACCACCATCGGCGATGCGGCCGCAATCTTCGCCATGGTGATCGGCGGGGCGTTCTTCATCGGCCGCATCGTCGAGCAGAACCTCGTCTCCATCGATCCCGGCGTCATCGAGGCCGCCCAGGCCATGGGCGCCAGCCGGTTCACCATCGTGCGCCGGGTGCTGCTGCGCGAGTCGCTGGCGCCGCTCATCCTCGGCTACACGTTCATCTTCATCGCCATCGTCGACATGTCGGCCATGGTCGGGACGGTCGGCGGCGGCGGGCTGGGCAACTTCGCCCTGGTGTACGGCTACCAGCGATTCAACTGGGTCGTCACCTACTCGGCCGTGGTCGTGATCATCGTGCTGGTGCAGATCGTGCAGCTGTTCGGCAACTGGCTGGCCCGCCGCGCCGAGCACGTCTGATCCGCGTCGATCGCCGGCCACCGAGAACCGGTTCGAGAAAGGACCCTCATGTCTCCGCTCACCCCGCATCCAGCCGCGCCCCAGGTGGCGCCTGCGGTCGCCGCCGCACAGCTGCCCCTCAGCGCCCTCGCCGCCCTCCAGCGGCCACCGGTCGGCTTCGGGGACGCGACCCAGGTCACGCTGCCCCCGGACGCGGTGGTGCTCTCCGGCGGAGTGCCCCATCCGGATGCGCTCCCGGTGGCCGAGTATGCGCAGGCCGCCCAGCGCGTCTACGGTGACCGCGGACGCGGGCTGGAGACCCTGCGCTACTCGCCCACGGCGGGCATCCCGGCGCTGCGGCAGTGGGTCGCCGACTACGAGGGGGTGGATGCCGGTCGCATCCTGCTCACCACCGGCGGCCAGGAGGGGCTGGCGCTGACGGTGCTCGCTCTGCTCTCGCCCGGCGACGACATCGCGGTCGACGACCCGGTGTTCCCGGTGTTCATGCGCATCCTGAACCTGGTGGAGCCGCGGGTGACGCCCATCCCGGTGCGGGACGACGGCTTCGACGTGGACGCCCTCGCCGAGCGGCTCGCCGCCGGCTACCGGCCGAAGGCCGTGTACACCGTGCCCGATTTCCATAACCCGGGCCAGGTGACGCTCTCGGAGGCCAAGCGCCGGCGGCTGATCGGTCTGGCCGAGCACTACGGCTTCATCGTCATCGCCGATAACCCGTACCGCGAGCTGCGCTTCGCCGGCGACCAGGTCTCGCCGCGCAGTCTGAACGACTCCGACCACGTGGTGCACGTCAACACGTTCTCGAAGACGCTCGGCCCGGGGCTGCGCCTCGGCTGGCTGGTGCTGCCTGAGTACCTGGTGCACCCGGTGTCGCTGCTGCGCAGCCGCATCGACTCGCAATCCAGCGGCGTGCTGCAGGGGATCGTGCTCGATCTGCTCACCCACGACCCCACCGCTTTCGGACGCCGGGTACAGGCGGCCCGAGAGATCTACCGCACCCGCGCCCGCGGACTCATCGACGCCCTGGACGAGCAGGCACCGGGGCTGTTCGACATCCGCGAACCGGAGGGCGGGTTCTTCCTCTGGGCCCGCATCGCCGACGAGGCCGTCGACCCCGCCGACCTCTACCGGGCCGCGATCGCCCACGGCGTCACCTACCAGCAGGGCGCCTGGTTCGCCGCCGATCCGGCCTCGCACCGTCACGACCGCTCTCTGCGGCTCACCTACAGCAGCCTCGCCGACGCCGACTTCGCTCGCGCCGCCGAGCGGCTCGCCGCCGCCCGGGCCGACGCGCGGCGCTGAAGGCGCAGCTGCGACGCCGAAAATTAGGACTGAGGCGCAGCAGCAGCGCCAAGCTCGCACCTCGGTGCCCGGCGCGCCGGCTCAGGCCACCAGCACGACTTTCAGCCGGTCACGTGATGGCTGCGCGTATCGCAGAAAGGCGTCGCGCACCTGGGCGACGGGGTAGCGGTCGGTGACGTAGCCGTCGAGCAGCTCGGGATGCGCCATCGCATATTCCTCGGCCGCCCGCAGCCGCTCCGGCCAGTGGTCGGTGTCGCCGGCCCGCAGGGTGAGCTTCTTGCGGAAGAACAGGCGCATGGGCAGCACGTAGTGCTCTTCGGGGAGTCCGAAGGCGTACACCTGGCCGGATTCGTGCGCCGCCTTCACCGCCCAGCCGACGTTGTCCTGGTTGTGCCCGATGGCGTCCACCACCAGTCCGGGCCGACGCGGGTCGTCTTCCGGCAGCTCGGCCACAGGCGCGGCCCACTCGGCGACCTCGGCCTGCACGGTCTCGCTCAGCCCGAACCGGCTGGCGACCGGCCGGCGATCGACCCGGTCGACGCCGAGTACGCGCCAGCCGCGGTGGGCGAGCACGTGCGCCCACAGCAGTCCCATGGGGCCGAGCCCCAGCACGACGGCCGTGCCCGGTTCCCGGTGGTCAAGACGGTCGGCGCCGCACAGCACGGTGGCCAGCGGCTGGATGACGATGGAGCCCACCGGGTCGAGCGCGGCCGGGATGGGGCGCACCCGCCAGCCCTCGGCGATGACCACCTCTTGCAGGGCGCACGGCCACGCCGTCCCGACCACCCGGTCGCCGACCTCGATGCCGGACGTGGCGCTGGCCACGACGGTGCCGCTGATCTCGTGCAGCGGCGCGCCGATGCTGCCGGTCTGGGGGAACTCGACGCTGTGCACGCCGAAGAACGGCGGCAGATCGGAGCCGCAGATCCCGCCGGCGACGAAGCGCACGGCGACGTGCCGATCCGGCACCGCATCCGGCGCCGGCACCTCCACTCGGGTGAACAACGTCGGTCCCGGCTGTCGATACGCCCACATGACTGGTGTCCTCATTTCTCTGCGCTCTGCTGCGTACTGCTCTGCGTGCCGGTGCGCACTCCTGCGTGCCGGTCCCGACTCAGCGGGCCGGATAACCGATCGCCGCGAAAGCCGCTTCGAGATCGGCCTGCAGGTCGGCGAGCGTCTCCAGCCCGACGGAGAGCCGGATGAGTCCCTCGGTCACTCCGGCGGCTGCCCGCTCCTCCGGCGAGGTGGAGCCGTGGGTGGTGGTGTAGGGGTGGATGGCGAGGGTGCGCACATCCCCGATGTTGGCGACGATGGAGACGAGCCGCAGGGCGGACAGGAGGCGCTGGGCGGTCTCGGTCCCGCCCGGAACCTCGAACGACACCACGGCGCCAGGACCGGTCGGCGTGTACTTCCGGGCCAGGTCGGCCCAGGGGGAGTCGGGCAGCCCGGCGTAGAACACGCGGTTCACGCCCGGATGCCCATCGAGCCAGCGGGCGATGGCCTGGGCGTTGGCGACGTGGCGCTCGAGCCGCAACGAGAGCGTTTCGAGCCCCTGCTCCAGCAGGAACGCGGTGAATGGTGCCGGGGTGGGCCCGAAGTCGTGAATCTGTTCGAGGCGGATCTTGCCGGCCAGGGCGGCGTTCTTCCCCTGCGGAGCCAGTCGGCCGCCGACGCCGAAGTCGCGACTGACCACCAGGTCGTCGAAGCCGGGTTCGGGGGCGGAGAACTCGGGGAAACGGTCGGCGTGCGCCCCGTAGTCGAACGAGCCCCCGTCAATCACCGCCCCGGCGATGACGGTGCCGTGGCCGGACAAGAATTTGCTCGCCGAGTACACGACGACGTCGGCACCCCATTCGAGCGGGCGCAGCACGGCCGGAGTGGCCAGAGTGTTGTCGACGACCAGCGGCACGCCGGCCGCATGCGCGATCTCGGCCAGCGTCTCCAGGTCGGCGATCTGCCCGGACGGGTTGGAGACGGCCTCGGTGAACAGGGCGCGGGTATGAGGCCCGACGGCGGCGCGCCAGGCATCGGGATCGGACGAGTCGGCGATGAACCGGGTCGCGACGCCCCGCTTGGCGAGATTGCGCCCCAGCAGGGTGGCAGTTCCGCCGTACAGCTGCGAACTGGCCACGATTTCGTCTCCCTGCTCGGCGAGCGTCAGCGCGACCGCCGCCGTGGCGGCCTGCCCCGACGAGACGAGCACCGCGTCGCTGCCGCCGTCGAGCGCGGCCAGCCGTCGCTCCACCGCCGCCACCGTGGGATTGGTGCCGCGGCTGTAGATGAAACCGGCCCGTTCCTTGGCGAACAGGGCCGCCGCCGTCCCGGCATCGGGGAACGCGTACGCCGCGGTCTGGAAGATCGGCAGCGCGAGCGCGCCGCTGCCGGGCTGCGGAGATGCCCCGGCGTGGACCTGCTTCGTCTCGAAACCCCACTCGCTGGCGCTCATGTCGTCTCCTTCGCCCTGGTTGCCTCGGAGACGAAGATACGTGCACGGCACCGGCCAGGCCGCTGCGGCGTCACACGCGGTAACACCGCGACCGCTCCGGCCTCCACGTGGTTGCCTGACCACGGAATACCCGAGGAGGCCCCGATGACGACCGCTTTCCATCCCGACGGACCCGGCGGAGGCCGGCCGGATGACGAGCAGCGGGCCCGGGCGTTCTTCGCCGGCGGGTTCGCCACCACGATGCGGTCGAACCGCGCAGCCTGGGAACGACTCGCACTGGCGCCCCGCATCCTGCGCGGGATCGGCGCGGTGGATGCCTCCACCCGTCTGCTCGGCATGCGGCTGGAGGCGCCCATCCTCTTCGCTCCGGTGAGCTCCCTCGGGCTGGCGCATCCCGATGGCGAGGTGGCCGTGGCCCGCGCCGCCCGCGCCGCCGGGCTGGGTCTGGTGCTTTCGTCGGAGCCCAGCCGCAGCATCCCCGAGGTGACGGCAGTCTCCGGCCCCTACCTGCAACAGGTCTACCTGCCCGAGCGCCGCGAGGCCATGACCGACTTCCTGCAGGAGGCGGTGGCGCACGGTGCGGCCGCGATCGTCTTCACCGCGGACCAGACCAGCGTGGGCGGCCAGCCCGGGTTCCGCGACGCGATCTACGACCCGCAGCTGCAGCGCCAGCGTGCTCGCTCGGGCGGGCACGGCTCGGCCAAGCTCGCCACCGCCCCCGATCTGCGCTGGGACGACATCGCCTGGCTGCGGCGGACCACCGGTCTCCCGGTCGTGGTGAAGGGCGTGCTGCGCCCGGACGACGCCCGCCGCTGCCTCGACGCGGGCGCAGCCGGGATCGTGGTCTCGAATCACGGCGGCCGACAGCTCTCGGGGGCGGTAGCCACGGCGACTGCGCTGCCGGGCATCCGCGCCGCAGTCGGGCCCGACGTGCCGGTGCTGGTCGACTCGGGCATCCGCACCGGCGAGGATGTCCTGCGTGCGCTCGCCCTGGGGGCGGACGGGGTGCTCGTCGGGCATCCCGTCGCCGAGCACCTGCTGGAGGGACCGGACGCCCTGATCGCCTACGCCCGCGGCCTGCGCCGCGGGTTCGAGCGCGTCTGCGCCCTCTGCGGGGCGCGGACCCCAGCCGAGATCGGCCCGGGCCTGCTCGCCCCGTCCGCGGCCGCGGACGCGCACTGATGATCCTGCTCCGCCCCGGCGCATCACACTCCGTAACCTGGCTGTCGCCAGACCGCCGGCGCCTGATAGGGATGAGGCCCGGGGCGCGTTCCGCAGGGACGCGCGCAGACCCGCGCATCCGAGTGAAGGGAAG
>JBDNYM010000060.1:0-10964 GCA_047722305.1 Pseudoclavibacter sp. | reverse complement strand
CAGGGCCGACAGGTTTTGGCCGGAGCCGCTGTCATCGATCCTCGCCGTCCCGCCCCGGGGGGCCGGGCCGTGGCCTATCTCGAACGGGAGGCGGCCGTCGGGGGCGTCGACCGGCACGCCCAGCCGTCGCAGCGCGTCCAGGAGGGGCGCCATGGGGCGGCGACGGGCGGCCGCATCGCCGTCGAAGCGCACCCGGCGGCCGGTCAGCGCCGCCACCGGGGGCACGAAGCGCATCACCGTCCCGGCCAGGCCGCAGTCGATGCCGACGGCAGGCCCATCCGCGCCCGCAGCCGGGGCGACGGCCGGCAGCGGCTCCACCCGCACCGCATCATCCTCGACCTCGATCCGGGCACCGAGCGTCTGCAGGGCCGCGATCATCAGGTCAGTGTCCCGAGAACGCAGCGCCCCGGTGAGGGTGCTGGGCCCGGCGGCCAGTGCGGACAGCACCAGCTCGCGGTTGGTGAGCGACTTCGAACCGGGAAGCGCCACCGTCGCGGCCAGGGGGCGCACGGCCCGCGGGGCGGCCCAGCCCTCCCCGGAACGAGCGCCGGCGTCGGGCCGGGAGGAATAGGTCGGGTGACTCATGGTTATCAACTGTAGGAGAGGAGTGTGCGCATGCAGGCCGTTCTGGAGCGCCCGGTAGAATCAGGGGCGATGAGTCAGTACAGAGAGCACGGCACGGAGTCTGATGCGGACGTGCTTCGGCGGCAGTTCGAGGAGCAGGCGATGCCGTTCATCGACCAGCTCTACGGGGCCGCGATGCGCATGGCCCGCAATCCGCAAGACGCGCAGGACCTCGTGCAGGAGACCTACACGAAGGCGTTCAACTCGTTCGGCCGCTTCAAGCAGGGCACGAACCTGAAAGCCTGGCTGTACCGCATCCTGACCAACACCTACATCAACACGTACCGCAAGCGGCAGCGCACTCCGTACTCGTCGTCCATCGACGCCCTCGAAGACTGGCAGCTGGGATCGGCCGAGTCGACGACCGCCACCTCGGCCCGTTCCGCGGAGGTCGAGGCCCTCGATCGCATGCCCGACTCCGCGGTGAAGGATGCGCTGCAGGCGCTGCCGGACACCTTCCGGCTGGCGGTGATCCTGGCCGACGTCGAGGGGTTCAGCTACCAGGAGATCGCGGACATCATGAAGACGCCGGTGGGGACGGTGATGAGCCGGCTGCATCGCGGTCGCCGCATGCTGCGGGCAGCGCTCACCCCCGCCGGCGACGGCACGTCGAAGGAGCAGCGGTGAGCGGCGACTGCGGGTGCGAGCGGGCGCGGCGGGCCCTGGAGGAGTACGTCCACCACGAGCTGTGCTCGGAGGACGCTGCCGACATCCGCCGCCATCTGGAGACATGCCCGGACTGCCGGCGCGAGCACCTGGTGAGCGTGACGCTGACCGAGGTGCTGGCCCGCGCCTGCCAGGAGACGGCCCCCGAGCAGCTGCGCGTCGAGGTGCTGACGCGGATTCGGACGGTGCAGGCCTCCCATACGGGCTCCGCCGCTTCCAGGTGACGGTACGGTACCCTGATCGTCGTGCGTTTCTATGATGCGTCGCCGAGTCACGACCTCACGTACTCGGACGTCTTCCTCATCCCCAGCCGGGGCGCCGTGCGCTCCCGGCTCGATGTCGACCTGTCCCCGGAGGACGTCACCGGCATGACGATCCCGGTGGTCTCCGCGAACATGAACGCCGTGACGGGGCCGCGGCTGGCGGCGGTCATGGCGCGCCGCGGCGGGCTGGGGGTGCTGCCGCAGGATCTGGACGGCACCAGCGTCCACGACGCCATCGCCTGGGTGAAGGCGCAGCCGGTGCGCTGCGACTCGCCGTACCCGGTCAGCGCCGACGCCACCGTCGAGGAGGCCCGGCTGCTGTTGCCGCCGGCCGGCGAGATCTCGTTCACCGTGTTCGACGCGGACGATGCGCTGGTGGGGATGCTGCCCGCCGAGGCGCTCACCCGGGCGGTCTCCGACGCCCGCCTCGGCGACCTGGTGCATGAAGACCCGTTCATCGTCGGCGAGGAAGAGCTCGACGACCCCGCGGCCGTCTACCAGATGCTGTGGGACGCCCACGTCAAGAACGCGCTGGTCGAGCGCGACGGGGTGCCGATCGGCACCATCTCGCAGCGGCAGGCGATGCGGCTCACCGTCTACCGCCCCGCCCTGGACGCCCACGGCCGGCTGAAGGTGGCCGCTGCGATCGGCATCCGCGGCGACATCGGCCAGCGGGCCGCCGACCTGGTGCACGCCGGCGCCGACGTGCTGGTGGTCGATACCGCCCACGGGCACCAGCAGCGCATGCTCGACGCCGTCGCCCGGGCGCGGGCCGCGGTAGGGCCGACCGTGCCGATCGCCGCGGGTAACGTGGTCACCGCGGCGGGCACCGCCGACCTGGTGGAGGCCGGCGCCGATCTGGTGAAGGTCGGGGTGGGGCCGGGGGCGATGTGCACGACCCGCATGATGACCGCGGTGGGGCGGCCGCAGTTCTCGGCCGTGCTCGAATGCGCCGCCACCGCCCAGGAGCTCGGCGCCGCCGTGTGGGCGGATGGCGGGGTGCGCTACCCGCGCGATGTGGCGCTCGCGCTGGCCGCTGGCGGCTCCTCGGTGATGATCGGCACCTGGCTGGCGGGGACGATCGAGTCTCCCGGCGAGGTGCACCGCAGCGATGACGGCCGCCTGTTCAAGGTCAACTACGGCATGGCGTCCACGAAGGCGGTGAAGGGACGGTTCGCCGCCCTGTCGCCGCTGGAGCGCGCCCGGAAGCGGCTGTTCTCGGAGGGCATCTCCGACTCGCGCCTGTGGATCGACCCGCTGACCCCCAGCGTCGAGGACATCCTCGATCAGATCACGGCAGGGGTGCGCAGCGCCTGCACCTATGCGGGCGCCGCCAGCCTGCGGGCGTTCCGCGACCAGGCGTGCGTCGGCATCCAGTCCGCCGCCGGCTATGAGGAGGGGCGAGCCCTGCCCACCAGCTGGTGAGCCCCGGCCTGCGCCTATGACCCCACTGCTACTGTTCCTCGCCGGCGTCGTCCTGACGCTGGGGACGGGGATGTTCGTGGTCTCCGAGTTCACGCTGGTGAACCTCGACCGCAGCGACCTGGAGGCGAAGCGCTCCCAGGGCGTGCCCGGCCTGTCGACGATCATCGGGGCGCTGCGGCACACGTCCACCCATCTGTCGAGCGCCCAGCTGGGCATCACGCTCACCACGCTGCTGGCCGGGTATACCTTCGAACCGGCGTTCAGCGCCTGGCTGGCGCCGCTGCTCGACTGGATGCGGGTGCCGGCCGCCCTGGCCGCGGTCGTCTCCGGGGTGGTCGCGCTGGTCGTGGCCACCGTCCTGTCGATGCTCTTCGGCGAGCTGGTGCCGAAGAACTTCGCTCTCGCCCGTCCGCTGCCGGCCGCCCGGCTGGCGGCGCCGTTCCAGATCGGGTTCACCGCCGTGTTCAAACCGGCGGTGATCGTCCTCGACGATGCCAGCAAGCTGGTGCTGCGGCTGTTCCGCATCACCCCGCAGGAGGAGCTGTCGTCGGCGCGGTCGGCGGAGGAGCTCGCCTCGCTGGTGAAGAGCGCCGCATTGGCCGGGTCGCTGGACCGCCGGACGGCCACGCTGCTCACCCGCACCCTCGACTTCGGCGAGCTGACGGCCGGCGACGTCATGACGCCGCGGGTTGCTGTCGAAGCGGTCGCGGCCGACGATGCGGCGGCGACGGTCATCGAGCTGGCCCGGCGCAGCGGGCACTCCCGGTTCGTGGTGACCGGCGAGGACATCGACGATGCGATCGGCGTGGTGCACCTCAAGGACGCGGTGCGCCTGCGGCACCAGCGCCGTGCGGACACCCCGGTATCCGAGATCATGCGCCCGGTGCTGCGCGTGCCCGACTCGATGTCGGTGTCGGTGCTGCTGGGGCAGCTGCGCGCCGAGGGCGTCCAGCTGGCGGTCGCCATCGACGAGTACGGCGGCACGGCGGGCGTGGTGACGCTGGAGGACGTGGTCGAGGAACTGGTCGGCGAGGTCTCCGATGAGCACGACCGGCTGCGGGCGGGGGTGGTGCGGCTGCGGTCGGGGGAGTGGCTGGTGCCGGGGCGGCTGCGCCGCGCCGAACTGGAGGCCCCCACCGCGATCGAGATCCCAGAGGACGGCGCCTTCGAGACCCTGGGCGGTTTCATCATGGCGCGGCTCGGCCGCATCCCGGCCGTCGGCGACCAGGTGGAGGCCGAGGACGGCGCCCGGTTCGCGGTTGAGCGCATGGACGGCCGCCGGGTCGACCGGGTGCGCGCCCGGCCGGCGCCCCTGTCCGGGGAGACGTCGGCCGGGGGAGACGCCGACGGCGGGAGGCCCCGATGAGCGACTGGATGGGGCTGGTCTGGCTGGTCGTCCTGCTGGCCGTGAACGCCTTCTTCGTGGGGGCGGAGTTCGCGATCATCGCCGCGAAGCGGTCGTCCATCGAGCCGCGGGCCGAGGCGGGGCAGGTGCGCGCGCGGCGCAGCCTGTGGGCGATGGAGCACGCCACCCTGATGCTCGCCGCCACTCAGCTGGGCATCACGATCTGCTCGCTGCTCATCCTGAACGTGTCGGAGCCGGCGGTGCACGAGCTGCTGCACATCCCGCTGTCGGCGCTGCCGGTCAGCGACGGGTTCGTGGATGTGCTCGCGTTCGTGATCACCCTGGTGCTGGTGTCGTTCCTCCACGTCGTGCTGGGCGAGATGGTGCCGAAGAACCTGACGCTGGCCGCCCCGGAGCGGGCCGTGCTGCTGCTGGCTCCGCCGCTGCTGCGCTTCGAGCGCGTGTTCAAGCCGTTCGTGGTGGTGCTGAATGCGGGGGCGGATGCGGTGCTGCGGCTGTTCGGCATCCAGCCGCAGCATGCGGCGAGCACGGCGTACACGCTCGACGAGGTGGCCACGATCGTGGCCGAGTCGAAGCGCGAGGGGATGCTGACGGATTCGAGCAACATGCTCACGAAGGCGTTCGAGTTCACCACCAAGACGGCCGGGGATGTGGCGGTGCCGCGCTCGGACCTCGTCACCCTCGACGAGCACTGCAGCCCGCGCGACCTGGAGGGGGCGGTCACGCAGCACGGCTTCTCGCGGTACGTGCTCACCGACGCCGCTGGCGATCTGGTGGGCTACATCCATCTGAAGGACGTCATCGACATCCCGGACGACCAGTTCTCGGCGCCGCTGCCGCCGCAGCTGGTGCGTGCGCTGACGTCGGTGCGGGCGGATGCCGAACTCGAGGACGCCATGCTGCAGCTCCAGCGGCTAGGAGCGCATGTGGCCCGGGTGCTGGATGCCTCCGGCGAGGTCGTGTCGGTGCTGTTCTTCGAGGACATCATCGAGGTGCTCGTCGGCGAGATCGACGACGCCACGCAGATCGGGTGAGCGCGGCCGCCGTCGATTCCGCTGCGAGAGCGAGACGATCCAGCGGGGTGGGGATCGGACGGTGGCTCAGGGCTTCGCGCCCGACGGTGCCGCCGAATCGGTCAGAGGCCGGCCGTCAGCCGACGTACGGCAGCGGGGAGGCGTGCGCCGGTCGCCAGCCGAGCTGCAGCCGGGCCTTCGTCGCGTCGATGCGGCAGTCGGATCCCATCGCCGTGGCGGCCGTCATCTCGTCCCAGAGCGCAGTCGCCTGGGCGAGGCTCAGAGAGACGGGCTCGCCGGCGAATCCGAGACGCCGCTGGATGGCCAGAGCGAGCTCGCGGAACGAGACCGTCCCGTTCTCGGCGAAGAAGAGCTCCCCAGGGCGGGCGCCCTCGAGCGCCAGCAGATACAGCTCGGCCAGGTCGTCGACGTGGACGGTGCTCCAGCGCCGCTGGCCGTCCTCGACCTGGACCGCGTGCCCCAGCCGGCGGGCGGTGCGCACGAGCAGGGGGATCTGCTTGCTCTCCCGGGAGAGCAGCGCCCCGGCGCCGTAGACCATGCCGGGGACGATCACGATGCTCCTGACCCCCTGCAGGGCGGCGCGCTGCACGGAGCGGTTGACGGCGATCCGGGCGCCGAAGCCGGTCGAGTCCGTCGTTTCCAGGGGGAAGTCCGCGTAGACGAAGGCGGCCGTCTCGGGACGGGCCCGGTTCGCCACGATGGCGGACCCCGACGTGTAGACGAGCGTCTTCCCGGTTCCTCGCAGCGCGGCGACGAGCCGGGCGGCGACGGCGGGGTCGTCCGAGTCGGCGGTGTGGACGATGGCCTCGCCCCAGTCGGCGGCTGCCCGCAGGGCGCCCGCATCCTGTATCGTGGCGCGGATCACGCCGAACCCGAGACGCTCCAGCGCGACCGCGGCCTCCTCCCGCCGCACCAGCCCGCGCACCTCGTAGCCGCGCTCCCGCAGCCGCATGGCCACCGTGCCCCCGACGTATCCGGAGATCCCCGTGACCACCACTCGTCTCATTCCCGCTCCTCCGCTCGGATCCCGCACCTCGTGACCGGCGCCGATCGGGCGGCGGGCGGCCGGAGAGAGCTTCTGCCCCGAGCCTAGGCGGGGGTTTCTGCGGATTTCTAGCGGCGGCGTCCCGCGAGGGTCTCGGCCGGTGGTCTCAAACCTCGAGAATGCGGCAGCGCAGCGTGTGGCGGGCGCCAGGTGCCAGCACGATGAGGTCGGGATGGCCGCGCAGGGCGTTTGCGGGGGCGGTCTGCGGCTCGATGGCGACGCCCCGCCGCCCGTCGGCGTCATCGGTGTAGAGCTGCGCCCAGTCGGTGCGGAAGGCGATGGCGGCGCCGTGCCCGGATGCGTCGAGCACGGCGGCCTGGTGCAGCCCCGCCGGGAATCCGGTACCGGCGAAGTCGAATGCCCGGGGGCCGAGTCTGGTGGGGGCGCGCAGGTCCGATTCGGTGCCGGCTACGGGCACGGTGCCAGTCGGCAGCAGCCGCTCATCGACGGCCAGGCGGAGGCTGGCGGGGAAGACCACCGTCCAGTCGTCGCTGGCGGGACGCCTGTCGGCGCGCCAATCGGCGCCGACGAGATACGGGTGCAGGGCGGCCGCGTAAGGGGCGTCCCGGTCGCCGAGGTTCTCGGCGGTGAGGGTCCAGTCGAGACCGGTCTCGGCGGGGGCGAAGCGGGCGGTCAACCGAAGCCGGAACGGGTACGGTTCGCGTCCGGGGAGCTCGGTGACGAGCCGGATGACGCTGGCGTCCGAGTCCTCGACGTGCCAGGGGAGGTTCCGCACCAGCCCGTGGAGGGCGTTGCCCCGTTCGGGCTCGTCGACCGGCACTCGGTGCTCTGCGTCCTGGAAACGGTAGACGCCGTCCTCCAGCCGGTTGGGCCAGGGAGCCAGCACTGCGCCGGCATCGGCGATCCGGGGGCCGTCGTCCGGGGTGGGCACGACCAGTTCGCGGCCGGAGGGCCCCACCAGCCGAGCCAGGGCGGCGCCGCGCGCGTGCGCGGTCACCGCGTAGCCGCCGGCCTCGGCCCGGAGGATTGCGCCTTCCGGGCCGAGGCCGGGCAGCGTCCCCATGTCAGCCGCGCGGGGTCGGCCCGTCGGCCGCAGGCGCCGCTTCGGCTGGCGCGTCGGCGACGACGTACGGGTCATCCTCGGAGCCCAGGCCCTCGCCCTCGCGCCGCAACTCCGCCTCGCGCAGCTCCTCGGTGACGATGTCGTCGGCCGGAACCGGGGCGTAGTGGTCCCAGACGAAGAACAGGATGCCGACGATGAGCATCCCGATGCCCGTCCACAGGTTGATGGCGATGCCGCCGGTCGGCTTCGTGTCGGCGACCGGGTCGACGATGCCGACCAGGGTGACGATGACGCCGTAGACGACGAAGACGCCGCCGATGATGCGGCGCAGATCGAAGCGCCGGGTGTCGCGGATGTGCTTCAGCTGCTCCGCGGTGTATTGGGTCTCAGCCATGATGTGCCAGTCCTTTCGCGGTGCGGATCAGAGGAACGGGATGTAGAGGGCGACGCAGAGCACCAGCGCCACGGTGCCGAGCAGCGCGGGGGAGCGGTACCAGGCCGTGTCGGTGGCGATGGAGTCGGCCGTCACGTCGATCTTGCCCACGCCGTAGACCAGGCCGGCGAGCTCCGCTTCGGGCTTCGGCTTGGTGAACGATGTCACGATGGCGGCGACCGCCACGGCGGCCACGAATGACCAGATGGCGCCGCCCATCGTCTCGGCGGTCGGCGTCGAGTAGGTGAACAGGAAGCCCGGCCAGTGGTTGAGGTATCCGATCCAGACGAGCGTCGGCATGGCGATGCCGGCGAGGTAGCCCCAGAGCCCACCGGCGGGGCTCATCCGCTTCCACAGCAGGCCCAGGATGAACACGGCGAACAGCGGTGCGTTGAAGAAGGAGAACAGCGTCTGCATATAGGTCATGATGTTGCCGAACTGGGCGGCGAGGAACGCGGTGCTGATGCTGACCAGCACGCCCACGACGGTCACCCAGCGGCCGGTCTTGAGGTAGTAGGCGTCGCTGCGGTGCTTGACCACGTAGGGCTGCCAGATGTCGTAGGTGAACACGGTGTTGAAGCTGGAGACGTTGGCGGCCATGCCGGCCATGAATGAGGCCATGAGCCCGGTGACGGCCACGCCGAGCACGCCCGACGGCAGGTACATCTGCATGAGCTTCGGGATGGCGTCGTTGTAGGTCAGGGTGCCGTTGGCGAATTGGTTGCCCACCACGGCCGCGGCGATGAGACCGGGCACCACCACGATGAACGGGATGAACAGCTTCGGGATGGCGCCAATCAGTGGGGTGCGGCGGGCAGCCGACATGTTCTTGGCGCTGAAGGCGCGCTGCACCTCGGTGAAGTTGGTGGTCCAGTAGCCGAAGCTCAGCACGAAGCCGAGACCGAAGACGATCAGCAGCCAGTTGGCGCCGATGGGGTTGGTCACGTGGCCGATGCCGGTGCCGGCCCAGGCGCTGAGCATCTTGCCGCCGTTGGTGTGCTGCAGGGCGGTGACCAGGCCACCCCAGCCGCCCACGCGGTGCAGGCCGACGACGGTCAGCGGCACCAGCCCGGCGATGATGACGAAGAACTGCAGCACCTCGTTGTAGATGGCGCTGGAGAGCCCGCCCAGGGTGATGTAGGTGAGGACGAACGCGGCCGAGACGAGGATGGCGACCCACTCCGGCCATCCGAGCATGGCCTCGATGACGATGGCCATGGCGTAGAGGTTGATGCCGGCGATGAGGACGTTGGCGATGGCGAAGGCGAACGAGTTCACGATGTGGGGGGCCTTGCCGAAGCGCCGCAGCATGAACTCGGGCACGCTGCGCACCTTGGAGCCGTAGTAGAAGGGCATCATGACCAGGCCCAGGAACACCATGGCCGGGACGGCGCCGATCAGGTAGTAGTGCAGGGTGGCCATGCCCAGCTGGGCTCCGTTGGCGGCCATGCCGAGGATCTCGGTAGCGCCGAGGTTGGCGGAGACGAAGGCCAGGCCGGTGATCCAGGCCGGCATGGAGCGTCCGGACAGGAAGAAGTCCATGCTCGAGCTGACCCGGCGGCGGGCCATGAAGCCGATGGCGAGGACGACCCCGAAATAGATGATCAGCAGCAGATAGTCGACCCAGCTCAGGTTCAGGCTGATCGCTGATGCGGCGGAAGCGTGCATGAAGTGGTGACTCCTTTGTTCCCACACGGAGCGGATGTGCAGGGAATGTGCACAAATGTTTGTTTATCGTCGGTCACCATAACACCATTATTCCCGCCGAGGGGCGGAAATAGGCCGATGTTGAATCACACACCGCCCTCCGGAGTCGGTGGCGTTTCGGAGAAACCCGCGCCATTAGGCCGATCAAGGCGGTGAGAAATTGCGGGGAAAAATCTCTACGGAGTACACTGGATGTGAGTCCAAATGTTTGGATATGCCCAAATCTGTGCGGTCTCAACGCAGAACATGATATCGTTCGGGCGCATTCGCACTGAAGGAAGAAGAGGATCGTGCTCGCCAGTGAACGTCGCGCCCGCATCCTGCTCGCGGTGAACGCGAAAGGCGTGGTCCGTGTCTCCGACCTCGTCCGCGAGCTCGAGGTCTCCGACATGACCATCCGCCGCGACCTCATCGAGCTGCACCGGCAAGGGCTGCTCCTCAAGGTGCACGGCGGGGCCACCTCGCTGCACTCCGCCAGCGAACCCGAGACTTCCGTCAAGATGTCCCTGCACATCGAGATCAAGCAGCGCCTCGCCGCCGCCGCCGCCCAGCGCGTCTCCGACGGGGAATCCGTCGCCCTCACCGCCGGCTCCACCTGCACCTACGTCGCGCAGGAGATCGCGCGCGACACCCGCGTCACCGTCGTCACCAACGCCCTCCGCGTCGCCGACGAGTTCTTCCGCAACGGCTCCCACGTCCTGCTCACCGGCGGCACCCCCACCCCGTCGGCCGCACTCGTCGGGCCCGTCGCGGTGCAGTCGCTCGAAGGCATCCACGTCGACACCGTGTTCGCCGGAGCGCACGGGGTCAGCCTCGCCGGCGGCCTCATGACGCCCAACATCGACGAGGCCCGCATCAACCGGGCGCTGCTGGCCACCGCGCATCGTGTCGTCGCCGTCTTCGACCACACCAAGTGGGGCATCTCCGGGCTGGCCACCTTCGCCGCCTGGTCCGACATCGACACCGTCATCACCGACGCCGATGTCGACCCCGTGGCACTGCAGCACCTCCGCGACGAAGTGCCCGAAGTGGTGGTGGTCGCATGAGCCGGAACCCAGGAGCCCAGACGCAGATGAACGACACGCAGAGGCAAGCCCCCGCCGGGCGCCCCGAGACGGCCACGCGGGTGCGGGCCATCCCCGCAGCCGGCCGCACCATCACCCGTACCAGCGGGCGCCTCGCCGACGGCCGCGAGATCATCTTCTTCGACGACGACCCCGCCTACGCTACCGGCGCCCGCCGCCGCGTCATCGACGACCGCCGTCCCCTCGGACCCCGCGAGGCCCCGCCCAGAGATGCCGCCAGCATCCGCACCGACCCGCTCACCGGCGACCAGGTCGTCCTCGCCGCCCACCGGCAGAACCGCACCTACAAGCC
>JBDNYM010000059.1:0-11387 GCA_047722305.1 Pseudoclavibacter sp. | reverse complement strand
CACCCCGCCGCCGCGGGGGGGGGGCCCCACCCCCCCCCGGGGGGGCGGGGGCGGCTGGTCGCCGCCCCGCCCTGGCTGCGGGGGGGGGGGGGCACCCCCGCGGGGGGGCGCGCGGGCGACGTCGCCGTCGACCAGGCCAAGCTGGAGGCGCACCTGGCCCAGGCCTGGCCGGATCGGGTCGCCCCCGCGAAAGACCCGCAGATCTCCTTCGACGCGGCGGCGCAGACGTGGACGGTGGCCCCAGGGCAGTCGGTGAAATCTCTCGACGTGGCGGCCGCCGCCCAGGCGCTCGTCCGGCAGGTGCGCACGGCGGGCACGGATCGGGTGCAGGTGCAGTCGACGACCGTGGCCCCCGCCGTCAGCGACCAGAGCGCCCAGGGCACCGCGGACGCCCTGAATCGCTTCGTCCGGGGGGCGGTGTTCACCTCCGGCGGTGCCACCGTGGCGCAGGTGCCCGTGGCGACCGCTGCCTCGTGGGTGACGGTCGTCGCCCGCGACGGCCGGCTCGTCCCGGACTTCGATCAGTCCCGCATCGCTGACTACGTGAAGACCACCTTGCCGGCGCAGGTCGACACGGCGGGCGTCCCGGCGCAGAACATCACCAACTCCAGCGGGAAGGTGCTCAGCGTGCAGCGGGCGGGCGTCCCGCAGCGGCAGCTCACCAGCACCGACTTCGCGGCCGACGTGGCCAAGGCGTACAGCGCCGGGACGTACTCCTACGCGCTGCCGGTCGAGGAGAAGGCGCTGCCGGCCCAGAACGTCGTCCACCGCATCGAGGTCGACCTGGGCGCGCGCACGGCCACGCTGTTCGAGAACGACGCGGTGGTCAAGACCATGCCGATCTCTTCGGGCAAGCCCGGATTCGCCACGGAAAAGGGGCACTTCACGGTCTACCTGAAGTACGCGACGCAGACGATGAAGGGGGCCGGGTACGGGCCCGGCTACGACTACGTCACTCCCAACGTGCCCTGGGTCAGCTACTTCAACGGCGGCGAGGCCTTCCACGGCGCCCCCTGGAACTCCCAGATCGGGGTCGCCGACCTCAGCCACGGATGCGTGAACCTGGGGGTGAGCGACGCTCAGTTCGTCTACAACTGGGCGCCGACGGGCACCGAGGTCTGGGTGCACTGAGCCGGTCTTGCCCTGAGCCGGTCTGCCGGGTCCTGGGTGCACTGAGCCGGTCTGCGGAGGGCGCTGAGCCTGGCCAGGCGCTGATTCCGGGGAGCGCGCTGCGCCCCCGGTGGCATTCGCCCGAAAGTGGCATTCGCCCAGAAATAGGCGAATCCGATCGGTGTGAAAATTCCTATCGACATTTCCGCTCCCAATGGCAAGGATGGGCAGCGATCTCGAATATCCGGACCGCTCGCGTCCTGGATTCCCAAGTCGAAGGAGAGAAATGACCACAGTCGCGGAGACCGCCGTCGCAGTGCTCAAGGCGAACGGCGTCAAGCGCGTGTACGGACTGCCCGGTGATTCCCTGAACGGGTTTACCGACGCGCTCCGGCGGACGGGCGACATCGACTGGGTGCATGTGCGCCACGAGGAGGCCGCCGCCTTCGCCGCCGCGGGGGAGGCCACGTTGACCGGCGACCTCGCCGTGTGCGCCGCGTCCTGCGGACCGGGCAACCTGCACCTCATCAACGGGCTCTTCGACGCCAACCACTCCCGCGTGCCGGTGCTGGCCATCGCGTCCCACATCCCCAGCACCGAGATCGGGTCCGAGTACTTCCAGGCGACTCACCCGGAGATCCTGTTCCGCGAGTGCAGCGTGTTCTGCGAGCTGGTCAGCTCGGCCAAGCAGATGCCGCGCATGATCGAGATGGCCATCCGCGCCGCCGTCGAGAAGCGCGGCGTCGCCGTGCTGGTCATCTCGGGCGACGTCTCGCTCTCCGACGCGGTCGACTCACGCGCCGTGAAGATCGACCGGGCCCACCCTGTCATCGTCCCGAGCCCCACCGAGCTCGCCCGCGCCGCGTCCCTGCTCAACGAGGCGCACAAGGTCACCATCCTCGCCGGGGCCGGCACCGAGGGCGCCCACGGCCAGCTCGTGCAGCTGGCCGACACCCTGGGCGCCCCCGTCGTCCACGCCTTCCGCGGCAAACCGTTCGTCGAGTACGACAACCCCTTCGACGTGGGCATGACCGGCCTGCTCGGGTTCTCGTCCGGGTACCGGGCCATGGAATCGTGCGACACCCTGCTGATGCTCGGCACCGACTTCCCCTACCAGCAGTTCTTCCCCAAGACCGCCCACATCATCCAGATCGACATCCGCGGCGAGCACCTCGGCCGGCGCACCCCGGTCGAGCTGGGGCTGGTCGGCACGGTGAAAGACACCGCCGAGGCGCTGCTGCCCCTGCTGAAGAAGAAGACCGACCGCAGCCACCTGAAGCGCAGCCTGGCCCACTACGCCAAGGCGCGCAAGGGCCTCGACGACCTCGCCACGCCCACCAAGGCCGGCCGTCCCATCCACCCGCAGTACGCCACCCGCGTCCTCGACCGCCTGGCTTCCGACGACGCGGTGTTCCTGCCCGACGTCGGCTCGCCCGTGGTCTGGGCCGCGCGCTACCTGACCATGAACGGCAGGCGCTCGCTGGTCGGCTCGTTCAACCACGGCAGCATGGCCAACGCCATCACCCAGAGCATCGGCGTGCAGGCGGCCTTCCCCAAGCGTCAGGTCATCGCCATGTGCGGCGACGGCGGGCTCAGCATGATGCTCGGCGAGCTCATCACGCTGGTGCAGAACGACCTGCCGGTCAAGGTGTTCGTCTACAACAACTCGGCCCTCGATTTCATCGAGCTGGAGATGAAGTCGGCCGGCTTCGTGCCCTGGGGCACTGACCTGCACGACCCCAACTTCGCCAAGCTGGGCGAAGCGCTCGGCATCGCCTCCGTGCGCATCGAAGACTCCAGCGACGTGGAGGGCTCCATCGCCGAGGCGCTCGCAGCCCCCGGTCCGGCCCTCATCGACGTGCGCACCGACCGTCAGGAGCTGTCCATCCCGCCGGCGATCAACGTCGAGCAGATGAAGGGCTTCAGCCTGTTCGCGCTGCGCACGGTACTCTCGGGCCGAGGCGACGAGCTCATCGATCTCGGCCGGACCAACTTCCGGCAGATCCTGACCCACTGATCGGGAACGAACCGCAGCTCGACGCACCCTGAAGGAGGCGTTCATGAGCGCGCAGGACGGCAGCCATCGTCGTGTCACCCCACTGACGCACGACGACGGCAGCGCCCACATCCTGCACGTCGACATGGACGCCTTCTTCGCGTCGGTGGAGCTGCTCGATCGCCCCGATCTGCGGCATCGGCCCGTGATCGTGGGGCGACGCGAGCCGCGGGCGGTGGTGACCACCGCGAACTACGCCGCCCGGCAGTACGGGGTGCACTCGGCGATGCCGGTCGCGACGGCCCTGAGGCTGTGTCCGACCGCCGTCGTCATCCCGCCGCGGCACCATCTCTACCGTCGATATTCCCAGCGGGTCATGGACCTGCTGCGCTCGTACACGCCCCGCATCGAACCGGTCAGCGTCGACGAGGCGTGGATGGACGTGTCCGGCAGCCACCGGCTCTTCGGCGGCACCGGCCGCATCGCCGCGGAGATCCGCCGTCGGATGCGGGACGAAATCGCGCTCACCTGCTCGATCGGCGCCGCGCCCACGAAGTTCGTCGCCAAGCTCGCCTCCGGAATGGCCAAGCCGGACGGGCTGCTCATCGTCAACGCCGGTGAGGTCGCCGGCTTCCTCGCCCCGCTGCCCGTGGGGGCGCTGGCCGGGGTGGGGGAGCACACCCGCGCCGCCCTGCACCGGCTCGGCATCGAGACCGTCGGGCAGCTGCGGGAGGTCTCGCCCGCCCGGCTGCAGCGCAGCCTGGGGGCCGCGCAGGCCGCCGTTCTGGCTGAGCGGGCGGCCGGGCGGCAGCAGGCCGAAGTCGCGACCTCCCGCAGCGAGCGCAGCATCGGCAAGGAGACCACCTTCCCGGTCGACGAGACCGACCCCGAGCGCCTGCGCGCGGTGCTGGTGGGGCTCGCGGATCGGTCCGCCGCCGCCCTGCGCGCGGCCGATCTGCTGACCCGCACCGTCGTCCTGAAGCTGCGCGACGGGGCCTTCCGAACCATCACCCGGTCCGTGACGCTGCCGGCCCCCACCGCCACCACGCAGGAGCTCATCGACGCCGCCCAGGACCTGCTGGTCCGCAGCGGCTGGGATCGCCCGACGCGTCTGGTCGGCGTGCGATTCGCGAGCCTCGTCCCGACCGCCTCGGGCCTGGCCCGCGACCCGATCTGGGGCGACGCCTCCCAGTGGCGGGCGGTGGATGCGGTCGCCGACCGCATCGCGGCCCGCTTCGGGACGGGGGCGGTGGCTCCGGCCAGCACGCTGCGGGCGCGGGGCGGCACCGCGGACCCCGACCCGCGCATCGACCCCGATTCGAGCCGGGGCCATTAGGATGTGCGCGTGACCGACGACACCAGAATCCACGTCCGCGACCTCGTCCACCATCCCGGCGTCTCGAAGGACCTCGACACGGTGATCCCGGCGCCCGCCGACCTGGGCCTGGGGCTGGCCCGCGTGCCGGAGGGCAGCGACCTGCGGATCGACGCCCGCCTCGATTCGCTGCATGAGGGCATCCTCGTGTCCGGCCGGCTGTCGTACCGGGTGGAGGCCGAATGCGCCCGTTGCCTGAAACCGTTCGACTGGGACGAGGAAGTCGAGTTCCGGGAGCTTTTCGACTATGATCGGAATGATGCTTCCGAACCGGAGGCAGAGGACGAACCGCCGTTGGTCGAAGACGACGGCATCGACCTCGAGCAGACGGTTCGAGATGCTGTGGTGCTCGACCTTCCCTTCCGCCCGATCTGCGAAGCGTATGGGGCAGGGCCGTGCGAGGCAGAGGGGATCGCTGATCCGGACGCCGCGGGGTACGACCCGAGGTGGGCGGCGCTGTCAGATCTCCTCGACGGGCACGACAGCCCCAGAAACGAGAAATGAGGACACAAGATGGCAGTTCCGAAGCGCAAAATGTCGCGCAGCAACACCCGGTCGCGCCGCTCCCAGTGGAAGGCGACCGCCCCGGCGCTCGTCAAGACCGTTGAGAACGGGCAGGTCGTCTACTCGCTCCCGCACCGCGCCCGCGTGGTCGAGGACCAGGCCGGCACCGCCCTCTACCAGGAGTACAAGGGCCGGAAGGTTGCCGACGCCTGACCCGCAGGCCGCGGCGGCGTCCACCGACGCCACCCGGCCGCCCGCCGATCTCCCCGTCGTCCTCGGCGCTGAGATCGACGAACCGTACCTGACCCGGGCCCTGACCCACCGCTCGTACGCCTACGAGCACGGCGGGATTCCCACCAACGAGCGCCTGGAGTTTCTCGGCGACTCGGTGCTCGGCTACATCGTCAGCGACATGCTGGTGCACCGCTTCCCCGAGATCGACGAGGGTGAGCTCTCCCGGCGCCGGGCGGCGCTGGTCAGCACGCACGCGCTGGCCCGCATCGCCGAGAGCCGCGACCTCGGCGGCTGGCTGCGCCTCGGCCGAGGCGAGCAGTCCAGCGGCGGCCAGCACAAGGCCTCGCTGCTCGCCGACATGATGGAGTCGCTCATCGCGGCCAACTACCTCAGCCGGGGGATCGACGCCACGCGCGACCTGGTGCTGCGACTGGTCGAGCCGCTCGTCCCCGAGGTGGCCGTCCTCGCCGCCGAGATGGACCCCAAGACCACCCTGCTCGAACTGGCCGCGTCGCGCGGCTACTCCGAGCCCGCCTATCAGGTCGAGGCCGCCGGTCCCGATCACCGGCGCGTCTACCGGGCCACCGTCGCCTGCGGCCCCGCCCGCGGCATCGGCACCGGGCCCAGCAAGAAGCAGGCCGAGATGAGCGCGGCCATGCAGGCCTGGCACGCGCTGCGCGCCTGAACTCCCCAGCGTGCCCGAACTCGCCGAAGTCGAAGTCGTCCGCCGCGGCCTGGCGAAGGCCGCGACCGGCGCCGTCATCCAGCAGATCGGGGTGATGGACGCCCGCTCGCTGCGGCGGCAGACCGGCGGACCGGAGCGGTTCCGGCAGCTGGAGGGCGCCCGGCTGGGGAGCCCGGCACGGCGCGGCAAGTTCCTCTGGCTGCCGGTGGACGCCGGGGCAGATACTGCGGCTGAGACGGCTGAGTCGACTGGGTTGGCTGAGACGGCGCTCGCTATCCACCTCGGCATGAGCGGCCGGCTGCTCATCGCCGACCCCGCCGCCGCCCCGCTGCGGCATGAACGCGTGCGCCTCATCCTGCGCCGCTCAGAGGAGGCGGGCTGTCCGGACGGACCGGAGGCGCTCGTCTTCGCCGACCAGCGCCTGTTCGGCTGGATGCAGTGGTGCGAGCTGGTGCCCGACCCGGCTGGCGGCGCCCCGATCGCCGCCCCCGCGTCCGGCATCGCCCGCGACCTGCTCGACCCGCGGCTGGACCAGGACGCCGTGGTGGCCCGGTACCGTCGGTCGCGCTCGCCGCTCAAGGCGCTGCTGCTCAACCAGAACCTCGTCTCCGGGCTGGGCAACATCTACGCCGACGAGGCGCTGTGGCGGGCGCGGCTGCACCCGGCTGCCCCGGGGGCGAGCGTTCCGACGATCCGCCTGGGCGAGCTGCTGGACGCGGGCCGGGCCGTGCTGCGGGAGTCGATCGCCGCCGGCGGCACCACCTTCGACACGATGTTCGTCGGCGCGGACGGCGCCCCGGGCTGGTTCCGGCGCGAGCTGCACGCCTACGGCCGCGCCGGCGAGCCCTGCGACCGGTGCGGGGCCGAGCTGCGGCGCTCGCGGGTCGCGGGCCGCAGCAGCGTGTGGTGCCCGATCTGCCAGCGGCGGTGAAGCTGCGTCCAGAACGATCACCGCTGTGGTGATCGGGATCGGGGCTCTGTTGCTATCCGGTCAGGGGGAGCGGGGCCGTTGTCCTGGAGGGCGCACGCGCGACCGGGAAGAAGATGAGCGCGCGCAACGCTGCGGGATCTGGCGTTTTCATCGATGACCCCGATGCTCAGGCGGTCCTGGCCGTGGCCCCACGTTCACTTCGGGAAGGTGCTGCGCCCCGACTGCTCGACGAGTGGCAGGTCGCTCCCGAGCTGTGGAACCTCGTCCGCCGGGCCGTCGACTCGACGGCGGGAATGGGGCAATTCATCCTCACCGGCTCGGCGGTTCCCGCTGACGACAGCACCCGCCACCCGGGAGCGGGGCGTTTTCTCCGCCTCCGACAGCGAACGATGTCGTGGTGGGAGAAACTCGATCGGCCACCGAGGACGGTGAGTCTCGCCGCCCTCTTCAGCGGCGACGTACCGCCGAATGATCTCGACGCAGCCCCCACCCTGGATATCGAAGCCAAACTCGGAGGACGTCAGCTGCTGGCCGGCAGAGACTCGCTGAACGCCGTCATCTCCCAGGTCGACACGTCGGCGATGGACGATCCAGCATTCAGGCTCGTCGTCAAGGGTACGGGCCCTGTCCTCGCCTCCGATGACGGCACGATCTCAGCTCCACTTGCCGCGCCCGCTCCCTGACCGGCCCAGACCGCTGACCCGGGCGGCTAGCGTAGAGACCTGCCCGATCGTGGCGGCCCGAAGCGTGGGGAAGGAGGCCGGATGTACGTCAAGACGCTGACCCTGAAGGGGTTCAAATCGTTCGCCACGCCCACGACCTTCGAGTTCGAGCCGGGAGTCACCGCCATCGTGGGCCCCAACGGCTCCGGCAAGTCGAACGTCGTCGACGCCCTCGCCTGGGTCATGGGCGAGCAGGGCGCCAAGACCCTCCGCGGCGGGCGCATGGAGGATGTGATCTTCGCCGGCACCGCCGAGCGGGCGCCGCTGGGACGCGCCGAGGTCGTCCTCACCATCGACAACACCGACGGGGCGTTGCCCATCGACTACACGGAGGTGTCGATCCGCCGCACGCTGTTCCGCTCCGGGGCGTCCGAGTACGCCATCAACGGCCAGACCTGCCGGCTGCTCGACGTGCAGGAGCTGCTGAGCGACACCGGCCTCGGCCGGGAGATGCACGTCATCGTCGGGCAGGGGCGACTGGACGACGTGCTGCGGGCCAGCGCCGTGGAGCGCCGCGAGTTCATCGAGGAGGCCGCCGGCATCCTCAAGCACCGCCGCCGCAAGGAGCGCACGGTGCGCAAGCTCGAATCGATGGAGGCCAACCTGGCGCGGGTCAAGGACCTCTCCAACGAGCTGCGCCGCCAGCTCAAGCCCCTGGGTGCGCAGGCCGAGACCGCCCGGGCCGCCCAGCAGATCCAGGCGCGGGTGCGGGATGGGCGCAGCCGGCTGCTCGCACTGGATCTCGCTGCGGCGCTGGATGCGCGGCAGCAGGCCCAGGCCGACGCGGAGCAGGCCGAGGCGCGGCGCCAGGAGGCGGCTGCGGCGGCTGCGGCGGCCCGCGAGGGCCAGCAGGCGTTGGAAGAGGCGTCCGCTTCGCACGCGGTCGAGGCGGCGGCGCAGGTCGCCTTCGATCTGCAGCGCTCGCAGCAGCGCGCCGAGTCGCTCCGCGACCTCGCCGGGCAGCAGGTCGCTCTGCTCGCCGCCCAGGCGGAGATGCCCGTCGTCGAGGACGAGCTCCCGGACGTGGCCGCCCAGCAGGCTCTCGCCGCCGACCGCACGGCGGCTGCGGCGGCGCGCCAATCGACCTGGAAGCAGGCTCAGGACGAGACCGGTCGCCTGGCCGCCCGGCTCGCGGAGGCCGACCGCCAGCTCGCGGCCCGCAGCGAACTCATCAGCCGGGGAGAGCTGGAGGCGTCCCGGCTGCGGACCGTCGCCGAGACGGCGCAGGAGCGAACAGGACGAGCCGCTGCGGAGCTCGCCGCCGCCGAGCAGGCGCAGCAGGAGGGCGAGGCCCGGCTGGCCGACGCCGATGCGGAGGAGCGGCCCGACGTCGCCATAGCTTCCGCAGAGGATGTCGGCGGCCGCTACGACCAGGCGCGCCGGGCCGCCGAGACGGCGCGCACCGATCTCGAAGCCGTTCGCTCCGCCCGCGCCGAGCACGAGCAGGCCCGGCATGCGGCCGAGGCCCGCGCCGCCGCCCTCGATCTCGCGCTGACCGGACGATCCGACGCCGAGCACGGGCCGGCGGCGCTCGCCGGCCGCCCCGGCGTCCTGGGGCTGGTCGCCGCCGCCGTGCACGCCCGGCCCGGATTCGAGAAGGCCATCGCCGCCGCCCTGGGCGTGATCGGCGACGCGGTGCTGGTCGCGTCCGAGGATGCCGCCGCCCAGGCCCTGGCCGGGGCACGGGATGCCGGCGTCCAGGCCGCGGTGCTGGTCGCCGCTGCCGCCGCGGGTGCTGAGTCCGGGGATGCGGGGCCCAAGGATGCCGAGCCGTCGGCCGGTCGGGCGCTGGCCGGCCAGCCGTATCAGCGGGCGCTGGACGTCTGCGACCCCGTCCCGGCGCTGCGGCCGCTGCTCGCCCGCGTCGTCGTGGTCGACACGCTTCCGTCCGTCCCCCTGCCCGAAGGCCTGACCGCCGTCACCACCACGGGGGAGCTGCGCCGCGGCGCGCTGCTCGTCTCGCCCGGCGAGGCCGCCGTGTCCCGCGTCGAACTGGCGTCCGCCCGGGAGGCGGCCCAGGCCGCAGCCGCCCGCGCCGCCCGTGCGGCGGCGGCGGACGCCGCGGCCGTCCCCGATGCGGAAGCCGCCGTGCCCCGTGCCCGCGCCGCCGCGCCCGCGGCGCTCGCGGCCGGGCGAGCCCGGGCCGCGGCCCGGGCCGCGCCGCCGCGGCTCGCCGCTCAGGCCGCTGCCCGGGCGGCTGCCGCTCGGGCCGAGATCGATCGGCTCCAGCAGGCGACCGCGCGCCGCAGGGCCGAGCTGAAAACCGCGCAGGATGCGGCCGCAGCCGCCGCACAAGCCCTCGCCGCCCACGAAGCCCAGCCCGCTCCGCTCCCACTCGACATCGACCGCGACACCCTCGCCGACCAAGTCCGCTCCGCCCGCGCCCGGGAAATGGAAGCCCGAATCGCCTACGAGACCGCCAAACACGAAGCACAGGAAGAAGCCCGGCGCACCACCGCCGCCCAACGGCGCGCCCAGCAGATCCAGGAGGCGCGCGACGTGGCCCGCCGCGCCGAACAGCTGCGGCAGCAGCGACTGGCCGCCGCACGCGAGGTCCTCGCCGCTCTCACGCCCGTCCTCGCCTCGCTGAGCGCCGCGACCGGGGAAGCCCAGGAGCAGCTGGGAGCGGCCCGGGCCGAGCAGGAGCGCCAAACCCGCGCCCTCGGCGAGGCCCGCCAGCGCGCCGCCGCCGCCACGACCGCCCTCGACGCCGTGACAGCCCGACTCAGCTCGGCCCGGCTCGGCGCCCAACAGGCCGAACTCGCCGTGGGCAACCTCATCGAGCGGGCCCGCACCGAACTCGCCGTCGATGTCGCCGACCTGCTGCGCGAGTACGGCCCTGAGACCGATGGCGACGATGCCCCATCCACGGAAGACGTGCGTCGCGACCTGCAGCGCGCCGAACGGGAACTGCGCCGCCTCGGCGCCGTCAACCCGCTCGCCCTCGAACAGTTCGCCGCCCTCGAACAGCGCTACACCGCCATGTCCGCGCAAGTCGAAGACCTGCAAGCCACCAAGCGCGAACTGCTCGGCCTCATCGACGAACTCGATCAGCGCATGCAAGGCATCTTCGAGGCCGCCTTCGCCGACACCAGCGCCGCCTTCGACCGCGTCCTCCCGCTGCTGTTCCCCGGCGGCAAAGGCGCGCTGCGCCTCAGCGATCCCGACGACCCGCTCGGCACCGGCGTCGACATCGAGCTGCGCCCCGTCGGCAAGAAGGTCGACCGGCTCTCGCTGCTGTCCGGCGGAGAGCGCTCGCTCGCCGCCCTGGCCATCCTCATCGCCATCTTCATCGCCCGGCCCAGCCCCTTCTACATCATGGACGAAGTCGAAGCCGCCCTCGACGACGCCAACCTCGGACGCCTGCTGACCGTCTTCGGGCAGCTGCGCGAAGGCTCCCAACTCATCGTCATCACCCACCAGAAGCGCACCATGGAAATCGCCGACGCCCTCTACGGGGTGTCCATGCGCCGCGACGGCGTCTCCACCGTCGTCGGGCAGCGCCTCGCCGAACGAGAAGCACCGATACCGCGGGATGAATCCGCGGCACTCACAGAACCCCAAACGAAGGAGGCGGCGCACTGATGGCCAGATGGACGCTGCGAGGGCTGTTCGGACACAGCCGCGAAATCGACGAAAACACCTGGGACGGCCTCGAAGACGCCCTCATCCTCGCCGACTTCGGCGCCGACGCCTCCGAACGGCTCGTCCAAGAGCTGCGCGACCAAGTCGAACGCCTCCATCTGCGCGACGAACGCGAACTCCGCGGCCTCCTCCGCGACGCCGTCGCCGAAGAACTCGCCGGCAACGACCCCACCCTCCACCTCCGC
>JBDNYM010000058.1:0-11663 GCA_047722305.1 Pseudoclavibacter sp. | reverse complement strand
CGCCCCCGGCGTCCCCGCCCCGCGCCTGGGCACCGAGGTGCTGCTCGTCCTCGGGGTGGGCCTCGGGGCCAGCGCTCTGCAGTCGCTGCTGACGCTCGCGGCCCGACTCGCCGCCGACACTCCGTTGTCCCACCAGGCCACGGTGATCCACTCCTCGCTGAGCGCCAGCCCCTGGCTCGATGTCGCCGGCCAGCTCATCGACATCGGGCTCGGGGTGATGCCGGCACTGCTCGCCCTCTACCTGCTGGCGGACACCTGGGGCGCGGCGTGCCGGCGCATCGGCTTCGACCTGACCCGACCCGGCCGGGATGTGCGGCAGGGCCTGCTGTGGGCGACGGCGATCGGGGTACCCGGCCTCGCGCTCTACATCGTCGGCCGCCTGACCGGGCTCACAGTGCGGGTGATCCCGGCGGATCTCGGCAACCACTGGTGGACGGTGCCGATCCTGCTGGCCGCCGCCGCGGAGGCAGCCGTCCAGGAGGAGGTCGTCGTCACCGGATACCTGCTGACGCGCCTGGAAGAGCTGCACTGGCCCGCCTGGGCCGCGTGGACGGTCACCGCCGTGCTGCGCGGCTGCTACCACACCTACCAGGGGGTGGGGCCGATGATCGGCAACGCGGCGATGGGCCTCCTGTTCGCCGCCGGATTCGCCCGCACCCGGCGGACGGGGCCGCTGGTGGTGGCGCACTTCATCCTCGATGCCTGCTCGTTCGTGGGCTTCGCCCTGGCCGGCCCCTGGCTGCACGCGATCGCGCCGGCGGTGTTCTAGGCCCGCCGGCGGCGTCTTCACGGCGCGACCGGACGCTCGCGCACAGCGATCGGGTAGCCCAGGGCGTCCCCGGGGATGAAGATCGGCCCTGCTGGACGGAACCGGGAGCGAGTCGCGCCGCCGACGCGGCGATCAGTGTGCGGCAGCGTACGGGGGCACGAGCGCGCCCCGGCAGTGTTCTCGGCCTGGGGCGTCGGCGCCGCGCACAACTCAGGGGATCCAGGCTCAATCGCCGCACTCAGGGGACGTGCGCCCCGAGTTCGGCCGATCCCCTGGCTTCGGCAGGAAGTTCAGCGATTTCGGCAGGAAGTTCAGCGCTGAGTTCAGCGGCGGGCCCGGCGGTCGAGCGCCAGGTTCACCCCGAGCGCCCCGACGATGGCCAGCAGGCCCGCCCCGAGGATCGGGACGCCCTGGTGCGTGAACTCCAGCATCAGCATCAACGCGGTCAGCGGCGCGCGCATCGTGGTCGCGAGAAAGGCCGCAGCGCCGATGAACACGCAGGCCGGCAGCGACGCGCCGGGGACGATCAGCACCCACAGCGCCCCGGCCGCCAGACCGAGCGCGCCGCCGATGGCCACGGACGGGGTCAGGGTGCCGCCCCAGGCGCCGGCCCCCAGCGAGGCGAGGGTCGTGATCGTCTTCAACGCGGCCAGCATCACCAGCAAGGGCACCACCGTCGCCGACACCCGCCCCGCCGCGGCCAGCGAGAACCCCAGCTGGGCGACCGCCTCGCCGTTGCCGAGCACGCGCGGGGCGGCGATCGCGATCGCGCCGACGCCGGCGAAGACGATCGGCATGACCAGCAGCCGCCACGCGCCGCGCGGCGTCCAGTGGGCCAGCATGTGCTGCAGACGCGAGAATCCTCGTCCGGCCAGCCCCAGCAGCGGGCCGATCAGCACGGCCCAGAGCAGCAGGCTCCAGCCTGACCGCATGGCGCCGAGGCCCTCGTAGTAGGGCAGGCCGCCGCCGAAGGCGTGCATGACGGCGGTCGCCAGCGCCGACACCATCGCGGCCGTCACCACCGTGCGCAGCCGCACCTCTTTCAGCAGCACCTCCAGGGCGAACAGCGTGCCCGACACCGGCACCGAGTACACGGCTCCCAGGCCCGCCCCGGCGGCGGCGGCCATCACCACGCGGCGCTCGGCGGCGGTCAGTCCGAGCCCGGCCGCCACCCAGCCGCCGACCGCGGCGCTCAGCTCGCGCGGAGCCACCTCCTTGCCGATCGACGCCCCGAAGCCGACCAGCACCACCTGCAGCAGCGAGTGGATGGCGGTGCGGCCGAGCGGCATCGACCCGGCGGCGACGCCCTTCGCGAGCGGCACCGGCGCGTGGCCGTGAGCGCCCAGCGTCCACCACACGACGGCGCCCAGCAGGCCCGCGGCGGCGAGCACGAGGATGAGGCGCAGCGGGGCCGCGGACGAGGCGGCCGCCAGCATCCCCGCCCGATCCGACGCCCCCCAGATGAGCCAGCGGGTCAGGTCGAAGACGGCCGTCAGCAGCGCCCCCACCAGGCCGGCCGACAGCCCGGCCAGCGCCACCGCGGCGACGTACCGCAGCATCCGGCCCCGGTCGGGGACGACGACGCTCGGGGCGGGAAAAGACACGTCGGCCATTATCACACCCCGCTGCTGCCCCCGCCGGGAAGCCGAAACGGCAGCGGGGCCGCCGCCCGGGCATCCCCGGACCGCGGCCCCGCCTTCCGCGACGGCTTCCTTCGGCGCGCTATTTCCCGGCGGGAGCCGGCTCGGCGGCCGGCTTCGGCCGGGCGGCGTACTTCTCGAAGAACGCCCGCGGGTTGCTGGCGGAGCGCAGCGTGGACAGGTCGCGGCCGAGGACCAGCTCGTCGAACCAGTCGCCGAACACCCGCACCTTGCGATCCCAGGTGGGGATGGCCATGCCGTGGTAACCGCGGTGGGCGAGCCAGGCCGTCAGGCCCCGCAGCGCGAACGACTTGGTCCCGTTGGTGAACACGCCCTTGCCGACGCCCAAGCCGGCCACGGCGCCCTGCGACTTGTGGAAATAGGGGACGACCGGCTCGCCGCGCAGACTCGCCACCAAGTTGCGCCCCAGCCGCTTGGCCTGCCGCACCGCGTGCTGCGCGTTGGGCACGCACGACCCGTCGGGCAGCCCGGAGCCGGTCGCGTCGGGCACCTGGGCGCCGTCGCCGGCAGCCCACACGCCGTCCACGACCCCGTCGTCGCCCTCGACCCGCAGCTCGGCGTCGACCCGCACCCGGCCGCGCGGCTCGAGCGGCAGGTCGGACGCCTTCAGCACCGGGTTGGCCATCTGCCCGGCCGTCCACACGATCACGTCGGTGGCGTACCGCTCGCCCTCGGAGGTCACGACCACGCCGTCCTCCGCGCTGGCGCACTGGGTGCCCAGGTGCACGTGAGCGCCCCGCTGCTGCAGCTCGGCCACCACCGAGTCCGCGGTCTCCTGCGAAACCTCGGGCATGATGCGCGGGGCAGCGTCGATGATGTGGAAGGCGAGCTCTTCCGGCGCGATGGTCGGGTGCTTCTTGAGCAGCAGCTCGGCCAGCGACAGCATCTCGGCGAAGCACTCCACGCCGGCGAAGCCCGCCCCGATCACCACGAACGTGAGCAGCCGCGCCCGCTCGGGCCCGTCAGGCAGGTCCTCGGCGCGCTCGAAGTTGGTGATGACCCGGTCGCGGATCCATTCGGCCTCTTCCGCCGACTTCAGCCCGATGGCGTGATCGGCGATGCCGGGGATGGGGAAGGTGCGAGTGACGGCGCCCAGGGCGACCACCAGCTGGTCGAAGTGGAACGTGCGCTCGCCGTTGCCCTCGATCTGGGCGGTGACGGTGCGATCGGCCACGGACAGCCCGGTCACCTCCGCGACGACCACATCCGCACCCGGCAGGTTGCGGTGCAGCGGCACCAGCACATGCCGAGCCTCGATGGACGACCCGGCGACCTCGGGCAGGAACGGCTGGTACGTCATGTACGGACGCGCGTCGAGCAGCGTCACCTTCGCCTCCCCGGGTCGCAGCAGGGTCTGCAAGGTGCGGGCTGTCTGGTAGCCGGCGTAGCCGCCGCCGACGATCACGATCTCGGTCAAAATCTTCCTCCGTCATTGGTGAAAGCGATACAGCGCAAAGCGATACAACGCTGGGGCCGAATCTAGTCGAGCGGATACCCGGTGGCGAGAACTTGCGTGCCACTCACACAAAACTCACGTACCGTCAACGGCATATGTCGCCCGGTGACCGCCCGGATGAGCGGGGGGGGCGAGAGCCAGCGCCGCCGTCAGCGCGCGGGCGCGTCCGGCGCATCGGGGAGCGGCGCCCACCCCGGCCAGCCGAGGTCGCGCAGCGCTTGATCCCCGGCCGGGTTGACGCCCGGCCCGGCGGCCAGGGCATGGCCCACCACCGCGTGCACGCACTTGACCCGCGCGGGCATCCCGCCGGCGCTGATGCCGGCCAGCTCGGGGACGACCCGCACCGCATCCCGGTCGGCCAGGTACCGTTCATGCGCCTGCGCGTATGCGTCCGCCAGCTCGGGCTCGGCGGCCAGCCGGCGGGTGAACCCCGCCATCCATCCCTCCGCCTCCATCGTGGAGCACGCCGAGACCAGTGCGGGCAGGGTCAGGTAGTAGAAGGTCGGGAAGGGGGACCCGCCGGGCAGCAGCGGGTCGGTGACGATCACCATGGGGGTGCCGTCGGCGGCCCGGGCGGCGACGCCCAGCAGCCCCCGGGGCGTGCGGCCCAGCTGGGCGCGGATGGTCTCGACGTCGCCGGCGGCGGGGGGGCGCCAGCCGGTCGCGGACGGTTCGAACGTCACTTCGACGACCCCAGCGGCTTCGTGGACACGCCGGCCGACACCACCGACGACGACAGCACGTCGACCCAGTCGGTGCGAGCCGCCACCACCGACGCGGCGGGCTTCGGGGCGGCGGCGGACGTCTTGGGCAGGTTCAGGGCGATGTAGGTGGTCTGCCCCGGGGTCACGAAGTAGAGTCGGGAGCGAGTCTGCGCCCGGATGTAGGCGGGGTCGTCCCAGCGGGCCTGCTGCTGCTGCAGCGACTTCAGGTGCGCCCGATCGCGGTCGACCTGCTGCTGCATGTGCTGCACCTGCTGCTGCTGCGAGATGAGCAGCCGGATGTTGGGGGTGAGCATGGCGACCGCCAGGACGACCACCACGGTCAGGATGAGCGGGAACCCGCTCACCCGCGTCCGTCGCGCCATGTCGCCGCCTCCCGTCCGCCGTCCGCTCGCATACCGTCTGGCGGTCCGGTCCATCCGTCCAGCTCGCCCGTCCGCCCGTTTCGCCATCCATTGTGTGCCCGCCCGGGCGGAGGGAGGCTGTGCACGCGCCGACTTACGCGCCGAAGCGCGGGAACGCGTCCCGGCCCGCATACTCGGCGGCGACGTCGAGCTCCTCCTCGATGCGCAGCAGCTGATTGTACTTGGCCACCCGCTCGCCGCGCGCCGGGGCGCCCGACTTGATCTGCCCGCAGTCGACGGCGACGGCCAGGTCGGCGATGGTGGTGTCTTCGGTCTCGCCGGAGCGGTGCGACAACATGGCGGCGTAGCCGTGCCGGTGGGCGGCCTGCACCGCGTCGAGGGTCTCCGAAAGGGTGCCGATCTGGTTGACCTTCACCAGCAGGGCGTTGGCCGCGCCGGCCTCGAAGCCGCGCTCGAGGCGCTCCGGGTTGGTGACGAATAGGTCGTCGCCCACCAGCTGCACCTGGTCGCCGAGCCGCGCGGTGAGCGCCGCCCAGCCGTCCCAGTCCTCTTCGTCCAGCGCGTCCTCGATGGAGACGATCGGGTAGTCGGCCACCAGGCCGGCGAAGTAGTCGGTCATCTGGGCGGCGGTGCGGTCCTGGCCCTCGAAGCGGTAGACGCCGTCGGTGCAGAACTCGCTGGCGGCCGCATCGATCGCCAGTGCCACGTCCTCGCCCGGACGCAGGCCGGCCCGCTCGATGGCGGCCAGGATGGCGTCCAGGGCCCCGGCGTTGTGTGGCAGGTCGGGGGCGAAACCGCCCTCGTCGCCGAGTCCGGTGCTCAGTCCGCGCTCGTGCAGCACCGTTTTCAGGGCGTGGTAGACCTCCGACCCCCAGCGCAGCGCCTCGCCGAACGTCTCGGCGCCGATCGGGGCGATCATGAACTCCTGAATGTCGACGTTGGTCTGCGCGTGGGCGCCGCCGTTGAGGATGTTCATCATCGGCACCGGCAGCAGGTGGGCGTTGGCCCCGCCGATCGAGCGGAACAGGGGCACGTCCGCCGAGTCGGCCTGGGCGCGGGCCACGGCCAGCGACACCCCCAGGATGGCGTTGGCGCCCAACCGCCCCTTGTCGTCGGTGCCGTCCAGCTCGCACAGCGCCAGGTCGAGCTCGCGCTGGTCGGCCGCGTCGATGCCGGTGACCGCGTCCGCGATCTCCCGGTCCACGGCTGCCACCGCGTCCTGCACCCCGGCGCCACCGTAGCGGTGCTCGTCGCCGTCGCGGCGCTCCACGGCCTCGAACTGGCCAGTGGACGCCCCCGAGGGGACGGCGGCCCGCCCCACGATGCCGTCGTCGAGCAGCACCTCGACCTCGACGGTGGGGTTGCCGCGCGAGTCGAGAATCTCGCGGGCCTGTACGGCTTCGATGGCTGCCATGTGAACTCCTTCGTTCGATCTGGATGGTCTGTTCGATCTGGATGGTCGGATGCGTTCGTGGTGTATGCGCGGGGTCGGGATGCGGTGGTCCTGGACGCGGGCGCGGCCCGGCTAGGGCCGACGGGCGACCAGCGGGGTCTCGGCCAGGGTGTCGGCGCGCGCGCCGGGGCTCAGGCGCGCCACCGCGTCGAACCCGTCGCGGGCGAACTCGTCGAGCGCGCGAGCGGTGTGCTTGCCGGCGCGCGCCACCGCGACCCGGCGCCCGGAGGCCGCCACCTGCGCCTTGGCGGCGATGAGGTCGGCCAGCGGGGTGTCGCGCTCGGCCAGCAGCACCAGGCCGCCTTCGGGCTCGGTGAGGTCGGGCAGCAGGTCGGTGAGCCGCTCGAACCCGATCGAGAACCCGCAGGCCGGGACGTCCTGCCCCAGGAACCGGCCCACCATGCCGTCGTAGCGGCCGCCGCCGCCCACCGACGACGGGAAGTCCGGGTGCTCGATCTCGAAGATCGTGCCCGTGTAGTAGCCCATGCCCCGCACCAGCGAGGCGTCGAAGCGCAGCTCGGGGGCGTCGTCCCAGGCCGCCACCGACCGGCCCAGCTCAGCGAGCGAGGCCACGGCATCCTCAGCCTGCACCGGGCCGAGGACGGATTGGATGGCCTCCGCGGTCAGCGGCGCCGAGCCCGCCTCGTCGACCCGGCGCAGGAACCCGCCCAGCCGCTCCACGGTCTCCGGGGCGGCCGTGCGCGACAGCTCCTCCAGCACGCCGTCCGCACCGATCTTGTCGAGCTTGTCGATGCTGATCAGGGCCGCCGCGGTCTGATCGGGAGCGAACCCGCTCCAGGCGAGCACCGCATCCAGCAGCCGGCGGTCGTTGACGCGGATGAAGAAGCCGTCGAGCCCCGCCGCCCGCAGCGCGGCCGCCGTCGCGGTCACCAGCTCGCACTCGGCCAGCAGCGTCGGCTCGCCCAGGATGTCGATGTCGCACTGCACGAACTGGCGGTAGCGGCCTTTCTGCGGGCGCTCGGCGCGGAACACCGGGCCGGTCTGAACGGCGCGGAACGGCGTCGGCAGCTCGGCGCGGTGCGAGGCGTAGAAACGGGCCAGCGGCACCGTCAGGTCGTAGCGCAGCCCCAAGTCCGACAGGTCGGACTCGGCGCTGGCGGCCGCGATGCGCTCGGCGTCGAGCCCGCGCCGCAGCACCCGGAACGCGAGCTTCTCGTTGTCGCCGCCCATCCCCGAGGTCAGCCGGGACAGGTCCTCCATGACCGGGGTCTCGATCTGGGCGAAGCCGCGCTGCCGGTACACCGAGACGATCCGATGCAGCAGCTCCTCGCGCCTCCACTTCTCGTGGGGCAGGAAATCGCGCATGCCGCGAGGCGGAGTGATGTGGGCAGCCATAGTCTCTCTATCATGGCACGCCGACCGCCTGGGGCCGCGACCCCGGCCCGACCCGTACGCTGGGCTCCGAATGGAAACGCAGGGACCGGAGGACGGCATGGCAGACGAACCCGACGAGACCCCGGCCGCTCCCCCGGGCGCGCCGGCCGCGCCGGAACGCGCCGCTGCCGGGGCGCCGCAGCCCGACTTCGACGAGCGGCGCGCCGTCGAGCAGCTGCTGCAGGCGCGGGACCAGTCCACCGGCGGCAACCCGCCCGGCACGGGGGGCACGGCCGATACGACGGGGAACGCGGCGGCGCCGACGGATCTCGACGCGCGGACGGCCGACATCCCTCTCCCCGCGGCCGCGGCAGCGCCTGCGCCGGCGCCTGCGCCGGCTGAGGATGCGGCGGATGCGCCTGCCGCCGAGCCCGCGCCCGCCGCCGCCCGCGACGAGCCGCGCGACCACACCCCCGAGCACGCCCGCACCGGCAAGTCGACGCCATCCGTGCGCATCACCCGCATCACCCCGCTCGACACCCAGTCGTCGCCGCTGGTCATCGACCCCGGCGGCCCCGCCCCCCGCCGCCCAAATCGCCGGCGCCGCCCGGGGAAGGGCGCAGACCCCCCCGTCCCCCCCCCCCCCCGCCCCGGGGCCCCCCCCGGGGGGCCCCCCCCCCCACCCCCCCCCCCCCACCCCCCGGCGGGGCGGGGGGGCCGCGCCGGGGGCGTCGCCGCCGCCGGCCTCAAACTGCGCGTCGGCCGCCGGATCATCGTCGAAGACGCCAGCTTCACCGCCGCCGCCGGCCAGGTGACCGCCCTGGTGGGCCGGGCCGGGGGCGGCAAGACCGCCATCATGCTCGCCCTCGCCACCCTGCTGCGCCCCACCGCCGGCGAGCTGCGCCTGTGCGGCGTGGACCTCGTGCGCTCCCCCGCCGACGCGCGCGGGATGTTCGGCTGGGCCCCGCAGCGCCCCCCGGCGTGGAAGGGCTACACCGTGCGCCGATCGCTGACCGCCACTGCACGGCTCTGGGGCTACTCCAAGGCCGACAGCGTCGACCGGGCCGACGTGCTCATCGAGCTGCTCGGCCTCACCGACCTAGCCAAGACCCGGGTCGCTGTGCTCTCCCCCGCCCATCAGCAGCTCGTCTCGCTCGCCGCCAGCCTGCTCAACGATCCCCAGGTCGTACTCGTCGACGAGCCCACCAGCAGCCTCGACCACCCCATCACCGAGCACATCATCTCGGTGCTGCGGGCGCTGGCCGCCGAGGGCAAGGCCGTGCTCGTCACCTCGCAGACCGACGACGCCATCACCGACTGGACCGACCGCCAGCACTACCTCGTCGCCGGGCATACCGCCGACGCCGACGCCATCGCCCGCAGCATGCGCAGCCCGCAGTCGTGGTCCATCCACACCACGGAGATCGTCAGCCTGATCGAGGCCCTGCGCACCATGCGGCTCCCGTACACCGCCGACGAGACCCGCAGCGAAGTGCACATCGTGCTCGAAAACGCGCAGGCGGCGTCCCTGCTGCTCTCCAAGCTCGCCGACGTGCCCATCACCCAGTACGCGCCCGCCCTGTCGCCCGCGGAGCACATCATCAGCACCCTCGAGGAGGCGAACCGCGCATGACCACGCTCATCTCCTACCTGACCCGCCGCAACCTGCTCAGCGCCGGCTGGATCATCGTCAGCGCCGGCTGGCTGGCCATCACCCTCGGCGTCACCGCCTGGGTCGCCGCCTACGAGACCACCGGCATCCTCGACGACCTCTCCGCGATCATCCCGCTGGCCACCATGCTCATCGTCGCGGTGGCCGCCCCCGCCGTCGCCGCCGCCAGCTGGAGCCAGTACAGCGAGCCGCTGCTGCTCGACCTCATCCATCGCGGCGTGCGGGCCGGCACCATCTCGGCGAGCTCGCTGCTGTCGTCCTGGTTCTCGGCCCTGCTGCTGCTCGCCGTCTCGCTGCCCGCCGCCGTCTGGGCGGCCACCGCCGGATCCCGGCACTGGATCCCGCTCGCCATCGCCTACGGCGCCGCGGTGGTCGGCACCGCCTTCATGACCGCCATCGGGCAGTTCATCGGCTCCGTCTCCCGGTCCGTCACCAGTGCCGTCGCCGCCGCGGTGGCCGTGTCCGTACTCTTCATCCTGGCCGGAACGCTCATAACGCTGCTGCCCGCCGGCGACTACCAGCGCCCCGCACTCATCGCCATCACGGCGGCCAACCCGGCCCTCGCCGCGGCCGGCCTGCTGACCTCCGGGGCACGGCCCGTCCTCGACCTCGTGCACGGGACCATCGGGCTCACCCGGATCGACGCCCTCATCGCCCTCGGCGCGCAGGTCGTGGTGGTGCTCATCCTGTTCGTCCTGATCGCGGGGCGTGCGCACGCCCCGCAGCGGCGCATCCCCGCGCGGCGACGGCTGGGGTAGGGGCGAGAGCCTGCGCATCCCCCGCGCTCCCGCCCAGAGCCGTCTCCTCACTCCGCACTTTCCTCACCCCTCACGGTGAATCAAACACTTCGCGGTGTTTCTGCCGAGAGTGCCGGCGTCCTGGCAGATTTACTGCGGTGGTGGCAGATTCTCGGGCTCGCTGAGTGCCCCGACTAAACTGCCCCCTGTCTGACCCGACGCCGTCCGCAGCCTCAGCCCCCGCAGAGTGTGAGCTCCCCAGGCTCTACCCCGCCCCGAACTCAGGACATCCGCCGAGCTCAGGCGCTCTGTGTCCTGAGTTCGAGCATCTGGGAACGAATGTCCTGAGTTCTGCGGTGCTGACCGCGGCGGGACGCCGGTCGCAGCCCCCGCAGGAACGCGGGGCAAGTGCGCAGGCCGCAGCCCGGCTCAGCTCAAGCTCAGTGCGCGGCGCCAGTGCCGCGACGCGGGCGGCCCCCGCGGGCGGGACGACCGGGAGCCGGGGCCACATCGACACCTGCAGTCCGGGCGCCATCCCCAGCCCCGGCAGCATCCTCGGCCTCGGCATCCTCGGCCGCCCCTGCATCCTCTGCTGATCGAGCAGCAGCATCCACCGCCGGTTCCCCGGCCGCATCCGCACCCAGCGCACCCGCGGCACCGCCGTCGTGCTCGGCGTCGCGGATCTCGTCGCCAAGGGCGTGCACGGTGCGGCGCAGCTCTTCCTCCGCGTCGAAGCCGGCGGCACGCGCGGCCGCGACGACCGCGAGCAGCAGCTGCCCCACCTGGCCGCCCGAGGTGAATGCCAGCGGCCCCTCCGCCTGGCCGTCGATGAGGCCGAGCTTCGCGGCCCGTCCCACCACCTTGTCGGCCAGCAGCAGCGCGGGCAGGCTGCGCGGGATGCCGTCGAGCACGCTGGTGCGGTCCGATTTCTCGGCCGACTTGGCCGCGTCCCAGATCGCGGCGACCTCCTCGACGGTGTCGGCGTGGGCGTCCCCGAACACGTGGGGGTGCCGGCGGCGCATCTTCTCGTCGGCCGCCGCCGCGACATCCTCCAGGTCGAAGCGGTGCTCCTGCGCGGCGATGCGCGAGTGCAGCAGCACCTGGTAGAGCACGTCGCCGAGTTCTTCCTGCAGGTTCTCGGTGTCGTCGGCCTCGATCGCGTCCACGGCCTCGAACGTCTCCTCGATCAGGTAGCGCGCGAGCGTGCGGTGCGTCTGCTGCCGGTTCCACACGCAGCCGTCGGGGCCGAGGATGTCGTCCACGGCGGCGATCAGCGAGTCGAGATGCGGGTGGACGGCGGCGCCATCGGGACGGGACGGCTCGGCGGATGCGGGGACAGTCATGCAGGCCAGCCTAGTTGGGGCTCTCTGCGAGCCCGAGAATCTGCCATCACAACAGCAAATCTGCCAGTTCGCCGGCACCCCCCGGCAGAAACACCGCGAAGTGTTTGATTCACCGTGAGGAAGGTGAGGACGGGGGACGGGGGGAACGGG
>JBDNYM010000057.1:0-11708 GCA_047722305.1 Pseudoclavibacter sp. | reverse complement strand
GGGGGGGGGCGGGGCGCCCCGGCCCGTCCCCCCCCCGCCGCGCGGGGGGCGCGCGGGGCCCCCGTTGAGCGCAGCGGCGCCGAGGAGATGAGCGTGTCCCGAACCACACCGGCGCAGCAGCAGGAGATCGTGCCGTCGCGCACCCCGCTCGACCGGATCCGCAACTTCAGCATCATCGCCCACATCGACCACGGGAAGTCGACGCTGGCCGACCGGATGCTGCAGGCCACCGGGGTGGTGGCCGACCGCGACATGCGCGCCCAGTACCTCGATCGGATGGACATCGAGCGCGAGCGCGGCATCACGATCAAGAGCCAGGCGGTGCGGATGCCGTGGACGGTCGCCGGCGCGGCCTACGCCCTCGACATGATCGACACCCCGGGGCATGTCGACTTCAGCTACGAGGTGTCGCGGTCGCTGGCCGCCTGCGAGGGCGCGGTGCTGCTGGTCGACGCCGCCCAGGGCATCCAGGCCCAGACCCTGTCGAACCTGTACCTGGCGCTGGAGGGCGACCTCACCATCATCCCGGTGCTGAACAAGATCGACCTGCCGGCCGCCGACCCCGACCGCTACGCCCACGAGCTGGCGGACCTGATCGGCTGCGACCCGGACGACGTGCTGCGGGTGTCGGGCAAGACCGGCGCGGGCGTGCCGGAGCTGCTGGACCGCATCGTGGCGGAGGTGCCGGCCCCGGCCGGCGATCAGGCGGCGTCCCCGCGCGCCATGATCTTCGACTCGGTCTACGACGCCTACCGGGGCGTGGTGACCTACGTGCGCATGGTCGACGGCGAGCTGCGCAGCCGCGACCGGGTGCGGATGATGAGCACCGGCACCCAGCACGAGATCCTGGAGATCGGCGTCTCCGCCCCCGAACCGCACGCCACCAGCGGCCTGGGCCCCGGCGAGGTGGGCTACCTCATCACCGGGGTGAAGGATGTGCGGCACTCGAAGGTGGGCGACACCGTCACCTCGCTGGCCGACCCGTCCGAGACCCCCCTGCCCGGCTACGCGGACCCGAAGCCGATGGTGTTCTCGGGGCTGTACCCGATCGACTCGGCCGACTACCCGGACCTGCGCGATGCCCTGGACAAGCTGAAGCTGTCGGATGCGGCCCTCGTCTACGAGCCGGAGACCTCGGTGGCGCTCGGGTTCGGGTTCCGCTGCGGGTTCCTGGGGCTGCTGCACCTGGAGATCGTCACCGAGCGGCTGGAGCGCGAGTTCGGCCTCGACCTGATCGCCACCGCTCCGTCGGTGAGCTACCACGTGCGCACCGAGGATGGAACCGTCACCGAGGTGACCAACCCGTCGGAGTTCCCCGCGGGCAAGATCGACTGGGTGGCGGAGCCGGTGGTCGACGCCACCGTCATCACGCCCAAGGAGTTCGTCGGGCCCGTCATGGACCTCTGCCAGCAGCGGCGGGGCGAGATGCGCAACATGACCTACCTGAGCGAGTCGCGCGTCGAGCTGCACTACCGCCTGCCGCTGGCCGAGATCGTCTTCGACTTCTTCGACCAGCTCAAGTCGAAGACCCGCGGCTACGCGTCGCTCGACTACGAGCCCGCCGGCGAGCAGCACGCCGACCTGGTGAAGGTCGACATCCTGCTGCAGGGCGAGACCGTCGACGCGTTCAGCGCCATCGTGCACCGCGATCAGGCCTACGCCTACGGGGTGCGGATGACGGCCAAGCTCAAAGAGCTCATCCCGCGTCAGATGTTCGAGGTGCCGGTGCAGGCGGCCATCGGCGCCCGCATCATCGCCCGCGAGTCCATCCGCGCCCTGCGCAAGGATGTGCTGGCCAAGTGCTACGGCGGCGACATCACCCGCAAGCGCAAGCTGCTGGAGAAGCAGAAGGCCGGCAAGAAGCGCATGAAGATGGTCGGCCGCGTCGAGGTGCCGCAGGAGGCGTTCATCGCCGCGCTCTCCAGCGACGAGCCGCAGCGCTGATGCCGCATCCGGACCCGGCCGGGGAACCGGCGCCGGCGGACGGGCGCATCCCCGGCGGGCGCGTCCCGGAGCGTTTCGGCGTGTACGTGCATGTGCCGTTCTGCTCGGTGCGCTGCGGCTACTGCGATTTCAACACCTACACGGCCAGCCAGCTCCGCGGGTTCCGGCAGGACGAGTACGCCGACACCGCGATCGGGGAGGTCGGGTTCGCCGTCCGGGCGCTCAGGGCCTCAGCGTCGGTGCCGCGGCGGGTCGACACCGTCTTCTTCGGCGGCGGGACGCCCACCCGGCTGCCGGCCGCCGACCTGGTGCGCATCCTCCGGGCCATCGACGGCGCCTGGGGGCTGGGCCCCGACTGCGAGGTGACCGTCGAAGCCAACCCTGATTCGGTGGACGCCGCCGGCCTGCGCGCCCTGGCCGCCGGCGGGGTGACGCGGATGTCGTTCGGCATGCAGTCGGCGGTGCCGGAGGTGCTGGCGACCCTCGACCGCACCCACGACCCGGCCCGGGTGCCGGCGGTGGTCTCCTGGGCCCGGGAGGCCGGGCTGCACGTGAGCGTCGACCTCATCTACGGCGCCCCCGGCGAGACCCTCGATCACTGGCGGCGCAGCGTCGACGCGGCGCTGGCGCTGCATCCCGACCACATCTCGGCTTACGCGCTGATCGTCGAACCCGGGACGGCGCTCGCCCGCCGGGTGCGTCGCGGCGAGCTGCCGGCTCCCGACGACGACCTGGAGGCCGACAAGTACGAGTGGGCCGACGCCCGGCTGGCCGCGGCCGGCTTCAGCTGGTACGAGACCAGCAACTGGGCGCGCGCCCTGGCCGACCGCAGCCGCCACAACCTCAACTACTGGACCGGCGGCGACTGGTGGGGGATCGGGCCCGGGGCCCACAGCCACGTGGCGGGGACGCGCTGGTGGAACGCCCGCCACCCGGCCGCGTGGGCCGGGCGCGTGCGGGCCGGGGTGAGCCCGGCGACGGGACGCGAGCGGCTGGATGCGCGCACCCGCTACGAGGAGGACGTCCTGCTGCGTTCGCGGCTGGCCGACGGCATCCCGATCCCGATGCTGCATGAGCACGCCCGGGCCGCGCTGCCGGGGCTGGTTGCGGCGGGACTGCTGGACGCCGCCGCCGCGTCCCACGGACGCGCCGTCGAGACGCTGCGGGGACGGCTGCTCGGCGATCTGGTGGTGGACCGCCTCCTGACCGCGGCCGAGACCGGGAGCTATACTTAGCACTCGTATCATGCGAGTGCCAGATCGGGGGTGGATGATGAACGGAGAACGCAAGCTCGAGGTCCTCAAGGCGATCGTGGAGGACTACGTCGCCACGCAGGAGCCGGTCGGCTCGAAGGGGCTGGTCGAGCGCCACCGCTTCGGGGTCTCGGCGGCCACCATCCGCAACGACATGGCCGCACTCGAAGAGGACGAGCTCATCTCCGCCCCGCACACGTCGGCCGGCCGCGTCCCCACCGAGAAGGGGTACCGGGTCTTCGTCGACAACCTGCACCGCTTCCACGGGCTCTCCGAGCCGCAGCGGCGCGCCATCGAGCGCTTCCTGCAGCCGGCCGAAGACCTCGACTCGATGCTGGAGGGCGCCGTGCGCGTCCTCGCGCAGCTGACCCAGCAGCTGGCGGTGGTGCAGTACCCGACGCTCGGCCCGCAGCGCGTCCGGCACGTGAGCGTGGTGCCGGTCGCCGACGAGCGACTGCTCATCATCCTCGTCACCGACTCCGGCCGCGTGCAGCAGCAGGTGGTCGACATCCCGGCCGCCGCCGCCCGCAGCACCGACGCCGGCACGCTGGGGCGCGTCGAGGACGTCCTGCAGGCCGGTCTCACCGGCTCGCGCCTCACCGACTTCGCCGGGTCCGTCGAGACCGTGCTGGATCGCACTGCCCTCGCCGACCGGCCCGTGATGCGGCCCGTGCTGGCGACCCTGCGCGCGCAGGTCGAGGACAACCGCTCCGATCGGCTCATCGTGGCGGGCGCCGGCAACCTGGTCCGCACCGAGGCCGGCTACACCGACTCGCTGGCCCACGTGCTCGACGCCCTCGAGGAGCAAGTCACCCTGCTGCGGCTCATGGCGGAGATCGGTCGCGGCGGGCATCAGGTGGCGGTCAGCATCGGGCACGAGAATGACTCGCTGATGCTCGACGAGGCGGCGGTCGTGGTCAGCCCGTACGGCGCCCCCGATCTGCCGCTGGGCCGGCTGGGCGTGGTGGGGCCGACCCGGATGGACTACCGCACCAACATCTCGACGGTGCGGGCGGTGGCCCGCTACCTCAGCACGTACCTGAGTTGATCGACGGGCGCCCGACGCGTCCGCATGTAGAGGAGTTCAGAGACCCGTGGCAGATATGTCTGACCCGTACGACACCCTCGGGGTGCCTCGCGACGCCTCCCCGGAGGACATCAAGCACGCCTACCGTTCGCTGGCGCGCAAGCTGCACCCCGACGTGAACCCGTCGCCGGAGGCCGCCGAGCGGTTCAAGGCCGTCACCTACGCCTACGACATCCTGAGCGATCCGGACAAGCGCGCCAGCTACGACGCCGGCGGTGCGCAGGCCGGCGGGATGCCCGGTGCGGACGCGTTCGGCTTCGGGGACATCTTCAACGCGTTCTTCGGCCAGTCGGGGGCGCCGTCCGGCCCGGCCTCGCGGCAACGCGAGGGCGACGACGTGCTGGTGCGCATCGACCTCTCGCTGCAGGATGTGGTCTTCGGCACGGAGCAGGACGTCGAGTTTCCCAGCGCGGTCACCTGCGACGCCTGCCACGGCGACGGCTGCGCGCCGGGCACCGGCCCGGAGACGTGCAATGTGTGCCACGGGTCGGGGTCGGTGGTGCAGCAGGTGCGTTCGCTGCTGGGCACCATGTCCACACGCGTGACCTGCCCGAACTGCCGCGGCTTCGGCACCGTGATCCGCACCCCCTGCCCGCAGTGCGGCGGCGACGGCCGCGTGCGGGCGAGAGAGCGCACCTCGGTGCGCATCCCCGGCGGAGTGCAGGACGGGATGCGCATCCACCTGTCTTCCCGCGGCCCGGTCGGCCCGGGCAACGGGCCGCGGGGCGACCTCTACGTCGAGGTGCACGTCGAGCACGACGACATCTTCCAGCGCGACGGCGACGACCTGCTGGCCACGGTGGGCGTGGCCATGGTGGATGCGGCGCTCGGCTCCGAGGCGCGCCTGGACACGTTCGACGGGCCGGTGACGGTGCCCATCGAGGCCGGCGCCCAGAGCGGCGACGTGTACGTGGTGAAGGATCACGGCGTGACCAAGCTGCGCGGACGGGGCCGCGGCGACCTGCGCGTCGCGTTCTCGGTCGAGATCCCGACCAAGCTGAGCGCGAAGGACCGCCGTCTCCTGGAGCAGGTCCGCGAGCACCGGCAGGATGAGGCGCCGCGCTTCGTGCGCTTCCAGCAGGGCCTGTTCGCCAAGCTGCGGGACCGGTTCAACCGGAGCTTCGGGTGAGGGTTCCCGGCCCGCTCTACTTCGATGCGCAGGCCGCCGCGGCGGCCGTCGGGGACACGCTCGTCCTCGCCGGGGCGGAGGGGCATCATGCGGTGGATGTGCGCCGCCTGCGGGCCGGGGAGGGCGTCTCCGTCGGGGATGGCGCCGGCCGGGTGTGCGCCTGCACGACCGTGCAGGCGGCGGCCGGGCGTCTCACCGTCCGGGTCGAGCAGGTGCTGCGCGAGCGCGAGCGGGGGCCGCGCGTCTGCCTGATCCAGGCCCTCGCCAAGGGCGGACGCGACGAGCTCGCCATCCAGGCCGCCACAGAGGCGGGCGTGGATGCGGTGCGCCCCTGGCAGGCGCGGCGCAGCATCGCGCGCTGGGCCGGCCCGAAAGCGGAGCGCGGCCGGCGACGCTGGGCCGACGTGGTGCGGGAGGCGTCCAAGCAGTCGCTGCGGGCGACGATCCCCGCCGTCGAGCCCCTGCTCGCCGACGGTTCCGGGACGGCGGCGCTGGACGCCCTGGACGCCCTGTTCGTCCTCGACCCCCGTGCCGAGCGGCCCCTGTCGGCGGTGCCCGCCGTCGAACTGCGCGGGCTGGCCCGAGTGGGCCTGCTCATCGGCCCGGAGGGAGGGATGTCCGAAGCCGACCTCGACGCCTTGGGGGCCGCCGGCGCCTGGCGGGTGCGGCTCGGCGACTCCGTCCTGCGCACCTCCAGCGCCGGGCTCGCCGCCCTCGCCCTGCTCAACGTCGCCCTGGGCCGCTGGTGACGCGCGGCTAGACTGGGGGGCATGAGCGAGGAACCCTCCATCTTCACCAAGATCGCGCGCCGGGAGATCCCGGCCGATATCGTCGCCGAGACCGACGAACTCATCGCGTTCCGCGATATCAAGCCGCAGGCGCCGGTGCACCTGCTCATCGTCCCGAAGACGCAGCAGTACCACAACGTCGTCGAGCTCGCCGCCCAGGCTCCGGAGCTGCTCGCGTCCATGGTCGCCCTCGCCTCCCGGCTCGCCGACCGGTACTGCGGCGGGGAGTTCCGGCTGGTGTTCAATACCGGCGAGGCCGCTGGACAGACGGTCTTCCACGTCCATGCCCACGTGCTGGGCGGGGGACTGTCCGAGGGGTCCCTTGCCTGACCGCTCCTCGTCCGCGGCGCCCGGCAGCGTGGTGCACGTCCCGTTCGAGGGGCGGCCGCCGGTGCTCGTGCTCGGCGTGGCCGACCGCAACCTCGCCGATCTCGAACGCGCCTACCCGGATGTGCGGTTCACCGTCGAGGCCGACGGCCTCACCCTGCGGGGTACCGCGACTGCGCTCGCCCAGGCCCGCCGGGCCGCCGACCAGCTGGTGCACGGCGCCGGCGCCGAGCGGTCGCCGGACGCCGGGAACGCCCCGGCCATCCTCACCCGCCGCGGCGGCGCCGTGCGGCCCAAGACCCCCGGCCAGCAGCAGTACGTCCGTGCCATCGATGAGAACACCATCACGTTCGGCATCGGCCCGGCCGGCACCGGCAAGACCTACCTGGCCATGGCGAAGGCCGTGCAGGCCCTGCTGGCCAAGGATGTCGACCGCATCATCCTGACCCGCCCGGCGGTCGAGGCCGGCGAGCGGCTGGGATTCCTGCCCGGCACGCTGACCGACAAGATCGACCCCTACCTGCGGCCGCTGCACGACGCGCTCTCCGAGATGCTCGAGCCCGAGACGGTGGCCAAGCTGACCGAGATCGGCGTCATCGAGGTGGCGCCGCTGGCCTACATGCGCGGCCGGACGCTCGACAACGCGTTCGTGATCCTCGACGAGGCCCAGAACACGACCGCCGAGCAGATGAAGATGTTCCTGACCCGTCTCGGTTTCGGCGCTCGGATGGTGGTCACCGGCGACGCCAGCCAGATCGACCTGCCCGGCGGGGCCAGCGGGCTCGCCATCGCGCGCCGGGCGCTGGCCGACGTACCCGACATCGCGTTCATCGAGCTGGGCAGCGGCGACGTGGTCCGGCACCGGCTGGTGGGGCGCATCGTGGACGCCTACGATCGGTTCGAGCAGCGAGGAGGGCAGTCGTGAGCGTCGAGATCTCCAACGAGTCCGATGTGGATGTCGATGTGGCCGAGATCCGCCGGCTGGCGGAGTTCAGCCTCGACGCGCTGCACGTCAGCCCCGACGCCGACCTCGGCGTCACGTTCACCGACCCGGCGACCATGACCACGCTGCACGAGAAGTGGCTGGACCTGCCGGGCCCGACCGATGTGCTGAGCTTCCCCATGGACGAGTTGCGGCCCGGCACCGAGGACGCCCCCACCCCGGCCGGTCTGCTGGGCGACATCGTGGTGTGCCCCCAGGTCGCCGAGCGGCAGGCCGTCGAGGCCGGGCATTCGACGCTGGCCGAGATCCGCCTCCTGGTGGTGCACGGCCTGCTGCACCTGCTGGGCTTCGACCACGCCGAGCCGGACGAGAAAGCGGAGATGTTCGGCATCCAGGACCAGCTGCTGGCCGGCTTCCGTCACTACGGCCGTCGCGAGTGAGCGCATGGTAGCCGGTGCGATCTGGCTCGCCGTCGCGGCGGTGGCGATGGCTGTGATCGGGGCCGCCGCCGCCGCCGCGGAGGCGGCGATCGCGCAGCTGCCGGCCTCCGACATCGAGGATGCGGCCCGGGGCCGCGGCTGGGCCATGACGACGGTGGCCGCCGATCCGGGGCGGGCCGCGGTCGCCAGCAGCTTCGCCCGCCTGCTGGCCCAGGCATGGAGCGCGGTGCTCATCACCGTGTCGCTGTCGCTGCTGCTGCCCTCGGCGGGCTGGCTGCTGCTGTGCGCCGGTATCGCGGCGGCGCTCATCGCCGTGATCCTGGTCGGGGTGAGTCCGCGCACGCTGGGCGGGCGCCGGCCCCTGCCGGTGCTGGTGGCGACCGCGCCGGTGGTGGCGGTGGCCCGGGTGGCGTTCGGGAGGCTGGCCGTGTCGGTGCGGCAGATCCGCCGCCGCTCCGAGCCCGAGCCCGAAGGCGAGGACGACAACCTGCTGCTGAACCTGGTCGACAAGGCCGCCGAGCAGTCGCGGCTGGAGTCGGACGAGCGCGAACTCATCCACTCGGTGTTCGAATTCCGGCTCACCCTGACCCGCTCGATCATGGTGCCGCGCACCGACATGGCCACCCTGTCGTTCGACACCGACGTCTCCGGTGCCCTCGATGCGTTCTTCGCCACCGGGTTCTCCCGGCTGCCGGTGGAAGGGGAGGACGTGGACGACATCCGGGGCGTGCTCTACCTGCGCGACACCGCCCGGGCCGCCCGCGAGTCGGGCCCGGACGCCCCGATCGCCCCCGTGGTGCGCCCGGCCAGCTTCGTCCCCGAATCCAAGCCCGTCGACGACCTGCTGCACGAGATGCAGCGCGACCACATCCACATGGGGATCGTCATCGACGAGTACGGCGGCGTGGCCGGCCTGGTGACCCTGGAGGATGTCCTGGAGGAGCTGGTCGGCGAGATCTCGGACGAGTACGATCACGATCTGCCGGAGATGCAGGACCTCGGCAACGGACGCATCCGGGTCAATGCCCGGGCGTCTGCGGAAGACGTCGGGGAGGCCTTCGGCGTGGACATCATGGAGGATGACGTGGACTCCGTCGGAGGACTGTTCGTCAAGCACCTGGGGGCGCTGCCCTCGCCGCTGTCGAAAGTGCGAGTCGGGCCGCTGGTGATGGTCGCCGACCGGGTCGATCCGCGCTCGCGCCGGCTCGTGACGCTGCTGGTGGAGCGGGTCGGACCCGGGCCCGCCCCGGTGCTGCCGGCCGGAGGTGGGGCATGAGCGCCACCGAAGGGGAGCACCGTGCGGGGTTCGTCGCCCTGCTGGGGCGCCCGAACGTGGGCAAGTCGACGCTGGTGAACGCGCTGGTGGGCGAGAAGGTCGCGATCACCACCAACCGGCCGGAGACCACCCGGAAGGCGGTGCGCGGCATCCTCACCCGCCCGGATGCGCAGATCGTGTTCGTCGACACGCCGGGGGTGCACCGCCCGCGCACGCTGCTGGGGCAGCGGCTCAACGACACGGTCGCGCAGGTCATGGGCGAGGTGGATGTGATCGCGGCCTGCTTCCCCGCCGACGAGGAGGTCGGGCCCGGCGACCGGCGGCTCGTCCAGTCGCTGCGGCAGTGGCCGCGGGCGCGTCGGGTCGCCGTGGTGACCAAGAGCGAAGCGGTCGCGCGCGACGCGCTGGCGGCCCAGCTCATCGCCGTGGACCGGCTGACCGACTGGGATGACGTCATCCCGGTGTCCGCCCTCGCCGGCCAGCAGCTCGACGAGCTGGCGGACGTGCTGCGCGCCCTGCTGCCGGCCTCGCCCAACCTGTACCCGGAGGATCAGCGGGCGGAGGAATCGGTCGCGGAGCACGTCGCCGAGCTCATCCGCGAGGCGCTGATCTCCGACCTGGAGGCGGAGCTGCCGCATTCGGTGGCCGTGGTGGTCGACTCGCTGGAGCCCCGTTCCGACAAGCCGGGCCTGGTGGACGTCCACGCCAGCATCTTCGTGGAGCGCGACAGCCAGAAGGCCATCGTCATCGGCCGTTCCGGCACGCGCCTGCGCACGGCCGGCACGGCGGCCCGCGAGCAGATCGAGGGCTACCTGGGCAAGCACGTGTTCCTGGATGTGCGGGTCAAGGTGGCCCGCGAATGGCAGACCTCGCCGAAGCAGCTCGGCCGCCTGGGCTTCTGAGCCCGCATACTGGACGCATGCCGCTCTACCGGGACGAAGCCATCGTGCTGCGCACGACGGACCTCGGGGAGGCCGACCGGATCGTGACCCTGCTGACCCGGGGCCACGGTAAGGTCCGCGCCGTCGCCAAGGGCGTGCGGCGCACGCTGTCGCGGTTCGGCGCCCGCCTGGAGCCGTTCTCGCGCGTCGACGCCCAGTTCGCCGAGGGGCGCAGCCTCGACATCGTCACCCAGGCCGTCGGGCTGGCGCCGTACGGCGAGCCGCTGGCCGCCGACTACGCCCGGTTCGCCTCCGGCTCGGCCATGGCCGAGCTCGCCGACCGCATCACCGAGTCCGAGCCGACGCCTGCGCAGTTCGTGCTGCTGGGCTCGGCGCTGGGGTCGCTGGCGCGGCAGGAGCACGACCCCACCATCACGTTCGACTCGTACGCGCTGCGGGCGGTGTCGATCGCGGGCTGGTCGCCGAGCCTCGACGCCTGCGCGCGGTGCGGTGCGGGCGGGCCGTTCACGGCGCTGTCGGTCGCCGCCGGCGGCGTGGTGTGCGACGACTGCCGCACCCCCGACGTCCCGGTGGTCGGCGTCGGGGTCGTCGACGCCCTCCGCTGGCTGCGCGCCGGCGCCTGGGCCGAACTGGCGGGCGTGCCCGGAGCCGACCTCGACCGGGCCGACGCCTTCGTGCGCGCCTACACGCAGTTCGTCCTGGAACGCCGGGTGCGGTCGCTGCGCCAACTCGGGAGGAGATCATGACCCCCAAGACCCCCGCGGCGCTGAGACCGCTCGACTACGCCGGCGGGGAGCCGCCCCGCATCCCCGCCGGCGAGGTGCCCGCCCACGTCGCCATCGTGATGGACGGCAACGGCCGCTGGGCGCGGGCCCGCGGCCTGCCCCGCACCGAGGGGCACCGGGCCGGAGAGGAGGCGCTGCTGGACGTCGTGGCCGGTGCCATCCAGGTCGGGGTCAAGACGCTGAGCGTCTACGCGTTCTCCACCGAGAACTGGAAGCGGTCGCCGGCCGAGGTGCGCTTCCTGATGGGCTTCAACCGGGACGTCCTGCATCGGCGGCGCGACCAGCTCGACGCGTGGGGCGTGCGCATCCACTGGGCCGGCCGCCGGCCGCGGCTGTGGCGCTCGGTGATCAAGGACCTCCGCATCGTCGAGGACCAGACCCGCGACAATACCACGATAACGCTCAACCTGTGCATCAACTACGGCGGCCGCGCCGAGCTGGTGGACGCGGTGCGCGGCCTGGCCCGCGACGTCCAGGCCGGCCGCCTGCATCCGAACGGGATCACCGAGCGCTCCATCGCCGCCCGGCTGTCGACGCATCCCAACGACGACGTCGACCTGTTCGTGCGCAGCTCGGGGGAGCAGCGGCTGTCCAACTACCTCCTCTGGCAGTCCGCCTACGCCGAGCTCGTCTTCCAGCGCGTGCTCTGGCCCGACTACCGGCGGGCCGACCTCTGGGCCGCCATCGACGAGTACCGGCACCGCAGCCGCCGCTTCGGCGGGGTGCCGGGCGCCCCCCCCCGCCGCCCCCGGGGGCGGGGGGGGCCCCCGGGGTAGATAACCCGGCCCCCCCCCCGGGGGCGCCGCCCCCCCGGGGGGGGGGGCGGGGGGGGGG
>JBDNYM010000056.1:0-12486 GCA_047722305.1 Pseudoclavibacter sp. | reverse complement strand
CCCCTGCGTGCGGCCCCCCCGGCTGTCGCGGCGCCGGTGCCCCTGGGCCGCCCCGGCGCCGCCTCCCCCGTCGGCGCGGGGCGCGGTCACGACCGGGCCCGGTCAGTTCCAGCCCCGATCACCGCGACCGGCGGGCCGACTCGGCCAGCACCCCGGCGACCAGCGACGGCGAGCGCAGTCGCCCGGCCAGCACGGCCTCGACCATCTCCGGGAACGGCGCCCAGGCGTATTCGAACTCGGCCTCCTCGGCCTCACGGGGGAAGGGGGCGAGCTCGTGCAGCCCCCGGGCGCGGAAGACGTGCACCAGTTCGTCCGAGCCGCCCGGCGACGAATAGAACGAGATCAGCGGCTCCCAGACCTCGGCTGAACGATCGATCTCCTCGTGCAGTTCGCGGGCCGCGGCCGCCGCCAGCGGCTCGCCGGGGACATCCAGCAGCCCGGCCGGGATCTCCCACAGCCGCGCGGCCACGGGATGCCGGTACTGCCGCACCAGCGCGACCCGGTCCTGGTCGTCGAGGGCGAGGATGGCCACTGAGCCGGGATGCCGCAGCACCTGCCGGTCCAGTTCGTGGCCGCCCAGACGGAAGCGCTCATCGGTGATGTTCCACACCGCGCCCCGGTAGACGGTCTCGACCTGGACCGCGCCGATGTCGCGGGGCTCGTCGCTCAGCGGCGCGCCGGCATCGGGGTCGCTCGTCCCGTTCACCGCTCGTCGAAGAGCTTCCCGGACCGCGCCCGCTCTACGGCCGCGCCGACGAGGCCGGCGAACAGGGGATGCGGACGGGTCGGCCGCGAGCGCATCTCGGGATGCGCCTGGGTGCCCACGTAGAAGGGGTGCACGTCGGTGGGCAGCTCGCAGAACTCCACCAGCGAGCCGTCGGGCGACGTGCCCGAGAACACCATGCCCGAGGCGGCGATCTGCTCGCGGTACCGGTTGTTGACCTCGTACCGGTGCCGGTGCCGCTCCCCCACCTGGGTGGTGCCGTAGAGCCGGCTCACCAGGCTGCCGGGCTGCAGCTCGGCCGGGTAGAGGCCCAGCCGCATGGTGTGCCCCATCTCGCCGTTCTTCAGGATGTCCACCTGCTCGGACATGGTCGCGACCACCGGGATGGGCGTGTCCGGGTCGAACTCGCTCGACGAGGCGTCGGTGAGCCCGGTCACGTGGCGGGCGTACTCGATGACCATGCACTGCAGGCCCAGGCACAGCCCGAGCGCCGGGATGCCGTTCTCGCGCGCGAAGTGCAGGCCGGCGATCTTGCCCTCGATGCCGCGGATGCCGAATCCGCCCGGCACCACGATGCCGTCGACGCCGAGCAGCAGCCGCCGGCAGTCCTCGGGGTCGAGCAGGTCGTCGGAGACGATCCACTTCACGTTCACCTTGGTGCGGTGGGCGAAGCCGCCGGCCCGCAGCGCCTCGGTGACCGACAGATAGGCGTCGGGGAGGTCGATGTACTTGCCGACCAGGCCGATGGTGACCTCGTGATGCGGGTCGTGCACGGCATCCAGCACCGGCTGCCAGCCGGACCAGTCCACCGCGTGGGCCTTCTGATCGAGCCCGAGCTGCTGCTCGATGTAGGTGTCGAGCCCCTCGCCGTTGAGGATGGTGGGGATGTCGTAGATGCTGGACGCGTCGGGGCAGTTGACGACGCCCTCGTTCTCGATCGAGCACATGAGGGCGATCTTGGCCTTGATGGCGTCGCCGACCGGGCGGTCCGAGCGCAGCACGATGGCGTCGGGCTGGATGCCGATCGAGCGCAGCGTGGCCACCGAGTGCTGGGTGGGCTTCGTCTTGAGCTCGCCGCTGGGCTTGATGTAGGGCACCAGCGAGACGTGCACGAAGAACACGTTGTCGCGGCCGAGCTGCTGCCGGATCTGCCGAGCGGCCTCGAGGAACGGCTGCGACTCGATGTCGCCGACCGTCCCGCCGATCTCGGTGATGATCACGTCGGGGCGGGGCTCGGCGTGGGCCTGGGCGCGCATGCGCGATTTGATCTCGTCGGTGATGTGGGGGATGACCTGCACGGTGCCCCCCAGGAACTCGCCCCGGCGCTCCTTGGCGATGACCGTCGAGTACACCTGGCCGGTGGTGACGTTGGCCGCCTGGGAGAGGTTGGTGTCGAGGAAACGTTCGTAGTGCCCGATGTCGAGGTCGGTCTCGGCCCCGTCGTCGGTGACGAACACCTCGCCGTGCTGGAACGGATTCATCGTGCCGGGATCGACGTTGATGTAGGGATCGAGTTTCTGCATCACCACGTGCAACCCGGAGGAGGTGAGGAGGCGACCGAGCGAGGCCGCCGTCAACCCCTTCCCCAAGGAGGAGACGACTCCTCCGGTGACGAAGATCTGCTTGGTTTCCTGAGCCTGCCGCGCATCATCCACGGGCCTCGATCCTATCAGACTTCCGCCGGCGGCCCACCGGCCCGCGCGGCGGTGTCGAGCAGTTCGCGGGCGTGTGCCAGCCCGGTGTCCGAGTCGGCGAGACCGGACAGCATGCGGGCGATCTCCTGCACGCGCGCCTCGCCCGCCAGCGGCGTCACCTCGCTGGAGGTGACCTCGCCGTCCGAGCGCTTCACCACGTTGATCTGCTGGTCGGCGAACGCCGCCACCTGCGCCAGGTGGGTCACCGCCACCACCTGCACCTGCTCGGACAGCCGCTGCAGCCGCCGGCCGATCTCCAGGGCGACCTCGCCGCCGACCCCGGCGTCCACCTCGTCGAAGACCAGGCAGGCCGTCTGCCCGGCGCGGGCGAGATTCACCTCCAGCGCCAGCATGATGCGGGACAGCTCGCCGCCGGACGCCGCCTTCGCGATGGGCGCGGCCGGGACGCCCGGATTCGCCTGCAGGAGAAACTCGATGACGTCGGCGCCCGCCGGCCCGGGTTCGGCAGCGGTGCGCCGCACCCGGAAGCGGGAGCGCGGCATCGCCAGCGCGTGCAGCTCGTATTCGACGGCCTGTTCGAGGCGGCCGGCCGCCGCGGCGCGGATGCGGGTCAGCACGGCGGCGACGGCCTCCAGGCGCTCCCGGGCGGCAGCCGCGTCTGCCTCGGCCTGCGCGATGCGGTCGTCGCCGGCGTCCACGTCCTCGATGCGGCGGCGCAGCTCCTCGCCCCGGGCGATGGCAGCCGGCAGGTCGCCGTAGGCGCGCACCAGGCCCTGCAGCGCGGCCAGCCGATCGGCAGCCGCCTCCAGAGCCTCGGGTCCGGCGCTCTCCTGGGCGCTGCGGACCTCGGCGACACCGGTCACGGCATCCTCCAGGCGGAAACCGATGTCGGCGAGCTGGTCGGCGAGCGCAGCCAGGCGGTCGTCGAAGGCCCGCACCCGGTCGAGGCTGCCGCGCGCCTCCTCCAGGCGATCGCGGATGCCGGCTCCCCCGGCCACGGTCTCGTCGCCGGCCAGCAGCGTGTGCGCGGTGGCCAGCGCGGCGGCGATCTCCTCCTGGTGCTGCAGGACGGCCACGGTCTGCTGCGTGCGCTCGTACTCGTCCGGCTGCGGATCGACGCGGTCGATGCGGTCGAGTTCGGTGCGGAGCTCATCCAGCAGCCGCTCCCGATCCCCAGCGGCCGCGCGCAGGGCGACGGCCCGGTCGGCGGCCGCGCGCCAGGTCCCGTGGGCCTCGCGGCACGCGGCCCGAGCTTGGGCGGCGGGGTCGCCGGCGAAGTCGTCCAGGGCGTCGCGCTGGGCGGCCGCCGAGCGCAGCTGCAGCTGATCCGACTGCCCGTGGACGGTGATGAGCTCCGCCCCGATCGCGGCCAGGACGTGTACCGGGACAGCCGCGCCCCCGACCCACGCCCGCGAGCGCCCGTTCGCGGCCACTGCCCGGGCCAGGATGAGCTCGCTGCGCCGATCGTCGATCGGGTCGAGGTCCCCGCCGGCATCATGCACCCGCTGCGCGATCGTCCCCGCGCTATCGACCACGGCCCGTGCCTCGACGCGGGCCTGACCGGTGCCGGAACGCACCCGCTCCGCCCCGGCGCGGCCACCGGCCAGCAGCTGCAGGGCCGTCACCACCATGGTCTTGCCGGCACCGGTCTCGCCGGTCACCGCGGTGAACCCGGCGCGCAGCGGCATCACCGCCGAACGCACCACGCCGAAGCGGTCCAGATCGACTTCTTCGATCATCGCGGCATTCATTTCATGAAGAGGTGGGGTTGGCGCCGGCGTCGTGGTCGCGCCACCCGTTGGTGGGGAGGTCGAACTTGTGCACAAGCCGGCTGACGAAGGTGGCCTGGTTGAGCCGCGCCAGCCGCACCGGCCGCCGCGACCGCCGCCCGACGATCCGGGCGCCGGCGGGCACGTGCGTGAGCCGTCGCCCGTCGCACCAGACGTCGGCCCCCTCGGAGTCGGCGGACACTTGGATGGCGATGTCGCTGTCCGGCGAGATCACCAGGGGCCGGGAGAACAGCGCGTGCGCGTTGAGCGGCACGAAGAGCAGGGCCTCGACGTCGGGCCAGACCACCGGTCCGCCGGCGGAGAAGTTGTAGGCGGTGGACCCGGTGGGCGTCGACATGACGATGCCGTCGCACGCGTAGCGGCTGAGCGCCGTCCCGCCGATGGCACAGACCACGTTGATCATCTTGTCGCCGCGCGACTTCTCGACGGTGGCGTCGTTGAGCGCCCAGTCCTGGCCAACCACCCGCCCGCCGTGGCTGATCTCGATCTCGAGAGCCAGTCGCTCCTCGACCGTGTATTCGCCGGCCACCACCCGCTGCACGGTGAGCAGCAGGTCATCGCGCTCCGCCTCCGCCAGAAAGCCGACGTGCCCCAGATTGACGCCCAGGATCGGCACCGATCGGGGACGGACGATCTCGGCCGCGTTCAGAATCGTCCCGTCGCCGCCCAGCACCATGACGAGTTCGAGGTCTTCGAGCGTGCAGTCGATGCCGAGCACCCCGGCGCCCTCCGGCACGAATCCGGAGTCGCGCAGATGATCGAGCCCCTCCTCCACGAACACCGGCTGCACCCCGGCCTCCTGCAGCAGGCCGCAGGTGACACGGGTGGCGTGCTCCGCCACCTCGCTGCGGGGATGGATCACCAGCAGGATGCGCCGCAGGCTCATCCCCGCCCCCTCACCACGCTGTCGACGAGGAAGAGCACCCGCTCGAGCTCGGACCGCCCCGGCCGCAGCCAGACCAGGAACTCCTGGTTGCCGTGGGTGCCGACCACCGGCGAGGGGATGAGCCCCTCCACCGCGTAACCGCAGGCGCGAGCCCGGGACAGCACGGCGCGGATGGCCTGGCGCTGCAGATCCGGGTCGGTAACCACTCCCCCGGCGCCCAGCCGGTCGCGGCCGACCTCGAACTGGGGTTTGATGAGCAGGATCATATCGGCCGGATGCAGCTCCTCCACCAGTGCTGGGACGACCAGCTCCAGTGAGATGAACGACAGGTCGCCGACCACCAGATCCGGCCGCAGACCCGTCGAGCGGCCGAGGTCGTCGAGCGTGAAGTCGCGCAGATTGACTCCCTCGACGCAGTTGACCCGCGGGTCGGCCCGCAGCTGGGCATCCAGCTGTCCGTGGCCCACATCGACCGCGTCGACATGGGCCACGCCGGCCCGGAGCAGCACCTGGGTGAAGCCGCCGGTCGAGGCGCCCGCATCCAGCGCCCACCGACCCGCCACCGAGACGGGGAAGGCATCGAGCGCCGCGAGCAGCTTGCCGGCGCCCCGGCCGACCCACTCGTCCTGCGGCTGATCCACCGCCAGCCGGTCGTGCTCGTGGACGGGGGCGGCGGCTCTGGTCACGGCACTCCCGTTGACCCGGACCCGGCCGGACGCCACCAGCTCCTGGGCACGGGTGCGCGAACGGGCCAGCCCACGCGCGACCAGAGCCTGGTCCAGACGCTGGGTCTGGGTCTGATGCTCGATTCTCGACGTCGTCATGTCAGCGCCCCAGCGGCTGCTGACCGCGGACATCCTGCAGCCGGTGCGAAAGTTCGACGAGCAGCCGGTCGTAATCGACGGCACGCTGCTCGATCGGCAGCTGCTCGATGCGGCTGAGAGATGACTCGATCAACGACGCGCCGGAGACGGCGCCAGGGGCGGTGCCCGAGCTGGAGGTGGTCATCATACGGCCAGTCTAGAAGCCCGCGCCCAGGTCGGCATCCAGCCGCAGCTGCCGGTGGTCAACGCCGCTCGCCCAGATCAGCGCCGCCGCAGCCAGCAGCCGATCGGCGTGACGACCGGGCCGCCGCACCCGCAGCCGCCCGCCGTCGAGTTCGACCTGGGCTTCGCCGCAGCTGGCGCGGCTGCCGTCGACCTCGGGGTTCTGCACCGGCGCGAACAGGTCTGCCAGCGTGTCCAGCACATACCGCGGACGCCGAGCGGGCTCCGCCGCGAACAGCGGGGCTTCCCGATCAGTGCCGGTGAGGACGAGGGCGCTGGCGACACCCGCCCGGTTGGCGCCCTCGATGTCGGTGTCGAGCCGATCGCCGATGGCGAGCGCCCGATGCACGCCGAAGCGCTCGGCGGCGGTGCGGTAGATGGGCGCGTGCGGTTTGCCGGCGAGCACCGGGGTGCTGCCAGTCGCGGCCGCCACCGCCGCGATGAGGGTGCCGTTGCCTGGCGCCAGGCCGCGTTCGCGGGGGATGGTCCGGTCGTCGTTGCTGCCGATCCAGACGGCACCGGCCTGGATCGCGAAAGAGGCCTCCGCCAACTCGCGCCACCCCACCTCGGGGGCGAATCCCTGCACCACGGCAGCCGGATGCTCACCGCTGCTGGCCACGATCCGGTAGCCGGCTCCGGCGACGGCCTGCCGCAGGCCGAGACCGCCCACGACGAGCACCGCCGCCCCGGCGGGGATGCCCGCTTCCTGCAGCAGTGCCGGGCAGGCCTGTGCGCTCGTCACCACGTCGTCCGCCTGGGCCGAGTGCAGGCCAAGGCCGCGCAGCTGCCCCGCCACCTCGTCCGGTGTGCGCGAAGCATTGTTCGTCAGATACGCGACCCGGGTGCCCCGCTCGGCGGCGCGGGTGAGCGCCTCCACGGCGTCGCACACCGGTTCGGCTCCGAGGTAGACGACGCCGTCGAGGTCGCAGTAGAGCGCTTCGGCGGTGTCGATGAGCCGGGGCGTGGTCATCGGGATGGGTTCTTTCCGCCCCGAGGGGAGCTCCCGCCCCGGCCATGTCCGCGATGGTCGTCACGCCCACCGCGCCCGTACCCGCCGTTGCCACGGTGCTCGTCGCGACCGTGGCTGGCATTCCTGCGGTGCTCGTCAGGCCCGTGCCCATGGTGCTCGTCGTGTGAGCGATGCTGCGATCGGTCGCCATGTCCCTGTCCATCGCGCCCGGCATGCCCGCCGCGGCCGCCGCGCTCGTTGTGTCCATGGCGATCGTCCCGAGCCGGTCGGCGTGATGATGGATGGCTCTCCCGAGATGGCTTCTCCCCCGCGTCTTCGATCAGCGCGCCGAGGTCGACCACGGTATCGCCGTCGCCGCCCTTCTTGGCGCTGCCCCCCGCGATGTGCTTGGCCCACGCCTGCGCAGCCCGCTGGGAGCGACGCTGCCAGGCGTCCGCCTCCGGGTCGCCGAGCTCATGCAGCACGTCGGCGTAGGCCTCGAAGAGCCGGGCCGAGTACGAGAACGCCCGGTCTTTCTCGAGTTCGGGGATCTCCAGCTCACGGCGGGCCCCTGGCAGGTCGTCCAGGTCACGGCGGGCACCGCACATCACGATCGCGAGTTCGACCCGCGCCGGCTTCGTGAGGGTGCTCCGGTCCACGGACTCACCGAATTCGAGGGCCTGCTGGCTGCGGCCGAGGCCGCGTTCGCAGTCAGCCATGATCGCCGCGTGCTCGTCGGAGCCGGTGATCCGGCGGTAGGTGCGCAGCTCGCGCAGGGCGAGCGCATAGTCCCCGAGGCGGTAGGCGGTGAGCCCGGAGGTCTCCCGGACGATGCCGAGCCGCCCGGCGTGCGCCGCCGCCGCCATCGCATGCCGGTGTGCGAGCTCGGGGTCGTCGTCGGCCAAGATCGACACCATGGCGAGGTGTCGGGCCACCAGATCTGCATTCTCCTTCGAGAGCGATTTCAGCTCAACGCGCGCGCGGAAGTCGAGGTCCTCCGGAGCGATCTCGTCGGGCAGGGGCGGCTCGTCGCCCTGCGCCCGCCGCCGCTCCGAACGCTCGGAGGGACGCCCGGGGCGAGCAGCATGATCTCGATGCTGATCCCGGCCCCGGTACTGATGATCACGCTGGTGATCGCGCTGCGATCCGTGCTCTGCCATTTCGGCTCCTTCATTTCACGACTCGAAACCGCGCCTTAACGCAGAATGGCCACCATCTCTGGTGGCCATTCTGGCAAATGAAGTCCGGCGGTGCCCTACTCTCCCACAAGGTCCCCCTTGCAGTACCATCGGCGCGGTGAGGCTTAGCTTCCGGGTTCGGAATGAGACCGGGCGTTTCCCTCACGCTATGGCCGCCGAAACACTATTCGATTCTTGGTCGCTCTCCAGCACGAAGCTGAAAGAACAGGTGTTCCCGACCGTAAATCGGGAACCACAAAGTGGACGCGAACATACTTGGAAAGTATGTAGAAAAGTTATTGGTCTATTAGTACCGGTCAGCTCCACACGTTATCCGTGCTTCCACATCCGGCCTATCAACCCAGTCGTCTACTGGGGACCTCTCACCAAAAGGCATGGAAATCTCATCTTGAGGAAGGCTTCCCGCTTAGATGCTTTCAGCGGTTATCCCAACCCGACATAGCCAACCAGCCGTGCTCTTGGCAGAACAACTGGCACACCAGAGGTCGGTTCATCTCGGTCCTCTCGTACTAGAGACAAACCCTCTCAAATTTCCAACGCACGCAGCGGATAGGGACCGAACTGTCTCACGACGTTCTGAACCCAGCTCGCGTACCGCTTTAATGGGCGAACAGCCCAACCCTTGGGACCAACTCCAGCCCCAGGATGCGACGAGCCGACATCGAGGTGCCAAACCATGCCGTCGATATGGACTCTTGGGCAAGATCAGCCTGTTATCCCCGAGGTACCTTTTATCCGATGAGCGACAGCGCTTCCACAAGCCACTGCCGGATCACTAGTCCCTGCTTTCGCACCTGTTCGAGATGTCTCTCTCACAGTCAAGCTCCCTTGTGCACTTACACTCGACACCTGATTGCCAACCAGGTTGAGGGAACCTTTGGGCGCCTCCGTTACTCTTTAGGAGGCAACCGCCCCAGTTAAACTACCCACCAGGCACTGTCCCTGATCCGGATCACGGATCGAAGTTAGATGTTCAAAGCAATCAGAGTGGTATTTCAACAACGACTCCACGATAGCTGGCGCCATCGCTTCAAAGTCTCCCACCTATCCTACACAGACTGCGTCAAACACCAATACCAAGCTATAGTAAAGGTCACGGGGTCTTTCCGTCCTGCTGCGCGTAACGAGCATCTTTACTCGTAGTGCAATTTCGCCGAGTTCGTGGTTGAGACAGTTGGGAAGTCGTTACGCCATTCGTGCAGGTCGGAACTTACCCGACAAGGAATTTCGCTACCTTAGGATGGTTATAGTTACCACCGCCGTTTACTGGGGCTTAAATTCTGGGCTTCGCACCGAAGTGCTAACCTTTCCTCTTAACCTTCCAGCACCGGGCAGGCGTCAGTCCGTATACATCGTCTTGCGACTTAGCACGGACCTGTGTTTTTGATAAACAGTCGCTACCCACTGGTCTCTGCGGCCATACAACGCTCGAGGAGCAAGTCCTTTCACGTCTCAGGCCCCCCTTCTTCCGAAGTTACGGGGGTATTTTGCCGAGTTCCTTAACCACGATTCTCTCGATCTCCTTGGTATTCTCTACCTGACCACCTGAGTCGGTTTGGGGTACGGGCGGCTAGAACCTCACGTCGATGCTTTTCTCGGCAGCTTAGGATCACCCTCTTCGTCCATACGGACTCATCATCGGATCTCGGCCGGATGAGGAACGGATTTGCCTATTCCTCGGCCTACGTCCTTGAACGGGGACAACCATCGCCCCGCGGAGGCTACCTTCCTGCGTCACACCTGTTAATACGTTAACCGCACCAGCATAGGTTCGTAGCTTCCCCGAACAAATCATCCCGAAGGATGACCGAACGGATCAGGAACTTAGCATTACTGGATTGATTGGGACGGTTCTTTGCCGGTACGGGAATATAAACCCGTTGTCCATCGACTACGCCTGTCGGCCTCGCCTTAGGTCCCGACTTACCCAGGGCGGATTAGCCTGGCCCTGGAAACCTTGGTCTTTCGGAGGACGGGTTTCTCACCCGTCTTTCGCTACTCATGCCTGCATTCTCACTCGTGTAGCGTCCACCACTGGGTTACCCCGCAGCTTCACTCGCTACACGACGCTCTCCTACCCATCCACATAAATGTGAATGCTACGAATTCGGTGGTGTGCTTGAGCCCCGTTAAATTGTCGGCGCAGAATTACTTGACCAGTGAGCTATTACGCACTCTTTCAAGGGTGGCTGCTTCTAAGCCAACCTCCTGGTTGTCAATGCAACTCCACATCCTTTTCCACTTAGCACACGCTTAGGGACCTTATTCGGTAGTCTGGGTTGTTTCCCTTTCGACGACGAAGCTTATCCCCCGCCGACTCACTGCCGCGTTCTCACTTCCTGACATTCGGAGTTTGGCTGACGTCAGTAAGCTTGTAGGCCCCATCTACCATCCAGTAGCTCTACCTCCAGGAAGAAACACGCGACGCTGCACCTATATGCATTTCGGAGAGAACCAGCTATAACGGAGTTTGATTGGCCTTTCACCCCTATCCACAGCTCATCCCCTCAGTTTTTAACCTAAGTGGGTTCGGTCCTCCACGCGGTCTTACCCGCGCTTCAACCTGGCCATGGATAGATCACCCCGCTTCGGGTCTAGGACATGCGACTGAACGCCCCATTCAGACTCGCTTTCGCTACGGATACCCCTCTCGGGTTAACCTCGCCACATATCACTAACTCGCAGGCTCATTCTTCAATAGGCACGCTGTCACCAGACAAGCTGGCTCCAACGGATTGTAAGCAATTGGTTTCAGGTACTATTTCACTCCCCTCCCGGGGTACTTTTCACCATTCCCTCACGGTACTTGTTCACTATCGGTCATCTGGGAATATTTAGGCTTATCAGGTGGTCCTGACAGATTCACACGGGATTTCACGGGCCCCGTGCTAATTGGGATACCTCTCGAGCCGGTTGAACATTTCGTCTACGGGATTACCACCCTCTATGATCAGCCATTCAAGACTGTTCGACTATATTCAACGCGTACTCTTGCTGATCGGTAGTTCAGCTGAGAAGTCCCACAACCCCGCTCATGCAACGCCTACCGGCTATCACACACAAGCGGTTTGGCCTGTTCCGCGTTCGCTCGCCACTACTAACGGAATCACTGAATTGTTTTCTCTTCCTGTGGGTACTGAGATGTTTCACTTCCCCACGTTCCCCCTCCAGCCCTATGAATTCAGACTGGAGTAACCAGGTCAAGCCTGGCTGGGTTTCCCCATTCGGAAATCCTCGGATCGAAGTCCGCTTATCGACTCCCCGAGGCTTATCGCAGATTGCTACGTCCTTCTTCGGTTCCAGATGCCAAGGCATCCACCAATTGCTCTGAGAAACTTGACTACATAAGTAGCGAATCGTCATCGCCTCATAAAGAGGCAGAATCGGATTCACCAGTTGTTGTCAATATTGAAAATTGACTACTATCCAACGATCTTACGATCGTTTGATGCTCGCGTCCACTGTGTAGTTCTCAACATACGGTCGGTACCGCTTCGCCACTCTCATGACGATCACGGTCCGTAGGCCTTTCGGCCCTGGAGAAGAGTAGCAACCTCTCGACTGCTCCGGATCCCCCAGGACCCAACAGTGTGCATTCCCGCCGAACCAGACCCTTCCGTTCCACGCCATCACTGGCAGTACTGAGAAGAAATCCGATCAACGAGACAATGTGATGTTCCACCCTTGAGCTTACCTGAGCTGCTTTGGAACAGCTCAGCTCTAGAGACTCGAATGAGCCTCAGATGCTCCTTAGAAAGGAGGTGATCCAGCCGCACCTTCCGGTACGGCTACCTTGTTACGACTTAGTCCTAATCACCAGCCCCACCTTCGACGGCTCCCTCCAAAAGGTTAGGCCACCGGCTTCGGGTGTTGCCGACTTTCATGACTTGACGGGCGGTGTGTACAAGGCCCGGGAACGTATTCACCGTAGCGTTGCTGATCTACGATTACTAGCGACTCCAACTTCATGAGGTCGAGTTGCAGACCTCAATCCGAACTGAGACCGGCTTTTTGGGATTCGCTCCACCTTGCGGTATTGCAGCCCTCTGTACCGGCCATTGTAGCATGCGTGAAGCCCAAGACATAAGGGGCATGATGATTTGACGTCATCCCCACCTTCCTCCGTGTTGACCACGGCAGTCTCCTATGAGTTCCCACCATTACGTGCTGGCAACATAGGACGAGGGTTGCGCTCGTTGCGGGACTTAACCCAACATCTCACGACACGAGCTGACGA
>JBDNYM010000055.1:0-12844 GCA_047722305.1 Pseudoclavibacter sp. | reverse complement strand
CAGGCACCCCGCCACCTGAGTTCGGCGAAACGGGGCTCGATCCCCTGAGTTCGGCGCGTCCCGTCCGGCCGCGCCCTGCCCCCCTAGCCCGGTACGATCCTGCCCGGCTCCGGCATGATCCCGCCCTAAACCCAGGACATCCGCCGGGGGGCAGGACGCCGCAGTCCTGACTTCGGCAGATGCCGGCCGGATGTCCTGACTTCTGCCGCGCTCACGCCGCGCACCACACCCCACACACGCCAGCCCGCCCGCCGAAGCCGGGCTGGAACCGCCCGACTGTGGTAATGTTGACGGCTGGCCTGGCTCACAGGCCACAGATTTCGGAGGTAGCAATATGAAGGCTGGGATTCACCCCGCGTACGGACCGGTCGTGTTCCGTGACCTCGCTTCCGGCGAGCTGTTCCTGACCGAGTCGACCATCCAGACCGACCGGACCATCGAGTACACCGACGGCAGCACCTACCCGGTGGTCGACGTCGAGGTCTCCTCCGCGTCGCACCCGTTCTACACGGGCAAGCAGCGCATCATGGACTCCGCCGGCCGCGTCGAGAAGTTCAAGAACCGCTACAAGGGCTTCGGCAACCTGGGCTGAGCCGCCCGGTTCGTCCCGCGAACGCATCGTCCTCCAGCGTGAGGACGGTGCGTTTCGTCGTTTCCGGATGCGGCGGCCGGGGATGGGGGAAGCTCAGTGCTCGGGCCAGGACCCGCCGGCCACGAAGTCGGTGCGTCCGCGCACGTTGCGCATGTAGTCGGCGAAGCTGTCGGCCTGGTCCCGCGCCCATCCGATCTGCGCGGTGTGGAGATCCTGCGCGCTCATGGCCAGCTGCTGCGGGTACGCGGCCGCGATCGCCTGCGCGACCCGCCCGGCGGCGATGGCGTCGGCGGCCGAGTCGTGGGCCGACTCCAGCTGCACGCCGTAGCGGGTGCAGGTGGCCGAGAGGGTGCGCTTGCCCTTGCGGTACCGGTCGACCTCTTTGTCGAGGATGAGCGGGTCAACGATCGGGGAGGGATTGACCAGGGGAGAGATCCCGAGCCGGGCGGCCTCGTGGCGCAGCAGCGTGAAGTCGAACGGAGCGTTGTAGGCCACGACCGCGGTGCCCGCCGCGAACAGCTCGCGCAGCGCGGCCACCACCGCGGCCACCACCTGAGCGGCCGGGGCTCCCTCGGCGCGGGCGCGCTCCGTGGTGATGCCGTGCACGCGCGTCGCCTGCCAGGGGATCTCGACGCCGGGATCGGCCAGCCAATCGCGGCGCTCGACGACCTGGCCCTGCTCGTCCAGCACGGCGATGCAGGCGCTGACCAGGCGGGCGCGGCTGGTGTCGACCCCGGTGGTCTCCGTGTCGAACACCGCCAGGCGGCGGGCCCAGCCGGGCAGTGGCGCGACGGACGGGGAACTCGCAGGAGCCGAATCGGACATGCGGCCATCGTATCCGCCATGTCCGACACGGCGGCTGGCGCCCACTCCGCAGCTAGACTGCCCACCGTGCCCGTTCCCCCCGTTCCCCCCGTCGCGTCCAGCCACCGCATCGCCGTGATCGACGGCGTCCCGACGCACTGGTGGGAGTACGGGGCGCAGCGCCAGGACGACGCGGCCGGGGCCCCGGAGGGCACGCTGGTGCTCGTCCACGGCTTCCGCGGCACCCACGAGGGGCTGGCGCAGATCGCGGCCGCGGCCAGCCGGCAGCTGCCGGACTGGTCGATCGTCATCCCGGACCTGCCGGGCTTCGGCCGCTCGCCGGCGCCCGCGGGCGGTTGCACCGAGGCCGGCTACGGCGCCTGGCTGGCCGGGTTCTGCGGCCGGATCGTCGAGCCGGAACGGCCGTTCGTGCTGCTCGGGCACTCATTCGGGTCGGTCGTGGCCGCTTTCGGCCTGCAGCGCGGCCTGTGGCCGGACGCGCTGGTGCTGGTGAACCCCATCTCCCAGTCCGCGTTGGAGGGCCCCAACCGCCTCGGCACGCAGGCGGCGATCGGACTGTACGCGGCCGCCGCCCGGCTGCCGCAGCGGGCCGCGGCAGCCGTGCTGTCCGCACCCCCCGTGGTGCGGGTGATGAGCGAGGTCATGGCCAAGACCCGCGATCGGGAGCTGCGCCGCTGGATCCACCGTCAGCACGCCCAGTACTTCTCGCGGTTCTCGTCCGCCCGCGATGTGCTGGATGCCTTCCGGACCAGCTGCGAGCACACCGTCGCCGAGGCCCGCGAGCAGCTCGACCTGCCCGTGCTGATGCTCTGCGGCGAGCGCGACGACATCGTGAATCCGGATGCGCAGCGCGCGTTCGCGGCCACCCTGCCCGACGTCGAGTTGCACCTGTACCCGGGGGTGGGGCACCTGGTGCACTACGAGGCGCCGCAGGCCGCCGCCGACGAGACCGTGGCATTCATCCGCCGCCGGGTCGTTGCGCCGGACGCCGCGCCTCAGGGCATCGCGCGGTAGAGGTCGCTGGGCCTGGCCGCGTAGGCGAGCAGGCTCCAGCCGCCCTGCGCGTCGATGCCGAACTCGTTGACCGCCCCGTTGGGGATGACGTCTTCGGGCCGCGGCAGCCGCCCCTGGGTCACGCGCAGCAGCAGCGATCCGATGACGCCTCCGTGGGCGACCACCAGCACGTGGGCGCCCGGGTGCCGCTGCACCTCCCGGTCAATGGCGGGCTGGGCACGGTCCGCGACCTGCCCGGTCGTCTCGACTCCGTCCAGATCGCGGCGGTCCTGGTAGCGCTGCTGGCGCTCGTCGGGGGTGAGGCCCTCCAGCGGGCCGAACGCGCGCTCGTGCAGCTCCGGGACCAGCACGGGGGCGTCCAGCCCCAGTTCGGCGGCGATGATCTCCGCCGTCACGCGCGCCCGCTCCAGCGGGCTGGCGAGCAGCAGCCCCCAGTCCTGGCCGCGCAGGCTCTCCGCCGTGGCATGGGCCTGCTCGATGCCGGTACGGTTGAGCGGCACATCCGTCGCCCCCTGGATGCGGCCGGCGAGATTCCAGTCGGTCTGGCCGTGGCGCACCATGGCCACGCGGGTGCGGTCGGTCTCAGGATGCGGCACAGGATGTCCTCTCTCGCAACGGGGTCGCGCCCAGCCTATCGGGGCCGCGGCGGACGTCCCGGAGCACCCGCCGCGCCCTCATCCCGCCCCGGCCGATCGCCCGCGCGGCAGCCGGCCCCGGCCCGGACGGCCGCTACAGTGGCTGCTGTGCAGCTCGTCCCGATGTCCGATCCCGCCGATCCGCGGCTGGCCGACTACCTGCACCTGACGGACTCCCGGCTGCGCTCCAGCCTGGAGGCCCCGCACGGCCTGTTCATGGCGGAGTCGTTCAGCGTCATCGAGCGGGCGCTCGAGACCGGGCACACGCCTCGGTCGTTCCTCATCCTGCCGGAGTGGCGGCCGCAGCTCGAACGCCTGCTCGCCGCCGCCGGCGTCGACCCGCCCGTCTACGAGGGCGACTCGGACCTGCTGCGCGCCACGACCGGCTTCACCCTGCACCGCGGGGCGCTGGGCGCCTTCGACCGCCGCCCCGAGCCGTCCCTCGACGCCGTGCTGCACGGCGCCCGGCTGGTCGTCGTGGTCGAGGACGTCGTCGACCACACCAACCTGGGCGCGATCTTCCGCTCGGCGGCGGCCCTCGGCGCCGACGCCGTCCTCGTCACCGCCCGCTGCGCCGACCCGCTGTACCGGCGCAGCATCCGCGTCAGCATGGGGACGGTCTTCCAGGTGCCGTGGACGCGGCTGGGGCCCTGGCGCCAGGCCGTCGCCGATCTGCACGAGCGGGGCTTCACCCTGGATGCGATGGCCCTCGCCGACGACGCCATCCCGCTGGACCGGCTGCCGGCCTCCGCACGGACGGCACTGCTGGTCGGCACCGAGGGCGATGGCCTCTCGCACGGGGCGCTGGCCTCGGCCGACCGGATCGTCACCATCCCGATGCGGCACGGGGTCGATTCGCTGAACGTCGCCGCGGCCACCGCGGTGGGGCTGTGGGAGATCGTTCGGCATCGCGGCCAGGGCAGCCCGGACGGAGCGTGCTCATGACGCGCGTCGCCGCCTTCGACTGCGGCACCAACACGGTGCGCCTGCTCGTCGCGGAGGACGGGGGCGCGGCCGGGACTCCGGACGGCCCTGCCCCGCACCTGCGCGAGCTGCGCCGCCGCTCGGAGATCGTCCGGCTGGGCGAGGGGATCGACCGCACCGGCCGCTTCGCCCCGCAGGCCCTGGCCCGGCTGTTCGCCGCCCTCGACTCCTACGCCGCCGATCTCGCCGAGCTGTCCCCCGACCAGGTGCGCTTCGTGGCGACGTCCGCCTCGCGCGACGCCGCCAACGCGGACGAGCTCGTCGCGGGCGTCCACGCCCGCATCGGCGTCGACCCGGACATCGTGCCCGGCACCGAGGAGGCGGGCCTGTCGTTCCTGGGCGCGACCGCCAGCCTGTCCGGTCGCGGCCTGCCGCGCCCGACGCTGGTGGTCGACATGGGCGGGGGCTCCACCGAGTTCGTGCTCGGCGACGCCGAACCGCGGCAGGCCTACTCCGCCGACATCGGGTCGGTCCGGCTCACCGAGCGCCACGTGCACGGCGGCGCCCCCATGACCACGGCGGCGCGCGCCGCCGTCACCGCCGACGTCGAGGCTGCCCTCGACCGGGTCGAGGAGCATGTCGACTTGGGGGCGGTGCACAGCTTCGTGGGCGTCTCGGGCTCGGTCACCGCGATCACCATGGTCGCGGCCGGGCTGCAGCAGTATGACCGCGACCGGCTGCACGGCCTGGCCGTCCCGATCGCCGCCAGCCGCGCCGCCTGCGAACGCATCGTCGCCGCCGGGCCGGGCACGCTGCGCTCGTGGGGGCTGGCCGCAGGGCGCGCGGCCGTCGCCGGCGCCGCCGCGGTGATCTGGGACGCCCTCTGCGCCCGCATCGAGCGCCGCACGCGGGACGCCGGGGCGCCGCTCGGGACGGTGCTCGACTCCGAGCACGACATCCTCGACGGCATCGCCCTGCGGCTGCTGCGCCGGGGCTGACGTTCAGACCGCCCGCGGCGACTCGATCCCCAGCCAGTAGAAGTCCTGGGCGCCGAGGGTGAGCTCCAGGTCCCCGGCGTCGTCGAACGCCGGGAACCCCTCGCCGCCGAAGATGTCGTGCAGGTCCCGGCCGGCGAGATCGGCGTCGTGCAGGTGGACGCTCACCGCGGTGATCGCGAAGTTGTACACGCACAGCACGGCGTCGGGCCGGGTCCGGTAGCCGTCGCTGCGCGAGTCCACCGACCGCACGAAGGCCACCACACCGGGGTGGTCGCTCTCGACCACCCGGCAGTCGCCCAGCGAGAACGCGGGGTGCAGTTTGCGCTGCATGATCATCCCGCGCACCCAGTTGAGCAGCGACTGCGACTGGGCGCGCTCGCGCTCGACGTTCTTGGCCACGTAGTTGAACACCAGCGACTGCACGACGGGGTGGATGAGCTTGCCCGGGTCGGCGCTGGAGAACCCGGCGTCGCGGTCGGGCGTCCACTGCATCGGGGTGCGGGAGGCGTCGCGGTCGTCGAGCCAGATGTTGTCGCCCATCCCGATCTCGTCGCCGTAGTAGAGGAAGGGGCTGCCCGGCAGCGACAGCAGCAGCGCGTGCGAGAGCTCGAGCTCGGCCCGCGAGTTGTCGAGCAGGGAGGCGAGCCGGCGGCGGATGCCGAGGTTGACGCGCATCCGCGGGTCGTAGGCGTACCAGCCGTACATGGCCTGCCGATAGGCCTCGTCGACCATCTCCAGGCTCAGCTCGTCGTGGTTGCGCAGGAACACGCCCCAGGCGGCGCCGGCCGGGATGTCGGTCTGCATGGCGAGCACGCGCTCCAGCTCGCGGGCGTCGTGCGAGCGCAGAGCGTAGAAGATGCGCGGCATGGTGGGGAAGTCGAAGGCCATCTGGCACTCGGGGCGCTCGTCGGTGCCGAAGTACTCGGCGACCTCGTCGGGCCACTGGTTGGCTTCCGCGATCATCATCCGGCCCGGGAACTCGCGGTCGACGATCTCGCGCAGCTGGGCGAGGAACTCGTGGGTGGCGGGCACCCCGGCGCAGTCGGTGCCCTCCTCCTCGAACAGGTAGGGGATGGCGTCCAGCCGGAAGCCGTCCACGCCCTGCGCCAGCCAGTAGCGCACCACGTCGATGGCCTCGGCCTGCACGGCCGGGTTCTCGTAGTTGAGGTCGGGCTGGTGAGCGTAGAAGCGGTGCCAGTAGAACTGGCGGCGCTCGTCGTCGAAGGCCCAGTTGGACGACTCGTAGTCGCTGAAGATGATGCGGGCGTCGGGGTAGCCGTCATCGGTGTCGCGCCACACGTAGTAGTCGCCGTAGGGACCGGACGGATCACTGCGGGAGGCCTGAAACCAGGGATGCTGGTCGGAGGTGTGGTTCAGCGGCAGGTCGATGAGGATGCGCATGTTGCGCTGGTGGGCGTGCGCCACCAGGCGGCGGAAGTCGTCCAGGTTGCCGTACTCGGCCTTGATGCGCCGATAGTCGGCCACGTCGTAGCCGCCGTCGCGCATGGGGGACTCGAAGAACGGCGGCAGCCACAGGCAGTCGACGCCCAGCCACTGCAGGTAGTCGAGCCGGTCGGTGATCCCCTGCAGGTCGCCCATCCCGTCGCCGTTCGAGTCGGCGAAGCTGCCGACCAGCAGCTCGTAGAAGATCGACTTCTGGTACCAGCGGTCGTCGCGGATCAGCCCCGGCAGTTGTATCGGCGTGGTGGGTGGGAAGCTCACGGCGGATGATCCTCTCTGGTCGGATGCCGATCAGCTTAAGCTGGACGGACGCGATCGGCCGCCGCCGCGGCCTGCGGAGAGGACATCATGGCTGATACATCCACCGAGCCGGGAGCGTTCGACGTCACCGCGCTGCTGCCCGACGACCTGCTGGAGCGCTTTCGCGCCCGGGCCCCGCAGTACGACGCGGCCGCCGAGTTTCCGGACGCCGACCTGGCCGAGCTGCGCGAGCGCGGCTATCTCGCCGCTCTGGTCCCGGCCGAGTTCGGCGGGCTGGGACTGACCTTCGCGCAGGTGGGACGCGCGCAGGCCCGGCTGGCGGGCGCGGCCCCGGCGACGGCGCTGGCGATCAACATGCACCTGGTGTGGACGGGCGTCGCCCGCTACCTGCATGACCGGGGGGACCCGGCCCTCGACTTCGTCCTCTCAGGGGCCTGCGCGGGCGAGATCTACGCGTTCGGCGTGTCCGAGGCCGGCAATGATCTGGTGCTGCTGGGCTCCACCACTCGGGCGGTGACCAATCCGGACGGGTCGGTGAGCTACTCCGGCACCAAGATCTTCACATCGCTGAGCCCCGCCTGGACCTGGTTGGGAACGTTCGGCCTGGACGAGGCGGACCCGGACGGCCCGCGCATCGTCTACGGCTTCGTGCCCCGCGACGAGCACGCCCGCAGCCTCGACGACTGGGACCCGCTGGGGATGCGCGCCTCCTGCAGCTGCACCACCGTGCTGAACGGGGCCACCGCCCCCGCCGACCGGGTGGTGCGCCGTCTGGCGCCGGGCCCGAGCGCCGACCCGCTGGTGGTGGGCATCTTCGTGGCGTTCTCGGTGCTGGTCGGCAGCGTCTACACGGGCATCGCCCGCCGCGCGCTCGAACTGGCCGTGCAGCGGGTGCGCACCCGGCATTCGCTGCGCACCGGCGCCGCCTACGACCAGGACCCGGATATCCGCTGGCGCATCGGCGAGCTCGGCATCATCGTGGACGGAGTCGACAACGATCGGGATCTCGTCACCGGCCTCATCGACTCCGGCGCCGACCTCGGGACCGGCTGGTTCACCAAGGTGGCCGGATTCAAGCATCGCGCGGTGGTGCAGGCCAAGCGGGCCGTGGACGAAGCGATGCTGTCATGCGGCGGCGGGGCCTTCCAGAGCAACGGCGAGCTGGCCCGGCTGTACCGCGACGTGATCGCGGGGGTGTTCCACCCGTCCGATCCGGAGTCGGTGCACGCCACCTTCGCCCAGGCCCTGCTGGGGCCGGTCGAGGCGCGCTGAGAGACTGTCGTCCTGCTGCCGGCGAGGGCCGGCACATCCTCGAGGAGGGAGCCCCGTGCGCTCGAAGCAGTTGTTGGCGCCGCTCGCGCTGGTGCTGACCAACCTGTTCTGGGCCGGCAACTACATCTTCGGGCACGTCGCCGTGGCCACCATGAGCCCGCTGGGGCTCACGTTCTGGCGCTGGCTGCTGGCGGCCCCGCTCCTGCTGATCGTGGCCCAGCTGATCGAGCACCCCGACTGGCGCCTGGTGGCCCGGCGTCTGCCCCGGCTGCTGCTGATCGCGCTGATCGGCCTGGCCGTGTACAACGTGGTGCTGTACTGGGCGCTGCAGATGACCACCCCGCTCAATGCCTCCCTGATCACCTCGGTCAGTCCGCTGGCGATCACGGTGTGCGGCGCGATCTTCCTGGGGCAGGGACTCACCCGACGAGCCGTATCCGGGCTGCTGATCGGCCTGGTCGGGGTGGTGATCGTGCTCACCCACGGGCAGGTGTGGCGCATCGCCGGCCTGCAGCTGCACACCGGCGATATCCTGATCCTCACCTCGGTGGTGCTCTGGGCCGCCTACACGACGATGGGGCGCTGGGTGGCCGACGTGCCGCCGATCACCGCCACCGGCGTCGAGGCCGCGCTCGCCGCGCTGGTGCTCGCCCCGTTCGCCGCCGCGACCGGCGCCGGCTGGCCGCAGTCGCCGGCCGCGATGTGGTCGCTGCTGTTCATCGCGATCTTCCCCTCGGTGATCAGCTTCGCCCTGTGGAACATGACCGTGCCCCAAACGGGCGCCGCCGCCGCCGGCGCGTCCATCAACCTGATGCCGGTGTTCATCGCCGCAGTACAGGTGCTGACCGGACGGCCCCTGCTCTGGTCGCAGGTGCTGGGCGGCCTGGTGGTCATCAGCGGCGTGCTGCTGACCACCCTGCCCCGACGGCGGCCGGCGCCAGCCGGTATGAGGCCAACAGCATGAACGGAGACGGCATGGAGGACGGATCGCCAGCCCGGGTGGGCCGGGATGCGACCAGCGCCACCACGACGCTGCGCGCGGCGCTCCCTTCCCTCGGCGCCGGCGAGCAGCGGGTCATCGGCGTGATCCTCGCCCATCGGGGCGAGGTCGCCGAGTGGTCGACGGCGATGGTCGCCGAGGCTTCCGGGACATCGCCGGCGACGGTGGTCCGCGCCTGCCAGAACGCGGGCTTCCGGGGCTACCAGCACGTCCGGCTCGAACTGGCCCGCCAGACCGACGACGACCCGTCCGCCGGCCCGCAGCCCGACGACGACCCGGCGCAGGCGACCTTCCAGGCGTCCATCGACGCCTTGGAGACCGCCCGGCAGACCCTCGACCCCGCCCGATTCCGCGCCGCCGCCGGGCGGCTGCGGACGGCGTCCCGCATCGTCCTGGTGGGCTCGGGGTTCTCGAATCCGCCGATTCAGGATGTCGTCATCCGTTTCCTGACCGCGGGCTTCCCCGTGCAGGCGCCGACGGACGTGATCACCCAGCAGTTCTGCGCCCATGCGCTCGGCGACGGCGACGTCTGCGTCGCGGTGAGCTATTCGGGGGCCAACGTACACACGCTGGCGGCATGTCGCACGGCGAAAGAGCACGGTGCCGCGGTGATCGCGGTCACGAACTTCTCCCGCTCGCCGCTGGTCCGGCTCGCCGACGAGTGCCTGGTGACCGGGCTCATCCACCGCGCCCACGGCGTGGACCCCTCGGCCAGCCGCGTCGCCCAGCTGGTCACCCTGCAGGCGCTGTTCGCCTGGACGATGCAGGAGGCCACGGCCCCGGACGATGTCGGCGGCATGCGCGACGTCGTCGCGGACGCGCTGACCGAAGACCCCGACGACTGATCCGCCGGACGCGTTCAGGAGTCGTTCCCGAGCGTTCGCTCATCGTTCTCCCGCTGTTCACCCGGATGTTTCCTGGCTGAGCAGAATCGTTCGTGGAAGATATTTCACGACGAACGGAACAACGGAATGCAGTCGTCTCCCGACCTCCACCTGCCCGGGACGTTCAACGCCCGCCTCAGCGGCATCGACGCCGCCGGCGCCCCCTGGCTGGTGCGATCGGCCACCCTCGACGGCGTCCAGCCGGAGGCCATCGACGAGCTGAGCCGTCTGGGCGTGACCACCGTCGTCGATCTGCGCGACACTCCCGAGCGCCCGGCGGCGGCCCCACCCGGACTGAACGTCATCTCGGCGCCGTTGTACCGGCTCCTGGGCGGGGCGCCCGCCAGCGGCGACATCGACGGCATCTACCGCCTCCTCGTCGAGCGCCGCGCCCGCGAACTCGCCGCAGCGGTCGCGGCGGTCGCCCGCGCCGAGGGCGCCGTGCTCGTCCACTGCACCCTGGGGAAGGACCGCACCGGCCTCGTCGTCGCCCTGGCCCGGCTCGCAGCCGGCGACGACCGGGCCGCGGCGGTCGCCGACTACGAGATCTCCGGCAGCCGGGTCCCCGCCGCCGAACGGGAGCGCGTGCAGCACGAGGTCGCGGCGCTGCACCTGCCCGCCGGGCTGGCCGCGCAGACCCTCCTCATGCGCTTGGAAAGCCCCGCGTGGGCCCTCGAACACGCCCTGGACGGCATCGAACGCGCGTACGGATCAGCGGTCGCCTACCTGCTCGCCCACGGACTGACCGCGACGGAAGCGGAATCGCTGCAGAGCAAAGCGGCACGGCGTGGCGAGATGGCCTCGCCCGGCGCAACGGCGCCGCGCGACGGGGCCGTCCCGACGCCGGCACCGGAAGCACACCGATGAACACCCCGGCTGCGACCCCCGCTCTGACCGTGCTGCACCTGTCGGACCTGCACGCTCGCAGCGACGGCCCGCTCTACGGCGTGATCGACGCGCCGGCGCGGGTCCGCCGGATCGCGGCCGTCGCCGAGGGGGCCCAGATCGCGCCGGATGCGATCGTGGTCACCGGCGACCTCGTCGATCACGCCGACCGCGCCGCCTACCCGCCGGTCGCGGACGCCCTGGAGGAACTCTCCACCGCACTCGACGCCCCGGTGCTGGCGGTGCCCGGCAACCACGACGCGCCCGAGTTCGAGGCCGACCTCTCCAACCATCCCGCCCTGCGCCGGCACCGACTCGACGTCGGGCCCTGGCGGCTGCTCGGGCTGGACACGGGTGCGGGCGACCTCGCGGCCACCGAACTCGGCACTCTGCGCCGTGCGCTCAGCGAGCCGCACCGGACCGGGACCATCCTCGTCATGCACCACAGCCCGGTCGCCTCGCCGCTGCCGAGCCTGCGGGGCATCGGGCTGCATCGCCCGGAGGCGCTGGGAGGGCTGATCGCCGGCTCCGACGTCCGGGCCGTCCTCTGCGGCCACTACCACCACGCGCTCAGCGCCCAGTTCGCCGGGGTGCCCGTCTGGGTCGGCCCGGCGCTGTCGTACGCCCAGATCATGGATGCCGGGGCGGGGCAGGTGCAGGGCCAGGACGTCGCCGGGTTCTCCGTCGTCCGGCTCGACGCCGCCGGCGCCACCGCCACGCCCTATCCGCTGGCCAGTCGCCCGCCGCTGTTCACCGTCGCCGCCGGCTCGAAGACCGGCCGGCCGACGCCGCCCGGCCCGCCGGCACCCCGAAGCTCACCCCCCGAGACCCGCTCATCGCCACAGACCCATCCATCCACCGCCCATCCTCACGACCCACACATCCCGATCACCCAGATCACCCCGAAGAAAACTCAGAAAGGCTGAATCATGTCGAAGTTCACTCGCCCGGCCGCCCTGGCCGGCGCCCTGGCCGTCACCATGCTGTTGGCCGGCTGCGCCGGCGGGGCGGGGGCGTCCAGCTCGCCGAGCTCCTCGGCCTCCGCCTCCGCGGCCGCCGTCAAGCAGGCCAGCGGCACCGTCACCGTCTACACCTCCGAGCCGCAGGACAAGCTCAACGAACTCATCGCCGACTTCAACCAGGTGCAGCCCAACGTGAAGGTCGACGCGTTCCGCGCCGGCACCGGCGACCTCACCACCCGCATCGAGTCGGAGCGCAAGAGCGGCGGCGTCAAGGCCGACGTGCTGTGGGCCGCCGACGCCCCCACCTTCGAGCAGTACAAGTCGGACGACCTGCTGCTCAAGTACACGCCCGCCGATGCCAAGCAGCTGCAGCCGGGCATGGCCGAGGGCTCCTACACCGGCACCCGGATCATCCCGACGGTCATCGCCTACAACACCTCCCAGATCACCTCGGCCCCGAAGTCGTGGAAGAGCCTGGCCGACTCGAAGTACGCCGGCAAGATCACGCTCCCGAACCCCGCCGTCTCGGGCGCCGCCGCCTACAACGCGGCCGCCTGGTACCTGACCGACGGGCTGGGGGAGTCGTGGTTCCAGGCGCTGGGCAAGAACAAGCCCGTCGTCGCCGACAGCAACGGCCCCGTCTCGCAGAGCGTCGCCGCCGGCACCCAGCCGGTCGGCATCGTCGTCGACTACCTGGTGCGCGACCTGAAGGCCAAGGGGTCGCCGATCGCCGTGTCCTACCCCAGCGAGGGCGTCCCCTACGTCGATGAGCCCATCGGCATCTTCCAGAGCTCGCAGAACACCCCCGCCGCGAAAGCGTTCGTCGACTACGTGCTCAGCGCCCGGGGCCAGAAGCTGGCCGTCAAGCAGAACTACCTGCCGGTGCGCGGCGACGTGGGCACCCCGGCTGGCGCGCCCGCGCTGTCGAAGATCAAGCTGCTGACCCCCTCCCTCGACAAGATCACCGCCATCAAGCCGACCGCGCTGGACGCGTTCACCAAGAATGTCGGCTGATTCACTGCTCGGCCTGCCGCCGGCGGGGGCGGCGCCCCCGCGGGCCCCGCCCCCCCCGCCCCCCGGGGGGCCAGGGGGCCCCCGGCGGGGGGCGGGCGGGCCGGCCCCCCGCGCCCC
>JBDNYM010000054.1:0-13215 GCA_047722305.1 Pseudoclavibacter sp. | reverse complement strand
CCCCCCCCCCCCCCCCCCCCCCCCCCCCCCCCCCCCCCCCCCCCCCCCCCCGCGGGGGGCCCCCCCCCCCCCCCCCCCCCCCCCCCCCCCCCGCTCCGGACTGCGTCTTTCGGAAGGCTACTTGGAAACCATTCCGTAGCGGAACTTGAAGGACGCGTCCAAGGTGTTGGGTGCGAACTTCACGTCCTTGCCGCCCACCAGCACCTGGGAGCCCTGCAGGTACGGCAGCGTGGACAGCTGCTTGGCCTGCTGCTCTTGCGCCTGCTTGATCAGGTCGGTGCGCTTGGCGGCGTTCGGCTCAGTGGCCTCGGCCTGGATCAGCTGCTCCAGCACGGGGTCCGAGGCGTGGTTCTTCAGGAAGTTGTTCGCAGTGAAGAACGGCGTCAGGTAGTTGTCGGCGTCGGAGAAGTCCGGGAACCAGCCCAGCTGGTAGGCGGGGTAGACGTCGGCGGTGCGGTCCTTGGCGTACTGGGTGTACTCCGTGCTCTGCAGATCGACCTTGAACAGACCGCCGTTCTCCAGCTGCGACTTGATCAGCGCGTACTCGTCGGACGAAGCCTCGCCGTAGTGGTCGCTGTTGTACTGGAGCTTCAGCTCGATCGGCGTGGTCACGCCAGCCGCGGCGAGGCGCGCCTTGGCCTTGTCGAGGCTCGGGCCGCCGTTGCCGTCGCCGTAGAGCGACTTCAGGGGGGTGGTGGCGCCGGTCAGGCCGTTGGGCACGACCGAGAACAGCGGGCTGTAGGTGCCCTTGTAGACCTGCTGGGCCAGCGCCGAGCGATCGATGAGGTCGGCGGCGGCCTGGCGCACGGCCAGGGCCTTCGCCGGATCGGCCGCGGGCGTCTTGGCGCCGAACGGCTGGGTGTCGAAGTTGAACACGATGTAGCGGATCTCGCCGCCCGGCCCCTTCACGACCTGCAGGTCCTTGTCCTTGCTCAGCGACGCGATGTCGGTCGGCAGCAGGCTGCGGTACGCGACGTCGACGTTGCCCTTCTGCACGTCGAGCTTCAGGTTGGACGAGTCGGCGTAGTACTTCACGTTCACGCCGTCGTTTTCGGGCTTCCCGAGCAGGCCCTTGTAGCCGTCGTAGGGCTTGTAGGCGATCAGCGAGTTGATCTTGTAGCTCGTGATCTGGTACTGCCCGGCGAAGGGCTTCTTCTTCACGATGGTGGTGTCGGGGGTGAGCTTGTCGGCGGAGAACGACTGCTCGTCGACGATCGGGGCGGCCGGGCTGGTCAGCACCTGCGGGAAGGTCTGATCGTTGGGGCTCTTCAGGTGGAACACGACCGTCTGGTCGCCCGAGGTGGTCACCTTGTCGAGGTTGGCCAGCAGGGAGGCGGGGCCGTTCGCGTCGTTGATCTTCACCACACGGTCGAAGCTGAATTTCACGTCCGACGCGGTGAGCTTGTTGCCGTTGGCGAACTTCAGCCCCGGCTTGAGCTTCACCGTGTACTCGCTGGGCGAGGTGAACGACGCGGAGGTGGCGATGTCCGGGGTCACATTCGAGCTGCCGGCCTTCGTGGTCATCAGGAACGGGTAGACCTGCGTCTCCACGGCGAACGACCCGTTGTCATACGAGCCGGCGGGGTCGATGGTGGTGATCTTGTCGGTGGTGCCGATCGTCAGCGTCTTCGCATTGGACGATCCAGCGCCGCTGTTCGCGCATCCGGTCAGGGCCACGGCCACACCGGCGACGGCGATGGCGGCGACGAGACCGATTCGTGCCTTTTTCATAGATTCCTTTCAGGCAGACACCAGCGTGCTGCCGTACCGAAAGGAGATCTTAGCGGGTGGGCGGGTCGCCTGGAGGAAGGCCTGAGATATCAGGCCGTCTTCTTCTGCCGTGCGGCCAGATCGGACCGGGTGACGAAGAGCGGGTCGGCCCCCTCGACGGTGTCTTCGGTGACCACCACGCGCGCGACCTCGGGGTGGCTGGGCAGATCGAACATGACCGGGCCCAGCAGTTCCTCGAGGATGGCGCGCAGCCCCCGGGCGCCGGTCTTGCGGGCCACAGCTCGATCGGCGATGCGGCCGAGCGCCTCCGGCTCGATGACCAGTTCGGTGTCGTCGAGCTCGAACAGGCGCTGGTACTGCTTGACGAGCGCGTTGCGGGGGCGCACCAGGATGTCGACCAGGGCGTCCCGATCCAGCGGCTGCACCGTGGTCATCACCGGCAGGCGTCCGATGAACTCCGGGATGAGCCCGAACCGGCGCAGGTCCTCCGGTTCGATGTGCTCGAAGACCGTCAGGTCGTCGTCGGCGCTCCGCAGCCGGGCGCCGAACCCGACGCCCTTGGCGCCGATGCGCTCCTGGACGATGTCCTCCAGCCCGGCGAAGGCCCCGGCCACGATGAACAGGATGTCCTTCGTGTCGATCTGCACCAGATCTTGGTTGGGGTGCTTGCGCCCCCCCTGTGGCGGCACCGAGGCGACGGTGCCCTCCAGGATCTTCAGCAGCGCCTGCTGCACGCCCTCCCCCGACACGTCGCGGGTGATGGACGGGTTCTCCGACTTGCGCGCGATCTTGTCGATCTCGTCGATGTAGATGATGCCGTGCTGGGCGCGCTCCACATCGAAATCGGCCGCCTGCAGCAGCTTCAGCAGGATGTTCTCGACGTCGTCGCCGACATAGCCGGCCTCGGTCAGCGAGGTGGCGTCGGCCACGGCGAACGGCACGTCGATCTTGCGCGCCAGGGTCTGGGCCAGGTAGGTCTTGCCGCACCCGGTCGGACCGATCATCAGGATGTTCGACTTGGCGATCTCGGCCGGCGGCTCGGACTCGTCCCCGTCATCGACGGCGGTGCCCGCGCCGGCGCCCCCGGCCGCCGCCGCCTCCTGCGCTCTGATGCGTTTGTAGTGGTTGTACACGGCGACGGAGAGGGTCCGCTTGGCCGACTCCTGGCCCACCACGTACTCGCCCAGGAAGTCGTGGATCTCGTGCGGCGTCGGCAGCTCGAACGAGTGCTCGCCGGCGGTGTCGGCGAGCTCCTCGGCGATGATCTCGTTGCACAGGTCGATGCACTCGTTGCAGATGTACACGCCGGGCCCGGCGATGAGCTTGCGGACCTGCTTCTGGCTCTTTCCGCAGAACGAGCACTTCAAAAGATCCGACGTCTCGCCGATCCGTGCCATGGAGACATCCCCTCTCGAAATTGGGTACTCAGGCTACCGCCGCGCCCGCCGCCGGCCGGGGCGGGCGGCGGCGGGTCGCCTCACTCCGGCTTCGGCAGCTTGCGCGACTCGAGCACCTGGTCGATGAGCCCGTACTCGAGCGCCTGGCGGGCGGTCAGGATCTTGTCGCGGTCGATATCGACGTGCACCTGCTCGGCCGTGCGATTCGAGTGCAGGGCGAGCGTCTGCTCCAGCCACTCGCGCATGCGCATGATCTCGGCGGCCTGGATCTCGATGTCGGACGCCTGCCCCTGCCCCTGCCCGCCGAGGGCGGGCTGATGGATGAGCACGCGGGCGTTCGGCAGCGCCAGCCGCTTGCCGGGCGCGCCGGCCGCCAGCAGCACCGCCGCGGCGGACGCCGCCTGCCCGAGGCAGATGGTCTGGACATCGGGCTTGACGTACTGCATGGTGTCGTAGATGGCCGTCAGCGCGGTGAACGAGCCGCCGGGCGAATTGATGTACATCTGGATGTCGCGGTCCGGGTCCATGCTCTCCAGCACCAGCAGCTGGGCCATCACATCGTCGGCGGAGGCGTCGTCGACCTGCACGCCGAGGAAGATGATGCGGTCCTCGAACAGCTTGGCGTAAGGATCCTGCCGCTTGAAGCCGTAGGCGGTGCGCTCCTCGAAGCTCGGCAGCACGTAGCGCCCCTCGGCGTCGGCGGAGGCGTACCCGCGCGGGAAACCGATCGGATTGTTCATGGTCGTCTCTTCCATTCTCGTGTGCCTCTCGCCTACTTCGCCTGCTGGCGGGCCGCCGTGCCGCCGCCGCCGGCGACGTCCTTCGCGGCCGCCTGGATGTGGTCGACGAACCCATACTCCAGGGCCTCCTGGGCACTGAACCAGTGGTCGCGGTCGCCGTCGGCGGTGACCTGCTCGATGCTCTTACCCGTCTGCTCGGCGATGAGCGTGAACAGCCGCTGCTTCATGTCGCCGATCAGCTCGGCCTGGATCTTGATGTCGGAGGCGGTGCCGCCGAAGCCCGACGAGGGCTGGTGCAGCAGCACGCGCGTGTTCGGCGTGGCATAGCGCTTGCCCTTGGTGCCGCTGGAGAGCAGGAACTGCCCCATCGAGGCGGCCAAGCCGATGCCCACCGTCACGATGTCGTTGGGCACGAACTGCATGGCGTCGTAGATGGCCATGCCCGCCGTGATCGAGCCGCCCGGCGAGTTGATGTACAGGAAGATGTCCGCCTCCGCGTCCTCCGCGGACAGCAGCAGGATCTTCGCGCAGATCTCGTTCGCATTGTCGTCACGCACCTCGCTGCCGAGCCAGATGATGCGTTCTTTCATCAGGCGGTCGAAAATCGAGGGGCTGCCGGTGGGTTCGGCCATTGCGGGTCTCCGTTCGCTTACTCGGGGTGCTCTCGCACCCGACTGCGATATCGAATCTAGACGGCGCAGCGCCGCCGGCGGGGCGTGTTCGCCCTCGGCACAGCGGCGCTGCAATCCGGAATGCGGGGGATGCTCAGTCGGCGTCCCCGGCGGCCGCGGCCTGAGTGGCGGCGGACTTGGCCGCCTCCCCACTCTGCTGCTCGGAGGAAGGGAGCAGGGCGGTCAGATCGACGTCGGCGCCGTCGGAGTCCTTCACCGAGACCTGCCGCAGCAGCTCGGTGAGGGCCTTGTCGCGGCTGACCTCGGCGAACAGGGCCGGCAGCTGGTTCTGCTCGCTGAGCATCTTGATGAACTCGTTGGGGTCGACCCCGTAGCGCATGGCGCTGGAGACCACGTACCGGCTCAGGTCGTCCTGGCTGACCTGCGCGTCCGAATCCTCGGCGATCACGTCGAGCAGCAGCTGCGTGCGCAGTGCGCGCTCGGCATCGGGGCGGTACTCGGCGGCGAGCTTCTCGTCGCCCTGCTTGCCCTCGTTCTCGAGGCGGGCCTCGATCTCGTCGTCGACGACCTTCTCGGGCAGCGGGATGTCGATGTGGTCGAGCAGCGACTCGACCAGCTTGCCGCGCGCCTGCCCCAGCTGCGCCTGGCGCTTGCGGTCCGCGACCTCCTTGCGCAGGCTGTCGCACAGCTCGTCGACGGTGTCGAACTCGCTGGCCAGCTGGGCGAAGTCGTCGTCGAGTTCGGGCAGCTCGCGCTGCTTGACCGCGTTGAGGGTGACCTCGACCTGGGCGTCCTCGCCCTCGTGGTCGCCGCCGACCAGCTTGGACACGAACGTGGTCTGCTCGCCGGCCGTCAGCGTGTCGAGCGCCTCATCCAGGCCCTCCAGCATCGTGCCGGAGCCCACCTCGTAGGAGACGTTCTTCGCCGTGTCGATCTCCTCGCCGCCGATGGTGGCGCGCAGGTCGATCGAGGTGAAGTCGCCCTTGGCGGCCGGGCGGTCGACCGGGGTCAGCGTGCCGAAGCGCGTGCGCAGCTGCTCCAGCTCGGCATCGACATCCTCGTCGGTGACCGTCGCCGGGTCGACCGTGACCTCGACGTCGCCCAGGTCGGGCAGCGCGAACTCCGGGCGGACATCGACCTCGACCTCGATCTGCAGGTCGCCAGCCAGCGTGGACAGGTCCGGGAGCTCCTGCACCTCGGCCGCAGGGCGACCGAGCGGGCTCAGCTTGTTCTCGCGGACGGCATCGCGGTAGAAGCCGTCGAGCGAATCGTTGACCGCCTGCTGCACCACCGTGGCGCGGCCGAAGCGCTGATCGATCACCGCGCTCGGCACATGGCCCTTGCGGAACCCGGGGATGCTCACCTCGGCGCCGATCTGCTTGTAGGCAGCATCGAGCGCCGGCTTGAACTCCTCCGGCGGCACCGCAATGCTGACCTTCACGTGCGTCGGGGTGGTCTTCTCAACACTGGTTTTCACTTGAGTGGTCTCTCCTGTATTTCCGTTCGCCGTGCGCGGTGACACACGTCGCTTGGGCCCGAGACGACACCCGGTGGTCCGTCCGCTCCCGCTCGTACTCCGCCGCCGCGGCCTCGGTCGGCCGGTGGCGCTGGCATACGTCGGGATGACAGGATTTGAACCTGCGACCCCTCGCTCCCAAAGCGAGTGCTCTACCAAGCTGAGCTACATCCCGAACACCCGCTGTGGCTACCATGCGAGGGCCGTGATGGGAACCCCCGCCACGGCCCGTGCAAGTGTAGCCCAAATCCGATAGACTCGGCCGCTGTCCGTCGCCGTTGCCCGGACGACGCGGCCGTAGCTCAATGGTAGAGCCCCAGTCTTCCAAACTGGCTACGCGGGTTCGATTCCCGTCGGCCGCTCCACGCAACATCCGCACTACCACGCCGATCATGGCACGCGAACCTACCCAGAAGATCCGCATGGTGGCGCGGATGGCAGCAGTTTTGGTAGCAGGTTCCGTCCCCTCCGAAGCGATCGCAGCACCACATATCAGATCACGTTAGCAGCCCCTAGAACGCAATTGCGGGGACCCTTCCGGGGACACTTTCGGTCTCTTTCCCACCGGCAGCGGTACCTGGCGGACTCTCTCACAAGAGCATGACCCGTTTCGGCTTTGCGTGTTTAAGATTGTGTGTACGCATAGATTCATCGATTCAAAATAAGCTATTTGCGAGAGGTAGACTTTTTGCCATGCCCGAGAAGAAAAGTATTTCGTGGGAATTCCCTCGATGGCTAGTGCAGTTGGTAGAAATGGTGGCGGCGATATTTACTGCTATCGGAGTTGTCTTCACCCTCTGGCAGTGGCATGTTGCTCAGCAAGAAATAACTCAGGCAGCAATTGTTTCTCAAGCCTCAAGCATCACTGCTTGGTTGAGTGATACAGAGACTGTGACTATCCGAAATGCATCACAATTAACGGCATATGAGGTTGTTGCTGCAGTAGTGCCAGCTGGTACACAAAAAGTCACTGCGGACAAAGTGGCGGAACTGTCGTATCAGCCCGTTGTTGGTCCAGGAGAAAGTACAACAGAGGTTGATTCTGGATATAAAAGTATGCATACTCAATGGGTTGCTTCTATTGCTTTTAGAGATAGCAATGGTCGTACTTGGCTCCGGAATGGCGATGGATCATTAAAACAAATTCGCCAATCACCACTGGGGTATTTTCGTTTAGCCTGTGATGCTCCAACAGGTGGGATTGACCCAAACATCCGTAATGACGGTATGAAGCCCTGCAAAGGAGTTCATTATTAGTAGACGGCTGTGATAATCCGTTCGGTGCCAGCCGCCATCGTGTATGTTTGCTGTGCAATTTGCCTCTACGTACGCTCCGTGACCCGCAGAGGATCCTCATGATCCCCCACCGTCTCGTGGTCATCACGGACCGACTCCACCAAGGCCCAGATCTGCTGCGACAGGCCCAATGCCCAGCTGGATGCGTCATCCCAGGCGGCCATACGGCAGTCCCATCAGCGTTGCGCCAGACCTCAGAGCCCACCACAGACGGGTCCGCACAGAGCGAAATTTTCCACTGCCGGTCCCAGGTCATGTCGCCCTCGTGATGTTCGGCCGCAGAGGGAATCACGGCCGTGTTAAACGTCGGGATTGGCTGCGGGATGCAATTGTAGACGGTCAGGTCCCTGGTCGCGATATTGCCGACAACAATCATACTTGCCTGCGGAGTCTGTCCGAAATTCACCGCAGATATCATCGCCGGCGTCGGCCGGTCATCAACGATATGGTTCCCCATGATCCTGATATTGGCGACCGTGGTCGAGTTCGTGCAATCGATCGCAACCTCGAAATCCTGGATATAAGCAGTGTCACCTTTCAGGGATCCGGAAGCATATTTGGGATGGCCAGCACGATAAATTGCGTTTCCAGTCACCAGCACGTCGATCACCTGCTTGATCAGCACGCCCCCGCGAGCAACGTCGGTGATCAAATTGCCGAGCACATTCCAGTTCGCGGCCTTCAAAGTTCCGGTCCCTGCGATCTGAATGTCGATCCCCTGGTTGCTGTCCGGCGTGTCGGTGTCCCCATGGAATGCCTGATAGATGTGGTTTCCGATCAGGACCCCATACTGGGGTGCAGTCTCAGCGTTGATTCCAACGTAGCCAGCTGTCGAGATGTTGGTGCTCAACACCACCAGGTGCGAGAGACCGTTTTCATTGTTGAGCCCGGACACCCTGATGCTCCAGTATGCGCAGTTCTCGAACGCATTACCGACGCATGTGACGGCTGTATTGTCACGAGACATCGAGACTCCATTGTCGCAGGATTTGCCCACCGTATTCCCCGTGAAAATCACGTTGTCACAGTAGATGAAGCCGACGTTAAAGTTCAAATAGAGCTCAGGCAAGTTTGAGCAACCCTGAACGAAAATGTTGCTGATGGTCACGTTGGTGATCGGCACTGTCGGGTCAGCGGCTGTGTCACCCGTGAACGAGATCGCTCGTTGCATTCCCAGACCGTTATATGTTCGAGACCAGCGCGGCAGGGTCACATCATCCACAGCAGCCCCAACGGCCCCGATCTCAGAGATGCGAATGTCAGAGGTCGGAGCGCCCGTCGCCGTGATCATCGAGGCAAGATTATCGGCCCCGGACTTGAAGATCATGAACCTCGGACCCGAGCCGATGCTGCTGATTCCCTGGGCACACCCAATGTCGGTCGGGGGTGCTCAAAGTGAATGTCCCATCTGGGATCACCAGCCGTCGCACAGCCCCGCATTTCAATGCTGCTGCCGCCGCGAACATCGCATCGTCATCACCACCAGCAGGACACAGAGACTCGACGTTCACTCCGGTGTAGAACTGCCGTTTCCCCTCAGTGATGCGCGCTTCCGCTGCCTGCCCCGTGTGCGCATCATCCGAGGAAACGAAGGTCCCCCACCACCGCATCCGTTGTCTCAACATCAACCTCGGAAGCCCTCGGAGGATTGTCAGATTCCAATACTGGCTACGCGGGTTCGATTCCCGTCGGCCGCTCCACGCCTTTCCTCTCCCCACTCCGCAGCACCCGCCGTATCGTGGCCTCAGACGATACGGAGGCCACCATGTCCACCACGCTCACCCCATACCTGATCATCGGCGACGGCCAGACCGGCCACTCGGCCGCGGCGGGAATCCGAGAAGTCGACCCGGACGCCGAGGTGACGGTACTCGGCTCGGACGATGCCGCCTACCAGCGGCCGCCCCTGTCCAAGGCCCTGTGGCGCGACCCCGACACCACCGAGGCGTCAATCGGGCTGGAACTCCCCGCCGAGGTCGTCCACCGGCCGCACACCCCCGCGACCCGCATCGACCCCGTCAATCACACGGTCATCCTGCAGAACGGCGAGGTGCTCCAGTACGGGAAGCTGATCCTCGCGACCGGCGGCACCCCGCGCACCCTCGGCGAACCGGGCCCGCGCATCCGCCCCTACCGCACTCGGGACGACTACCACTGGCTGCGCGAGCTGGCCGACGCCGGCCGCCGTGTGCTGGTGGTCGGAGGTGGCTTCATCGGGCTGGAGCTCGCCGCCGCGCTGCGCATCGCGGACGCCCCGGCAGCGCTCGTCATCTCCGCCGAGCTCGTGGGCGGCGGCTCGTTCCCGACGCCGGTGGCCGAGCACCTCGACGCCGTGTACCGCGACCGCGGCGTCGAATTGCACGCCGGGACCCGGGTGGAGCACCTGACCGAGTCGGACGCGGGGGTCGAGGCCGCCTTGGCCGACGGCACCACGGTGACGGCCGACGCCGCCGTCCTCGGGCTCGGCATCACCCCGGACACCGGACTGGCCGAGGCGGCGGGCCTGGCCGTCGACGACGGGATCGTGGTGGACGACCACCTGGCCACCAGCGCCGCCGACATCTTCGCGGCCGGCGACGTCGCCTCCTACCCCGACGCCCGGCTCGGCCGCCGGCGCGTCGAGCACGAGGACGCCGCCAACACCCAGGGCCGGTGCGCGGGCCGCAACGCCGCCGGCGCCGGCGAGGTCTACGACCACACCCCGTTCTTCTACTCGGACCTGTTCGACGACGGGTACGAGGCCGTCGGCGAACTCGGCGGCGGGCTCACGCAGAGTGCCGCCGCGCGCGGGAACGGCGAGTGGATCGGGTTCTCCCGCGACGACGAGGGGCGCGTCCGCGGCCTGCTGTTCTGGAACGTCTGGGGCGACGACGAACACGATACGAAGGCCATCGCCGCCGACATCCTCGCCGAGCACACCACGGCCCCAGACGCCGAACTGCTGCGGCGGTTCTGAGCCTCGGGGCGGCTGCCCTGCCGCCGGCCCGGACACCGCCCCCCCGGGGAACAGAGCCCGGACAGGGAAAGGGCCCCGTTCCGGGAGAGAACGGGGCCCCACATCAGAGAAGGTATCCAACGTGCTTCGTGAGCACGTCTCCAGGATGACAAGTGAATCTTGGCGTTAACGGATAGCCCCCTGGGGGCTGTCTGAGAAGCTGAACGCCCGCTGGGAGAGCGGTGGGGAGACGGTCACCGAACGTCGCGTCCGCCGCCGCGGCCAGTGCGATCCCCTAACGTGGAAGTGAAGCCCCCCGCAGGTTGGCTGCAACGGAGCAGAGCACGAAAGGACCACGCACATGACCACCAAGAACTACACCCCCACCTCGATCGCCACGCAGGAGGGCAAGACCGCCGAAGACGTCAAGCGCTACCTGGAGCCGGTCGTCACCGAGCTGACCGCCCTGGCCGTCGACGGCAAGCAGGCCCATTGGAACATCCGGGGCCAGAACTTCCTGTCCATCCACGAGTTCCTCGACGTCCTCATCGACCACGCCCACGACTGGGCGGACGAGGCGGCCGAGCGCATCGTCGCCCTCGGCCTCCCAGTCGACGGCCGCATCGGGACGGTGGCGGCGCAGACCGCGCAGAAGCCGCTGACCCCGGGATTCCAGGACGTCGAGGCGACCATCACCGCCGTCGTGGACGCCATCGACACGGCGCTGTCCGCGATCGATGCGGCGATCGCGGGCCTGGACGACATCGATCTGGCCAGCCAGGATATCGTCATCGGCATCGAGAACGGCCTGCGCAAGGACCGCTGGTTCCTGAACTCGCACCTGCTGTCCGCCTGAGCCGCCCGAACCGACGGCGCGGGCCGGGTCGCCCGGGCCGGCAGCCAGCGGACGCCCGTTGGGTGCCGGGATGCGCGGCCCGGGGAGGCACGGGGCGTCAGGCCCCGGAGCGCTCGGCCTCGTAGGCGGCGATCTGCCCGATGCGGCGCACATGGCGGGCGTCGCCGCTGAACGGCTCCGCCAGGAACGTGCGGACCAGATCGATGGCAGCCTCGGGCGTGTGCTGACGGGCCCCGATCGAGACCACGTTCGCGTCGTTGTGGGCGCGGGCCAGACGGGCGGTGTCGTCGTTCCAGACCAGCGCGGCGCGGATGCCGGCCACCTTGTTGGCCGCCATCTGCTCGCCGTTGCCGGAGCCGCCGATCACGATGCCGAACGCCGGGATGCCCTGGTGCGCATCCGCGGCCACGCCCTCGGCGGCGGCGATGCAGAAGCCCGGGTAGTCGTCCAGCGGATCGAAGCTCTGGGGACCGTGATCGACGACCTCATAGCCGTCCTCGCGCAGCATGCCGATGAGCCGATGGCTGAGGTCGAGGCCGGCATGGTCCGTTCCGATGTGCACCCGTGGTTTCACCATGGCTCCGAGTCTAGGGCGACCGCGTCCCCCGCCGTCGGCACCCTCAGTAGACTGGCTCCGGCGCGACCGCGGCGGCGCGCGGATTCCATGATTCACCGGTGATGGGAGCAGGCATGGCGGATTTGAACCTCACGCAGGACGAGGCCCGCACCCGGGCCGAACTGCTGCACGTGGACGGCTACGACATCGACCTCGATCTGACGGCCGGCCCGGAGACATTCCGCTCGCAGACCACCGTGACGTTCGACGCCCAGCCCGGCTCCGCGACGTTCATCGACGCCGTAACGCGCACGGTGCGCTCGATCGTCCTCAACGGAGTCCCGCTCGACCCCGCCACCGCATCCGACGGACGCCGCATCCGGCTGACCGGACTGGCCGCGCACAACGTCCTCAGCATCGACGCCGACGCGATCTACTCGACCAGTGGCGAGGGGCTGCACCGCTTCGTCGACCCCGTCGACCAGGCCGTCTACCTGTACAGCCAGTTCGAGGTGCCCGACGCCCAGCGCATGTATGCCTGCTTCGACCAGCCCGACCTCAAGGCGCGCTACACCCTGCACGTCACCGCCCCCTCCGGCTGGTCGGTCATCTCCAACTCCCCCGCCCCCGCGCCCGTCCCGCTCGACGGCGAGCGCTCGCGATGGGACTTCGCCCCGACCGCCGTCCTGTCGACCTATCTGACGGCGCTGATCGCCGGCCCCTACGCCGAGCACCGCAGCGAGCTCACCAGCAGCGACGGCCGCATCATCCCGCTGGGCGCCTACTGCCGGGCGTCGCTCGACGAGTACTTCGAGCCCGACGAGATCTTCGCCCAGACCCGGCGCGGCTTCGCCTTCTACGAACGCACCTGGGACATCCCCTACCCGTTCGAGAAGTACGACCAGATCTTCGTGCCCGACTTCAACGCCGGCGCCATGGAGAACGCCGGCGCCGTCACCTTCACCGAGACGTACGTGTTCCGTTCCCGGGTGACCGACGCGGTGCGGGAACGCCGGGTCGTCACCATCCTGCACGAGCTCGCCCACATGTGGTTCGGCGACCTGGTGACCATGCGGTGGTGGAACGACCTCTGGCTCAACGAGTCGTTCGCCGAGTTCATCTCCACCCTGGCCGCCGCCGAGGCCACCGAATGGACCGACGCCTGGGCGACGTTCGCCTCCGGGGAGAAGACCTGGGCGTACAGCCAGGACCAGCTGCCCAGTACCCACCCGATCGTCGCCGACATCCCCGATCTCAAGGCCACCGAGGTCAACTTCGACGGCATCACCTACGCCAAGGGCGCCTCCGTGCTGAAATCGCTGGTCGCCTACGTCGGCCGCGAGCAGTTCTTCACCGGCGCACACGCCTACTTCGAGAAGCACGCCTACGGCAACACCACCCTCACCGACCTGCTCGAGGAGCTGGAGGCGGCCAGCGGACGCGACCTGCGCACCTGGTCGCGCCTCTGGCTCGAATCGGCCGGTGTGAACACGCTCCGCCTGGAGGTCTCCGCGGGCCCCGACGGGACGGTCGCCGCCGCCGAGATCGTCCAGACC
>JBDNYM010000053.1:0-13356 GCA_047722305.1 Pseudoclavibacter sp. | reverse complement strand
GGGCGCCCGGCCTGGGCGGCCGGGGGACGGGGGATGGCCGCGGTGTTCCTGGGGGAGCGGGGCGCGCCGCTGACCAGGCAGGGCATCTGGACGATCATCAAGCGCGCCGCGGCGACCGCGGGACTGAGCGTCGCGATCTCGCCCCACACCCTGCGGCACTCGTTCGCCACCCACCTGCTGGCCGGGGGCGCCGACCTGCGGGTGGTGCAGGAGCTGCTCGGGCACGCGTCGGTGACCACCACCCAGATCTACACCCGGGTCACCCCGGAGACCTTGCGCGAGGTCTACGCGAGCTCGCATCCTCGGGCTCGCTAGAATTCGGGTGTGACCGACTTTCCCGAACCCATCCCGCTGGCGACGCATGGCCCGGCGCGCGTCATCGCGATGTGCAATCAGAAGGGCGGGGTCGGCAAGACCACCACGACAGTGAATCTCGGCGCCTCCCTCGCCGAGTACTGGCGGCGGGTGCTGCTCATCGACTTCGATCCGCAGGGAGCGCTGTCGGCGGCCATCGGCGTCAACGCCCAGGAGGCGCCCACCATCTACGACCTGATCATGGGGCGCGAGAAGGATGCGAAGGCCGTCATCCAGGCCACGCACCTGCCGGGGGTCGACGTCATCCCGGCCAACATCGACCTGTCGGCCGCCGAGGTGCAGCTGGTCAGCGAGGTGGCCCGCGAGCAGGCGCTGGCCCGCGTGCTGCGGCAGGTGGTCGGCCGCTACGACGTCATCCTCATCGACTGCCAGCCCTCGCTGGGGCTGCTCACCGTCAACGCGCTCACGGCGGCGCACGGGGTGATCATTCCGCTGGAGTGCGAGTACTTCGCCCTGCGCGGGGTGGCCCTGCTGATCGAGACCATCGAGAAGGTGCAGGACCGCCTCAACCCGCCGCTGCAGCTCGACGGCATCCTGGCCACCATGTTCGACCCGCGCACCCTGCACTCGCGCGAGGTGCTGACCCGGGTGCGGGAGGCGTTCGCGGATCGGGTGTTCGACACGGTCATCCCGCGCACGGTGAAGTTCCCCGACTCGACGGTGGCGGCGCAGCCGATCACCGAGTTCGCCCCCAAGCACCGCGGGGCGGAGACCTACCGACGCCTGGCCCGGGAGCTGATCTCGCGTGGCGGCGCCCCCTAAGGGCGACCCCGGGAGCCCTGCCCGGACCCGCTTCACCGTCGACCTGGACGTCTTCGACGGCCCGTTCGATGTGCTGCTGGCCCTCATCGCGCGCAAGCAGCTTGACATCGTCTCCGTCTCGCTGACCCAGGTCGCCACCGAGTTCGTCGCCTACGTGCGGCAGCTGGACGCGGCCGGGCGCCTGGAGGAGTCGAGCCAGTTCCTGGTGATCGCCGCCACGCTGCTCGACATGAAGGCCGCCAGCCTGCTGCCCCGCGGCGAGGTGGTCGACCAGGAGGAGGTGGCGGCGCTGGAGGCCCGCGACGTGCTGTTCGCCCGGCTGCTGCAATATCGGGCGTTCAAACAGGCGGCCGCCTGGATGGCCCGCAGCCTCGCTGCCGAGTCGACCCGGCATCCTCGACGCAGCATCCAGCTCGCCGCCTACCGGCGCACCGGCCCCCGGACCCGCTGGACGACCAGCGTCGACGACTTCGCCGCCATCGCCCTGGCCGCGCTGAGCCCCCGCCAGGCGGCGACCATCGGGCTGGAGCATCTGCACGCCCCGGCGGTGAGCATCCGCGAACAGGCGGCGATCGTGGTGGTCGAGCTGCGGCGGCGGGGGGCGGCGACGTTCACCGAGCTGATCGCCGGCGTCGACCGCCCGGGCGTCGTGGTCGCCCGGTTCCTCGCCCTGCTGGAGCTGTACCGCGAGGCGGCCGTCTCGTTCGACCAGGTGGAGCCGCTCGGCCTGCTGCGCGTACGCTGGACCGCCGAGCGCTGGACCGAAGAGAACCTCAGCGCCCTGGGAGCCGACTATGACCGCTGAACCTGCTGGGTGCGAGCAGTCCGACGAGAGCGCGCTGCTCAGCCGGCTTGAAGCCGTCCTGATCGTCGGCGACGGGCCCGTCTCGACCACGGACCTCGCGGCGGCGATCGGGGCGAGCGCCAGCCGGGTCGAGGCGGCGCTCGAGACACTGCAGGACGAGCTCGATGGACGCCGGCCCGGCGGACGCCGGCACGGGATGGAGCTGCGCCGCATCGCCGGGGGCTGGCAGTACGCGGCCCGGGCCGACTACGACGGGATGCTGACCGCGTTCGTCGAGGCCCAGGCGCCGGTGCGGCTCTCACAGGCCGCTCTGGAGACCTTGGCGATCATCGCCTACCGGCAGCCGATCGCCCGCGGGCAGATCGCGGAGATCCGGGCCGTGAACGTCGACTCGGTGGTGCGCACGCTGCAGGAGCGCGGCTTCATCGCGGAGGCCTTCCGGGACCCCGAGACGGGGGCGGCCATGTTCGAGACCACGCCGCTGCTGCTGTCCGAGTTCGGCATCGACGACCTGTCCCAGCTGCCGGCGATCTCGCCGCTGCTGCCGGACGCCGCCGATGTGCGTGCCGATGCCGAGAACCGGGATCCCGATGTCTGAACCGCAGCGGCTGCAGAAGGTGCTGGCCGCCGCCGGGGTGGCGTCGCGGCGCGCCAGCGAGCTGCTCATCGCCGCGGGGCGGGTGCGGGTGGACGGCCGGGTCGTCACCGAGCTCGGCACCCGCGTCGACCCGGAGCAGGCGTTGGTGGAGGTGGACGGCCAGCGGGTGCAGGTCGACCCGGGCCTCGGCTACTACGCGCTGAACAAGCCGGCCGGCGTGGTCTCGACCATGCACGACGACCACGGGCGCCGGGACCTGTCCGACTTCGCCGTCGGCCTGGCGCACCGGGTCTATAACGTGGGACGTCTGGACGAGCCCACCCGCGGGCTGCTGCTGCTCACCAACGATGGGCAGCTGGCGCACCGGCTCATGCATCCCTCGTTCGAGGTGGCCAAGGTCTACCTGGCGCAGGTCTCGGGCCGGCTGCGGCCGGGCGACGCCGCCCGCCTGCGGCACGGCATCGAGCTGGAGGACGGGCCGATCCGGGCCGACCACGTGCAGATCGTCTCGGCGGACCGGTCCGCGGCCGGCGACCGCACCCTGGTGCGCGTCACGCTGCACTCGGGCCGCAACCGCATCGTGCGGCGCATGCTGGCCGCCGTCGGCCATCCGGTGCTCGACCTGGTGCGTCTGCAGGAGGGGCCGATCCACCTGGGGGATCTGCCCGCCGGGCGCGTGCGCCCCCTCACTAGAATCGAGGTCGGCCAGCTGCTGGCCGAGGTCGCCGACGCGGCGCCGGTCGAGCCGGACGTGTCGAACCAGCCAGGCAAGGAGAAGATGTGAGCGCATCCACGATCGTCGTCGCGGTGGACGGACCGGCCGGCGCCGGGAAATCGACCGTCTCCCGGGAGGTCGCGCGCCGCTGCGGATTCGGGTACCTCGACACGGGGGCCGCATACCGCGCCCTGGCGTGGCTCGGCCTGGAGCGGGGAGCGGACCCGGACGACCCGGCCGCCGTCGCCGACCTCGTGGCGGCTTTCGACTACCGGCCGGACACCGACCCGAGCGGGCTCCGCGCGTCCGTGGGCGGCACGGACGTGAGCCGGGCTATCCGCGAGCCGCGCGTCAGCGGCGCTGTCAGCGGCTACTCGGCGCAGCCGCCGATCCGAGAGGCGCTGATCGCCGCGTTCCGGCGGATCATCGCGACCGAGTCGCGGCCGGGCATCGTGGTCGAGGGCCGCGACATCACCACGGTGGTGGCGCCGGACGCCGAAGTGCGGGTGCTGCTCACCGCCAGCCCGGAGGCGCGCGCCCGCCGCCGCGCCGGGCAGCGCCAGACGGGGGCCCCGGCCACGCCGGAGGAGATCGCGGAGATCGCCGCGGCCATCCGCGAGCGCGACGCCAAGGACTCGGCGGTCACGGACTTCCTCGCCCCCGCCCCCGGGGTGACGCTGCTCGACACCAGCGACCTCGGCTTCGAGCAGACGGTCGCCGCGCTGATCGAGCTGGTCGGACAGGCGCAGAGCGCCCGGGCGCCCCAGCCGGCCGTTGACGGCGGTGGCGACCGCGGTGCCGGCGACCATCTGGCCGAGCGCCTGAGCGAGATCGACGACGAGACCGCCCGCCGCACGCGCGACGCGCTGCGCGCCGGCCTCGACGCCTACGAGCTGGACGACGAGGACGCCGCCCTGCTGCACGACGAGCTGGACGAGGCCGCCCCGGAGGCCGCATCCCGTCCGGCCCCGCCAGTGGTGGCCGTGATCGGGCGCCCGAATGTGGGCAAGTCGACGCTCGTCAATCGCATCATCGGGTCCCGGCAGGCCATCGTGGAGGACGTCCCCGGCGTCACCCGAGACCGGGCCAGCTACTCCGCCGAGTGGGCGGGGCGCGAGTTCACCCTGGTCGATACCGGCGGCTGGGCGGCGAAGACGGCCGGTATCGACCGGTCGGTGGCCGAGCAGGCCGAGACGGCGATCGCGGAGTCGGACGCCGTCCTGTTCGTCGTGGACGGCCGCGTCGGCTCCCTGGACGAGGACGAGCGGCTGGTGTCGATGCTGCGCCGCTCCGGGAAGCCCACCGTGCTGGCGGTCAACAAGATCGACGATGGCCGGGGCGCCGCCGAGCTCGCCGAGTTCTGGGGCCTCGGGCTGGGGGAGCCGCATCCGGTCTCCGGACTGCACGGCCTGGGCTCGGGCGACCTGCTCGACGCCCTGCTGGCGGTGCTGCCGGAGCACTCGCAGGTGGCCGCGCTGCAGCCGGGCGGCCCGCGCCGGGTGGCGATCATCGGCCGCCCGAATGTGGGCAAGTCGAGCCTGCTCAACCAGGCCACCGGGCGCCGGCGGGCCGTGGTGGACGACCTGGCCGGCACTACTCGCGACCCCATCGACGAGGTGGTCGAGATCGCTGGCACCACTTGGCGGTTCGTGGACACCGCCGGCATCCGACGCCGCTCCCGCGAGCAGCAGGGCAGCGACTACTACGCCACTCTGCGCACCCAGACCGCGCTGGACCGCTGCGAGGTCGCCATCGTGGTCTTCGACGTCACCGAGGAGATCACCGACCAGGATGTGAAGATCGTCGAGATGGTGCTCGACGCCGGTCGCGCCCTGGTGCTGGCTTTCAACAAGTGGGACCTCATCGACGACGAGACCCGCGCCCGGCTGGAGGACGACATCCTGGTGCGCCTGGCGCACGTGGCCTGGGCGCCACGGGTGAACCTGTCGGCGCTGACCGGCCGGCACCTGGAGAAGCTCGTCCCGGCCCTGCAGGCGGCGCTCGCCGGCTGGGACACCCGCATCCCCACCGGCAAGCTCAACGCGTTCGTGCGCGAGCTCGCCCAGGAGCATCCGCATCCGCTGCGCGGCGGCAAGCAGCCCCGCATCCTGTTCGCCACCCAGGCGACCACGCAGCCGCCGACGTTCGTGCTGTTCACCAGCGGCTTCCTCGACCCAGGCTACCGGCGCTACCTGGTGCGGCGGCTGCGCGAGATCTACGGCTTCATCGGCACCCCGATCCGCATCGGGATGCGGGTGCGGGAGCGCCGGCGCCGCTGAGCCGGCGCCGGCGGCGGCCGTGTCAGCGGGGGCGGATAGACTCGCCGCGTGATCATCGCAACCCACAACGGCAAGTTCCACGCCGACGACGTGTTCGCCGTCAGCCTCCTGAGGCAGCTCTTCCCCGACGCCGAGGTCGTCCGCACCCGCGACGAGGAGCAGCTCGCGGCCGCCGACCTCGTACTCGACGTCGGCGGGGTGTACGACCCGAGCCGGCTGCGGTTCGACCACCATCAGAAGACGTCCGGGGCGCGCGACAACGGCGTGCTCTACTCGGCGTTCGGGCTGCTGTGGAAGCAGTACGGGCTGCGATTCTGCGACGGCGACGAGGACGTCTGGACCAAGCTCGACTCGCACCTCGTCCAGGCGGTCGACGCCAACGATAACGGGCAGGACCTCTTCGAGATGACCGACCTGCACGTGCGCCCGGTCGACCTGTCGGAGGTGATCGGGCTGTTCAACCCACTCACCCTCACCACCGACGAGGAGTTCGACCCCCAGTTCGAGGTCGCCGTGCAGCTGGCCGCCCGCATCCTGCTGCGCATGAAGGCGAAGACGGTCGAGTCGCTGGTCGGGGAGCGCGAATTCCTGGCCGCCTACGCGGCCAGCCCCGACCGCCGCTACGTCATCCTCGACCGGTTCGTGCCCCACGTCGGCATCGCCACCAAGCAGGAGGGGCTGCTGTTCGTGGTGTTCCCGAACGCGAACGGCGACTGGGCCATCAAGACGGTGCAGCGCGCCCGGGGCAGCTTCGAGTCGCGGGTGCTGCTGCCCGAGGCGTGGCGCGGGCTGCGCTTCGAAGACCTGGCCGCGGTCACCGGGGTCGCCGACGCGGTGTTCTGCCACAAGGTGGGGTTCATCGGCGCGGCGCACAGCCGCGACGGGGCCCTGGAGCTGCTGCGGCAGGCGCTGGCCGGGGCCGAGCAGGTCGCGCCGGAGTACACCGCCTCCGGTCTGCAGGGTGCGGAGCCGGAGACGGCTGATGGTGACGGTGACGCCGGCTCATCCGAGTCCTCCTCCGAATCCGCTCCGAGTTGATGTCTTTGCCCTTGACCCGTCGGGTCCGGAGTCATAGACATGACGTGCCAATGATCGAACGTTACAAGGAGGTAGCTCCTCATGACTGAAACCATCTCTGCGTCTCAGACGGCATCCTCGGTGCCGGCCGACGCCATCGACCCCGTCTACGACCTGCTCATCGACGGCCAGTGGGTGCCGTCGTCCGACGGTGCGCGCCTGACCAGCTACAACCCCTCCACGGGGAAGCCCCTGGCCGAGTTCGCCGCCGCCACCCACGCCGACGTCGATCGCGCCGTCGCCGCCGCGCACCGGGCCCTAGACTCCTGGCGCCACGTCAACGTCGCCACCCGCGCCAAGTACCTGCTCGACATCGCCGACCGCCTCGAAGAGGAGGCCGACCACATCGCGCTGGTCGAGACCCTCGACAACGGCAAGCCGCTGCGCGAGACCCGCGGCGTGGATGTCGCTTTCAGCATCGACCACTTCCGCTACTTCGCCGGCGTCATCCGCGGCGAGGAGGACACGGCCAAGTTCATCGACGACAACACGCTGAGCCTCGCCATCCGCGAGCCCATCGGCGTGGTCGGGCAGATCGTGCCCTGGAACTTCCCGCTGCTCATGGCCGCCTGGAAGCTCGCCCCGGTGATCGCCGCCGGTGACACGGTGGTCATCCACCCCAGCTCGTCCACCTCGCTCAGCCTGCTCGAACTCGGCAAGATCCTGGCCGAAGTGCTGCCCGCCGGCGTGGTCAACATCATCACCGGCCGCGGGTCCGACTCGGGCCAGTACATGCTCGACCACGACGGGTTCGACAAGCTCGCTTTCACCGGGTCGACCGAAGTCGGCTACAAGGTGGCCGAGGCCGCCGCCAAGCGGCTCATCCCCGCCACCCTCGAGCTGGGCGGCAAGTCGGCGAACATCTTCTTCGACGACGCCGACTTCGATCGCGCCATCGAAGGCGTGCAGCTGGGCATCCTGTTCAACCAGGGCCAGGTGTGCTGCGCCGGATCGCGCATCTTCGTGCAGGAGGGCATCTACGATCGCTTCATCGCGGCGCTGCAGGAGGCCTTCCCGAAGGTGAAGGTCGGCCTCCCCTGGGAGGACGGCGTGCAGATGGGCGCCCAGGTCAACGAGCGCCAGCTGGAGAAGATCCTCGACTACGTGAAGATCGGCCAGGAGGAGGGCGCCACGCTGCTCACCGGCGGCCACCGCATCACCGAGGGCCCGCTGGCCCAGGGCGCCTTCATGGAGCCCACCCTGCTCACCGATGTGAAGAACACCGACCGCTGCGCGCGCGAGGAGATCTTCGGGCCGGTCGGCGTCGTCATCAAGTTCAAGGACGAGGCGGATGCCATCGCCCAGGCCAACGAGTCCGAGTACGGCCTCGGCGGCGCAGTCTGGACCCGTGACATCAACCGGGCGATGCGCGTCGCCCGCGGCGTGCAGACCGGCCGCATGTGGGTCAACACCTACAACCAGATCGGCGCCGGCGCGCCGTTCGGCGGCTACAAGAAGTCCGGCATCGGTCGCGAGACCCACAAGGACATCCTCAACGCCTACACGCAGACGAAGAACATCTACATCAACCTGGCCGAGGGGGGCTTCGGGCTGTACTGACCGGGCTTGTCCCGATCGGCCTGCTCGCCGCTTCCCATGCCGTCGCCCGCAACTGGACTGTGCTCGCTGAGCGCGGTCGAGCTGCGGGCGCGGCTGTCTGCGGGGGATACGACGGCCGTCGAGGTCTGCGCGGCCTTTCTGGAACGCGTGCAGCGGCTCGATCCCGAGCTGCACGCCTTCCACACCGTCACCGCCGAGCGGGCGCTGCGGCGAGCCCGCGACCTCGACGCCGCCCGCCGTGCCGACCCGGAGGCGCCTCGGCCGCCGCTGTGGGGCATCCCGTTCGCCGACAAGGACCTTTTCGACCGGGCCGGGGTGCGCACCACGCTCGGCTCCCGGGCATTCGCCGATCGCATCGCGGATGAGGACGCTCCGCTGGTGCGCGACCTCGACGCCGCCGGCGGGGTGAGCCTCGGCAAGACCGCCACCCCGGAGCTCGGGATGAACGGGTACACCGAGAACCTCGTGTTCCCGCCGCCGCGCAACCCCTGGGCGCTGAACTGCGGTCCCGGCGGATCCAGCGGCGGGGCGGCCGTGGCCGTGGCCGCCCGGATGCTGCCGCTGGCTCCCGGCAACGACGGGGGCGGGTCGATCCGCATCCCGGCCGCCGCCTGCGGGCTGGTCGGGCTCAAGCCCGGCCGCGGGCTCGTCCCCGCCCAATCCGGGGTGGGCACCCTCGGGGGCTTCGCCACGGCGGGGGCGATCGCGCGCAATGCCGCCGACGCGGCGCTGCTGCTCGATGCCATGGCACCGCGGGACGCCGACGGGCGCATCCGCGCGACGATGGCCACCGCGGAGGCCGGCCGGGATGCCGGTGCCGGCCCGGAGCGCTCCTTCACCGACCAGCTGGCGGCGTGGAGACGACGGGACGACGGCGTGGCTGGACTCCACATCGGAGTCAGCACCGAGTCGCCGTGGTCGCAGAGCCTGGACATCGTGCTGGGGGAGCCCGCGCGCCAGGCCCTCGGGACCGCAGCCCGCATCCTCGGCACCGCCGGAGCCGACCTCGATACGGACGTGCCGTTGCCGCCCGTCGCCGACTACGCGCGCCGCTTCCGCACCCTCTGGCACACGAACATGGCGGCCGCCGTCGCCGCCCTGCCCCCGGAGCAGTACGCGTTGCTGGAGCCGATGACCCGCTGGGCGGTCGAGCAGGGGCGGCAGCGCAGCGCCGTCGAGGTCGCCCAGGCCGTCGAGACGTTCGGCCGCTACGAGCGCGACGCCGTCCAGCTGCTGCGCCGCTACGACCTGCTGCTGACCCCGGTGCTGGCGCAGACCCCGCGCCCCATCGGCTGGTTCGACCCCGACGACCCCGAGCGCAACTTCGCCCAACAGTGCCAGTACGAGCCCTACACCTCGTGGATCAACGTCGTCGGGCTGCCCGCCATCACCGTGCCCGTGCTGATCGCCGACGGCGTCCCCATGGGGGTCCAGCTGGTCGGCGGCCCCGGCACGGAGGGGATGCTGCTGGGCGCCGCGGCCCAGCTGCAGGACGCCACCGGGTCGGCTTCCTGGGAACCCGATCTCGGCGCCCTCCGGCTGTAGGACGCCGCCGGGGCCTAACGCCGCGGAGCCGGCAGCCGCTGCTGGGTGAGATCGTCCGCATCCCCGGGCAGGCTGTCCAGATAGCGCAGCACCAGCCCCTCGCGCAGCGCCCAGGGGCTGGTGACCAGGCTGCGGACGCCGAACACGCGCATCGCCTCGTGCAGCACCACCGCGCCGGCCGCGATCTGCGCCGAACGGTCGCCGGTGACACCGGGCAGCCGCTCCAAGGCGTCCGCCGGCAGCTCGGTCAGCATCGGCAGCCACTTCGCCAGTCCGCTGCGGCGCAGCGTCGTCACCGCCTGCGGCCCGATCTGCCGTTCGGCGCCCGCCAACTGGGCCAGCGAGCGGATCGTCTTCGACGAGCCGATGGCCAGATCGGGGTCGGGCAAGCCCGCGAAGGCCTCCGCCGCCTTCCGCAGCGTGCGCCGCGCCGACTTCCGCAGGGCCGTGACCTCCGCCGGCTCGGGCGGGTTGTGCCGCAGGAACGCGTGCGTCTGCCGGGCCGCGCCCAGGGGAACCGAGACCGCCACATCCGGGTACTCGTTGCCGCCGACGGCGATCTCCAGCGAACCGCCGCCGATGTCGAACATCAGCAGCGACCCCGCCGACCAGCCGAACCAGCGCCGGATCGCCAGGAACGTGAGCCGGGCTTCCTCGGCCCCCGTGAGCACGCGCAAGGCGATGCCGGTGCGCTCGCGGACCGCGGCCAGCACCTCCTCGCTGTTGGTGGCGTCGCGCACCGCCGAGGTGGCCATCGGCAGCATGATCTCGACCCTGTCGGCCCGGGACAGCTCGGCCGCGCCCTCGATCGCCTCGCAGAGGGCGTCGACGCCCGCCTCGGAGAGCGCGCCGTCCTCGCCGATGAACCGCATGAGCCGCAGCGAGGTCTTGTGCGAACCACTGGGAGTGGGACGGGCGCCCGGAGCGGCCTCGACCACGACCAGATGGACGGTGTTCGATCCGACGTCGAGGATGCCGAGGCGCATGCACCCAGACTATCCGGTACCCCGGCGGGACTACGATTCCGGGTGTGCCCGACCCCACAGTGTCCACTCCTTCAGCGCCCGCCCCTCCTGCGCCCACCACCATCGCCCTGATCGACTCCGGCAAGGGGCTGCTTCCCACCGCCCGATGGCTGGCCAGGCTCGTCCCCGGCGTCCGCCTGCTGCTGTGCTCGGACCCCGACGGTTCGCCCTGGGGGGAGCGCGAGCCTGCGGACGTCATCGGCCGCGTCATCCAGCTGGCGCAGCAGGCGATCGGTGCCGGCGCGCAGGCGATCGTCCTCGCCTGCAACACCGCGTCCGTGACGGCGCTGCCCGCGGTGCGGGCCCGCTTCGAGCCCGGAGTGCCCGTGATCGGCACCGTCCCCGCGGTGAAGCCGGCCGCGGAGCGCTGCGACCGCTTCGCCGTGTGGGCCACCCAGGTGACGGCCCGCAGCGACTACCTGCGCGGGCTGCTCGACGCGTTCGCCGCCGGGGAGCGGGCCAGCATCGTCGGCTCGCCGGACCTCGCAGAGGCCATCCAGGACGCCGACGACGCCCGCATCGACGCCGCCATCGCCGGTGCCGCAGCCCAGACCCCGGCCGCGGCCACCGGCGTGGTGCTGGGCTGCACGCACTACCCGCTGGTCGCCGACCGCATCCAGGCCGCTCTGCCCGGCATGCAGCTGTTCGACAGCTCCGGGGCGGTCGCCCGGCAGACGCTGCGGCGGCTGGGCCTCAGTGCTGATGCCGGCGCTGGTGCCGGGGATGCTGGCGCTGGGGATGCTGGTGCCGGGGATGCTGGTGCCGGGGATGCCGGAGCGGAGCTCGATGATCCGCTCGCGGCGGTCGGGGCCGTCGACGAGCCGGTGCCGGGGGCGACGGAGATCCTGCTCGGGCAGTGACCCCGGTCCGGTCCGGGGCGCTGGCTCAGCTCGCGAGCCGTTGGGCGTTGCGCGCGAACTCCGCCCGGACCGTCGGCCACGATCGGCCGAACTCGGGATGCAGGTTGAGATCGGTGACCTGGTCGAGCGGCACCCAGCGCAGCTCGACGCTCTCCTCGTCGCAGCGGCGCGCCTCGAACAGGCGCTGTGGCACCGCGAACACGGTCACGTACGACCAGAACCCGAGGTCGAGCACGTGCGCGCCGCACAGGCGCACTCCGTCCTGCGGCACCCCGGCCTCCTCCGCTGCCTCGCGCAGGGCCGCATCCTCGGCGGACTCGCCGCGTTTCCGGGCACCTCCGGGGATGCCCCAGGTGCCGCCGAAGTGGCTCCAGCCGACGCGGTGCTGCATCAGCAGGCCGCGCCGCGGGTCGACGCACAGCAGGCCGGCCGCGCCGAAGCGCCCCCAGTACCGCCGCCCGTCGGCCGCGACCGCCCAGGCGTCGCCCGGGTCCCGTACTCGGTAGCCGTGGGACGGAGGGGGAGTGGTCATGGCTCCAGGGTACCGGGCTGACGCTGCCGCACAGCGATCGGCTGTCCGCGCACCTGTGCGCCGCGTCAACAGGCCGATCGTCCGCGCTGATCCTGCTGTCCGGCCGCGATCGCTGTGCGGCAGCGTCCGCCCGACGCCTAGGCTGGCCGGGTGACGGATGCGATGCTCGGGAACCTGGTCAGCAGCAGCCTCGACGCCGACGAGGCGTGCGAGCGGTTCCTGGACTGGGCGGGCGGCACCGGCATCACCCCCTATCCGCACCAGGAGGACGCCCTGATCGCGCTGGCGGCGGGGGAGCACGTCATCCTCTCCACCCCCACCGGGTCGGGGAAGTCGCTGGTGGCGCTGGGGCTGCACTTCCTGTCGGCGTGCGCGGGGCGGCGCACGTTCTACACGGCCCCGATCAAGGCGCTGGTGAGTGAGAAGTTCTTCGACCTGGTCGAGGCGTTCGGGCGCGACCGGGTCGGCATGATCACCGGCGACACGCGCATCAACCCGGGTGCGCCCATCGTGTGCTGCACGGCCGAGATCCTGGCCAACATGGCGCTGCGCGAGGGCGAGGATGCCGACGTCGGCACGGTGGTGATGGACGAGTTCCACTACTACGGCGACCGCGATCGCGGCTGGGCCTGGCAGGTGCCGCTGCTGACGCTGCCGCGCGTCCAGTTTCTGCTCATGTCGGCGACGCTCGGCGATGTGACCGACATCGCCCGGCGCCTGCACGATCGCACCGACCGCGACGTGGAGGTGATCGCCGATGCGCCCCGGCCCGTCCCGCTGTCGTACGACTACGTCCTGACCCCGGTGCCGGCCACCGTCGAGCTGCTGCTGCGCCGGGAGCAGGGGCCCGTCTACGTCGTCCACTTCGCCCAGGAGGCGGCGCTGGAGACCGCCCAGTCGCTCTCCAGCCTCGGCGTCACCGACAAGGCGCAGCGCGAGCGGATCAAGGAGGCGGTGAGCGACGTGAAGTTCACCACCGCGTTCGGCCGCACCCTGCACCGGTTGCTGCTGACCGGGGTGGGCGTGCACCATGCCGGCATGCTGCCCCGCTACCGCCGGCTGGTGGAGCAGCTCGCCCAGCGCGGGCTGCTGCCCGTCATCTGCGGCACCGACACGCTGGGGGTGGGCATCAACGTCCCCATCCACACCGTCCTGCTCACCGCGCTGACCAAGTACGACGGCGTGCGGATGCGGCGGCTGCGCTCGCGGGAGTTCCACCAGAT
>JBDNYM010000052.1:0-14686 GCA_047722305.1 Pseudoclavibacter sp. | reverse complement strand
CCCCGCCGGGGCCCCCGACCCCCCCCGGGGCGGGCCCCCCCCCGGGGGGGCGCGCCCCGCGCGGCCCCCCCCGCCCCCCGCGCGGGGGGCGGCCCCGGGCGGCGCCGGGTCCCACACCACCTGCAGGGGGTGTGGGCGCATGGGCACGCTGAGCACGCGGCTGTCGGCTCCGAGCAGCGCCGCCCAGCGCTCCGCGTCGAGTGTGGCCGACATGGCGGCGATCGCGAGGTCGCCGCGCAGCTGCGCCACCTCGTCGACGAGGGCGAAGGCGAGGTCGCCGTCGAGCTCCCGCTCGTGCGCCTCGTCGAGCACCACCGCGCCGACGCCGGGCAGCTCCGGGTCGGCCAGCAGCCGGCGCAGCAGCAGCCCGGAGGTGACGAACTCGACGCGCGTGCCGGCACTGACGCGCCGCTCCCCGCGCACCGAGTATCCGGCGAGCCCTCCCACCTGGGTGCCGGTGAGTTCGGCCAGCCGGTGGGCGGCGGCGCGGGCGGCGAGCCGGCGCGGCTCGGCTACGACGACCCGGCCGGGGATGCGATCGGCGATCGCCGGCGGCACCACGGTCGTCTTGCCGGAGCCGGGCGGCGCCTCGATCACGAGCCGCGGGGCACGGTGCGCGGCGAAAGCCGCGGCGAGATCGGCGAGAACGCCGGCGGCGGGCAGCCCGCGCGAGATGCGCGCGAGGTCGAAGGGCCCCACCGGGATGCGGCGGCCGCCCGACCTCCCCGAATCGCTCATCCCTCCCAGTATCGCGCCGGTATCGCGCGCCGCGTTCATTCCCGGGACATCGGGGCGCTGCTGCCGCTTCACGTTTCGCTGCTTGCATGCCGGTGCCCGGGATGGTCCGGGCATTGCCAGAGAACAGGAACAGCACATATGAATACCAAGATCTTCACCCGCCTCGCCGCCACCGTGCTGGTCGGCGCGGTGATCGCCACGGGTGCCGCGGGCTGCGCTCCGGCCGGGGCGACGGCGTCGTCGCCGGCGGCGGCCAGCTCGACGTTCAAGCCCGTGGATGCGACCGCTCCTCGGCTCGCCTCCGTCGACAACTTCCGCGACGTAGCCGGGAAGGACGGCTACCCGGTGCAGGGCGGCAAGATGCGCCGCGGCGTCGTGTACCGCTCGAACGCGCTGACCCTGACCCCGGCCGACCTCGCCACCGTCGACAAGCTGGGCATCTCCACCGACATCGACCTGCGCACGCCGTCCGAGATCAAGCAGACCCCGGACGTCCTGCCCGACGGCGTCGAGTACATCAACGTCAACTTCATCGGTGGGGACTCCGCCGCCTCCGGCTCGCTGCCGGACACGGCCGCTGCGGCGGTTGCGATGATGCAGAAGACCAACGCGTCGATGGCCGAGTCGGAGACGAGCCAGACGTCGCTGCGGCGCGTGCTGACGGCCATCCTCGATTCGGATGGTGCCGCGATCATCCACTGCAGCGCCGGCAAGGACCGCACCGGATACGTGTCCGCCATCCTGCAGTCGATCGCCGGGGCGAGCACCAACACCATCTACCAAGACTACCTGCTCACCAACGACTACACGAAGGCGCGGGTCGATCAGACGGTCGCGGCGATGCGCGCCAAGCAGGGCGATCAGGCCGCCGATGCCTACGCTGCGCTGGGCGGCGTGCAGAAGAGCTACCTGCAGGCCGGACTGGATGCCATCAAGACCAAGGACGGCACGGTGCACGACTACCTGACGAAGACCATCGGTCTCACCGACGCGCAGATCTCCGCCCTGCACGACAAGCTGGTCGAGTCGGACTGACGCCGACGGCAGTTGTTGCAAATTTCGCGACAGCTGCCAGGAGCGATCCCTTCTCCGCTCCGCGCCTACAGCTCCGGCCGGTGCCCGCGGGAGTAGTCCCAGCCGGTCACCTCCTGGGCGACGGCGGCGATGCGGAACACGGTCAGGTCGTCGTAGGTCTGCCCCACGATCTGGACGCCGGTGGGCATCCCGTTGGCGGCGTGGCCGGTCGGGGCGGCCATGATGGGGCACCGGTTGCAGACGTTGAACGGGGTGCTCATGACGGCCTCCAGCGAGGGCACCTTGGTGCCGTTGATCTCGACGCCGCCCACCAGCGAGTCTCCGGCGGGCAGCCCGACCGCGGCCGTGGTGGGGCACAGCAGGGCGTCGAATCCGACCATGGCCTGGGCGAGCGCCTCCTGCACCGGCGCCTCGGCCCGCGCCGAGTCGTACAGGGTGGTCTTGCCGACCAGCGGGCCCATCTGCTCGAGGATCGCGCGGGTGTAGTCGAGCAGTCGTTCCGGGTGCGCGGCCGATGATTCCTGGATCCACGGGATCTCCATCAGCGCGAAGTGCATCGACACGGCGCGCATCAGCATCTCGCGCGTCCACGGCACGTGCACCTCGACGATCTCCGCCCCGCGGGCGGCGAGGCCATCGGCCAGTGCGCGGGTATTGGCGATGATCTCGTCGTCGACCAGGAAATCGCCCAGGGTGAAGTCCAGGGCGATGCGCAGCCCCTCGACACCGGGCTGCTCTTCGGGGATGACCAGCTTGGGCCGCAGCGAAGCGTGGTCGCGGGGGCTGGGACCCGACATGACGTTCTGCATGAGGCGCACATCCTCGACGCCGCGCCCCATGGCCGAGTCGCCGCGGAAGTACTCCAGGGCCATCGCGCCGTTGCCGGGGATACGCCCGTAGGGGCCCTTGAACCCGTACACGCCGTTGAAGGCCGACGGGATGCGCGTCGACCCGCCGATGTCGGAGCCGGTCGCCAGCGTCACCAGTCCGGCGGCCAGTGCGGCACCCGACCCGCCCGATGACCCGCCGGCGGCGAAGTCGGCGTTCCAGGCGGACGGGGTCACGCCCCACATGTCGGTGTGGGTGAACGGGGCGATGCAGAACTCGGGGGTGGTGGTGCGGCCGACGGGGACGACGCCGGCGTCCAGCAGCCGCTCGACGTACGGGGTGCTCCGGTCGGGCACCTCGCCGTCCCACGCGGTGGAGCCCTGGGTGATGCGGTAGCCCTTGATCGCGTGCTTCTCCTTGATGCCGACCGTGATGCCGTCCAGCGGCAGCGGGTCGCCGTCCCGGTACCGGGCCTCGGACTCGCGGGCGCGCTGCAGCGCCCAGTCGTCCATGGTCTCGGTGAACGCGTTGACCCGCTCGCCGATCTCCGCGTGGCGCGCCTGCTGCGCCTGCAGCACGTCGACGGGGGACAGGTCCCCGCTGCGGTAGCGCCGCAGACACTCCGCGGCGCTCAGATAGGCGAGGTCGGTCTGATCCTGGGGGATGGCCATGCTGCTCCTCTCGTCCGGGAGGCGGCAGGACGATGTGCTCTGCCCGGAGTTCCGAAACCGGAACCGGGATGGTCGGCCAGGCTCGGGGTTCCTCTCGAACGGCTCGTCCGTTCATCATGCTCCGGTTGCGCCGGCGGCGCGGGGCGCCTCGCCGTCTGGAACGGGGAGGGGCGCTGACTGGGCAGCAGTGAATCAGCCGGATGTCGGGGGTTCTGCCATGGAGGGCACGCTCGCTGGCAGAACGGCGGTGGGGCTGGCAGATTTTGTGAGCTGCCCCGCCCGGCGAGTGGACGCGGCGAGCTGCCGGCGCCGCCCTCGGCTGAGTCGCTTCCAAGGCAGCGCGTGCGGCCTCGGCGAGGTATGTACGTCTTCGGGTCGGTCCGGCTCTCCGCCATCTTTGAGGCACAGGGCGTACATGTATCGGCCATGAGCGCTGAAGCAGAAGAACCAGAACTCGTGCGATCCGTCGCGGTGTTGGGCCTGGGGACGATGGGCTCCGGGATGGCCGACCGCCTCATCGATGCCGGCCTCGATGTCACGGTGTGGAACCGCTCTCCTGAACGTGCGCGGCCGTTCGCCGGGAAAGCGAACGTGGCACCGACCGCGGCGGACGCGGTGGCCGGCGCGGATGCCGTGCTGACCATGCTCTTCGATGCGGCGGCCGTGCGAGAGGTGATGGCCTCCGCCTTGCCCGCAATGAGCGCTTCTGAAATGAGCGCTTCTGAAATGGGCGCTTCTGAAATGGGCGCTTCTGAAATGGGCACTGGGGCGATCTGGATGCAGTCCTCCACCGTGGGTGCGCGGGCTGCAGCGGATTTCGCACGGCAGGCGGACCGTGCCGGCGTGCGGTACGTCGACGCTCCGATGCTCGGCACGAAACAGCCCGCCCGCGATGGGAATCTCACCGCGCTGCTCGCGGGCGATGACGGCGCCGTCGCCGCCTTGGCTCCGGTGATCGACGCGGTGGCCTCGCGCACAGTGCGGGCGGGGGAGAAGCCGCCCGCCGCGTCGGCGCTCAAGATCGCGGTGAACACCTGGATCGCGACGATCACCGCCGGCATCGGCCAGTCCCTCACGATCGCCGAGCGGCTCGGCGTGGACCCGCGCCTCGTCCTCACCGCGCTCGACGGCACCGGGCCCGACAGCCCCTACGCGCAGACCAAGGGCAACGCCATCCTGAACCGCGCCTTCGACCCGCAGTTCGCGGTGGCGGGGCTGCTCAAGGACGTGCGGCTGGCCCGGGATGAGACGCCTGGCGTCGCCCGCTCCCTGCTGGATGCGCTCGACGAGCTGTACTCCGACGCCGCCGATGCGGGGGCTGGCGGCGAAGACATCGCCGCGGTGTGGCGGGCTTTCCAACGGTGAGCAGTCGACCGGCGCTGGACGTCCGATCCGGGCACGATCGGTTCGCACCCGAAACGCTGGGGGAGATGAGCAGATGGAGCTCGCCGCGTGCATCGGAGACATCGCGATGGCGGACGACGGGCCGGCGCTGCATGCGCACGTGGTGCTGGGGCGTCGCGACGGCACCGCGCCGGCGGGGCGCCTCAAGGAGCCCCGTGTTCCCGACCATGGAGGTGACCCTGGTCGAGTCCCCGCAGCACCTGGTCAAGCGCGGTCCCGCGCCGACCGGTTGACCGCCGACACGACGGCTTTCAGCGACGCCGTGGCGATATCCGGGTCGATGCCCACGCCCCACAGCTGTCGCCCGTCCACGTTGGCCTCGACGTAGGCGGCGGCCACGGCGTCCCCGCCCGCGGTCAGGGCGTGCTCGACGTAGTCCTCGACCTGCACGTCCACGCCGCGGGTCTGCAGGGCGCGCACGAACGCGTCGAGCGGGCCGTTGCCGCGCGCCGTCGCCGGCTCGACCTGATCGCCGTCGCGCAGCTTGGCGTCGATGCGCACTTCGCCGTCCTGCTCGTTACTGGTGTGGAGGCCGAGCAGCTCGAACCGCCCCCACTGGCGCCCGGCTTCGGCGGCCGGCAGATACTCGTCGCTGAACGTCGACCAGATCTGGTCGCTGGTGATCTCGGTGCCCTCCGCATCGGTCCGGTGCTGGACGACGTGGGAGAACTCGGTCTGCAGCCGCTTGGGCAGGTCGAGGTGGTGGTCAGCCTTGAGCAGGTAGGCGATGCCGCCCTTGCCCGACTGCGAGTTGACGCGGATGATCGCCTCGTAGTCGCGGCCGATGTCCTTCGGGTCGATCGGCAGATAGGGGACGGCCCACGGGATGTCGTTGAATCCCTTGCCGGCCGCCTCCGCATCCTGCCGCATCCGTTCCATGCCCTTCTTGATCGCGTCCTGATGCGAACCGGAGAATGCCGTGAACACCAGGTCGCCGCCGTACGGGGCGCGCTCGGGAACCGGGATGCGGGTGCAGTGCTCCACGACGCTGCGCACGTGCGGGATGTCGCTCAGATCGAGCTGCGGGTCGACTCCCTGCGTGAACAGGTTGAGCGCCAGCGTGACCAGGTCGACGTTGCCGGTGCGCTCCCCGTTGCCGAACAGGCAGCCCTCGATGCGGTCGGCGCCGGCCAGGAAGCCCAACTCGGCGGTCGCCACGCCGGTGCCGCGGTCGTTGTGCGGATGCAGTGAGAGGATCACCGCGTCGCGGCGGTCGAGGTGCCGTCCCATCCACTCGATGGAATCCGCGTAGACGTTCGGGGTGGTCATCTCGACGGTGGAGGGCAGGTTCAGGATCATGGGATGCGCGGGCGTCGGATCGATCACCTCGATCACCCGGTTGCCGATCTCGGCGGCGAAATCGAGCTCGGTGCCGGTGTACGACTCGGGGGAGTACTCGTAGGTGATCTCGGTGCCGGGGATGGCGCCCTCCAGGCTGCGGCACAGCTGCGCGGCCCCGACGGCGATGTCGATGATGCCGGCGCGATCCTTCTGGAAGACCACGTCGCGCTGCAGCACCGACGTCGAATTATAGAAGTGGACGACGGCGCGTCTGGCGCCCGCCAGCGCCTCATAGGTGCGGTGGACGAGGTGCTCGCGCGCCTGGGTGAGCACCTGGATGGTCACGTCGTCGGGGATGGCGCCGTCCTCGATCAGCGACCGGACGAAGTCGAAGTCGGTCTGGCTGGCCGACGGGAAGCCGACCTCGATCTCCTTGAACCCCAACTGCACCAGCAGGTCGAACAGGATGCGCTTGCGCTCCGGGTCCATCGGGTCCACCAGCGCCTGGTTACCGTCGCGCAGGTCGACGGCGCACCAGCGCGGCGCGTGGGTGAAATGGCGGTCGGGCCAGGTCCGATCCGGCAGCTCGACGCGGAACTGCTGGTGATACGGCGTGTACTTGTGGACGGGGAGGGAGCTGGGCTGCTGACGGTTCTGCATGGGCGTTCTCTTCTTCGAGGGCGGTCGACGACGACCGCACGGAAGACCACGACGAAACTCCGCGGCGAGGGAGGTCTGTGAACTAGAACTCGCCGCGGCGGTTTAGCAACAGCTGCACCGAACGCATGGGGTCACCGTAGCATGTGGCGAGGAGGGGGTTCGGCCCTTGCAGATGGGGCTGGCCGGAGCCGTCGGAGCCCCGCTGGGGCTCCTCCTCCCGAATCCTGCGTGCCAGATCCGCACAGCCTGATCCGCACAAATGGAAGGGGACCGGACTTCACGTCCGGTCCATCCCGGAGCGATGTTCGAGGGTCGGCGGCCGAGAAAAGGCTGCGTGCTCGAACTCGATTGAACTCCCCGGATCGCGCGCAGCTGCTCGAAGAATATGCCTCCGGAACGCCTGTCAGGGAGATCGCCAAGAGGTTCGGAGTCCACCGGATGCGACATCGGGCAGATCGACTACTCGCTTGAGCCCTGAGCCTTCCTCGGCAGCCGCGTCAACCAGTTCGGCTGTCTTTGGCCGGCGGTCGATCAATGTCCGGAGTACTCCGGGTAGTACATGGCGAGAGTATTCTCGATCACCGCTTCGACCCTGCGTTCCCAATCCGCCATACGCTCGACGTTAAGATCGGAGTCAAGGTCCTCGTCGCTATTGCTCTGATCGGCGAACATTTCGACTTCGTGCTGGACGAGCGGTGTGGGGCCCCTTGGCTTTCACATCCCCACGGCGAGGCTTGGCGTCGACGGGCGGGACAGGGTCGTGACGGCGCGAATGATCTCGGGGCGGTCCGTAAGACGGTCGGCGATGTCTTGGAGGGCGAGCGCGAGATCGTCTTGCGTGCGCTCCCCGCTGACCTCGATCGCGGCGACGACCGCGAGCTGGCCGGCCCCGACGAACTCGGTATAGAGGAAGGTGACCCGGCGGATGTCCGGATCACCGAGCAGTTGGGCGAGGATGTCGTCCCGTTGCGGTCCAGGTGCGGGCCGCCCCAGCAGGAACTGACCGTTGCGGCTCGCCAGCCGGATCGCGACGAGGCACAGCACCACGCCGATGGCGATGGAGGCGAGCGCGTCCCACGTCGCATTGCCGGTGAGCTGGTGGGCGAGCATCCCCGCGCCGGCGAGCAGCGTGCCGAGGACGCCGGTCAGGCCGTCGGCGAACACGGCACGCAGGGTCGTCGTCGATGTCTGGTCCAGGTATTCGAGCATGCTCATCCGCTCCCGCCTGCCGCGGCGGATGATGTCCAGGGCCGCCTGGGCGAAGGGGACGAGGTTCAGCACGAGGGAGAGGGCGAGCACGATGTAGCCGAGGGCGTAGTCCCCGCCCGCCTCCTTCGAGCCGATGCCCTCGATGCCGGACATGATCGAAGCCACGCCGCCGATGGAGAACATCCCGAGGGCGGCGAGAAGGGACCAGGTGTAGATGGAGCGGCCATGACCGTACGGATGCGCGTCATCGGCGGGCTTGGCGCTCTCCTTCTCCGCGATGATGAGAAAGAGGGCGTCGCCGGTGTCCGCCCAGGTGTGCACCGCTTCGGCGAACAGCGCGACCGAGCCGGTGAGGCCTGCGGCGATCGACTTCGCGATCGCCTCCGCGAGACTCGAGCTGAGCGAGACGATGGTGGACGCCGAAATCCGCCTCGGAGGCTCGCTCGGGTCGCTCACCTAGTCCTCCTTGCGCGTGGCGACGGCGATGATCCCGAGAACGACGGTCGCAGCGACGCAGACCCAGGCGATCACCTGGAATCCGCCGGCGTATGCCGCGATCGCAGCGATGCCCTCATGATGGAGTGCCGTGGCCGAGGCGATCTGCTGGCCCCGAGCGCTGTCGGCGGTCACGCCCGCGGCCGCGATGGCCTGCGCGATCTCGGCATGGATCGCGGCCGCGCTGTTGCTCATGGCCGTCGCGATGTGCTGCGTGGCGTACGTGCTGAGGTAGGCGACCCCGAAGGAGCCGCCGAGCTGCTGGCTGGAGTTCAGCAGGGCAGAGGCGACGCCGCTGTGCGAGGACGGGATGCGGTGGGTGCCGGCGGAGAACGCCGCCGGCATCGCGAACCCCATCCCGATCCCGACCACGATGAGGGACGGCAGCACGATCGACGCGTAGGTCGAACTCGGCGACAGCGCCGAGAGGATGAAGAATCCGATGGCCTGGATGAGGGTGCCAAGCGGGAAGATGAACCCGACGCCGATGCGGGGAATCAGGAGGTGGCTCGCAACGAGGGAGGCCGCGACGAAGATGGCGATCATGGGCAGGATCGCCACGCCGGTGACCGTCGCCGAGTAGTGCAGGTTCTTCTGCAGGTAGTAGGTCAGGTAGAGGAACGCGCCCAGCTGCGCGCAGCCCCCGAACAGCATGACGATGTTCGAGCTCGCCCGCCTGGCATCCTTGACCACCCAGAGGGGCAGCACCGGCTCGGCCGCGAACCGCTCGCGGATGACGAACAGCACGAGGAGGACGGCCCCGGCGATGATGAACGAGATCGTCGCGACGGAGCCCCAGCCCGAGCGCCCGGCCTCCGACAGACCGTAGATGAGGCCGAACAGGCCGGCGCAGCCGAGCACCAGGCCGATCAGGTCGGCGGTGAGCCGTCCGGGCTCTGCCTTTCCGACGCCTTTGATCGCGGAGATCGCGAGTATTCCGACGATGAGGGCGACGATGGCCACGACGAAGAAGCACCAGCGCCAGTTCAAGGCCTGCGTGATGATCCCGCCGAACAGGAGCCCCAACGCTGCCCCGGCCCCTCCAGCACTGCCGAAGAGCACGAACGCCCGGCCGCGTTCCTTCGGCTCGACGAACGTCGTGCTGATCAGCGACAGGTTGGCCGGCGCGAGGATCGCGGCGAACACGCCCTGGGCGACCCGAGCGACCATCAGGATCGCGAAGTTGGGGGCGAACCCGCCGGCGATGCTCATCACCGCGAACCCGATGATGCCGACGAGGAAGGCCGGCCGCACGCCGATCCGCTGGGAGAGCTTCCCGCCGAACAGCATCAGGGCGCCGAACGGGAGCAGGTACGCGGTGACCACCCACGTGCGGTCCGTGTCCGACAGGTTCAAGGTGCTCTGGATCTCCGGCAGAGAGATCATGACGATCGTCACCATCACCATGAGCACGAGCTGGGCCAGCACGGTGCAGGTCAGAATCATGCCAGAGCGCCGGCGTCGCCCGGCGCGCTGGCCAGCATTCCCTGGTGCGCCGTGCCTGCTCACGCCGTGCTCGAGCGCGTCCCCGGGTGCTGTCCCGCCGCGTTGCGACTGTGCCGTCGCCGACTCATCGGTCATCCCGCCACCTGTCCTTCCGGCATCGCCGCATCGAGACTCGAACGCTGTCCACACGACAAACGATGCCAATCGTTACCGTTTGACATTTAGTCTGGTGTCCCACCTGCCCTTTGTCAATAACGGTCGTTGTCGTTTAGAATGCGGGCATGCCACGAGTCAGCGAAAGGTACCGTGATCGGCAGAGCCTGACGATCAGCATCGCGGCCCGTCGCTGCTTCGCCCGGAAGGGCTTCCACGCAACGACGATGGACGAGATCATCGCAGAGACCGGGATGTCGCCGGCGACCGTGTACCGGTACTTTCCCAGCAAGGCCGCCCTCGTCGAGGCGGTCTGCGTGCAGAAGGTCGGCGAGGTCGCCGCGTATATCGACGAGCTGACCGAGCAGGACGATATGCCGACTCCCGGCGCCGTGCTCTCCGTGACCGTGCGCGCCCTCACCCACGCCACCGAGCCCGGGGCCGACGACGAGGCCCAGGTCGCCTACCTGGCGCTCAACGTCTGGGCCGAGCTGCGACTCAACCCCGAACTGCGCACCTCGGCCACGCCCGCCTACGCCTACCTGCGGGCCGGGATCCTCCGCGCCGCGTTGCGATGGGAGCAGGAGGGACGTCTCCGCGCCGGGCTCACTCCGGGCGCTGCCGCCACCGTGGTGTGGAAGTTCGTCCTGGGATTCATTGCCGACGAAGTGATCTCCAACGCCACAGACCTCGATGGCGCGGCTGCCGATCTCGACGTTCTCCTCCTCGCGCGTAGCGCACCTCTGCCTGAGACGGCCGTCACAGGAGCCGCCCGATCATCAGATCACCGGAGAGGTGGGGCACCGGTCCACTCGGCGCCGGACCAATAGCGGTGCGGACTTTCACTCTCGGTCTGCCGCTGCATGCCCGTCCATCTCGGCTAGCTCGGAGCGATGTTCGAGGGCCGGTGGCGAGGCTGCCTCGCCCGAAGGTCGTGATGCCCGTGCCCAGCTAGAAGCTCGGTGGTTTGTCCGTCCCCGCGTAATAGCGGTCACCGGCGTGGACGGGCTCCGCTCCTCGGCGCCTGCGGCGACACTTGAGCAGGTACCTGTAGCCGTCGCCCGCTCCCATCACACGCATCGAAACCGTCATGTCCGCCTCCGTTGTGACGGTCAGGTGAGCATCCCCAGTCGGCGACATCCGCTGTGGCAAAGCGCGGTTCGGGCTCTTCTGCACGACGTGTGAACTTTGAAGGACGTGAGCTCTTTCCTGGTGATGAGCGGACCTGAATGGCGATGGATCCGGGTATTCTCGTGAACGGGATGCTGGAGCCAGATTCTGCAGATCAGGTGATCCCCAATACTCAGCGTGCTCCCATACCTACGAAACTGTTGAGCGAAACCGATTCGGGGGTGCGTCATGCACCAGTTTTCTCGTCATTTCGCATTAGCGGTAGGAGCACCTCGTCAATGAAATCGATCTGGGCTTCCTCAGTCAGGGGAGAACGCTCCAATAGATACCGAGTGAGTATCTTTCCGAGGAGAAGTTCGAAGAGAAGATCGCCACTCATGGTCGGTTCACCTCGGGAGGCCGCCTGCTCCATCAAGGTATGACAGTCCTGTTTGCGGCGCACGAGGGCCACATCGTTGAGGCCAGACAGGAGTGCTGGTTCGCGGGTGGAGGCCAAGATCACACTCACAAACGCTCGAAGACTCTCCTTCTCTGCGAGGTAGACGAACAATCGGATGAGTTCGCGCAAGTCCTCTCTCAGATCACCTGAGTCGAGGCTAGCGTCAGGCTGGTGCCGGGACCTGGCTTCGAGCGCGGCGGTCACAAGAGCCGCTTTGTCGGGCCAGTGAGAATAGATGGTTGCCTTGCTGGCATGTGCCTGGGCCGCCACGGCGTCAATAGTCAGAGCGTCGTAGCCATCTTCGCCCAGTAACTCATAGGCCGCAGCGAGAATGGCCCGCTCTCTCGCTTGGCCACGCATTCCTGCCACTCGTTCTCCTCGGTCAGCCCTTCTTAGAAATAGGCGTATAGGCCATGCTCGTCATTCGTTCAATCTCTTTGCTCAACGTCGCCCACGCGAACAGCTATTCTCTCTCACCGCGTGACTGGGCGAGCCTTCCACTGTGGGCGGTTCATCATCGAACACCGGTTGGCTTGCCCGGCCTTGTGCTCACGCCAGCACGCCACTGATATGCCTCGCGATGGATGACTGCTCCAGTTGCTGAACGGATCTCCTTAGTGAACATCGCGCTGACGTGTTTGGGGCCGCACAAATACCAGACACTCTCTGATGGTAGGTCCTCTACGAGCTCGCGGATTTTCTCCGGCGAAGGTCGGCCTGTCTCCTCTGAGAACCAAGGATGAATCCTCAGCCACGGAAGCTGTCGTTCAAGTTCAGTGATCTCATACCAGCAAGGAGCATCTTTTGGATTGCGCGCGATATACACCAGCTCAACAGAAGTACTCATGCCCGGCTTGACCTTATCTGCCCGTGCGGTCCGCAAGACCGAGAGGAACGGTGTGATGCCCGCTCCGGCAGCTACCCACACCTGGAACGCGGGAGCACCGTCGCTCGCTGAGGGAGTGAAACCGCCGAAGGGCCCGCTCAACGCCACCTCATCCCCGATCTCAAGACCGGTCTGCACAAGCTCGGTCCAGTCACCAGAAGGACGGATGAGCACGCTGACCTCCGAACCACTAGACCGGCTGGTCAGGGAGAACGGATGCGTTTCTCTCTGTCCCCCAGGTTTCGCGGTCAGGAAGATGAACTGTCCAGGCCGATGCGGATTCAAGGAGCGGCTGACTGGCGCCATGACAACTTCAACAGCGCGCTCACGCGGTGTCACCGAGATGATCCTGTAGCGAAGTCCTCCGCGGCCACGCCCCACCAACCGCAAAACCATGCTGAGAAGTCCAATCACCATAAATACGAAGAGCAGCACTCCGCCGGGCGAGGCCAACGAAATCCACTCGCTACCACCGACGACAAAGTGAATGGTCAACAGGACAAAGCCACCGGCAACAGCCATGTGGAATGGTTGCCAGCGGTGGTATGGGATCTTCGGGTTCAACGCGAGCGCAACAGAACCAAAAATAACGAGCGCTCCTAGCACGCCCAGGGGGATCGCAGGACTCGGACTATCAAGCAGACCCTCTTGCCGATCCACCAGAGAAGCGATCGGTATCAACGTTAGGTGGAGACCGATAACGGCTACGATCGCGGTACCAATAATTCGGTGAGCTACATAGAGCCGATCAATCGGCCCGAACATGTGCTCCAACACTGGTAGGCGAATCGCCAACAGGAGGTTCGTGGCCATGAGAGAGTACGCCAAACCGCCAGCAGCGAGCGCCGCGCCACTGAGGAAATCATCGTCAAGACCCGCCTGGGCTATCAAGGCGACAAACAGCCCAAGATTGAGCACCGCGAGTAGCCACGCCCACGGTCGATGTGTCCAACTCATCATGCACTCCTCTCACGGGCCTGCGCGAATGCAGCAAGCCCAGGGCTATGCCCACCAGGGTGGTGCTCCTTCTCCCTAAGTGTACGATATCGTACACTTAGGGAGAAGGAGCACTCCGGGAAAGAGCAACGAGATCGCCTATTGCCGGTGCACAAGATCGACCGGCTGGCTTGCAACCGCGCCGACGATGTGACCGTCCAGCTCGCCCTCAAACAGGACGGGGTCGCCCTCCTCTTTCTCCGTCACCGAGAACATCGACGAGACACCCAACGGGATGCTGGTGCACGGCATCATCCCGTATTGCAGGGGGCCGGTCACCTTCCGGGGCGCGGCCTACGACGGCCTGCACGAGCCGTTGGTGTCCAAAGAAATCTGGTATCGCGTCCAGGCGATCCTCACCGACCACCACCTGTCCAGGGAGAAGACCCAAGCCCACGATCACTATTTGAAGGGCAGCATCTTCTGCGGGGAATGCGGCTCCCGGCTCATCCTGTCCAACGCTCACGGCAGCCAGGACGTGATCTCCCCCTATTTCCTGTGCCTGGGACGGCATTCCAAGCGCACCAACTGCGAACGCAGCGCCAGGTACGTGCCCGACATCGAGACCGCCGTCGAGGAGTACTACCGCATCATCGAGATACCCGGGCACACCGTCGTCGCCTTGCGCGAGCTGGTCGTCAGCGAGTTCGACCAGCCGCACGGCATCGCCCGCAGGGAGCGCCACGCCTACGAGAGCGAACGCGCCGACCTGCTCGACGAGCGCAGCAAGCTGCTCCAGGCCCACTACCACTACCCGGGGGCCATCCCCATCGACCTACTCAAGACCGAACAGGAACGCATCAGCCGACGACTTGCGTTCCTGGAGGTGCAGATCGAGGCCGGAGACATGGAATACGACCAAGCCAAAGCCCATCTGGACGACTGCCTGGCACTGGCTGGCAACTGCCACAAGCTGTACATGAGCCTGGACGACTCCCTGCGACGAACCTGCAACCAGGCCTTCTTCGACAAGCTCTACGTCATGCCCGACGACCGCATCGAGGGGCAGATCGGGGAGCCGTTCAGCATCTTCTTCGACCCCGGAGTCCAGAAACTCGCCCTCCGCCGCAAGGCGGAGGGCGAGTCGGGAACTCAAACCTCATCCGTCGCTCGTTTGAACAACGACCTTCTCGTCGGGCTGACAGGAGCCGTCGCAGGCCCACTGGGCCTGCTCCTCCCAAATCCTGCGGGCCCAATCCGCACAAATGGAAGGGGGCCCGCCCGGGAGTCCGGGGCGCGGGCCATTTTTGGGGGGGGAGGGTTTGTTCCTGGGGCCCCCGGGCCCCCCCACCACGGACGGCCCCCCCAGCGCCC
>JBDNYM010000051.1:0-15121 GCA_047722305.1 Pseudoclavibacter sp. | reverse complement strand
CGGTGGAGCGGCGCTGCACCCGTCAGGGGCGCTGCGGGCGGCGCTGCGGGGCTCGGACTCGGACATGTGCGTCCACTCTTCCACCATCCGCGCCCGCCGGAGGGCACCGTCGGCTGCCGCTGGCCGGGACGGCGACGATTCGCGCCTATCCCCAGGCGTGTCCCCGAAAATGACAGGGCCAGGGACGCCCGCTAAACTGACCCGCAGTGTTGCACCGCCCCTTCGTGCAGCCGATGCCGACGACAGGAGTTCCCGTTTGTCTCATTCGTGTGGACGACACGCGCTGCCCGGCAGCGGCAGTGCACCGTCGGCACCAGAGCAGCGGCTGACTCGGCGCGAGCTGCGGGCCCGCGAGCGGCAGGCGGAGCCGGCCGGGCCGGCGGCGATTCCGGACGCGGACGGCGGGCGCACCGAGCGTCGGCGGCTCGCGGCCGTCCAGACTCAGCCTGTCCCGGTCGTGCAGATTCCAGGGCGCGCCGTCGCGGAGGCGCACCTCGCCGAGTTGTCCGCCGGGGCAGCCCCGACCCAGCCGATCCCGGTCATCCAGACCCCGCCGCGTGCGGTGGCGGAGGCGCCCGCCCCTGAGCCGCTCGCTGCGGAGACCGCTGCCGCCGCGACATCCGCCCCGGCCACGCCCCGGCTCTCCCGGGCCATGCGCCATGCGGCGGCCCCCGCCCGGCGCGTCGCCGAAGAGTCCGACTTCCATCCCCGTCGCGCGGCCGCGATGGTGTCGGCGGCTCCGCGCCGCACCACCCCGTCGCCGTGGATCGCCGCCGCCCCGGCGGCGAGGCCGGCGGCTGCCGTCATCCCGTTGCGCCCGCGTCGGCTCGGCCGCGCCTGGCGCACGTTCGGCATCGGAGCGGCGGTGGCCTCGATGATGGTCTCCGCGATGGTGTGCCCGGTCTCGTTCGCCCCGGCCGCTCCCGCACAGGCCGCTTCGTACGCGGAGCAGATCCAGACCGTGGCCGTGACGGGCGCCCTCCCGGAGGGCAGCGCCCGGGCCGAGGTCACGGCCGCCGGCCCGGCGGCGAGCCGTCCGCAGGGGAAGTTCGCCAACAGCGTCCTCATCTCCGGGACGCCGTCGCAGGCCGAGGTGGTCGCCGCCATCGGGCTGCCGGTGCGTTCCACCGTTCCTTCGCTGCAGGATGACTACCCGTACGCCGGGCGCTACGGCGGCACCTCCCCGTTCGGGTACGCCTACGGCAACTGCACCGACTTCGCGGGGTGGCGGGTCAACCGCGACGCCGGCGACGCCACCGCGCCCTGGCGCTACACGACGCAGAACCTCACCCCGATGGGCGGGAACGGCGGCCAGTGGTCGTATGCCCAGAACCTGCCCGGCTGGGGGTTCGGCGACCTCACCACGGTGAAGGCCGGCGACCTGATCAGCTTCCCGATGAGCGGCCTGATGGGCACCAGCCGCACCTACGGCCACGTCGCCTACGTGTCCATCGTGTTCTCCGATGGCTCGATCGTCACCGAGAACTACGGTGACGGGCGGTATTTCCTCGAGTACCTGAGCGCCGGCGACCTGCAAGAGTGGCTGCCCGCTCGCGGCGTCGTCATCCGCACGCATCCATGACGCGGCCCGCAGCGGCCGTGCGTCCCTGGCCGGCGCTGTGGTCCATGATCATCGGGTTCTTCATGATCCTGATCGACTCGACCATCGTGTCGATCGCCAACCCGACCTTCCAGCGCGTGTTCACGCCCGGCTCCCACGACCTGTCCGGGGTGCTGTGGATCACCAGCGCCTACCTGCTCGCGTCCGGCGTGCCGCTGCTGCTGGCGGGACGGCTGGGCGACCTGTTCGGGCAGCGCCGCGTCTATCTGATCGGACTCAGCGTGTTCACCCTGTGCTCGCTGGGCTGCGGGCTGGCGGGGTCGCTGGGCGAGCTCATCGCCTGGCGGGCCGCCCAGGGCGTCGGCGCGGCGCTGCTGACGCCCCAGACCATGGCGGTGATCACCCGTATCTTCCCGTTCGGGCAGCGGGGCCGGGCCATGTCGGTGTGGGGCGCCACTGCGGGCATCGCCACCCTGGTGGGCCCGCTGCTGGGCGGGCTGCTGCTGGGGGCTTTCGGGTGGCAGGCGATCTTCTTCGTGAACGTCCCGATCGGCATCGCCGGGTTCGCCTTGGCCTGGCGCTACGTGCCGCAGATGCCGACCTCGTCCGCCAAGCTCGACTGGGTCGGCACCGCGCTGAGCGGCGCGGGGCTGTTCCTGGTGATCTTCGGGGTGCAGCAGGGGGAGTCGTACTCGTGGGGCGCCATCCTGGGGCCGATCACCGTCTGGGCGGTCATCGGTGCCGGGCTGCTGCTCCTGGCCCTGTTCGTGGGATGGCAGCGGGTGTCGCCCTGGGGCGTGCTGATGCCGCTGGAGTTGTTCCGGGTGCACAACTTCCGCATCGCCAACATCGGCATCGCGCTGGTGGGGCTGGCCGTGACCGCGGTGAACGTGCCGCTGCTCATCTACGTGCAGTCGGTGCGGGGGATGAGCGCCATCGGTGCCGGGCTGATCCTGCTGCCGCTGGCCATCACGTCCCTGGCCACTGCGGGGCCGTTCGGACGGCTGCTCGACCGGGTGTCCTCGCCCCGGATCGTCGAGGCCCCCGCGCTCGCGGTCTGGGGCGTCGCGGTGGTGGTCCTGGCCTGGCTGATGGCCGTGGACGCCCCGATCGGCTGGATCCTGGCGATCACCGCCGTGATGGGGGTGTCGAACTCGGGGATGTGGGCGCCGTTGGCCAACGCCGCCACCCGCGACCTCGGTGGCGCGCTGGCGGGGGCCGGCTCCGGCGTGTACAACATGATCCGCACCGTTGGATCGGTGCTCGGCAGCGCCGGCATCGCCGCCCTCATGGACGCCCGGATCGCCGCCGCGATGGCGGCCGGCATCCGCCAGCCGATCGGGCGCGGCCTGGCCGAGGCGATGCTCCTGCCGGCCGGGGCCATCCTCCTGGCAGCGCTCGTCGTCCTGCTGCTGCACCCCTGGCAGCGCTCCGCCCCGGCCGCGGCCGCGGCGTCCGAATGACGGGCTGCGGGGTGCCGGGACGCCCGGGCCCGGCACGGCTGCACCTGGCCGCCCGGCTCGATGTCGATCTCTCGCCGAACGCCCTGGCCCTGGCCGCCCGCCGCCGTCCGGAAGGCCTGATCAACCTGGCCGACACAAACCCGACGCACTGGGGGCTGGCCGACGAGGACGCGCTGGCCGAGCTGGCCGTCGAGACCGCAGCGGCGCATCCCTACGATCCGGCCCCGCGCGGCCCGGAGCCGGCTCGGGCCGCACTCGCGGCGATGTACGGCGGGACGGCCGACGACTACCTGGTGGCCTCCAGCACCTCCGAGCTGTACGGGTGGCTGCTGACGCTGCTGTGCGACCCGGGCGACGAGATCGCGGTGCCCAGCCCCGGCTACCCGCTGCTGGATGCGCTGGCCCGCCTGCACGACGTCCGGCTGCGCCCGTACGAGCTGCGCTACGCCCATCCCGACGGCTGGTTCGCCGACCCGGATCAGCTCGCCGCCCTCGCCGCCTCCCCCAGGGTGCGGGCGGTGGTCGTGGTGTCGCCCGGCAACCCGACCGGCTCGTACCTGCGCGCCTCCGAGCGGCAGGCCGTGGTGGCCGCCTGCGCGGCCGGGGGCGCCGCGCTCATCGCCGACGAGGTGTTCCACCCCTTCGGCCTGGAGACCCCGATCCCGCCCCGGCTGGCGGGCGAGCCCGGATGCGCCACGTTCGCGCTGGACGGGGCGTCGAAGTCGCTCTGCCTGCCGCAGGCCAAGATCGGCTGGCTGCGGATGAGCGGCGTCCCCGACCCGCTGCGGGGAGAGCTGTGGCGCCGGCTCGAGTTCATCGCCGACGCGGCCCTGTCCGTGTCGGGGCCGGCCGGCGGCGCCCTGCCGCGCCTCCTGCCGCACGTCGGCGCGGCCGTGGAACGGTGCCGCACCCGTTGCGCGGACAATCTGCGCGCCGCCCGGCGGCTGTTCGGCGGGGCGGAATCTCCCTATCGGGTGCGCACCTGCGGGGGCGGCTGGACGGCCCTGCTGGAGGTGCCGCGCGCCCTCCCCGACGACCGTCTGACGCTGGCGGCCCTGGAAGCCGGGGTGAAGGTCTACCCGGGCTACTTCTACGATTCCCCGGAGCGTGGGCTGGTCGCGCTCGGCCTGCTGCCGGCCGGCGACGTCTTCGCCGCCGGGTGTCGGCGGCTGCGCGACGCGATGGATCGGCTGCGATAGGGGCTCTGGCGATAGGACGCGGGTGCGGTCATACCAGAGCGTGGGGGCGGCTGACACGTGCCCGTTCGGAGCAACCGGAGCCGGCCGCGCTGGATGCGGATGCCGCTGCTGGCTCGCGTCGGGCGTCCGCCGCGCATCCGCACTCGGCGCCATAGGATTGCTCTCGCCCCCATAGCCCAATTGGCAGAGGCAGCCGACTTAAAATCGGCCCAGTGCGGGTTCGATCCCCGTTGGGGGCACGAGTGTGCTGCGCCTGCCCGCCTCCGTCCTGCCCCCGCTGTCCCGCCGAACTCAGGGGATCGGCCATACTTCGGCCCCACATAGCCTGAGTTCGGCTGTTCGGGCCCGGATCCTCTGAGTTGTGCGGGCGAATGGAGCGCAGCCGGGCGAGCAGACAGCTGGGCCTGCCCTCCTCACCCGGACTTCCGCCGTCCCCGCACCACGCGCATGACCACGAACCACGCGACCGCCGCGACGACCGCCACGATGACGACGGTCTGGAACGCGCCGGTGTAGCGCTCCACGACGCCCCAGTTCTCGCCGAGCAGGTAGCCGGCGAGGATGAGCGCCGCATTCCAGACGGCGCTGCCGAGGGCGGTGAGCACGCTGAAGCGCAGCAGCGGCATCCGGGCGATGCCGGCGGGGATCGAGATGAGGCTGCGGAAGATGGGCACCATCCGCCCGAGCAGCACGGTCTTGCCGCCGTGCCGGGCGAACCAGGCCTCGGCCCGGTCGACGTCGGCGGCATCGACCAGCGGCAGGCGGGCGGCGATGCGCCGCAGCCGGTCGGCGCCGAGCCAGGCGCCCAGCCCGTACAGCGCCAGCGCCCCGACCAGCGACCCCAGTGTGGTCCAGGCCAGCACCTCGACGAGCCCGAACGTGCCCCGCGCGGCGGCGAACCCGGCCAGGGGCAGGATGAGTTCGCTGGGCAGGGGCGGGAAGATGTTCTCCAACGCGATGGCGAGGCCGGCTCCGGGCGCACCCAGGGCGCCCATGAGGCCGACGGTCCAGTCGGCGACGGCGTCGAGCGCGCTCATCGCCTGGCTCCGCGCGGTAGGCTCCGATCCGGACCCGGGCACCGGCGCGGCTGTCGGTGCGGCGTCGTGGTCATCTCTGGCGTCCCTGGCATCTCGGCCATCGTACGGGAGGATGCCCGGGGCCGGCCATCCGCCCGCGGACCTCCGGCGGAATCCCGGCCCGCGCTCAGGGAGCCGTCGGGAGCGCGGTCTACGCTAGACGCATTCGCGGAACCAAGGAGCAAGTGTGAATGCCTCGTTGATCATCCTGATCGTGGTCATTGCGCTCGTCGTCATCGCGGGCATCTGGCTGTGGGCCACCTACAACGGCCTGGTCACGCTCAAGATGCGGGTCGACGAGGCCTGGAGTGACATCACGGTGCAGCTGAAGCGCCGCGCCGACCTCATCCCCAACGTGGTGCAGACGGTGAAGGGGTATGCCAGCCACGAGCAGGGGGTGTTCGAGGGCGTCACCGAGGCCCGGTCCCGGCTGCTGAGCGCCCAGGGCCCGGCGGAGGCCGCCCAGGCGGAGAACCAGCTGAACCAGACCCTGCGCTCGCTGTTCGCGGTGGCCGAGTCGTACCCGCAGCTGCAGGCCAGCCAGAACTTCCTGCAGCTGCAGGGCGAGCTGGTCGACTCGGAAGACAAGATCCAGGCCGCCCGCCGCTTCTACAACGGCGGCGTGCGCGAGCTGAACACCAAGATCCAGCAGTTCCCCTCCAACGTGGTCGCCGGCATGTTCCACTTCGGCGAGCGCGAGTTCTTCGAGGTCGAGGACCAGGCTTCCATCCAGGAGCCCCCGCGGGTCCAGTTCTAGCCGCGGCCCCGCATGTACCGCGCGATCCGGGCGAATAAGGTCAACACCGTCCTGATTCTGCTGGCCTTCGTCCTGCTGCTGGGGGCGCTCGGCTACGTCTTCGGGATGGTGTTCGCCGACTGGTCCATCACCATCTGGGTGCTGGTCGGGGCCGCCGCCTATGCCCTCATCCAGTACTTCGCCGCCAGCCGGGCGGCCATGTCGATGGCCGGCGGACGCGAGATCGGTCGGGACGACGACCCGCGGCTCTACCGGATCGTCGAGAACCTGGCCATCACCACCGGCACCCCCATGCCGCGGGTGTTCATCATCGACGACCCCGCGCCGAACGCGTTCGCCACCGGCCGTGACCCGAAGCACGCGATGGTGGCGGCGACCTCCGGCATCCTCGCCCTGCTCAACGACCGCGAGCTCACCGGGGTGATGGCGCACGAACTCGGGCACGTGCGCAACTACGACATCCGCGTCAACATGATCGTCTTCGGCCTGGTGGCGGCCGTGGGCGTCATCGCCGACGTGCTGCTGCGGATGACCATCTTCGGGGGAGCGCGGCGCAACTCGAACGGCAACGCCAACCCGGTGCTGCTGGTGCTGGGGCTGGCCGCCGCCGTCCTCGCCCCGCTGGCCGCGACCATGGTGCAGCTGGCGGTCTCGCGCCAGCGCGAGTACCTGGCCGATGCCACCGGGGCCCTCACCACCCGCGACCCGGAGGGCCTGGCCAGCGCGCTGAACAAGCTCAACCAGGGGGCGCGGCCGCTGCAGCGCCAGAACACGGCCATGGCGCACATGTATCTGGCCGACCCGCTGCGGCCGGGAATGATGAACCGCCTGTTCGCCACGCACCCCCCGATCGCCGACCGTATCCGGCGGCTGCTCGACAACATGGGCCGGTTCTGAGCATGGGCCGGTTCTGAGCGGCGGGCGCTGGCACCCCGCCCCAGTAGACTCGGGATGGAACGAGGGGGACTTGATGGAACGCAAGAAGCGCAGCGCGACCGAGTACGTGCCGCTCGGGGTGCGCGCCACCGCGGCCTGGAGCTGGCGGCTGCTGGTGATCGCCGCCGCCCTGGCCGTGCTCGTGTTCCTGGTCGTGCAGGTGCGGATCGTGGTGGTGCCGCTGGTGGTGGCCATCCTCCTCGCCGCTCTCCTCGACCCGCTGGTCAACTGGCTGCAGCGGCATCGGTGGCCCCGCGGGCTGGGGGTCGCGCTCGCGGTGGTGGGGACGGTGGTGGTGGTCGCCGGGCTGCTCACGCTGATCTCGTGGCAGATCTCGCGGGGCGTGCCGGACCTCGTCGCCCGCGGGAAGAGCACCCTCGCCGATCTGCGGCACATCCTCTACTCGCTGCCGTTCGGCATCACCGCGCAGAACCTCAACGGCTACCTCTCCGACCTGACGAAGTCGGTGCAGAGCGACTCGAACGCCCTCCTCACCGGTGTGCTGTCGGTGGGGAGCACGGCCGGGCACGTGCTCACCGGGATGCTGCTCGCCCTGTTCTCCTTGATCTTCCTGCTCTACGACGGACGCGGCATCGCCAGGTGGATCATCGGCATCTTCCCCCGCTCCGCCGCTCCGGCCCTCGGGGGTTCGGCCCGGCTCGGGTGGCACACGCTGCGCAGCTACGTGCGGGCGCAGATCATCGTGGCCGGCATCGACGGCATCGGCATCGGGCTGGGGGCGCTTCTGCTCGGGCTGCCCATGGCGCTGCCGCTGGGCCTGCTCGTGTTCCTGTGCTCGTTCGTGCCGTTCGTGGGCGCGATCGTCTCCGGGGCGATCGTGTGCGTCGTGGCGCTGATCGTCAAGGATGTGTTCTGGGCCCTGGTGATGCTCGGCATCGTGATCCTGGTGCAGCAGGTGGAGAGCCACGTGCTGCAGCCGTTCATCATGGGCGGGGCCGTGAAGGTGCACCCGCTGGGCGTGGTCGTCTCGGTGGCGGTGGGCGCCCTGGTCGCGGGCATCCCCGGCGCCCTGTTCGCGGTGCCGGTGGTGGCCGTGGCCAACACGATGATCGGCTACCTGGTGCGGCGGCAGTGGGCGGATGAGCTGTCGGCGGCGGGTGCGGCGGCAGGCGCCGGCGCCGGGAAGGCTGCAGGGGACTAGCGGTTCTGAGAATGTGGACGGGGACGGGGTGCGGGCGTCGTCCAGCTTCGCCCTGCTCACGGCACTGAGCGACACCCAACGTACGCTCCCGCACATTGATCGCCCCGACGAGAGTGGGTCGTGCGGCTGCGATCCGCGCCACTGAGCGGAACTGGACCCGGGTGGAGCAGTCTCAGCCCGCGGTCGATGTGCACCAGCGTCCGTCCCGTGACCAGAGAACGGCCGGAGCCGTCCTCCTGATCGCCCCGCTGCCCAATCCGTCCCGCGACGGCAAACGCCGGGAAGGCTGCGGGCGACTAGCCCTGGTAGGGCTCGGCCGCCAGGATCTTGGCGGTGAGCTCGCGGCCGTTCGGGGCGTGGTAGGTGACGGTGTCGCCGGCCTGGTGTCCCATGACCGCATGGCCGAGGGGGCTGTCCTCGCTGAAGACCTGGATGTCCTGGTTGGCGGCGATCTCGCGGTTGCCGATCAGGAACTTCAGCTCTTTGCCGGCCAGATCGACGGTGATGAAGGCGCCGCGGCCGATGCGGCCGTCGTCGAGGGTGGCCTCGCCGACCTTGGCGCTCTCCAGCAGGCCCTCCAACTGGCGGATGCGGCCCTCCTGGACGCCCTGCTCGTCCTTGGCCGCCTGGTAGCCGCCGTTCTCGCGCAGGTCGCCTTCGGCGCGGGCCTCCTCGATGCGCTTGGCGATTTCGCGCCGCCAGGGGCCTTTCAGGTAGTCGAGCTCGCTCCTGAGCCGCTCGTACGCTTCCGGCGTGAGCCAGGTGCCCTCGGAATCTGCCATGAGTGCCTCCATCCAGCGCTTGGGTAACAGGGCAAGATTGTAGCGTTCCCGCGCTGGGCATGGAGCCTGGCGGGAGAGGTGAGACGATGAGACGACTGCTGGCGGTGCACGCGCATCCGGATGACGAGTCGAGCAAGGGGGCGGCGACCCTGGTCCACTACCGGTTGGCGGGGGCGGCCGTCTTGGTGGTCTCCTGCACGGGCGGGGAGGCCGGGTCGGTGCTGAACCCGGCGCTGCCGGCCTCGGAGCAGGCGCTGGCCGAGCGCGACATGGCGGAGCTGCGGCGGCGCGAGATGGCCGCGGCGGCCCGCATCCTGGGCATCGAGCACCGCTGGCTGGGGTTCCGCGACTCCGACCTGCCGCCGGAGGGGGAGCAGCCCGACGGGCTCTCGTTCGCCGGGCTGCCCCTGGGGCAGGTGGCGCGGCCGCTGGCGCGCCTGATCTCGCGGTGGCGGCCGCAGGTGGTCGTCGCCTACGGGCCGGACGGCGGCTACCCGCATCCCGATCACATCCGCGCCCACGAGGCAACGGTGCGGGCCATCGCGGACGCGGCGGCGGGGGCCGAGGACGGGCGCGCCTGGCAGGTGTCGAAGTTCTACTATGACCGCAGCTACTCGTACGAGCGGCAGCTGGCCCTGCTGGCCGCCGGTGCCCCGATGCCGGCGATGTGGCGGGAGCGGCTGCGCGCGCAGGCCGAGCTGCCTCACCCGCCGGTGACCGCGCGCGTGCGGGTCGCGGACGGCCTGCGGGCGCGGGATGCGGCCCTGCGCGCGCACGTGAGCCAGGTGGAGCCGACCTCGCCCTTCTTCTTCGCCCCCGACGGGATGCTGGAGCGGGCCTGGCCGACCGACGAGTACGAGCTGGTCTGGTCGAAGGTGCCGGTCGCGGATGTCGAGGACGACCTGTTCGCCGGGGTGCCGGACTGAGCTTCAGCGGCCGCGGGCGGCTCAGGGCCTTCCGGATCGGCTCAGAGCCTTCCGGGGCGGCTCAGGGCCTTCCGGGGCGGCTCAGGGCCTTCCGGATCGACTCCCTGGAGCCGGCTCTCCCTCCCGGCTCCCGGCGGGGTGCCGGATCGACTGGCCCTCCGCCGGGCCCGGCCTCCCAGGGCGACCGGCTAGCGTGGCGGTGTGACTGTGCGCTCAGATCCCACGGATCGGCTGTTCGTGTACCGCTGCTACGAGTGGCTCCTGCAGCGGCAGCTGCGCGGAACCACCCCGCCCCAGCACGTGGCGGTCATCCTCGACGGCAACCGGCGCTGGGCCAGGCGTCAGAACGGCCGCCCCGCCGAGGGGCACCGGGCCGGGGCCGCCCTCATCAGCACGTTCCTGGAGTGGTGCGAGGAGGCGGGGATCGAGATCGTCACCCTGTACCTGCTGTCGGAGGACAACCTGACCGGCCGCAGCGCGGAAGAACTGCACGGCCTGTTCGCGATCATCACCTCGCTGGCCGAGGAGCTCGCGGAGGACCCGCGGCTGGTCATCCGGCACGTCGGCGCCTGCGACGGGCTCACCCCCGGCTTGCAGGCGGCGCTCCAGACGGCGCAGGCGTCCACCGCCGACCACCAGGGGATGGTGGTGAACCTCGCCGTCGGCTATGGCGGGCGCCGGGAGATCGTCGATGCCATCCGGGCGATCGCCGCCGAGGCCGAGGACGAGGGGGAGACCCTGCACGAGTTCGCGGCGGGTCTCTCGATGGACCAGATCGCAGGGCACCTCTACACCGGCGGCCAGCCCGATCCGGAGCTCATCGTGCGCACCTCGGGCGAGCAGCGGCTGAGCGACTTCCTGCTGTGGCAGAGCGCCCACAGCGAGTTCTACTTCGCGGAGGCGCTCTGGCCCGACTTCCGCAAGATCGACTTCCTGCGCGCCCTGCGCGCCTACGCGCAGCGGCGGCGGCGCTTCGGCGCCTGAACGGGGCGCAGGCGCGGGATGCCGCGGGCTGCGGGATGGTCCGCTCGGCATCCACCGCGGCTGGCGCCCGGTGCGCCGAGCCCCTCCCGGCCCCCTGAGCAGCCTCGCGAATTCACCGGATCGTAACCCGCGCGGGGTGCGTCCTTGCCGCTCGCGCCCAGCCCCGTCCCGTACGCTGAGATCAGTCAGGTCGACACCTGACGCGGGATGGGCAGCCATCCCGAAAGGAGGTCGCCCCTCTCGCCCGCAACGGAGAACCCGGGTCCCGTGCCCGGGAGGGGAGCCATCGTGACTGTCACCCATTCCACCGCCCGAACGCGTCGCATCGAACGCGAGCGGGCGGCACAGGCCACCTACGTGCTCGACACCTCGGTGTTGATCGCGGATCCGGCGGCCCTGTTCCGGTTCGCCGAGCACGAGGTGGTCATCCCCATCGTGGTGGTCAGCGAGCTGGAGGCCAAGCGTCACGACCCCGAGGTGGGCTATTACGCGCGGCAGGCGCTGCGGCACCTGGACGACCTGCGCGAGCAGAACGGCCGGCTCGACTTCCCGGTGCCGCTGGGCGACCGGGGCGGCACGCTGCGGGTGGAGCTGAACCACTCGAACACGGGGGCGCTGCCGAGCGGCTTCCAGTCGGCCCGTCCCGACAACGACACCCGCATCCTGGCCGTGGCGCAGAACCTCAGCGACGAGGGCTACGAGGTGGTCGTGGTCTCGAAGGACATGCCGATGCGGGTGAAAGCCGCCTCGTTGGGGCTCCAGGCCGAGGAATACCGGGCCGAGCAAGTGGAGGACACGGGCTGGACGGGCTGCGCCCAGATCTCCCTCACCGACATCCAGATGGACGCGCTGTACCGCGGCGAGCAGATTCCGGACCCGCAGACCGCCGACCTGCCCGTCAACACGGGGCTCATCATCTCGTCGCCGCGGGGATCGGGGCTGGGACGGGTGACGTCCGAGGGCACCATCCGCTGCGTGCGGGGCGATCAGGAGGTGTTCGGCCTGCACGGGCACTCGGCCGAGCAGCGGCTGGCCATCGACATGCTGCTCGACCCGTCCGTCGGCATCGTGTCGCTGGGCGGCCAGGCGGGCACCGGCAAGTCGGCGCTGGCGCTGTGCGCCGGGCTGGAGGCGGTGCTGGAGCGCGGCGAGCACCGGAAGGTGATGGTGTTCCGCCCGCTGTACGCGGTGGGCGGCCAGGAGCTCGGCTACCTGCCCGGCGACCAGGGCGAGAAGATGAACCCCTGGGGGCAGGCCGTCTACGACACCCTGTCGGCGGTCGTCTCTCCCGAGGTCATGGAAGAGGTGGCGGCGCGGGGCCTCATCGAGGTGCTGCCCCTGACGCACATCCGGGGCCGCTCGCTGCACGACGCGTTCGTGATCGTGGACGAGGCGCAGTCGCTGGAGCGCAACGTGCTGCTGACCGTGTTGAGCCGCATCGGCAAGAACTCGCGGGTGGTGCTCACCCACGACGTCAACCAGCGCGACAACCTGCGGGTGGGGCGCCACGACGGCATCACGTCGGTGATCGAGAAGCTCAAGGGCCACGAGCTGTTCGCCCACATGACGCTGCGCCGCTCCGAACGCTCCGAGATCGCGGCGCTCGTCACCTCGGTGCTCGGCACCGAGTCGTTCGCCGGGTAGCGGCGAGAGCCGGCGCATCCGGGTCTTCGCATGAATGCGCCGGCGGCGGTATGAAGCCATCGCCGCCGGCGGACGGCCTAGTCGCGCGCCATCGGGTGCAGGTCGAGCGCCTGGTCGAGCTGTGCGACGGTGAGCTCGCCGCGGTCGACGAACCCGAGGTCGAGCGCGGCCTGGCGGATGGTGAGGTGACGCGCGACGGCGTGCTTGGCGATGCGGGCGGCCGCCTCGTAGCCGATGAGGCGGTTCAGCGGCGTCACGGTGGACGGCGAGCGCCCGGCCTGCTGCTCGTCGTGCTCCGCGTCGGCGGTGATGCCCGCCACCGTGCGCTCGGCCAGCAGGCGGGTGGATGTCGCCAGCAGGTGCGCCGACTCGATGAGCGTCTGGCCCATGAGCGGGATCTGCACGTTCAGCTCGAACGCGCCCGACGCGCCGGCCCAGGCCGCGGCGGCGTCGTTGCCGACGACCCGCGAGCACACCTGCAGCACCGCCTCCGGGATGACCGGGTTGACCTTGCCGGGCATGATCGACGACCCCGGCTGCAGATCGGGGAGGTGGATCTCGCCGAGCCCGGTGTTGGGGCCGGATGCCATCCAGCGCAGGTCGTTGCAGATCTTGGTGAGGCTCACCGCGGCGCCGCGCAGGGAGGCGGAGGCCTCCACCAGCCCGTCCCGCGCCCCCTGGGCGGCGAAGTGATCGGGGGCCTCGGTCAGCGGCAGGCCGGTCTCGGCGGCGAGGAGGGCGACGACGCGCTCCGCGAAGCCCGCGGGGGTGTTGAGCCCGGTGCCCACGGCGGTGCCGCCGAGCGGCAGCTGGCCGAGCCGGGGCAGCAGCTGCCGGGTGCGCTCGACGGCCGCGTCGAGCTGGGCGGCGTGCCCGCCGAGCTCCTGCCCGACGGTGACCGGGGTCGCGTCCATCAGGTGCGTGCGTCCCGGCTTGAGCACGTGGGCGAGCTCGTCCGCCTTGGCGCGCAGCGCATCCCGCAGCGCGGTCAGCGCGGGCAGGGTCTCGGCGACGAGGGCGGTGCCGGCGGCGATGTGCACGGCCGACGGGAACACGTCGTTGGACGACTGCGAGGCGTTGACGACGTCGTTGGGGTGCACGTCGCGGCCCAGGCGCGCGGAGGCGAGGGTGGCGAGCACCTCGTTCATGTTCATGTTGGTCGAGGTGCCCGACCCGGTCTGGTACACGTCGATGGGGAACTGGTCGGCGTGGCCGCCGGCCACGATCTCGTCGGCGGCCTGGACGATGGCCGTCGCCGCCTCGGCGGGGATGACGCCCAGGTCGGCGTTCACGCGGGCGGCGGCGCGCTTGATGCGGGCCAGGGCCGCGATCACGTGCGCGTCGAGGCGGGTGCCGGAGACCGGGAAGTTGTCGATGGCGCGCTGCGTCTGGGCGCGGTAGAGGGCGTCGGCGGGGACGCGCACCTCGCCCATCGTGTCGTGTTCGATGCGGTAGCCGGGAGCGGTGTCGGTGGTGCCAGCCATACTGCCAGTGTAGGAGGCGGATGCCCGGCCAGGGGCCGCGGACGTCGGAGGTCCGGCCGCGGGGATGCCGCGATGGCGCGATGATGGACGGAATGGCCGGGGATGGCCGGAGGCGAGGGCGGGTCGGGATGGCCGCGATGACCCGCCGGCCGGCACCGGCCGCAGGCGACGGAAGGGGACGCGATGAGCGACACGCAGCGGGGCGAGGCGACCTGGCGGGTGCGGGGGGACCCGCTGGCGCCGTCCACGGGCCGTGGGCCCCTCGACGGCCTGCGGGTCGCGGTCAAGGACCTCTACGCCGTGGCCGGGCAGCGCATCGGGGCGGGCAACCCCGAGCGGCTGCAGGAGGCCGGCGTCGAGACCGAGGATGCCGAGGCGGTCGCCCGGCTGCGGGCCAGCGGGGCCGCCATCGCCGGCATCGCGCTGACCGACGAGTTCGCGTTCTCGATGTCCGGCACGAACGCCCACTACGGCACCCCGCCCAACCCGGCCGCCCCCGGCTGCACCCCGGGCGGGTCGTCTTCGGGGCCGGCGGCCGCGGTCGCCGCCGGGCAGGCCGAAATCGGGCTCGGCACCGATACCGGCGGCTCGGTCCGCGTGCCGGCCTCGTACACCGGCCTGTGGGGGATCCGCACCACGCACGGGGCCGTCTCGCGCGCGGGCCTGCTGCCGCTGGCCGACAGCTTCGACACGGTGGGGTGGCTCGCCCGCGACGGCGAGACCATGGCCCGAGTCGCGGCGGCGCTCGCCGCGCCCGCGGCGGCCGCCGGCGGCCCGGCGACGCCCCTGCCCGGGGCCGAGCAGTGGTGCGAGCCCGAGGTGCGGGACGCGTATCTGGAGGTGCTGGGGACGCTGCGCGCGGCCGGACTGGCGGCGCCGGCCGATGACGCCGCTCCCGCCCCCGCGTACCCGGAGTTCCGCGACACGTTCCGCACCATCCAGGGTGCCGAGGCCTGGGCGGCCGACGGGGCGTGGATCGACGCGCATCCGGGGGCGCTGGGTGCGGATGTCGCCGGGCGGTTCGCGGCCGGCCGCCGCACCACCCCGGAGCAGCTGGCGGCGGGGGGGGGGCGGCGCGCCCCGCGGGGGGGGGGGGGGGGCGGGGGGGGGGGGGGGGGGGGGGTGGGGGGGGCGGGGGGCCCGCGCC
>JBDNYM010000050.1:0-15811 GCA_047722305.1 Pseudoclavibacter sp. | reverse complement strand
CCATCCTCTGCATCCGTCTTCCGCGCCCCGCCGCCCGCCGGCAGAAAGAATCCCCCCATGCCTGTCATCGCACAGGACCCCCGCCATCCGACGCTTCCCGCGCCGCACGCCTGGCTCGCCGTGGCCGGCACCTTTTTCACCGTCGCCTGGGGCGGCAACGAATTCACCCCGCTGCTGAAGATGTACCAGCTCAACGGCGGCTGGTCGACCGAGATCGTCAACGTGCTGCTCGGCGCCTACGTGCTCGGCATCATCCCCGCACTGCTCATCGGCGGGCCTCTCTCCGACCGCTACGGCCGGCGTCCCCTCATGGCCCCCGCCCCGGTGTTCGGAGTACTCGGCAGCGCCGTGCTCGCCCTCGGGGCCGACAACCCGGCCATCCTCTTCGTCGGCCGCATGTTCTCCGGCATCGCCCTCGGACTCGTCATGGCCGTCGGCACCAGCTGGATCAAAGAGCTCTCGTCGGCGCCCTACGCGCCCCGCACCGACCCGTCGGCCGGCGCCCGCCGCGCCTCCACCACCCTCACCGTCGGCTTCGGGCTCGGCGCCGCCGTCGCCGGGGCACTCGTCGAATGGGGGCCGCAGCCGCTGCGCACCATCCTCCCCTACCTCGTCAACATCGCCCTCATCATCGCGCTCGCCATCCCCATGTACCTGCGAGCTCCCGAGACCCGGTCGCGCCGGCACACCAACACCCCGCTGATCGTCTCGCTCAAAGTGCCCAAGGCGATGCACAAGCGCTTCCTGTTCGTCGTCGTGCCCATGGCCCCCTGGGTATTCGGCTGCGCCGCCAGCGCCTACGCCATCGTGCCCAACCTGGTGGCCGCCGCCGTGCCCGGCTACGAAGTCGCGTTCTCCGCCCTGCTCTGCCTGATCGCGCTCAGCGCCGGCGTCGCCGTGCAGCCCCTCGCCAAACGGCTCGACAGCCCCAGATCGGCCCGCGCCACCGGCGTCGCCCTCGGCGTGACCCTCATCGGGCTCGTCCTGGCCGCGCTCACCGCCGCCACCCTCGACGTGTGGCTGTCGCTCGTGGCCGCCGCCGCGCTCGGCACCGCCTACGGGCTGCTGCTCGTGTCCGGGCTGCAAGAAGTGCAGCGCATCGCCGGGCCCGGCGATCTCGCCGGCCTCACCGCCGTCTACTACTCGCTGACCTACCTCGGCTTCTTCATCCCCGCCGTGCTCGCCCTGCTCAACCGGTACGTCACCTACTCCGGGATGTTCCTCGGCGGCGCCGTCGTCTGCCTGCTCACCCTGCTCGTCGTCGGCCTCGCCTGGAGCAAGCACCTGCCGCGCGTCGCCCGGGTCATCACCGAGGCCATCACGCTGCCCAAGGCGGGCGGGACCGGACGGGAGACGACGAAGTCAAAGGCGACGGCGGAGCCAGCGGCGACGGCAGAGTCAGCGCCGGCAGCGCCGGCGGCGCAGTCCGCGGAAGCCGGGGCGGCACCGACGCCGGAGACGAGGACGGCAACAGCCGCAGAAGCCGCCGCCCCTCGCCCGGAGGACGCCCGATGAGCGCCCATCACGCCCCCACCACTGCAGCCACCCAGGCGCTCGATCGGGCCGGGATCCCCTACCGCACCCGCACCTACGACAACCGGGTGCGCCACGACTTCGGGGCCGAAGCCGCCCAGACCCTCGGCGAAGACGGCGGCCGGGTGTTCAAGACGCTCGTCGCCGACGCCCACGGCACCCTCGTCATCGGGGTCGTCCCGGTGTCCGGGCACCTCGATCTCAAGGCGCTGGCCGCCTGCGTCGGGCAGAAGAAGGCCGCTCTCTGCGACCCGGCCGTGGCCCAGCGCAAGACCGGCTACGTGGTGGGCGGCATCAGCCCCATCGGCGTCAAGACTCGCATCCCGGTCGTGCTCGACGCCTCCGCGCTGCAGCACGGCGCCATCCTGCTGTCCGGCGGGCGGCGCGGCTTCGACATCGAGATCGCCCCCGCCGACCTGCTCGCCGTCACCGGGGGCAGCACCGCGGCCATCGCGGCGGAGTAGGCGCGCGGGGGAGGCCCCGCCGCCGCCGCAGCCACAGTCCCCCAGCACCCACAGCCGCCGAACTCAGGGGAACGGCCGAGCTCAGGCGCCCTGCACCCTGATTTCGGCGGTCGGCTGACCGCTCTCCGGAGTTCGGCAGTGTGCGGGAGAGGCGCTCGGGCCGTGCGGACGGCTCAACCGGCCAGCCGCGGCAGACCGCTCAGGCGTTCACCGATGCCAGCAGACGCGCGACCAGCACGCCCCGGTTGCCGATCATGTCGCCGGTGATCTCGTCCGAGCGCGCCTCGTCCGGCGTCACCCAGCTCAGCTCCAGCGCATCCTGCCGCGGCTGGCAGCTGCCCGTCACCGGCACCACGTACGCCAGCGACACCGCGTGCTGGCGGTCGTCGCTGAACTCCGAGTCGTCGTCGGGCACCGGGAAGTACTCGGCGACCGCACCCGGCACCGAGCTCGCCGGCACCTGCGGGAACGCCATCGGGCCCAGGTCGTTCTCCAGGTGCCGCAGCAGTGCCTCGCGCAGGCTCTCGGTGTGGCGCACCCGCCCCGACACGATCGTGCGCGCGATCACGCCCGAGTCGGACACGCGCAGCAGCAGCCCCACCTCGCGCACCCGGCCCAGGTCGTCCACCCGCACCGGCAGCGCCTCCACGTAGACGATCGGCACCCGCGAGCGCACCCAGGCCATCTCCCGGTCGGAGAGCCACCCGGGGTTCTCGTTCGGACGGTCGTGATGCTCGGGGAAATCAGGAGTGCCGACGATGCTCATGCGCCCCATTATGGCCGCCCGAGCCCGGTCTCCGCGGGCGGCGTGCGCTGGCGCACATCGATCGGGGCGGCGCAGGCGGCGATCGGGGATGGCGCCGGCAGACTTCCGCATGTTCAAGCGGCGAGCGCGAAGCTCATATCCCAGGCAGCGCGCGATCAATGTGCGGCAGCGTACGCACTCCTGGAAGCCGGGGACTCAGGACCTGGCCGGCACCCTCGACCAGGGCCGACCGGGCTTCCGGGCCAGCCGGCAACCTCAGCCGAGACCCCCGCCCCGCCTAGAATTCCGCTCATGACCACTTCCGGGGCGGCACGCCCCCGCTTCGCCTCCGCCTCGCCCCGCTACTACCCGGTGGTGATGACGGTGTTCGCCAGCCTCTACGTCATCTCGAACATCTCGGCGACGAAGGGCGTGCTGTTCGGCCCGGTGTGGGGGTTCCCGATCTTCACCGACGGGGGCTTCCTGTTGTTCCCGCTCACCTACGTGCTGGGCGACGTGCTCAGCGAGGTCTACGGCTTCCGCCGCGCCCGGCTGGCCATCCTGCTCGGATTCTGCATCAACATCGGCGCGGTGCTGTACTTCCAGCTGGTGCTGGTCCTGCCCGGCGCACCCGGGTACACCGGCCAGCACGCTTTCCGCGACGTGCTGGGGCTCACCGCGCCGCGCATCCTCATCGCCTCGCTGGTCGGCTACTCGCTGGGGCAGCTGCTGAACTCGTTCACGCTGGTGCTCATCAAGCGCGCCACCGACGAGAAGCTGCTCTGGGTGCGGCTGATCGGGTCGACCGTGGTGGGCGAGTTCGCCGACACCCTGGCCTTCTGCCTGATCGCGGCGCCGGCGATCGGCATCCACGGGTTCGCGGCCATCGCGAACTACACGGTGCTGGGCTTCCTCTACAAGACCCTGCTCGAAGTCGTGCTGCTGCCGATCACCTACCCCACCATCAGGGCGCTGAAACGGCACGAGCCCGACTACCTGCGGCCGGACGAGCGGGCGGCGGTGCAGTTGTCCTGAAGGCCCGAGCCACGGGGGGGAGCAGGCCGTTTAAGAGCCCGCGCGGTCTCAGCGCCTGAGGACAGTCCAGGGCTCAGGACGCGGCTGTGGAGGGCACCGCTTCAGGCCGCCCGTTCAGTGCCGTAGTAGCGGCCCAGGGTCTCGTCCCGGTACTCGGCGAAGCGGCCCGCGTCGATCGCCGACCGCATCCCGTCCACCAGGCGCACGATGAAACGCTCGTTGTGGATGCTGGCCAGCGTCGAGGCGTTCATCTCGTGCGCCTTGAAGAGATGATGCAGGTAGGCGCGCGAATAGTGCATGCACGTGTAGCAGTCGCAGCCCGCGTCGAGCGGCCCCAGGTCGCGGCGGAAGCGTGCCTGCACCACGTTGTAGCGGCCGGTGGACGCGTACACCGCCGCATTGCGCGCCACCCGGGTGGGCGAGACGCAGTCGAAGGTGTCCACGCCGTTCTCGACGGCGGCGAACATGTCGTCGGGCTCGCTGATGCCCAGCAGATGACGCGGCCGGGCCTCGGGCAGCACGTCGGTCATCCACCGCACGATCTCGCCCAGGCGCCGCTTCTCGATCGCGCCGCCCAGGCCGTAGCCGTCGAAGTCCATCGCCCCCAGGTCGGCGGCGGCCCTCCGGCGCAGGTCCTCGTAGTTGGCGCCCTGCAGCACCCCGAACAGCGCCTGCTCCGGGCGGTCGCGGCGCGCGGCGGCGAGCCGGTGATGCTCGTTCAGGCAGCGCACCGCCCAGCGGCGGGTGCGTTCCAGAGCCTCCTCCTGGTAGCCGCGGGTGTTCATCAGCGTGGTGAGCTCGTCGAAGGCGAACATGACGTCCGCCCCGAGACGGTGCTGGATGCCCATCGACACCTCCGGCGTGAACCGGTGCGTCGACCCGTCGCGGAACGACTTGAACGTGACGCCGTCCTCGTCCACGTGCGCCATGCGCTCTTTGCCGGGGGCGACCACGTCGTCGCGCTTCAGACCGGTCACATCCATGGCCAGGGTCTTCTTGAACCCGGAGCCGAGGCTCATCACCTGGAACCCGCCCGAGTCGGTGAACGTCGGGCCCGGCCAGTTCATGAACCGACCCAGTCCGCCGGCGGCGTCGACGAGCTCCGGCCCGGGCTGCAGATACAGGTGGTACGCGTTGGCCAGCAGCGCCTGCGCCCCCAGCTGCGTCATCGACTCGGGCAGCACCGCCTTCACCGCGGCCTGCGTGCCCACCGGGATGAACGCGGGGGTGCGGATGTCGCCATGGGGCGTGTGGATGACGCCGGTCCGCCCGTTGGAACCCGGCAGCCGGGTGCGGATCTCGAAGGTGAGCACGGGGTCAGATGCTACTCGGCAGGAGCAACAGCAGGGGCGGGCCCGGACTCGGCGAGCAGGAGCCGGTCGAGATCGGCCTCGGCATCGGCCAGCGAGATCGTCTCGGACAGCGCGGAACGCACGATGAGTCCCTCCGCGTAGCTCCACATCACGCGGGCCACGGTCTCCGGGTCGAGGTCGGCCCGCAGCTTGCCGCGCCGCCGCCACTCGCGGGCGACATCGGTCACCGCGGCCACGACCAGCCGGTGCCCGGCGACGACCTGCTCGCGCAGCACCGGATTGCGACGCCCCTCGGCCCAGATGTTCAACGCCAGCTGGGCGGCCACGTCGAAGTCCGTTCCGGCGAACTCCCCCATCCCGCTCTCCAGCCACCCGAGGAGCGCCTGCCCCGGGGTGAGATCGTCCGGAGCGTTCCGAAGGCTTTGCACGTAGTCGGTCACGTCGGCGAGCTTCTGCGTCGTGGAGGCGAGGATGAGGTCCTCCTTGCTGCGGAAGTGCCGGTACAGCGTGCTGGCGGAGACGCCGGCCGCCGCGATCACGTCGGCCATGCGCGTGGGATGGATACCCTGCTCGGCGAACAGCCGGCGGGCGGCGACGACGATCTGGCGCTGCTGCTGCTGCTCGTACTCGGCGCTGACCTTCGGCATGGCCGTCCCCCCTCCGTTACAGCGATGCTATCGCGCGACCCGCGAAACGGAATGGTTATTCCTTGACACGGCTGTCCTCGGGGACGATACTCGCCAAATGGAATGATTATTCCGAATGAATATTCTCTTCGAATCGAGGTCGTATGACCGAGTCGCCCACCACCGTCCGCCCGGGGCGCAGCCGCACCGCCACCGCCCTGTTCTGCGTGATCCTCGCCCAGCTGATGATCGTCATGGACATGACCATCATCTCCGTGGCCCTCCCCAGCATCCAGACCGATCTGCATTTCGACGACCAGCAGCGGCAGTGGATCGTCACCGCCTACACGCTCGCCTTCGGCGGGCTGGTGATCTTCGGTGGCAAGCTGGTGCAGCTGCTCGACCTGCGCGTCGCCTATCTCGTCGCCGTCTGCGGCTTCGCGCTGGCCAGCCTGGCCGGCGGCCTGGCGCAGAGCTTCATCTGGCTGGCCGCCGCCCGCACCGTGCAGGGGATGTTCGCCGGTGTGCTGGCGCCGACCAACCTCTCCATGCTCAGCCGCACCTTCACCGAGGCCCGCAGCCGGGCACGCGCCTTCGCCCTGTTCGGCGCCACCGGCGGCATCGGCGCCGCCGTCGGGCTGCTGCTGGGCGGCGTCATCACAGATGCCCTCGACTGGCGCTGGTGCCTGTTCATCAACCTCGGCATCGGCCTCGTCGCGGGGATCGGCGTGCTGCGCCTGCGGGGACTCGGGGCCGTCGACCGCCAGCCGCTGTTCGCCGACCTGCTGGGGCTCGTGCTCGGCTGCGGCGCCGTGTTCAGCCTGGTCTACGGGTTCTCCGAGGCGGGACGCACCAGCTGGCACTCGACTGCGACCATCGGCTGGCTGGTCGCCGCCGGCAGCTGCGCCGGGCTGTTCCTGCTGCGCGAGTGGCGGGCCGCCGACCCCCTGCTGCCGCTGGGCATCCTCTGGAATCCCGGGCGCGCCTCGGCCTACGGCGTCCTCGCCCTGGCCGGCTGGGTGCAGATCGGCTCGGTCATCACCGCCAACTACTACTTCCAGGACACCCTGCACTGGACGGCCACTCAGTCGGGCCTGGCCTTCCTGCCGCTGATCGTCACACTCATCCTGGGCAGCTTCGTCGCCAACCTGCTGGTGGTGCCGCGCTGGGGCATCAAGGCCGCCTTCCCCCTGGGGCTGGGCGCGGTCGCGGTGGCGTTCTGGTTCCTGTCGCAGATCACGCCCAGCAGCGGCTATGCCGGGGATGTGCTCACCGGCCTGCTGATCGGCGGGTTCGGGCTGGGCTTCGTGTTCGGGCCGGCGATGTCGGCCGGCACCCGCGGCGTCGCCGAGGCCCGCTCCGGGCTGGCGAACGCCATGCTCAGCACCAGTCAGCAGATCGGCGCCTCCTTCGGCGTCGCCTTCCTCAGCACCTTCACCGTGCAGCACGTCGCCGCACGACTGCACGACGAGAGCGCACAGATCGGCGCGGCGGCCCGCGCCGCGCTGATGTCGGCCCAGGCCCTGCCCGACAGTCCGGAGGGGAAGCAGATCGTGGCCCGGATCATCGCCCAGCACCGGCTCGACGCCACCGTCTCCGCCTACGGGGCCGGGTTCGGAGTCATCGGCTGGACGGCGCTGGTGCTCGCCGCGGCACTGATCGCGGCCGGTGTGATCCTGGTCGTCGTGCGTCGACAGCGTACAGACGCGGGGCCACAGCGATGAGGGGCCCGGGACGGCCTCGACACGGGAGGAGCGAGGCGCCGGGCCCGTCTCCGCAGCGCGCCTGCACCTGAGGCCGCCGAGAGACCGCCGCATCCGGCACGTCCGAACTTGTATCTCAAATCGTTGTCACGGCCGGAAACCTTCCGTAGCGTCCACTGCGACATCGGAGTCGACGGAAGGTTTTCCATGAATACGCTCGCAACGGGTGCTGCTCACGCCGCAAGCTTCCTGCCCAACCAAACCGACGGTCTCATCGGCCAGAGCCTGATCATCACCGCCCTCGTGTCGCTGGTGCCACTGGCGGTGTTCTTCATCTTCCTCGGCGGCTTTCGCGTCAGCGCCCTCTGGTCGGCCGTCGCCGCCCTGGCCAGCGCGCTCATCGTCGCCATCGTGGGGATGGGGATGCCGGCCGGGCTCGCCGCGCTGACGGCCACCCAGGGCGCAGCCTACGGACTGTTCCCGATCGCCTGGATCATGATCACCGCCATCTGGTTCTACGAGGTGACCGTCATCAGCGGCCGCTTCGAAGACCTGCGGCGCGTGTTCAACGCGGTCGGCCGCGGCGACGTCCGCATCCAGGCCATGCTCATCGCCTTCTGCTTCGGGGGCCTGCTGGAAGCCCTGGCCGGGTTCGGGGCACCGGTGGCCATCACCGGCGTCATGCTGGTCGGCCTCGGCATCCCGCCGATTCGGGCCGCCATCGCCGTGCTGGTGGCCAACACCGCGCCGGTCGCATTCGGCGCCATGGCCATCCCGATCACCACCGCCGGCGGACTGATCGCCTCCGACCCGGCGCATGCCGAGGCGAGCGCCCAGGCCGTCGCCTCGATCGTCGCCCACCAGACCCCGATCGTGGCCTGGATCGTGCCGCTGTTCGTCGTGTTCGTCATCGACAAATGGCGCGGAGTGAAGCAGTTGTGGCCGCTCGCGGTCGCCACCGGCCTGGTGTTCTCGCTGGCCCAGTGGTGGACGGCGCACAAGTTCGTCTATCAGCTCACCGACGTCATCGCGACGCTGCTCGCCTTCGCCGCGGCCAGCATCATGCTGCGGTTCTGGACGCCGAAGACGCCGCCCGAGTTCACCTCGGAGGTCGAGGATGAGAAACTCACCGCCGGGCGGGTCTGGATGGCGGTGCTCCCCTACGCCATCGTGATCGTCATGTTCGGCGTGCCGAAGCTGGTCGCCTCGGTCGGCGCCTGGCTGAGCGCGCAGGATCTGAAGATCCCCTGGCCGGGCCTGTACGGGCACCTGCTCACGAAAGCGCCCGGCGGGGGCGCGCCGTCTCCAGCCAGAGTGCGATCTACAGCCTGCAGTGGCTGTCATCCCCGGGCACCACCCTGTTCGTCGCCGCCCTGGTGGTAACGGGCGTCTACGCGGTCTTCAACGACAACGGCAGGTTCAAGATCGGCTACGGCGCCGCGCTGCGCGGCCTGGGCAGCACCATCGCCCGGGCCTGGACGGCGCTGGTGACGATCGCCCTGGTGCTCGCCATCGCCTACGTGATGAACTTCTCCGGGCAGACCACCTGGATCGCCGAGTGGCTGGCCAGCGCGGGCGTCGCGTTCGCGTTCCTCTCGCCAGTCATCGGCTGGCTGGGGACGGCCATCACCGGGTCCGACACCTCGTCGAACGCCCTGTTCGCCAAACTGCAGTTCACGGTCGGCTCCAGCCTGCAGCACCCCGGCGGCCCCGATCTCGCCCACCTGTTCGTGGGCGCGAACTCGTCCGGCGGCGTGGTCGGCAAGATGGTCAGCCCGCAGAACCTGACCGTCGCCGCCACCTCCATCGGGATGAAAGGGCAGGAGTCCACGCTGCTGCGCAAGTCCGCCCTCTGGTCGCTCGGCATGCTGGTCGGGATGTGCGTGCTGGTATTCCTGCAGTCCACGCCGGTGCTGAGCTGGATGCTCGCCTGGTAGGCGCCGTCGGCGGGGCGACGCCAGCCGGAACCCCGGCGTATGAAGAGTAGAATCCAGCCTCGGCGCGGCACCGGGTGAGGACTCCCTCGATTTCCGTGGCGGCGCCCCCCTGCCTCTCCGCGACGAATCGGGATGATGCGATGCCCATGTTGAAACGTCTACTGTCCACCACCATCATCCCCCGCCGACGGCAGATCGAGGCCTGGCTGCGGGGCAGCAGGCTCGGGCTGTTCTTCCTGGCCGCTCTGGTGGGCGTCGGATCAGGGCTCGGGGCCATCGCTTTCCGCTTCCTCGTCTTCGGCATCACCTGGCTGTTCACCGGGCACATCGAGTTCGGCCAGCAGGGATGGGTACCGAGTTCTCACCTCCCGTGGCTGGGACTCGCCTTCTTCGTGCTCGTTCCTGCCGTCGGCGGACTGCTGTACGGCCCACTGGTGCAGCGCTTCGCCCCGGAGGCCCGCGGGCACGGCGTACCCGAGGTCATGGTCGCCGTGGCGGAGAACGAAGGACGGATCCGCCCCCAGGTCCCCATCGTCAAGGCCCTGGCCTCCGCGCTCACCATCGGGACCGGAGGATCGGTCGGACGGGAGGGCCCCATCGCACAGATCGGCGCCGCCCTGGCCTCCACGCTCGGACAGCGCATACGGGTGCCGGAGAACCGGCTGCGGATCCTGGTCGCCTGCGGCGCGGGCGGAGCGATCGCCGCGACGTTCAACACCCCCCTGGCGGGGCTCTTCTTCGGTGTCGAGATCATCCTCCGCACGCTCTCCGTCGAGTCTCTGTTCGCCGTGATGCTGGCGAGCATGGTAGCGGACTCGCTCACCATCGCCTTCTTCGGGGACCAGGTGTTCCTGGCCGGCTTCCCCCACGGCGTCGGCATCGCCCAGCCGCTCGATTACGCCCTGATCGCCATCCTCGCCGTACTGGCGGCGCTGGTCGGGCTCCTGTTCTCCAAGACGCTCTATTTCACCGAGGACCTATGCAACCGGCTCTGGCGGAAGCGCCCGGAATGGTTGCGCCCGGTGGTCGGCGGTCTCATCGTGGGCCTGCTCCTGCTCGCGCTGCCCCAGCTGTACGGCGTCGGCTATCCAGTGATGTACCAGGCCCTCGACGGCCGATACGCGCTCTGGTTCCTCCTGGTGCTGGCGGCCGGCAAGATCGTGGCCACGAGCCTCACCCTGGGGATGGGCGGTTCAGGCGGGGTCTACGCCCCCGCCCTGTTCATCGGGTTGATGTGCGGGTACACCTTCGGCGCGGCCGCTGGGCACGTGTTCGGACCGGAGGCGGGGTCCCCCGCCCTGTATGCCGCGATCGGCATGGCCGGTGTGTTCGGGGCAGCGACCGGCTCTCCGCTGACCGCTCTGGCCAGCATCGTCGAGATGACCGGCGACTACACCCTGACCCTGCCAGTGATGCTTACCGTGAGCATCGCCGTGGTCATCGCCCGCCGTCTGAGCTACGGCACCATCTACACGACGAAACTGCTCCGCCGCGGCGTCGACATCGAGCTGTCGAACCGCTGGCACGCGTTCTCCGAGACCATCGCCGCCGCAGCAATGGACCCCCTGCCGGAACCGCTGCCGCTCCCCCGTACCGACGCCGCGGCTGCCGTCCCCCGAGATCCCGGTGTTCCTGGGCGTGTGCTGATGAACGACTCATCCCCGGCCGTTTTCGAGACGGAACCGGTCGCCGACGTCCTTCGCGACCTGGAGTCCTCCGCCGCGGCCGGGCTGCCGGTGGTCGCCGAGGACGGGACGCGCGTGGTGGGCTGGATCTCCCGCGATAGCATCGCCCGGCAGGTGCAGCTCGAACTCAGCGGGAGGAGCATGGCACCGGCTCAGGCCCAGGAACCGGTGCCGCCAGCCCCAGCCCCGTTCCCCGGCCTCCGGATCCTGCTGGTGGAGATCCCGGCCGGAGCGACGAGCCCGACAACGGGATGGTCGGAGCAGGCCGTTCCAGTGATGGTGACCCGCCACGGGCGGATGCAGACCACGCGCGGTAACCGTACTTTCCGTTCCGGAGATCGGGTGACGGCAATCGTCGTACCCTGATCACGGCTCAGCAGCGGATTCATCCGAGGGAAAGACCGAGCAGCCCAGCTCCCACCGCGAGTATGAGCATTCCACCGGCATGCGTCAGCGCCGTCCAGGACCGCCCGGACCGCAGCAGCCGATACCCCTCCAGACTGGCGGTGCTGAAGGTCGAATAACCGCCGAGCAACCCCGTGCCCAGCACCGTCTGCAGGCTGGTCGCGGACCCGGTACGCGCCGCCCACCCGGTGAAGACGCCCAGGAACAGACAGGCAGTAACGTTCACCACGATGGTGCCGACGGGGAAGGGGAGGCGACTGCGCCGGGAGATCGCTGCATCGACGAAAAAACGGGCGACAGATCCCGCTCCTCCGGCCAGACAAGCGAGAATGAAGACCATCATGACATCGGCTCCCCGGCGTCGGCCGACGCGAGCGGAACCACATGGGCGACCAGCGTTCCGAGGCCGGCGGCCACCAGTCCCAGGACAACGCTGACCAATAGATACGAGACCCCCTGCAGATCCAGCCCCGAACGCAGATATGAGTCCGCCTCAAGAATAAACGTGCCGTACGTGGTGAATCCGCCCATCACCCCGGTGCCGAGGCCGAGGCGGAGTACCTTCCGCCACCCGAGGTCGGCGCCAGACCTCGCCAGTCCCTCCGTCAGCAGGCCAAGCAGGAACGCTCCGGCAAGGTTGATGCTCAGCGTCGTGACTGGCCACCCCGTCGATTTGGGGAACGCCTGCTCCATCCCGATCCGAGCCATCGTGCCGACCGTACCGCCAACGGCGATCACCGCCGCAGAACCGAGTAGCGTCATTCTCCGCGCATCACGCATGCTGCCTTCCTTCTGGCTTGTGCACATCCATGCGGCGCTCGCCCGCCAACGGCACCATGAGCACAGGGACGGACTGCCTATGGGACAGCTCAACCGCCACCGAACCGTGCACCAATTCATCTAGTGCGGCCGCGACACCGTGCTCTCTGGTACCGGTGACGATCACAGAGGCCCGCACCTTCGCCGCCAGCCACCCGAGAGCCCCAGCCGGGTCCCCCGCCAGGTAATGGAAAACGATGTCCACGTCCGCTCCCATCGCCTGCACCCGGGTGACCAGCAGGTCACGACGTTGCTCCCACGACTCCCCCAGGTTGTCCGGGTCCAACGGTGCATGGCGAACCTGACCTCCAGGGAGTTCTGCGACCACATATCGTCCGGGATCGACGTAAGCGAAGTGGACGGTGGGCAAACCAGCCGCACGGGCCCAGGCGAGCGCAGTGCGGATGACGAGCGCCGGCTGATCGGGCATGATCGCCACGACAGCCGTCCCACCGGTGAAATCGGGCGGATTATGATCTGCTGCAACCACAGGACATCCCTTCCCGCAGGCGACACGCTCCTGCCCGCGTGGATCGATCCAGCACGAGGCAGGAACCATCAGCCGAGCAGCGGTTCGGAGTCAAGGCTCCAGGCGGGTCCCATCACCGAGATCAGGATATCAGGCTGCGCCTCCACCAGCGCTTGAACAGTTCGACCGCTCCCAGGACGGCGACGGCGGCCAGCAGCGCCATTCCCCAGGCCGCCGCCCCGATCGGGGCCACCCGGAACCAGACCCCCATGATCGGCACGTAGGTGAACAGCAGCTGCAAGACGATCAGCAGCCCCGCCATCCGCCACACCATCGGGTTGCTGCCGAGCATCCCGCGGGTGAAGGCCGACCCGTGCAGGTTGCGGCAGCAGAACAGGTAGGCGAGCTGGCCGAGTACCAGGGTCGCCACCGCGGTGGTCTGCGACTCGGCGAGGCTCCGCCCCAGCGACCGCTCGATCGAGAACACCGCGAAGGTGACCGCCGCCACCATCACCGACGAGAACCCGACCAAAGCCAGGTCGTGCCAGCCGATCAGCTGCGACTTCGGCGAGCGCGGCGGGCGCTGCATGAGCCCCGGCTCCCCCGGCTCGAAGACGAGGGCGAGGGCGAGCGTGACGCTGGTGACCAGGTTCACCCAGAGAATCTGCACCGGGGCCAGCGGCAGCGCGAACCCGAGCAGCACCGCCACCAGGATGACCAGCGACTGCGCCCCATTGGTGGGCAGCAGGAACAGCACCGACTTGCGGATGTTGTCGTAGATGCGCCGCCCCTCCTCGACCGCGCGCTCGATGGTGGCGAAGTTGTCGTCGGCGAGGACGATATCGGCGGCCTCCTTGGTAGCCTCGGTGCCCTTGATCCCCATGGCCACCCCGACGTCGGCGCGAGTGAGGGCGGGGGCATCGTTGACGCCGTCGCCGGTCATCGCCACCACCCGACCGCGGCTCTGCAGCGCGCGCACGATGCGGATCTTGTGCTCCGGGCTGGTGCGGGCGTACACATCGACGTCGTCGACCAGGTGCTCCAGGTGGGACTGGCTCATCGCCTCGATCTCGGTGCCGGTGAGGGCGACCGGGGCGGCATCCTCGCGAGCGGGCGCCTCGGCCTCCCCCTCGGCGACAGCCGGGTCCGCGACGATGCCCAGCCGCCGCGCGATCGCCGTGGCGGTCCCGGCGTGGTCGCCGGTGATCATCTTGACCCGGATGCCGGCCGCATGGCACGTCTCGATGGCGGCGGCGGCCTCGGCGCGCGGCGGGTCGAGGATGCCCACCAGGCCCAGCAGCACCAGCCCCGATTCCAGGTCGGCGGCGGTGAGCGTCTCCATGCCACCGGCCGGACGGCGGGCCGCGGCCAGGACGCGCAGCCCCTGATCGCCCAGGCGGCCGATCGCCGCCTGCCAGCGCTCCGCATCCAACGGGGTCTCCTCCCCGCCCTCCAGCTGACGGGAGCAACGCGCCAGCACCCGGTCGGGGGCGCCCTTCAGCAGGACCTCGCGGCGCCCGTCCGGGGTCTCCGCCAGCGTCGCCATGTACTTGGTGGCCGAGTCGAAGGGGAGCTCGGCCGTGCGATCGTACGCATCGGCGTCCAGCCCGTGCTTGAGGGCCAGCGTGCGCAGCGCGCCCTCCGTCGGCTCCCCCACCAGGTGCCAGGCGCCGTCGCGCTGCACCACCTCGGCGTCGTTGCAGACGCCCATGGCCTCGACCAGGGCACCGAGGTCGGAGCGGGACGACTCCGCGGACGCCGGGTCGAGCGCGACGATCGTCCCGACCGGCTCGTAGCCCTCGCCCTCCACCTCGTACTCGGCCCCGCCGGTGATGACCGTGCGCACCGTCATCTCGTTGCGAGTCAGCGTGCCCGTCTTGTCCGAGCAGATCACCGACACCGACCCCAGCGTCTCCACCGCCTGCAGCCGCCGGGTGATGGCGCGGCGCCGGGCCATCTGCTGCACGCCCAGCGCCAGGGTGATGGTCACCACCGCCGGCAGCCCCTCCGGCACGGCCGCGACCGCGAACCCGATGGCCGCGCTGATCAGCTCCGCCACATCCCCGCCGTGCAGCAGCCGCCCGATGACCATCATGACCACCGCCGCCAGGATGACCACCAGGGCGATCACCGAGCCGAACCGCGCCAGCTGGCGGCTCAGCGGCGTCGGCACCGCCTCCACCCCGGCGACCAGCTGCTGGATGCGGCCGATCTCCGTGTCGACCCCGATGCCCGTCACCACGCCCACGCCGCGGCCCGCCGACACGATGCTGCCCGAGAACGCCATGCACTCGCGGTCGCCCACGCCCGCATCCGCCTCGACCGCGGCCACATCCTTCTCGGCCGGCACCGCCTCGCCGGTGAGCGCCGACTCCTCGATGCGCAGACTGTCGGCCGACACCAGTCGCAGATCGGCCGGCACCCGGTCGCCGGGAGCCAGGCGCACCACGTCGCCGACCACCAGCTGCTCCGTGTCGACCGTGCCCCACTCGCCGTCGCGCAGCACGATCGCCGAACTCGACAGCAACTGCCGGATGCCCGCCAGCGCGTGCTCCGCACGGCCCTCCTGCACGAATCCGATCACCGCGTTGGCGACCGCCACCACCAGGATCACGGTGAAGTCGATCCAGTCGCCGAACACCGCCTTCAGCCCCGCCGAGACCAGCAGGATGTAGATGAGGATGTCGTTGAAATGCCCCAGAAAGCGCAGAACGGCCGGGCGCCGCTTCGGAGCCGGCAGCTGGTTCGGGCCGCCCTCGGCATGGCGCTGCGCCGCATCCTGCCCGGAGAGCCCCCGATCGAGGTCCGTCGAGACCCGTTCCACCACCGTCTGGGCCGGAATGGCGAACACGGGGGCTTCGGCTTGGTCGATGCTCATAGCGCTCCCTCTGCAGGGGACGGCAGGGGCCCGTCGCGACGCCGCCCAGTCTGGGCATCAGTCTAGCGAACGGGGTGAAGCGGGACTGCGGAGCATGGGATGGAGAGTGCTGCGGTGGGCCTGAGGCACGGGAAAGTCTTGGCTACGTCAGAGCGACGGAGGGAGCCGTCGGAAGCGCACCGCGCCCCCTCCTCCCAAA
>JBDNYM010000049.1:0-17655 GCA_047722305.1 Pseudoclavibacter sp. | reverse complement strand
CCCCCAACCAGATCCCCCGCGTCAACGACGGCGACTCGTCCACCGCGCTCACGCACTGGACGCTGCTGGGCGGCAAAGCCGAGGGCGACTCCGACGCCTACGTCGTCTCGCCGATCACCCAGACCCCCGATGCCTCCGGCGACCCCACCGCCGTGTTCACCCTCAAATCGGTCGCCGCCGCCGCTGCGCCCGGCGGCGCCACGCCCAGCCCCAACGCCCAGGTACTGCACCTCGTCTACAGCATCGGCAACGCCTACACCGGGCAGGACGCCGGCACCCGCAACACCAACGCGGTGCGCATCAGCACCACCATCCCGACCGGGATGCGCGCCATCAACGACCTCAACGGGATCGCCATCGACCCCGCCACCAACCAGCCGGTCTACCCGTCGGAAGGATGCCTGTCATGAACCCCCTGACATTCGAGACCCGGCGCCGCCACGACCCGGCGGGGGAACGCGGCATCGCCCTCGCCACCACCATCGTGGTCATGGGCATCGTCTCCGTCATCGTCGCCTCGCTGATGGGACTCGCGATCTCCGCCGCCGCGAACGCCGCCAACGCCCAGACCGTCGGCCAAGCCCGCAGCGCGGCCAACTCGGCCATCGACTTCATCCAGTCGGAGATCCTCTCCGGCGATCTCAAACCCGCCAAGCTGCAGAGCGCCACCGCCGACACCGATATCCTGGCCCTGCCGTCGGTCGCCGGGGGCACGCTCAAAACCCGCGCCACCGCACTCGGGCTCGACTTCGCCAACACCAAGGCGGTGGTGACCCGCAACACCTTCGACGGCGCCTCCCCGAACTTCCTGCTCTCGGTCACCTCCACCTCGACCTCGCAGTCACACCTGCTCGGCGCCGCCGACGGACAGGCCACCCACAGCCGCAGCGTCAGCGCCACCTTCGCCCTGCAGACCTCGACCGCGGTCAGCACCGTGCCCCCGCCCGACATCGACGACCCGAAGAGCTTCATCTCCCGCGGCGACGTCAGCTTCATCAACACCGACTTCTCCGCCCTGGGGAGCAATAAGGTCGACGTCTACGTGGACGGCGACCTCGGCACCCCCGATGACCCCGGCGACCTCAACGCCTGCCAGGGCACGGAGATCACCGGCAACCTCTACGTCACCGGCAATGCCGTCCTGGGCACGACCGACCCCAAGGGCAGCGGCTGCTCGGTGAAAGGGAAGATCTGGGTCAAGGGGAACCTCACCCTCAACTCGCCGCAGAACAAGCCGGTCTCGTACGACAACGACATCACCGTCGGCGGCGACCTCACCATGAACGGCGACTACTCCGTCACCGGCAACCTCTATGTCAACGGCAACCTGAATATCACGGCGACTCCCGGCGGCACCGCCCTGTCCGGCAGCGTCGTGAGCTACACCGGCGACATCAAGTCGCACGGCGACATCACCATGAACGGCAACTTCCGGGTGCAGGGGGCCGTCATCGCCGACGGCAACGTCAGCATGACCTGGACGCCGCAGGGGTGCACGGTCGGGTCGACGGGGACGAATGCCTGCCCCGCCTACAACGCCACCGGTACGATCGCCTCGCTCAACGGGGACGTGACCCTGCAGCGCATCCTGCTCACCCCGCAAGGCAAGAACGCGAAGGCCAACGTCTACGCCCAGCACAACGTCAGCCTCAAGCGCGTCACCATGAGCGCCGGGGACGTCTACGCCCAGACCGGGTCCGTCGCGCTCACGAACCTCGACGACGGCACCGCTCCTTCCGGGTCAATCTGGTCGCAGGACGACATCAACGGCAGCGTCTACGCCCAGAACGGCCTCAGCTTCGGGAAGGACGGCACGCTGTCCAGCTCGTCCTACAACCGCGGCGCCTCCGGCCCGCTCGTGCGCGGCAACATCACGGTGTACACCGGCAACACCACCCTCGCGCCCAACCCGAGCACCAGGAATTATGCGTACACGCTGCAGGTCAACGGCGCCTACAGCTCGTACTCCGACACCGCGGCGGCACCCACCGGCAACATGAGCATCCAGGGCGCCAAGTGCTCCACCACCACCAGGGCGAACGGGTGGAGGGCCTGCAGCGGCACCGCCGCCATCGACACCAGCGGCGTGCGCAGCGGGCTCACCACGTCCGATATCCCCACCATCACCAACGACCCCGTCATCCCGGTGCAGCCCCAGGTCACGCAGGCAGAATTCCAGACCCTGTTCAACGTGAGCTGGAATGGCTCCGTGACCGGCACCCCCATGCCCATTCCGAAGACGCTCACCTGCGCCCAGGCGCAGGACCAGCTCCTGAACCAAGTCTTCCCCATGAACACGGTGATCACGGTGACCGGCTGCACCGGTCCGCTGACGATCAACGGCTCCGCCGCTGACATCAAGGTCGCCGGAGACAACCTCGGCACCGGCAACGGGCTGGCCATCATCAGCCCGACCGGGTTCAACTTCCAGAAGGGCAGCGTCTCGTCCACCAACGCCACCGATGCGAACGGCCACTGGCTCTACCTCATCGTGCCCTACCCCGACTCCGGCAGCCCCACGTGCAACACGGCCACCGGCACCGGGAACATCACCTTCGGCTCCAGCGCCAACTTCAAGGTCAATCCCGTCGTCTACTTCTACTCGTACACGCCCTGCGCCTTGGATCTGACCGATCCGAACAGCGCCTACACCGGCACCATCGTCGCCCAGAACACCGCCCTTGACGAAAACACCACCCGCACCACGGGCTCCCGCGACATCACCTATGTGCAGGTTCCGTTGAAGGTTCCCAGCATCCTCAATCCCGGCTCCGATCCGACCGCCGGCGGCAACGAGGACCTCGTGAACCTGTCGAGCATGCAGCTCACCAACCGGAGGAACGACTAGGCGATGCAAGCCATCAGCATCGCGCTCGGCGCGATCCTCGGAGCGGTGTTCGGATCATTCACGAATGTCCTCATCGACCGCATTCCGCGGAAAGAACCCCTCAGCCTGCCCGCAAGCCACTGCGACCGCTGCGGGGAGCCCCTGCGCTGGTACGACAACATCCCCATCATCTCCTGGCTGGCGCTGCGGGGACGCTGCCGGCATTGCCGCACTCGGATCGGGTGGCGATCGCCCGCGGTCGAGGCGCTCAGCGCCATGCTGTTCGCCCTCGTCATCGTCGCCGTCGATCCGCTCGGACAGGCCGGCCCTCTCCATATCGTCTCCGCCTCGCTGCAGACCGTCGCCCTCTGGACGCTGATCGTCGTCAGCCTCGCCGTGAGCGTCATCGACTGGTCGACCCACCGCATCCCGAATCGCATCCTGTACCCGGGCGCCGCCGTGAGCCTCGCCGCACTGGTCGCTGCCGCCATCGTGCAGGCAGACTGGGATGCGCTGCTGCGGCTCGTCGTCGGCGGGGTCGCACTCGGGCTGTTCTACCTCGCGCTCGCCTTCGTCAAACCCGGCGCGATGGGGCTCGGCGACGTCAAACTCGTCGCCTACATCGGGGCGGTCGCCGCCTGGATCGGGTGGAGCGCCCTCGTGGTGGCCCTCGTCCTCCCCTTCCTCATCGGCGGAGTCGTGGTGATCGCGCTCGTCCTCGCCCGACGAGTCAAGCGCAAAGACGGCATCCCGTTCGGGCCCTTCATCACCCTGGGCGGGTACATCGCGGCCGTCTACGGTCCCCAGCTGGTCGCGCGCTACCTCGGGCTCTGGGGACTCGGCTAGCGCACACCCTTCCAGCCCAACACGCAATCCGAACAGCAAGGAGTCACCCTTATGGCCACACGCCTGGTCGGCCTCGACATCGGGCATACCGGCATCCGCGGTGCGGAAGTCGAGTCCCACGGGGACACGTCGATCGTCACGCGCTACGCAGAAGTGCCACTGCCCGACGGCGCCATCGTCAACGGCGAGGTCGTCACTGCCGACACGGTGAGCGCCGCGCTGACGCAGCTGTGGGCGCTCGGCAAATTCCGTACCCGCCAGGTCGCGCTCGGCGTCGGCGGCCAGCGGCTCATCATCCGGCAGCACACCATCGCCCGCGTGCCCCGGAACGTGCTGCAGAAGACGCTGCGCTTCCAGATCTCCGACATCCTGCCCGTCGACGCCGGCACCGCCATCCTCGACTTCTACCCGGTCCAAGACGTCGTCCAGGACACCACCCCCATGGTCAAAGGGCTGCTGGTCGCCGCGACGGAGGACACGGTGATGGGGTACGTCAAGGCCATCAATGCCGCCAAGCTGCACGTGGCCTCCGTCGACCTCTCCTGCTTCGCCGCCCTCCGCGCCATCGAGCCCCTCGACCGGCGCAGCTCCGAGACCATCGCCTACATCGATCTCGGCGGAAGCACCACCACCATCGTCGTCGCCGTGCGAGGCGTGCCCGTCTACGGCCGCATCATCGGCGCCGGCGGAGAAGACATCACCGCCAAGCTCGCCCAGCAGTTCGATCTGCCCATCGATCAGGCCCGGGACCTCAAACAGCAGACCGCCTACCGGCCGCTCTCGCCCACCGCCGCTTTCGCCCCGGCCGGGCAGGAACGCCCCGAGGACGTCCTCGCGGCCGCCTACGACACCCTGCTGAACAGCATCGAAGACACCCTGTCCTACTACAGCAACGCCGAAGAGCAGTACCCCATAACGTCGCTGCGGCTGTACGGCCGCACGTCGCGACAGACCGGCCTCCTCGACGCCATCCAAGTGCGCACGGGCTACCCCGTATACACCACCGATGTCCTCACCACGGTGACGACGCGAGACGTCGACACCGAACTGAAGGTGAGAGAGAGCCTCGATGTCGCACCCATCGCCATCGGACTGGGAATGAGGACCGACTGATGCCGCTGTTGTCGAAGAAGAACGCCGACGCCCTTCCCGTCGCCGGAGTGCCCACTGTCGATCTGCTTCCCGATGCGGTCATCATCGAGCATCAGAGAGTCCGTCTCAGACTGTGGGGGCTGGTCACGATCGGGCTCATCCTTGTGCTCGCCCTGGCCGGATGGGGGAGCGCCTCTCTGGCCACCGCGGCCGCCCAGGCACAGCAGGAGAACGCCAAGCAGCACACCGCGCAGGTCCAGGCAGAGATCCGCCACCTGCAGCCGGTCGCAAATCTGATGGCCAACGTCCAGCTGCTCAAATCGGCTCGGATGGCCGCTACCGCGCAAGAGGCGGACTGGCTGGGCTTCATCACCAACCTGCAGAACGTGCTGCCACCCGATGTCGCGATGACCAACCTCGACATCGAAACCGCCCAGGCGTCCCTCGGTGCGGGAGGAACCGCATCGGTCATCCCTGCGCCCAACTCGATCGGCACCGCCGCCGTCACCCTCAACTCGCGCACCGTGCCGGACACCAGCATCTGGCTGGCCGACATCCGGCCGCTGAAAGGCGTGCAGGGCGTCGCGGTGCAGAGCATCAACAATCAGACCGCCGGCAACAAGGGCGGCAACAGCCAGTACCCCTACCAGGTGACCCTCACGATCACGCTCAACGCCGACCTGTACCAGTATCGTTTCGGAGGCGCCAAATGAGGACGTGGATCTCTACGCACATCGGAGTCAGGAACGCCCTGATCCTCACCGTCCTGGGGGTTATCCTGCTCGCATTGGTGCTGGGAATGTTCGTCGTACGCCCAGCCTGGCAGACGGCGACCACAGAGGCGCAGACCGCCCAGCGGCTGCAATCGCAGGAGGCAGTGCTGCAGCAACGGCTCACCGCACTGCAACGGGCCAACGAGAAGAAAGCCGACACCCAGGCCCAACTCGACCAGCTGCAGCAGGCCGTGCCGGATTCGTCCCAGTACCAGCAATACCTGCTGCAGCTCAACGGGGCCGCCCAGACCGCTGGCGCAACCATCGTGTCCGCCAACTGGCAGGATGCGGTGCTGTTCTCCAAGGCGTTCCCGGCCAAGGCGCAACAGGTCTGGGGGAAAGGCGCCGCCTCCGCGGCGTCGAAGGCTGCGGTTGACCAGTTCTGGAAGAACAAGCAGTTCGTCGGCATCCCTCTCGATGTGACGGTGCAGGGGACACAGGACCAGGTCCACCAGTTCGTACATAACGCCCAGAACACCGACCGCATCTTCTGGGTGAACAGCCTCATCTACCAGCAGAACCAGCAGCAGAACGGGAACGACGGCGGGGCCGGCTACCAGGTAACCGTGAAGGGATTCGTGTTCCAGCTGGGGCTGAAGAACTGACCGGGGACGGTGCCGAGGCGCCACGGCTCAGCGCGTCCGCGCTGTGCCGTGCCCGGCCTCGGGACTGAACCCCCCTGCAGCCGCCTCGCGACGGAGGAGGGGAGTGTGAGGGCACTGGCTTCACCAGACTTCGGCCTGCTGCTCGACGTCGACGGCCCGATCGCCAACCCGCTCACCCGGCGACTCGATCACCCACGCCTGCCGCGCATCCTGGTGGATCTGATCGACGCCGGGGTGCCGACCGTATTCAACACGGGGCGCTCACACGATTTCCTGCACCGCCACGTGCTGCCGGTGCTGCTCACGCACGAGCTGCGCTGCCCCTGGAACATCCACGCGGTACTGGAGAAAGGCGCCTGCTGGGCGTCCGCCGACTTCCGCGGGCTGGGGCCGCAGACCGTGGACGACGCCCTCGAAGTGCCTGCCGCCTTCGCGGAGCAGGTGCGGCTGCTGGTGGAGCGTGACTTCTCCGGCTGGATGTTCTTCGACACCGGCAAGGCGGCCATGGTGTCGGTCGAGCAGCGCGTCGATGTGCCGCGGGCCGAGTACGTCTCCGCTCAGCACGACTTCCTGGAGGCGCTGCAGCAGCTCGCCCAGGAGAGCCGCCTCGGCTATCGGCGGCTCGACACCGGGCGCAGCTGCCCGGCCACCGCCGCCGCCGAGACCGCATCCCTCGACATCGACCCGACGATCATCTCGGTGGACGTACAGGCGGCGGGCACAGGCAAGGCGCTCGGAGCCAGTCGAGCGCTCTCCCTCCTGCGCGCGACCGGGGCCGGGGTGCCACCGCGGTGGTTCACCGTCGGCGATTCGCCCACCGACTACGCGATGGCCGACTGGCTGCAGGCGGAAGGATTCGAGGTGACGCACGTGGACGTGCACCCGCGCCCCGACCGCCCCGATCGCCCGTACCGGGTCGTCGCCTACCCCGACGCGGTGGACGACGCTGCGGCCGTCCGGTTCCTCGCCGCCGTGCGCGAGGAGACGGCTCAGCCCTGAGCGCCGGCGCCCAGCAGGATGCCGGCGCCCACCACCAGCATGATGGTGGCGGTGGCGGCCAGCCCCAGCAGGATGGGGCGGGCGCCGAGGTGGATCAGCGACTTGATGCTGACGCCCAGCCCCAGCGCGAACATGGCGGCGGCCAGCAGGAACTGCTGGATGACCTTCGCGACGTCCAGCACCGGGCCGGGGACCAGCCCGGTGGTCGCCACGAGCATCATCGCGATGAATCCGAGCACGAACAACGGCAGGAGCGGGGGACGCTTCGCCCCCTCCACCGGCGCCGTCGAGTGGCGGCGCCACGCGGACATCCCGCCGACCACCGGCGCCATCAGCACCACGCGGGCCAGCTTGATGGGCACGGCCACCGCCAGCAGCGGAGCGCCGCCGGCGATCCCCGCCGCGGCCACCACCTGGGCGACCTCGTGCACCGAGCCGCCGATCAGGGTGCCCGCATCGCCGGTGCCCAGCCCGAACAGGGCGACCAGGCCGTCCGCGACCGGGATCATCAAGGTGCCGAACAGCACCACCAGGGCGACCGCGGCCGCCACTTTCTCCTGCGTGGCCCGCAGCGCGCCCTGCATCCCGGCGACCGCCGCCGCCCCGCAGATCGAGAACCCGGCCGCGATGAGCGTCCGCAGGTCGCGGTCGACCCCCAGCAGCCGGCCGACGCCCAGGGTGGTGAAGAACGTGATCCCCACCGCGCAGACCACGATGAGCAGCACCCCAGGGCCCAGCGCCACGATGGCCGGCAGCGAGAGCTGCAGGCCGAGCAGCACCACGCCCCAGCGCAGCAGGCTCTTCGCCGACACGGCGATGCCCGGCTCCGCCCAGCCTGGGATCGGCACTGTGTTGCGCAGCAGGATGCCAAGCACGATCGCCGCCAGCATCGGGCTCAGGTTCGGGACGGCCGTCCCCAGCCACAGGCAGCCCGCGCCGACCGCGGCGCAGATCAGCAGTCCCGGCCATATTCCGAGAGCGGTATGTCTCCGATCCGGGGTCTGCGGCTCCGGTGCCGCCGGTGCGGCAGCTGAAAGGCCCTGGACGGGAGTACCGGCAGCCGAGTCTTCGGCGAGCGGGTCGGCGGGTGCGTTGGCGGGAGTTCTGCTCATGGGCATCCGTTCTACTCGAACCTCGGAACCCGCCCGACGGGGTGCGGTATCGGGTCATACGCTATTGACATGACCAAGTACGCCGGACCGCACCATCTCGACCAGTCCCTGGCGCCCGGGACCCTGCGCCTGCTGGTCCTGGTGGAGGACCTGGGCGGGGTGGGCGCCGCGGCCCGCGCCTGCGGGATCGGACAGCCGCAGGCGTCCCGCGCCCTGTCCGGACTGGAGCGGCGGCTCGGCTGCCGACTGCTGCGACGGGGCCCGCTCGGCTCGGCGACGACCGAGGAGGGCCGCGCGGTGGCGGAACTGGCGCGCGGCGTCCTCGACGCCTACGAACCGCTGGAGAAGCTGTCCGCCCAGCTGACCGTCCGCCCGGTCACCAGCCTGCGCCTGGCGGCATCGCGGACGGTGGGGGAGCAGCTCGTGCCCCTGTGGATCCAGGCCATCACCCAGATGGACCCCATCGTGCCGGTGTCGTTCCATGTGGACAACTCCACCCGCGTGATGCAGCTGGTGCGCTCCGGAGAAGTGCCGCTCGGGTTCGTGGAGGTGCCGGAGACGCCCGCCGGGTTCACCGTCGAGGTGCTGCGCCGCGACCGGATGATGCTGATCGTGCCGCCCGGGCATCCCTGGGCCGAACGGACGATGGCATCCGGCGCGTCCGCCTCGGCCATCCCCGAGCTGACCGCGGCCCGTTTCGTGGAGCGGGAGCCCGGCTCCGGCACCCGTGCCATGCTCGACGCCCTGCTGCCCGGCCGTCGCCCGCCGGTCGCCGAGTTCGACTCGAACACGGCCATCGTGCGCGCCGTGGCCGCCGGAGCCGGCCCGGCACTGCTCAGCGAGCTGGCGGTGCGGGAACCGGTCGCCGCCGGGGCCGTCGCCGTCATCGACCTCGACGACCGCCGCCTGGAACGGCCGCTGTGCGCGATCTGGCAGACGGGCGCGACCCCGTCGCGGCTGGTGGCCCGCATCCTGGACGTCATCCGCCGCACGCCCGAGCCCGTGCCAGCAGTCTGAAGCGCAGCCGCCCGGGGAGAAACCAGCGCAGCCGCCCGGGGAGAAACCCGGGGCCACTTCGGCAAATTCTGCCGCCAGAGCCCGTCAGGTCACGCCAAACTCAGGGGATTCGAGCCTCAGTGCCCAAACTCAGGGGATGAGTCACCGGAGTTCGGCCGTATGCCTGAGTTCGGGGAGATATCATGCGATCAGAACACCTCGTGACCTATAACCCTTCGGTTAACAGCCCGTTCGGTGGCTCAGCGCGGCCAGATGCCTGAGTTCGGCGGTGCCGCGCGCGAGCAGCAGCCCCTCAGCGCTCCGACTCGATGATCCGCACCGCCGCACGCCGCGCGTCCTCGGTATAGCGGGGCACCGGCGGGCGCCCGGCGTCCACCCCGTAGCGGCGGCGGATGGCCTGCTCGATCATCCAGTCGGCGACCGCCGGGTTCTTGGGCAGCAGCGGCCCGTGGATGTAGGTGCCGACGACGTTCCGGTAGCGGACGCCCTCCTGCCCGGAGTCGCCGTTGCCGGAGCCGAACCGCACCTCCCCGAGGGGACGGGCCCGGGGCCCGAGGACGGTCAGCCCGCTGTGGTTCTCGTAGCCGACCAGCTCCCCGAATTCGGGGGAGGCGACGAGGATGTCGTTCGAGCGCCGCCCCGTGCCGGCCCGCGTGACGACATCCAGGATGCCGATGCCGGGCACCGTGGTCCCCGCCCCGGTGACGTACTCCCGCCCGAACAGCTGGTACATGCCGCACACCAGCAGCACCGGCACGTCGTCTTCGACCAGGTCCCGCAGCGCCGGGCCGAACCCCTGCAGCGAGGCGCCGATGCGCGACTGCCCCGAGTCCTGCCCGCCGCCGCCGATGATGAGGTCGACGTCGGGCGGCAGCGCCTCGCTGGCGGTGGTGAGCCGGTCGACCACCGGCTCGAACCCGTGGTCGCGGGTCCGGGCGCAGAGGGCGAGCACGTTGCCGGTGTCGCCGTAGATGCTCATCTCGTCCGGGTAGAGGTGGAGGATGTGCAGCGGTCGGGGGTCGGTCATGCGACGGCGCTCCTGGTCTCCTGCAGCCGCTGCAGCACCCGGCGGGCGGCGAGCATGGTGGTGTAGTTGCAGAACATGATGGCGAACCCGCCCCCGTCGGCGCGGGCGCGGGAGACGAACCCCTCGATGCCCGCAGTCAGGTCCGGCGCCGCGTGGCCGACCGCGATGCCGTCGTAGCCCAGACGCAGGGCCATGTCGTAGCACCGGGTCCCGGCCACCTGGTCGACGCCGGCGGGCCGGAACGCGTCCATGCGCACGTCCCAGATCCAGCTGATGTCGCGGCCGTCGGCGTACTCGCTGTTGACCGCGATCATGACGCGGGAGAGGTCGTAGTCGCGGCTGCGCAGCACCGTGTTGAAGCTGTTCGGGTTCTTGACCAGCACCACGCACAGCGACAGGTCGCCGATCTCGAAGATCTCGCCGCGGCCGAACGCCGGCCGGATGTCCTCCATCGTCTCGGCGAGCCGATCGGTGTCGAGCCGGTCGCCGAGGATGAGAGACGCGAGTCCGATGGCCGCCATCGCATCCACCACCTGGTAGCCGGCCTGGAGGTGCAGAGGGAGGGCGACCTCCTGGCCGCGGATGCGCACGACGGCTGAGTCGGGCGTCCGGGAGCGGAGGTCGACCACAGAGGCGTCGCGGTCGGCAGCGGCATCCTCGGTGCCAGCACCAGCACCAGCACTGGTGGCGCCATCCTCCGCAACCCCAGCATCTGCAGCAGCAGCAGCCGCGGCGCCCGCCTCGGCAGCCGCGGCGACGACCGGCGCGCGGCCGCTGAAAGAGGCCCGCCGCCCGGCCTCGACCCCGGCGGCGATCGAGGCCGTGCTGTCATCGCCGCTGTCGAACAGCACGCACTCGGTGGTCGCGGCGGCCACCTTCGCCAGCAGGCCGGCCGTGGTGTCGACCTCGCCGTACCGGTCCATCTGGTCGCGGTGCACGTTCAGCACCACCGAGAACCGGGGATGCAGCACGGGCGCGAGCCGCGACGCCACCGCCTCGTCCACTTCCAGGACGGCGATGTCCGCCCGCAGACCGCCGAACGGCCCCGATTGCGCCACGATCTCCGAGGCGATGCCCTGGTTCATGTTCGAGCCGCGCGCGTTGGAGAGCACCGTCAGCCCCTGCCCGCGCAGAATGGCGCCCAGGATGTTGGTGGTGGTGGTCTTCCCGTTGGTGCCGGTCACGAACACGACGCCCATCGGGATGCGGGCCAGCGCCCGCTCGATGAACTTCGGGTTGAGCGCCAGCGCCACCTTGCCGGGCAGGGCGGTCGCCTCGCGGCCGCTCAGCCGCAGGACGAGACGGGAGGTCTTCGCGACCAGGTTTTCGATACCCACACCGTCAAGTAATACACACTCGGATCACATGTGCGCGGCACGACGCGAGGGGATCGGGGCAAACCCGCCGCCGCTGGCGGTCGGGGCAGGGGGAAAACTAAGAGTGGGCCGTACTGGACTTGAACCAGTGACCTCTTCCGTGTGAAGGAAGCGCGCTACCAGGCTGCGCCAACGGCCCTCAGGACAACTCGAAAAGTATAGCGCATGACGGCTGGCGATTGCGTGCATCGCCCGGATTCCCTGCGGCTGCGCGGTAGGATGGGCGGGTTCGCAGCAATCGAAACAGGGAGCAGCAGTGGCAGCCATCCAGATCACCGTCGATGACGTCTCGCGACAGGTTCCGGAGGCAACCACCGGGACGGCTTTGTTCGCCGACGACCACGACGTCGTCGCCGTGAAGATCAACGGCGAGGTGCGCGATCTCGCCACGCCGCTCGCCGACGGGGATGCCGTGGCCGGCGTCGCACTGAGTTCGCCCGAGGGCCTGGCCGTGCTGCGCCACTCCACGACCCACGTGCTGGCGCAGGCCGTGCAGCGCATCCGTCCCGAGGCGAAGCTGGGCATCGGCCCAGCCATCGAGAACGGGTTCTACTACGACTTCGATGTCGAGGTCCCCTTCACCCCCGATGATCTCAAGGCCATCACGGCCGAGATGAGGAAGATCGTGAAGTCGGGGCAGCGTTTCGTGCGCCGCACCGTCACCGAGGCGGAAGCGCGCGCCGAGCTCGCCGACCAGCCGTACAAGCTCGAGCTCATCGGCCGCAAGGGGCACCCCGGCTCCGAGCACGGCGAGGACGTCGAGGTGGGCGGCCCCGAGCTCACCATGTACGACAACGTCGACCGCTCCACCGGAGAGACCGTGTGGTCCGACCTGTGCCGCGGGCCCCACCTGCCCAACACGAAGCTGATCGGCAACGGCTTCGCCCTGCAGCGCACCGCCGCCGCCTACTGGCTGGGCGATGAGCGCAACCCGCAGCTGCAGCGCGTCTACGGCACCGCCTGGGCCACCAAGGACGACCTGAAACGTCACCTGGACCTGCTGGCCGAGGCCGCCAAGCGCGACCACCGCAAGCTCGGCGCCGAGCTCGACCTGTTCAGCTTCCCGGAGGAGATCGGGTCCGGCCTGGTCGTCTTCCACCCCCGCGGGGGCACCATCCGCCGGGTCATGGAGGACTACTCGCGCCGCGAGCACGAGAAGGCCGGCTATCAGTTCGTCTACACGCCCCACATCACCAAGGGGAAGCTATTCGAGACGTCGGGCCACCTGTCCTGGTACAAGGACGGCATGTTCCCGCCGCTGCACGTCGACGAGGAGCACTACCCCGACGGCACCCTCAAGCACGAGGGCCAGGACTACTACCTGAAGCCCATGAACTGCCCCATGCACACCCTGATCTATAAGTCGCAGGGACGCAGCTACCGCGACCTGCCGATGCGGCTGTTCGAGTTCGGCACGGTGTACCGCTACGAGAAGAGCGGCGTGGTGCAGGGCCTCACCCGGGCCCGTGGCTTCACGCAGGACGACTCGCACATCTACACCACCCGTGAGCAGATGAAGGATGAGCTGACCCGGGTGCTGCAGTTCGTGCTGAAGCTGCTGAGCGACTACGGGCTCAACGACTTCTACCTGGAGCTGTCCACGAAGGACCCGAAGAAGTACGTCGGCTCGGATGAGATCTGGGAGGAGTCGACGCGCACGCTGGCCGAGGTGGCCGCCGCCTCCGGGCTGGAGCTCGTGCCCGACCCCGAGGGCGCCGCGTTCTACGGTCCGAAGATCTCGGTGCAGGCCCGCGACGCCATCGGCCGCACCTGGCAGATGAGCACACTGCAGCTCGACTTCAACACGCCCCACCGCTTCGGCCTGGAGTACACGGCCGCCGACGGCTCGAAGCAGGAGCCGGTGATGATCCACCGCGCCCTGTTCGGCTCGGTGGAGCGCTTCTTCGGCGTGCTGCTGGAGCACTATGCCGGGGCGTTCCCGTTCTGGCTCTCGCCCGAGCAGGCGGTGGGGGTGCCGGTGGCCGCCGAGTACGCCCCCTACCTCCAGCAGGTCGCGGAGCGGATGCGCGCCGCCGGCGTGCGCGCCACGACGGACACCGGCGAGGATCGGATGCAGAAGAAGATCCGCACCCAGGCCAAGCTGCACGTCCCGGTCATCATGATCGCCGGCGAACAGGATGCGACCGCCGGGTCAGTGAGCTTCCGCTTCCGCGACGGGTCGCAGCGCAACGGCATCCCCGTCGAGGACGCCATCGCCGCCCTGCAGCGGCTCGACGCCTCGCACGCGCAGATCAACAGCGCCGACGACTACGACGCGACGCTGGCCTGACACCGGGGTGGCGGTCGAGTTGACGCTGGCGCACAGCGATCGACCGGCCCCGCCGCCGCCGCCGCCGGCGACGTGATCACGGTGCGCCAGCGTCGAGCCGAGACGCGCAGGTAGAATTCAAGACCATACGAGCAGTGGAGGAGCAGCATGTCCGGACATTCCAAATGGGCGACCACCAAGCACAAGAAGGCGGCGATCGACGCCAAGCGCGCCTCGATGTTCGCGAAGTACATCAAGAACATCGAAGTCGCCGCCCGCGTGGGCGGCGGTGACCCGTCCGGCAACCCGACCCTGTTCGACGCCATCCAGAAGGCGAAGAAGAACTCCGTCCCCAACGACAACATCGACCGGGCCGTCAAGCGCGGCTCCGGCGAGATCGCGGGCGCCGCCCAGTACGAGACCATCATGTACGAGGGGTACGGCCCCGGCGGCGTGGCCCTGCTGATCGAGTGCCTGACCGACAACAAGAACCGGGCCGCCGCCGACGTGCGCACCGCGCTCAACCGCAGCGGCGCCACCCTCGCCGACCCCGGATCGGTCGCCTACAACTTCGAGCGCAAGGGCGTCGTCACCGTCGCCAAGGCGGAGGGCGTGGATGAGGACGCCGTCCTGGAGGCCGTGCTCGAAGCCGGTGCCGAAGAGGTCAAAGACCAGGGCGACGAGTTCGACGTCGTCACCGAGCCCAACGACCTGGTGGAGGCGCGCCAGGCGCTGCAGTCCGCCGACCTCGACTACGAGTCGGCCGAGCTGCAGTTCGTCCCGAATCTCAGCATCGATCTCGACGCTCCCACCGCCGCGAAGCTGCTGCGCATCGTCGACGCCCTGGAAGACCTGGACGACGTGCAGAACGTGTACGACAACGCCAATATCACTCCGGAGGTCGCCGCGGCCGCAGAGGCCCTCGAAGAGGACTGACCGCGTGGCGCAGCGCATCCTCGGCATCGACCCCGGGCTCACCCGGTGCGGGGTGGGGGTGGTCGACGCCGGGGCGCGGCGCACATTCGTGCAGCGGCACGTCGACGTGATCCGCACCTCGGCGTCCCAGCGCACCGATGCCCGCGTCTACGACGTGATCTGCGGCATCCGCGCCGTCATCGAGCAGTGGCATCCCGCGGCCATCTCGGTGGAGCGCGTCTTCGCCCAGCACAATCTGGAGACCGTCATGGGCATCGGGCACGTCATCGGGGGAGTGATGGTGCTCGCCCACGAGCACGGCATCCCGTTCGCGCTGCACACCCCCAGCGAGGTGAAGGCCGCCGTCAGCGGCTACGGCAACGCCGGCAAGGCCCAGGTGACCGCCATGACCTGCCGGCTGCTGGGCGTGGAGCGCATCCCCGGGCCGCCGGACGCCGCCGACGCGCTGGCCATCGCCATGTGCGAGGCGCTGCGGCCGCTGACCCCCGCGCTGGCCGGGCCGGTCGGGACCGACGCGCCGGGGTCTCCGGGCACTGCCCCGGTCGAGACGGCGGCGCAGCGCCGGTGGCGGCTCGCCCGCGAGCAGGCCGGCCGGCACTGAGCCTGAGCCGACCGGCCGCAGGCGCGCCGAGGACGGCGTCCCCCGGGCCGGCGATCGGACTGTCCGCGCGCCGGACGAGTTCCCCGTTCAGGGTGTCGTCAAGGGTGACTTCTTTGCGGACTGCCCGCGCGCCGGACGAGTTCCCGGCGTCTCGGATGACTGCGGCTAGGCTCGACGCGTGATCAGCTTCGTCCGGGGAACCGTGGCCGCCGTCGACGGGGACGCCGTGGTCGTGGACACGGGCGGCCTGGGGTACGACATCCAGGTGCCGGAGCGCTCCGCCGCCGACCTCCAGCCCGGCGCCGAGGTCGTGCTGCACACCGTGCTCATCCCGAGGGATGACGCCCTGCTGCTGTTCGGGTTCACCGACGTGGCTCAGCGGCAGATCTTCAACCTGCTGCGCGGCATCAGCGGCGTCGGGCCCCGCACCGCCCTCGCCGCCCTGTCGGGCCTGGGCGCGGCCGGGATCGTGGCCGCCGCCCGCAAGGAGGATGCCGCTGCATTCCGCTCGATCAGCGGCATCGGTCCGAAGACCGCCAAGCTCATCGCCGTGCAGCTGGCCGACAAGCTCGACGGGCTCGCCCCGATCGCCCCCGAGCCGATGCCGGACTCCACCGCGCTCGGCACCGTGGTGCAGGCGCTGGTGGGCCTCGGCTGGAACGAGCGCGAGGCTCGGGATGCCGCCGAGAGCGCCGTCGGCGACGGCGTCCCCGTGCAGCAGGCCCTCCGCACCGCACTGCAGCGGCTGGGGACCCGGCGATGAGCGAGCCGGTGGACGATCAGTCGGCGAACCGGCAACCGCCGGGGACTGCCCGGCCCGACGACCGGATCGTCGCCCCGGCCGCGACCGGGAGCGACCAGGCGATCGACACCGCCCTGCGCCCCGAGCGCCTTGCGGAGTTCGTCGGCCAGCCCCGGGTCCGGCAGCAGATCGACCTCGTGCTGCGCGCCGCCGAGCTGCGGGACCGGGTCGCGGACCACATCCTCTTGGCCGGCCCTCCCGGACTCGGCAAGACCACCCTGGCCATGATCGCCGCCCACGAGCTCGCCAAGCCGCTGCGGTTGACCAGCGGGCCGACCCTGGTGCGGGCGGGAGACCTCGCTTCCATCCTGTCGTCGCTGACCGAGGGGGAGGTGCTCTTCATCGACGAGATCCACCGGCTCTCGAAGCCGGCCGCCGAGATGCTCTACCTCGCCATGGAAGATTTCCGAGTGGACGTCATGGTCGGGAAGGGTCCCGGGGCCACCTCGATCCCGCTCGACATCGCGCCCTTCACCCTCATCGGGGCCACGACCCGCTCCGGGCTGCTGCCCGCCCCGCTGCGCGACCGCTTCGGCTTCACCGCCCACCTCGACTACTACTCGGATGCCGAGCTGTCCGAGCTGCTCGGCCGCACCGCCCAGCTGCTGGGACTGAACCTCGATGCCGCCTCGCGGTCCGAGCTCGCCCGGCGTTCGCGCGGCACCCCGCGCATCGCCAACCGGCTGGCCCGCCGGGTGCGCGACTGGATGGACGTCCATCCCGCCGACGACTCTCGGACGGCGGTGCGCGGCACTCTCGACCTCTACCAGGTCGACGGGCTCGGGCTGGACCGCATGGACCGGGCGGTACTGCGGGCGCTGCTCACCTCGTTCGGCGGCGGCCCGGTCGGCATCGGCGCGCTGGCGCTCGGCGTCGGCGAGGAGCCGGAGACCATCGAGTCGGTCGTCGAGCCCTTCCTGGTGCGCTGCGGCCTGCTGGCCCGCACTCCCCGGGGGCGAGTCGCCACCGCCCGCGCCTACGAGCACCTGCATATCGCACCTCCAGCGGACGTCCCGCCCCAGCTGATCTGATCGGGCTATACTTGCCCCGTTCTTGCGCCCAATCTCAAAGGATCTTTGATGCTGCTCGCCGCCACCCAATCGAACGCCCAGGGTTTCAACCCGATGTACATCATCCTGATCGTCATCCTGATCGTGTTCGTTCTGTTCTCCTTCCGCAGCAACCGGAAGCGGCGCCAGCAGATGGACGACCTGAAGCAGAAGATGGTTCCCGGTACTCGCGTGATGACGCAGTTCGGGCTGTTCGGCACCATCGTCTCCGTCGATGAGGCCAACAACCGCGTCGACCTCGAGGTCTCTCCGGGCAGCATCGTCACCGTCCACCGGCAGGTCGTGACCACCGTCGTCAAGGAC
>JBDNYM010000048.1:0-18853 GCA_047722305.1 Pseudoclavibacter sp. | reverse complement strand
CGTCCGGCCCGGGGAGGGAAGCGTCGGCAGCCTGGGGATGCAGATCGGTCATGCTCCCATCATCCCCTATCGCATCCCCGTCCTCCCGCGCTCCCGGCCGCTCTCAGCCGCGATTCAAGTTCACTCGTCGGTGCTCTCTATGATGCTGATAGCATTCGTCGAACCGTGGAGGTACGGTGCCCCTTTTCCGCAAGCATGGCGCCGGTGCGTGCCCGCAGACCGTGGCGGACGGTCAGACCCCGGCCCCCGCCAGTGACCGCTTCGGCTTCGAGTACCTGCCCGCCGACCAGATCTACCTCGACTCGGCCTGCCAGACGCTGCGCCCGCAGCCGGTGATCGACGCGCTCAACGACTACTACCTGCACTACAACGCCTGCGGCGAGCGGGTGAAGTACGAGTGGGGGCGTCGCGTCGACGCCGCCGTCGCCGACACGCGCACCAAGGTGCTGCGCGCCTTCGACGTCTCCGCCAAGCGGTACACCGCCTGCTTCACGCTCAACACCACCTACGGCCTGAACCTGCTGCTGGGCCAGCTGCCGGCCAACCGGTACGCGCGCGTCGTCACCACCCACACCGAGCACAACTCGGTGTTTCTGTCGACCATGACGTGCGCGCGGCGGCTGGGGGTGCCCCGCGTCGTCCTCTCGCATGCCGAGGATGGGGCCATCGAGTACGCCGACGCCGACCTCGCCGACGCCCTGGTGGTCGTCTCGGCGATGAACAACTTCGACGGCACCGCGACGACCAATCTGGCACAGCTCATCGATGACGTCCATCGGGCCGGGGGCACCATCATCGTGGATGCGGCCCAGGCCGCCCCCCACCATCTGTCCGCCCTGCGCGGGCTGCGTCCCGACGCGTACTGCTGGTCGGCGCACAAGCTCTACGGGGCGTCGCTCGGCGTGGTGGTCGCCGCGAACCCGCTGCTGGAGTCGCTCAAGGTGAGCTTCCTCGGCGGCGGGCAGGTGGCCAACGTCACCGAGACCGCCTACGAGCTGCTGCCCGAGCTCGAGACCCGCCTCGAGGCCGGCCTGCAGCCCTGGGGCGAGATCATCGCCCTCGGTGCCGCCCTCGACTGGCTCGCCGGCTACGAGCGGGCCACCGGCACCAGCCTGGAGCAGCGCGAGGCCGTGCTCGCGGAGCGCCTCTACACGGGGCTCGCCGAGCTGCCGCACCTCACCCTGGTGGGGGCGCGACCCGCATCGGTGACCTCGGTCATCCCGCAGCGGGTGGACGGACACCAGCTCGCAGCCTTCCTGTCGAAGGCCGGCGTGATGGTGCGCAGCGGCTACTTCTGCGCCCACCACTGGCTGCTCGAGGCCAATCAGTACGATCCCCTGGTGCGGTTCGGCCTGGGCGCGCACAACACCGAGGCCGACATCGACTCTGCGTTGGAGATCATGGGCCGACTCATGCGGGGGCTCTGACCATGCTGTGCATCGCGGCGTTCATCGTCCTGCTCGTGCTGAGCGCGGTCTCGGCCAAATACCGCAAGCTTCTGGGCCGCGCCTGGAACTGCACCCTGCACCGGGTCACGTTCCGGGCCTGCGACACCACCTTCCGCGAAGACATCAAGAGCTCCATTCTCGCCCCGGTGGCCGTGCGCGCCCCCCGGCTGGTGAAGCCGGCCAGCATCACCATCGAGGTGCTGGCCTGGGTGATGGTGCTGTCGATGATCGTCAGCCTCTACATCGTCGGGCGCAGCGGGCTGAACCTGTTCGTGTACGGCACCTGCGACAAGCAGAACGCGCAGGCGTGCACGTTGTCGTCGCAGGCGTGCTCCATCGACGCGGCCCAGCCCGGGTTCTGGCAGTCGGTGGGCAAAGGCGACGTGATCGGGGCCTTCGGCAACGAGTTCGCCTCCGTCGGCGACACCATCGCCACCATCCCGAGCCGGCTGCGGCATTGGGATGCAGCCGACTACCGTCCCTCGCACGCCACCTACGCGCGGGAGTACCGCAGCGGCGACCCGGTCGCGTTGGAAGTGCTCGATCCCGGATGCCGCTTCTGCGCCCAGCTGTTCCGCAACATCGAGCGCAGCGGCTTCGACCAGACCCACAACCTGACCTACATCGCGTACCCCATCAAGGCCGAGACCGGATACAAATTTCAGAACTCGCCGCTGGTGGCCAGCTACCTGGCCGCCATGCAGCTGCACCCGCTGGACGACACCAGCGCCACCGACGGGGCCAGCGCCGACTGGTACGTGCTCAAGCAGCTGTTCACCGGCGAGCGCGCCGACCACGTGCAGTGGCAGGACTGGATGAACGGCGCCAGCCGCTCCGACGCCACCGCCCAGTTGCAGACGTGGATGCGCCAGGCCGGCTACACCGACGCGCAGGTGCACACCATCGCCCAGGAGTCCAGGTCGGCCCAGGTGAAGCGGATACTGGCCGAGCACCGCCGCATCGTCGAAGATCGCATCCATACCGTGAAGATCCCGTCGCTCATCGCCAACGGGGGCCTCCACTCCGGGCTTGTGAGCGTGGACGACCTGAAGGGCATGAAGAAGTAGGGGGGTGGGGCCCGCCCTGAGGTGGCGTGCGCGCTGCCGCCTCCAGCTTGAGCCCTGCCCTGCCCGGCCCCGTCCGCGGTGATTCAGCCACTTCGCAGAGAATCTGCCAGCTACGCCGTGTATCTGGCAGAGATGCCGTGCGGCTGGCAGATTCTCGCAGTCGCCCAGCGGGGCAGGCGTGCGGTCGCCGAGCTCAGGGGATCGGTCGTAGTCCGGAGTGTGGGCCCTGAGCTCGGCTGCTGCGGTCCGGTTCCCCTGAGCTGTGCGGGTCCGCCGCAAACCCGCGGGCCCACGCCGCCTCGGCTCAGGACATCCGCAGAGGTCAGGACGCAGGATGTCCTGAGTTTGAGGCGAAAGTCCCAGATGTCCTGATCTGCAGCGGGAGTGTCTGAGCGGTGGGGGGTATCCGGCCCCTGACGTTCTGACTTCAGCAAGGCGCGGCAGCGCCCATGCCCGCCGGCTCAGTCGCCGTCCCGGCACCGAAGGCGCGGCCGCGCTCGAGGGAGCGCCCCTACCCCTCCGCGGACACCGAGATGGTGCGGGCGAGGTCGTGCCCGATGCCGACGGTGCGGTCTGAGCCGCCGACGCGCACCAGAACGTCGGTGGCGAACGGCGCCGCCGCCACCCGCTGCAGGCGGCTGCCGATCGCGATCCCGTTCTCGGTCAGGTAGCGCAGAAACTCTGGGTTCATGTCGCCGACGCGCACCACCTGGGCGGGGCTGCTGGCAGGCAGGTCGGTGAGCGGGATGTCGTCGGCGGCGGCGATGTCGCCCCGCTGGGTGGGGATGGGGTCGCCGTGCGGGTCGTGGGTCGGATCGTCGAGCTGGGCGGCGATGCGCTCGATCATCTTGTCGGAGGCGACGTGCTCGAGCGCGTCCGCCTCTTGGTGCACTTCGTCCCAGGTGTAGCCGAGGGTCTTGGTGAGGAACGTCTCGAGCAGCCGGTGGCGGCGCACCATCTGCACGGCCGCGGCGCGTCCCTCGTCGGTGAGGGTGACGGCGCCGTAGCGCTGGTGCGAGACGTAGCCGTCGTCGTCGAGGCGCTTGAGCATGTCGGATACCGTGGAGGTGCGCTGCCCGACGCTCTTGGCGAGCACCGAGTTGGTCACGGGGTCGCCGTCGGTTTCTCCGAGGCTCCAGATCACCTTCAGGTACTGCTCCTGCACCGGGGTGAGCGCGCGTTTGGTCATGGATTTCACCCTAATACCGGCCCGATCCGGGAACCGTGAACGGCCGGGGATTGGCCGTCAGCCTCACGGCTCAGCTGGCCCCCAGCAGCAGGCCGATGGCGAGGACGATCAGCCCGCCCAGGGTGACGACCAGCAGCGAGTTCTTCATGGGCACGTGCAGGAACCGGTACCGGATCCAGGCGATGAGGACCAGTTCGACGGCGACGACGGTGAACGCCACGATGAGCGAGAGACGCATGCTCGGGATCAGGAACGGGAGCGTGTGGAAGGTACCGCCGATGGTGGTGGCCGCGCCGGTGATGGCGCCGCGGATGACGGCCGGCCCTCGTCCGGTGGTCTTGCCGGTGTCGGAGAGGGCTTCGGACCACCCCATGCTGACGCCGGCGCCGAGGGCCGTGGCGAGGCCGACGATGAATGCGGCGTGCGGTCCGGAGAAGATGGCGGCGGCGAATACCGGCGCCAGGGTGCTGACGGTGCCGTCGATGAGGCCCACGAGCGCGGGCTGGACGTAGCGGAGCACGAAGGTGTCGTGGTCCATGCCATGGGGGATGCGGAATCGCCGCCCCACGCTGCTGGTCAGGGATTGGATGTCGGTTTCGATTCTCATTGCTGCTCCTCGTTTCTTATTCTAAATCACTTCTGATTGAATGCAAGTTGCAGCAATGAGAAAGTGGCAATAAGCGCGACAGAATGTTAGGGTAGCCTCATGAAATCCGAGGTGAGGCGGCAGCCGGCGCAGAGCGGCCTCGACGTTCTGCTGCACGACCGCGGGCTGCGCAACACTCCGCAGCGGCAGCTCATCTACCGCATCGTCACGGCGCATCCGCAGCATCTGAGCGCGGTAGACGTGCAGCGGCAGCTCGAGGCGACCATGCCCGGCATCTCGCTGCCGACGGTGTACGCCACCCTCGACCTGTTCGCCGAACTCGGCATCGTGCGCAAGGTGGCGCTCGCCGACGGCCCCATGCTCTACGACACCGGGCAGGAGCACCCGCACGCCCACATGGTGTGCCGCCGCTGCGGCAAGATCTTCGACCTGGAGATTCAGCCCGTGGATGCGGCCGATGTGGCCGCCGCCGCCGGCCAGGGGTTCGAGGTCGACTCGGGCGACCTCGTCCTGCACGGCCTCTGCCGAGAATGCCGTGCGGCGGGGCAGCAGCAGAAGTAGGCGGGCGCAGCCCGGGGGCCGAGCTCGGCTGAGCCGGCGGCAACCTCGCAGAAGTCAGGACATCCGGGCCCGACGTGCTCAGCGGCCGGGGCGGAAACGGCCGAACCCAGGGCACCCGTCCATGGAGGACGGTCGATGCCCTGGGCTCGGTGGTCGGTGTGCGCGGTTAGAACAGCCCCGCGACGGTGCTCCAGATCAGCTGCACATTGAGCACGGTCAGCAGAGCAGTGGCCGTCCAGCCGAGCACGATCATCCACATCGGGTTGCGGAAGCGCTCGCCCATGATCTTCCTGGACGAGGTGAACAGCACGAGCGGGATCATCGAGATGGGCAGCGCGATGGAGAGGAACACCTGCGAGTAGACGAGCAGGTTGTCGAGCGCGCCCTCCCGGCCGCCGAAGATGATGGTGCAGATCAGCACGGGGATGATGGAGATCACGCGGGTGACGACGCGGCGCAGCCACATGGGGATGCGCATGTGGATGAAGCCCTCCATCACGATCTGACCGGTGAGGGTGCCCGTGATGGTGGAGTTCTGCCCGGAGGCGAGCAGGGCGACGGCGAACAGGGTGGAGAGGATCGGGCTGGCGACGGCACCGGCGAGTTGATTGTCGCCGAGCGCGTGGTAGAGGGCGCCGAAGGTGTCGAGGTGCTGGCCGTGGCCGAAGAACATGGCCGCGCCGAGGATGAGCAGCAGGCAGTTGATGATGAAGGCGCCGGACAACTGCACGTTGGAGTCCCAGGTGGAGAATTTCACCGCGTGCGCGAGCGAGTCCTCGTCGCGACCGATGTTGCGGGTCTGGGCAATCGAGGAGTGCAGGTAGAGGTTGTGGGGCATGACGGTGGCGCCGACGATGCCGAGGGCGAGGGTGAGCTGTCCGGGGTGCAGGATCTGGGGCTGGGGGATGAGCCCGGCGAACACGCTGGCCATGTTCGGCTGCGAGATGATCACCTCGTAGAGGAACACGAGCATGATGACGGTGATGAGCGTCACCACGATGGCCTCGATCTTGCGGAAGCCGATCTGCATGAGCAGCAGCAGGAGGAGGACGTCGAGCACGGTGAGGCTGACGCCCACCACGAGCGGGATGCCGAAGAGCAGTTCGAGGGCGATGGCGCCGCCGATCACTTCGGCGACATCGGTGGCCATGACGGCGAGCTCGGTGGTGATCCAGAGAACGATACCCAGCTTCTTGCCGGTGTGCGCCCGGGTGGCCTGGGCGAGGTCCATGTGGGTGACGATGCCGAGCTTGGCGGCCATGTACTGCAGCATCATGGCGATCAGGCTGGAGAGCAGGATGACCGACATCAGCAGGTACCCGTACTGGGCGCCGCCGCTGATGGAGGTGATCCAGTTGCCGGGGTCCATGTAGCCGACCGCGATCAGCGCCCCGGGGCCGGAGAAGGCGAACAGCGTGCGCCAGAAGCCGGCGTTGCGAGGGACGTCGACGGTGGAGTTGATCTCTTCCAGCGAGGGCCCGTTGGCGTAGTCGATCAGTTTGCCGCTACGCCCGTATCCCGCCAGCGTTCCTGTTTTCACGTCTCCGACCTCTGACATCGCCTCACGCTCCGATCTGAGACCACTATAAGTTCGGTCATGCGAAATTGCGAGTTAGGGATGGTGAACTCAGCGGTCGGCGTGTCAGTGCGGCGGTGGTGCGGGCGCGCTCGCGGTGCCGGCGGTCCAGGCCGGGGTCACCCAGCGGATGTCTCCGCCGCAGGAAGCGCCGCGGTGAGCTGCTGTTCCAGCTGCGGCGCGAGCGTCTTCATGTAGGTGGCGGTCACGTGGTTGTCGTCCTGGTACACGGACACCCCACCGATCAGGCTGTAGCAGCGCCGCTGGTCGCAGAACGAGCTGGTGAGGTCGATGAGCGGGGTGGAAGTGATGGCGGCCGCCCCACGCATTGGATCGGGTTCCGTCTCATGGCGCTTGAGCGGGGCACTGCAATCGGCCGCCGGGTTGGAGTGCTCCGCCACACAGGCGGGACCGGTCTGGTTTGCAGAGTTCGCAAGATCGGTGCGCTCGGGGACGTCGCGGATCAGGACGGTCTGGATGCCCCGAGTGCTGAGCTCCTGAATTGAGGAGGCGACCTCGGAAGTCCGCAGAGGGTGCCGCGTGTGCTGATAGAGCTGTGTGCGATTCGCGAAGAGGACAGCGCGCAGGCCAGGTGTTTTGGACAAACCCCGAAGGACATGTCGGCTCGCAGCGCGGCAGTCGGCACGGTTGCCGACGGAGTCATCCCAACGCGGTGCCACGGTCGTTCCTGTGATCAGTGGACATGCGTTCTTCAAGTAGACGACCAGTCGGACATGTTCTCGCTGAGCCCATGGATCCAGAACGGGAAGATAACGAATCGCGTGTGAATCGCCGACGAGGGCGATTGTCTCATCGTCTGGATCGTTGTTGCCAAAGAAGCATGGGCGAGGTTGCGCGGTACCGATCCCGGCCCCGCAAGCAAGGTAGCGCGGATCGGGACCATCGTTGGCGGCGAACAGGGAGCTGAATTGCTTCGGGCGTGCTAACGGATCGCCGCACTGCCCGGACGTGCTCAGGCTTCGCGCTCCGAGACACGGATCTCCGTTGTCAACACGAGTGGCCATCTGCGCGGCTGCCGTATTCGCCTCCCGCTGGGCGACGTTCACGGGCACGATCGTCACGGCGGCGACCAGGGCCATTGCCACGGCGCCCGCGGCGTACGTCCAGACCACCCGGCCGTGGGTGAGGGGCCGCCAATGGCGCACCGGGTCTTCGACGAAGCGCTTGGTGAGCCCGGCCAGGGCGATGCAGCCGACCAGCATGATGAGGTGGTCTCTGAGCCCGGGGGTACGCCCGAGGGCGTACGCGGCGAGGATGGCCACCGGCCAGTGCCACAGGTACAGGCTGTACGACCAGTCGCCGAGCCACTGCACGGGGCGGAAGCGCACCACAGGGTTGAGGGCCCACCACGTCCGCGGCATCCCGCCCCAGATGACCAGCAGGGCGCCGAGCACGGGCAGCGCGGCCGTGTAGGAGGGGAAGGCGAGGTCGGCGGTGAAGCGGATGGCCGTAAAGAGGATGATGAGCAGCCCGGCCCAGCGCCCGGCGGCGTGCAGCTGCTGCGAGCGACGGGAGGCGTCGGTCGGGAGTTCGGGCACGAACGTCAGCAGGCCGCCGACGGCGAACTCCCAGGCGCGGGTGAAGGTGGAGAAGTAGGCCACCGTGGGGTCGAGGCGGGTGTCGATGATGGACCAGGCCAGCGAGGCGGCGGTGACGATGCCCAGCACCCAGATCAGCAGGGTGTCTGAATGGTTCGCGGATGCCGCGTGCCGGCGGTGCCACCACCAGGCGAGGCCGGCGGCGACCAGGAACAGCAGCGGCCACACCAGGTAGAACTGCTCTTCGAGCGACAGCGACCAGTAGTGCTGGAAGGGCGAGGCGACCGACCCGGCGTGCAGGTAGTCGACGGAGTCGGCGGCGAGCGCCCAGTTGACGAAGTAGAGGGATGCCGCCAGGCCCTGGTTCAGGAAGTTCGGCCAGGAGGATTGCGGCACCCAGGCGATGATGCCGGCGGCGGTGAGGGCGACGACCAGAAGGGCCGCGGGCACGAGCCGCCGCATGCGTCCCGCCCAGAACGCCAGGGGTCGCACCCGGCCGGCGCGCTGCTGCATCCGGCGCAGCTGCCCGGTGATGAGAAATCCCGAGATGACGAAGAAGATGTCGACGCCGACGTAGCCGCCCTGGAGCGCACTCGGCCAGAAGTGGTACAGCACGACGAGCATGACGGCGACGGCCCGGAGGGCTTGGATCTCCGGGCGGAGCCGGGTTGCGGACGGCTTCGGCCGGGTCATGGGGCGCACGGCCAGCTATTTTATCGCGGTTCGAGCAGCTCTTCTCCGCTGGTGCGGTCCGGCTTATTGTCCGTCGTCCGCGTAGGCGGCCTCGATGCGGGCCTTCTGCGCCTGCCACCACTCCGGGTGGGCCGTGTACCAGGCGATGGTCTGCCGCAGTCCGGAGCGGAAGTCGTGTCGGGGCGCCCACCCGAGTTCGCGCCGCAACCGGGTGGCGTCGGTCGCGCAGCGTCGGTCGTGGCCCGGCCGGTCGCGGACGAGGTCGTAGTCATCCGGGTCGCGGCCCATCAGCTGCAGGATCGCTTCGAGGACATCGCGGTTGCTGTGCTCGCCGTCGGCGCCGATCAGGTACGTCTCGCCGATCCGTCCGCCTGCGAGGATGGCGAGCAGGGCCTCGCTGTGGTCGTCGACGTGAATCCAGTCGCGCACGTTGCGCCCGGTGCCGTACAGCTTGGGGCGACGTCCGGTGAGGAGGTTGGTGATCTGCCGCGGGATGAACTTCTCGATGTGCTGCCGCGGCCCGTAGTTGTTGGCGCAGTTGCTGATCGTGGCGCGGATGCCGAATGAGCGCACCCAGGCGCGCACCAGGAGGTCGCTGCCGGCCTTGGTCGCCGAGTAGGGGCTCGACGGGTTGAACGCGGTCTGCTCCGTGAACCGCTCTTGGCCGTCGAACGGCAGATCCCCGAACACCTCGTCGGTGGAGATGTGATGGAAGCGCACGTCGTATTTCCGGACGGCCTCCAGCAGCGTAAAGGTGCCCACGACATTGGTCTGGACGAAGGGGGAGGGGTCGCGCAGCGAGTTGTCGTTGTGGGTCTCGGCGGCGAAGTGGACGACGAGGTCGGCCCGCGCCATGAGCCGGTCGACCAGCGGGGCGTCCGCGATGTCGCCCTGCACGAAGTTCATCCGGTCGTCCGGGATGCCGGTGAGGTTCGCCCGGTTGCCGGCGTAGGTCAGCTTGTCGAGGACGGTGATGTGCCAGTCGGGATGGCGCCCGAGGGCGAAGCGGATGAAATTGGAGCCGATGAAGCCCGCGCCCCCGGTGACGAGAACCTGCGTCATGCTCACACTCTACGTGTGCGGGTCGCGGCCAGCCTGGGCCTGGGACCAGGGCACTCGCGACCGCGCGGGCTATGCTACCCCTGGCCCTAATCCCTGTGTGCGTGAGGTGTTCTCGTGGATCTTCTGATTGTTGGCTCCGGTTTCTTCGGCCTGACCATCGCCGAGCGGGCGGCCACGCAGCTCGGCATCCAGGTGACCGTCATCGACCGCCGCGACCACATCGGCGGCAACGCGTACAGCGAGATCGAGCCGACCACCGGCATCGAGTACCACAAGTACGGCGCCCACCTCTTCCACACCAGCAATCAGCGCGTCTGGGACTACGTGAACCAGTTCACGCACTTCACCGACTACGTGCACCGCGTCTACACCACCGTGCATGGCGAGGTGTTCCCGCTGCCGGTGAACCTGGGCACCATCAACCAGTTCTTCCACGCGGCCTACACCCCGGAGGAGGCGCGGGCCCTGGTCAAGCGGCAGTCGGCCGAGCTGGGCGACAAGACGCCGGAGAACCTGGAGGAGAAGGCGATCAGCCTGATCGGGCGCCCGCTCTACGAGGCGTTCATCAAGGGGTACACGGCCAAGCAGTGGCAGACCGACCCCACCCGGCTGAGCCCCGAGATCATCAGCCGGCTGCCGGTGCGCTACACCTACGACAACCGCTACTTCAAAGACACCTGGGAGGGCCTGCCGGTCGACGGCTACACGCCGTGGCTCGAGAAGATGGCCGCCCACCCCAACATCGAGGTGCGGCTCAACACCGACTTCTTCGACGAGAGCCAGCCGCTCAACAAGACGGCCATGGTGGGCAAGGTGCCGATCGTCTACACCGGCCCGCTCGACAAGTACTTCGACAACCAGCTCGGCGCCTTGTCGTGGCGCACGCTCGACTTCGACCTCGAGGTCAAGGACACCCCCGACTTCCAGGGCACCTCGGTGATGAACTACGGCGATCAGGACATCCCGTACACGCGCATCCACGAGTTCAAGCACTTCCACCCCGAGCGCGACTACCAGACTGACCAGACGATCATCATGAAGGAGTACTCGCGTTTCGCGTCGAAGCCCGACGACGAGCCGTACTACCCGGTCAACACCCCCGACGACCGCCAGAAGCTGGAGGGGTACCGCCAGCTCGCCGAGGGCGAGTCGAACGTGCTGTTCGGCGGCCGGCTGGGCACGTACAAGTACCTGGACATGCACATGGCCATCGGCTCGGCGCTCAACCGGTTCGAAACGGTCGTGTCCGACTGGTTCCGGAAGTAACAGGGAAGGCGACCGAAATGGCGAAGACGAAGAGCGCAGACGTGAAGACGGCCGAGGCCACCGAGCCGACCCAGTGGCGGGCCGTGCATCGCGTGGTGTTTCCCGAGGACGCGGACCCCACGGTGCTGCCGCTGTACATCGACTGGGGCGTCGCCCTGGCCACGCCCGGCGGCACGCGCATCGGCGACCGCGACATCCTGTCGGGCCGCGCGGCCCGGGGCGAGGTCAAGACCCAGTCGGAGGCCGCTGGGCAGAACGCGCTGAGCGCGTCGAGCCCGAGCCTGTCGCAGTTGGAGCGGCGCTCTGCCGTCATCCCGGCCAATACGCGCGCCTCGTTCGCCACCTATTTCAACGCGTTCCCCGCTGGGTACTGGCGGCAGTGGACCACCGTCGATCGCGTCAAACTGGTGGTCGAGCTGGATGGGGCGGCTGGCGTCGACGTCTTCCGCTCGACGGCCCGTGGGTCGTTCAATCGCATCGACGGGGTCGTCGCCGGCGATGGGCTGCTGGAGTTCGAGGTGCCGCTGACCAAGTTCGGCGACGGCGGCTGGCTCTGGTTCGACCTCGAGGTGGGGGCGCAGGCGAGCCGGCTGGTGCGGGCCGAGTGGCAGGTGCCGGTCGAGGAGGCGACGCCGTCGACCAAGGTCTCGGTGACGATCACCACCTATAACAAGCCGGACGACTGCGTGCGGCAGATGGAGCGCTTCGCCAAGGCTCCCGACCTGCTCGATCGCCTCGATCAGCTGATCATCACCGACCAGGGCAACAAGCTGGTGCAGGATGCCGATGGCTTCGACGAGGCTGCGGCGGCGCTGGGCGACCAGTTCCGCATCGTCCGCCAGGGCAACCTCGGCGGCTCGGGCGGGTTCGCCCGCGGGATGTACGAGGGCAGCCACAACGAGCGCACCGACTACGTGCTGCTGCTCGATGACGATGTGGTGGTGGAGACCGAGGGCATCCTCCGGGCGGTGAACTTCGCCGACTTCACGCGCAAGCCGATGATCGTGGGCGGGCACATGCTCAATCTGTACGAGCGCTCGATGCTGCACAGCTACGGCGAGCATGTCAACCTGTACAAGTTCCAGTGGGGGCCGGTCAACCCCGACCTGGAGGCGTTCGATTTCGCCCGTCACAGTCTGCGGACCACGCCGGAGCTGCACCAGCGCATGGACGTCGACTACAACGGCTGGTGGATGTGCCTGATCCCGAAGTCGGTGATCAGGGAGATCGGCCTGTCGCTGCCGTTGTTCATCAAGTGGGACGACGCCGAGTACGGCCTGCGTGCCAAGGCGCACGGTATCCGCACGGTGTCGCTGCCGGGCGCGGCCGTGTGGCACATGCCGTGGACGGAGAAGGACGACCGGCTGGACTGGCAGGCGTACTTCCACCAGCGGAACAAGTGGGTCGTGGCGCTGCTGTACTCGCCGTACAAGCGGGGCGGCGCCATCGCCCGCGAGAGCCTCGAAGCGGATGTGAAGCATCTGCTATCGCTGCAGTACTCGCCGGTGGTGCTGCGCATCATGGCGCTGCAGGACGTCCTGTCCGGGCCGGGCCACCTGCACCGGACGCTGGGGACCCGGACGCAGGAGGTGCGCCAGCTGCAGAAGCGGTTCGCCGACGGCCAGGTCATCACCGATATCGAGAGCTACCCGGAGGTGCGCCGCCGCCGGCCGCTGCCCCGTGGCGAGGAGCCCCATGCCCCGCGCAACCGGGTGCAGTGGGTGGCGAAGATCGTGAAAGCCAGTGTGCGGCAGCTGCTGGTGCCCCCGACTGCCCGGGCGCAGGAGAACCCCGAAGAGCGCGTGGCGGCGCTCGACGCGCGCTGGTGGCGGCTGGGGAGCCTCGACTCCGCCCTCGTGTCGACGGCCGACGGCGGCGGCGTCGCCTGGTACCAGCGCGACCCGAAGGAGTTCCGCGGGCTGCTGGCGAAATCGGCGCAGCTGTACGCCCAGCTGGTGCGCAATTGGGATCAGCTGGCGGCCGAGTACCGGGCCGCGCTGCCCGAGGTCGTCTCGGAGCAGGAATGGGAGCAGACGTTTAAGCGATGAGATCTACCGCCGGAATGGGACGATAGGGACATCATGGCTTGGCTTGAGGTTATCGGTCCCGCGTTTCTGCTGATAGTGCTGTTGATGGTTCCCGGACTCGCTCTGGGCTTAGCACTGCGCCTGCCACTGTTGCAGACGCTAGCCTTCGCTCCCGTTGGGTCGGTGGCCATTGTTTCCGTACTCGGGATTGTCGGTCCGGCCGTCAGGATTCCTTGGCGGTTCTGGGCGTCTGTGGTCGTCCTGGCGGTGCTGTCCGTCCTGCTGATCGCGATCTGGCGGTATCGGCTTCGGCGGATACCCAAGCCCCAGCGTGCTCCAGATGCGGCGAAGACGAGAGGCTTGTTGATCGGCCTGGGCTTGGGCGTGCTCACGGGGGCCGTGTTTTGCACGGTGATGTATGCGCGCCCACTCGATTCGCCAAGCCAATTCGGGCAGCTTTACGACATCGTGTTCCACTTCAACATGGTGCGCTATTTCATCGATACGGCCAATGGGTCCACGCTTCATGCCGGGCTGATGGATGGCTCGATGAATGCCAGTGGCTTCTATCCGGCGGCGTGGCATGATTTTGTGTCCTTGGCGGTCATGGGAACGGGAGCCTCGATTCCGGTCGTGACTTCGGCGATCAACCTCGTTTTGGTCGGTGTGATTTGGCCTCTCGGGGTCGCCATGCTGGCCGGTGTCCTTTTTGGCCAGACTCCGCGGATGCTGGGTATCGCAGCGAGCGTCGCTGGGATGGCCGGGACGTTCCCATGGCGATTTCTGAGTTGGGGAATTCTCGTATCGAATACCCTCGGCCTCGCGCTGCTGCCCGGAGCTGCCGCGGTCGTGATCTGGGGTATCCGTAAGCTGTCTACCGAGAAGCCGGCTCCACGAGGGGCATACGGGCGACTAGCGCTGGTCGTGGTCGTCAGTGTCATTGGTTTGGCGATCGCCCAGCCCAATACGTTGTTTACGGCCATGGTACTGTTCTTGCCGCTGGTCTACTGGGCACTTCTCCACCTGGTTCGGGCTCGCCGGCTGTGGGTATGGGTGGTCGGTATCGCTTTCCCCATAGTGGTGGTTCTGGGCGCGCTCGTTATCTACCATCTGCCATTCATGGCGAGAACGGTGAACTGGAAGTGGCCCGCCACGGCGGATTTCTGGTGGTCGATTGAACCCGCGTTTTTGAACGGGACGAATGGTGCTCCGATTGCTCTCCTGACCGGAGTGCTCACCTTTGTGGGAGTGGTACAGGTATTCCAGCTGAAACGGAACCGGTGGCTGCTGGCTTCCCTGGTTTTGTCGGTCTGGCTCTACTGCCTCGCCGTGGGGACGGATGGTCCGCTCAAGGCTGTTGCGACCGGATTTTGGTACCACGACTCGTTCCGCCTGGCGGCGATCATCGGGATTCCCAGTATTCTGCTCGCTGTGGTCGGCCTTGATCGGCTTCGCGAGCTGGCCGGTGGTCTCGTGCCCAAATTCCGGGGTGCACGATCGCTGATGACGACAGGTGTGGTCGTCGTGGTGCTTCTCGTGAGCTATGCAAGTCCAGCGTTGCTGTTCCAAAGGCAGGAACTGCAAAAGGTCTACTCGGCGACGTGGATGCTGTCTGCCGACGAGATCCATTTTCTCTCGCGAGTGGCAGAGAAAGTCCCGTCAGGGACCACGGTTCTCAACAACCCGTACGACGGAAGTTCTCTGGGATACGCTTTTAATAATGTGAATGTGCTCTTCCGAGATATGCCCGGGAACTGGATGGGTGACTGGAACACCGATTATCGAGAGGTCCTCAAGCTCGCAGATGACTTCGAGGGGAACCAGCAAGCTCTTTGTCCGTTGCTCAAAAAGCACAATGTTCAGTATGTGCTGCAGTTAGAGCCCGAGATGATCCTCCCGGATGGAGACAAGGCTCCGTGGGTGAACGTCGCCCGAGGTATCCGCGGAAGTGGCCTGCAGCTGGTCATGAAATCTGGAGCGAAATCGCTCTGGCGCATCACCGCATGCGGTGCATGACCTGGGTGTGCGGTCTTACTTTTCGGTTGGCTGCGAGCTCGGAGGCTGCGCCGAACTGCGGGGGAAGACCCATTTCCCGTACGTGAAGTAGCGGAACAACGTGGCCACGATCTGCCCGATGAACGTGCCCCAGAGGTTGTCCGAGAACGGGTCGGCCTGGTGCAGCACGTAGCGGGAGAAGCCGAGGCAGGCCATCTGCAGGGCGATCGCCACCAAGTTCAGCACCATGAAGAGCGTGAACTGTCGCCAGGACGCCGGGCGCTGGGAGTCGCGGAACGTCCAGAGTTTCGACCCGAGGTATGAGACGACGGAGGCGACGATGATCGAGATCGCCTTGGCGAGCAGGGGCGTCTGAAAGAGCGGCCCCCGTCCGCCCCAGAAGGCGAGCACGTTGTAGACACCCGCATCGACGAGGAATGAGACCCCGCCGACGACGAGGAAGGTGCCTCCCCTGAGCGCGTTCTCACGCAGGAAGCGGGACAGCTTGGACACCCGGCGATTGTATCGTCTGGTGGCGACTGGCGCGGGAGAGCAGGGGCGGTCTGGCCCGGCACGGTAGGATCGATGTTTGTGCGGCCTTCGTCCAGCACGCATCGCCACACTTTTCACTGGAGGATTTCCCATGGGCATTTCGGACTGGCGCGACGACTTGCGGATCGCGGCGATCGTCCCCTGCCACAACGAAGAGCAGACCGTCGCCACGGTCGTCCGCGATCTGCGCGCAGCGGTTCCGGGGATGGACGTCTACGTCTATGACAATCTCAGCACCGACGAGACGTCTGCCCGCGCCGCCGAGGCGGGCGCGATCGTCCGCCGTGAAGATGAGAAGGGGAAGGGCAACGTGGTGCGGCGGGCCTTCGCCGACATCGATGCCGACGTGTACGTGCTCATCGACGGGGATGACACCTACGATGCGGCGGCTGCGCCGCAGATGATCTCCGAGCTGCTGTCTGGCCCCTACGATCACGTGCTCGGGGTCAGGCAGGAGACGGGGGAGGGCGCGTACCGGCCCGGTCACTCCTGGGGCAACCGCATGTTCAATCGGATGACGTCGGCGTTGTTCTCCTCGGAGGTCAACGACATGTTCAGCGGGTACCGGGTGATGTCCCGGCGGTTCGTGAAGTCGTTCCCCGCGGTTTCCCGCGAATTCGAGATCGAGACCGAGCTGACCATCCACTACATGAGCCTGCGGGTTCCCCACACCGAGATCCCGGTCGGATTCAAGGACCGCCCGGAGGGCAGCGAGTCGAAGCTGCGCACCTTCCACGACGGGTTCCAGATTCTCGGGTTGCTGCTGCAGCTGCTCCGTCACGACCGGCCGCTGCTGTTCCATGGCATCCTGGGCACCCTCGTCGTGCTGGTCGGGATCGTCGTCGGCATCCCGGTGCTGGTCCAGTTCGCCCAGCTCGATCGGGTCATCTGGATCCCCACGGCCGTGCTGGCCTCATCCCTGGTGCTGATCGGCGTGCTGATCTGGATGATCGGGCTGATTCTGGATGCCATCGCCCGGAACCGCACCGAGATCGCCAGACTGGCCTATCTTAGGTTCCCGCCGGTGCGGTGAGACTCAGACCTTTTCGCGAACGTTGCTGGGCACTCCGCGTTCCTGCGCACGCAATGGGGAACTGCGCACTCAGCGCGCGGCAGACGCCTGCAGCGTGAGGGACGACCACCAGACGGTCCCCCCCTGGAACGTTTGGTAGGACCCATCCCGCACGGCGACTTCATCCCCGGTGGGGTACCCGAGCCAGCCGTTTTCCCATCCGTTCCTGGCCCAGTAGGCCTGGATGCCGCCCAACGTCACGTGGGCGCCAGATGCGGGAGACCAGTGGATCTGCGTCCCATTCAGGAAGAGCTGCGAGTAGCCGCCGTTCTTCAAGCCTGACAGCTCGTCTGCCTGCGGAAAGCCGAGCGGCCCCTGCTCGTACCGCAACGTCGCATACTTGGCGAGGAGGGCGCCACGCACGGCGAACGCACTTCGGGCCGAGGTCTGCCAGAAAATCGTGCCGCCCTGGAACGTCTGGGATACTCCGCCGCGGACGGAGAGCTCGTCGCTGGTCGGGTACCCGAGGCCGCCTCGCTCCCACCCCTGAGCGGCATATCGGTTGAGAACGCTGCCGCGGACAGCGAACGTGGTTCCGGTGGCGGCGTTCCACCAGACCGTGCCGCCCTGGAAGGTTTGCGAGACTCCGCCGGGGACGGCCAGTTCGTCTCCGGTGGGGTAGCCCAGCCAGGAGTCCTGCCAGCCTCGTGCGGCCCAGTATGCCTGGATGCCGCCGCGGGTGAAGTGTGCGCCGGTGGCGGGGGACCAGTGGATCTGCCCGTTCTGGAAGGCCTGGGAGAAGCCGCCGTCGCGGAGGCCGCTGTACTCGTCCGAGGTGGGGAACCCGAGTAGGCCCTGCTCGTAGCGGAGGGAGGCGTACTCGCCGAGGATGGCTCCGCGCACAGCGTGGGCGCCGGTGGCGGCCGACCAGAAGATCGTCCCGCCCTGGAAGGTCTGCGATGCTCCGCCCTTGACCGCGAGCTCGTTCGCGGTTGCCGACCCGATCCAGGAAGGACCGCCCATGGCCCAGTATTCGGCGCCGATGGCTCCGCCGGTCGGATACCCGGTCGGGCTGCCGAACCAGTCCGAGTACCACAGGAAGAAGTTGCGGTTGCCGTAGGTCGAACAGCTGTCGCCGGTGCCGTAGCCGGCGTTGAGGGCGGCGGCGTTGGGCTGGTAGGGCGTGTAGTCGTACAGGGCGGCGGTGGCCTGGTTGCGGATGTAGACGGTCGAGCCGCCGCAGCCGGCGTTCGGGTTCCACTGGATGTAGTTGTTCTGCCCGGCCCGGTACTGATAGGACGACGGCTTCGCCTGGTACAGCTTGAACTGGCGGGCGGCGTTGTAGATCTGGTTGAAGAGGCCGTTGTACTGCGCGTCGCACGGGGCGTCGTCGGGGCACCCGTATCCCATCGCCGTCGTGTACCGCCAGGGGCTCGGGTCCGGGTGGTTGACCAGCGCCGACTCCTTCTGCAGCGTCACCAGGATCACCTTCTGGCTGATGCCGCAGCTGCGGGCCACCCCGTCGATGATCTGGGCGGCCGACTGCCACTGCGACGAGTACCCGCTGCAGTAGGCGTCGGCGCTCTTGGCGGTGGTCTGCTGGTGGTAGTCCTTCAGGCACACGATGGTGGACGCCAGCGAGCCGTCCCATTCCGGATGGCAGGTGGGCACGTGCTGGTTCAGGAAGTTCTGCACATCGGCCGCGGTCATCGCGTTCGCGTCGTAGAAATTCGCGTCCGAGATGATCTCGGCCGGGTCGAAGGCGTGCGCATCCGTCGCCTGGGCGGGCAGCGGCCCGCTGAGCACGCCGAACGTGATAGCCAGCATCCCGGCGATCACGGCGGCCGCACCGGTCAGCCACCTGCGCATGCGCCCGCTCCCTCGTGTCATCGAACCGGGACCCTTGTTCATTGAACCGTGACCACCTGTGTATCAGAAGTGCCGGTGTAGCGCTGCGACGAGTACGAGACCTGCACCATCCACGTCCCGGCCACCAGCTGCGAGCGCGGGATGGACAGCCCGTCCGCGCAGGCCATCGCGGAGGCGGAGCGGGTCGCCGGGCCCGATGCCGACCGGGTCTGGTTGCCGATCGTGGCCGTCAGCGTGCACGTGCCGCCCGTCTCGACCACGCCCGGGACGCCGGCGGCTGCAGAGAGTGCGCCGGTGCCGGCGTCCTGCCCCCAGCGGGTCAGGACCAGGGTCGCCTGGGTGCGGCCGTCCTGGGCCGGGGAGGTGGGGG
>JBDNYM010000047.1:1182-18988 GCA_047722305.1 Pseudoclavibacter sp. | reverse complement strand
CCGGCGCGGGGGCTCGTATATGTTAATACCACCCCGGGCCCCCCGAGCGCAGCAGGCCGGCGTCGCCCGGCGGGCGGGCGCTCCCCCGCCGGGGCAGCACCAGTCGGACGATGATCGCGAGCACGACCATCAGCCCGGCCGAGATGAGAAAGATCGCCCGCCAGCCGAGAGCGGCAGCCGCGAAGCTCGACACCGACCGGGCGAGCATGATGCCGGACAGCAGGCCGAACATGATCGTCCCGAGCATCCGCCCCAGTGCCTGAGGCGGCGCCAGATGCGTAGCGAACGGGACCACGATCTGCGCGACCACCGAGCACAGGCCGATCAGCACCGATACCGCCATGAAGATCCCGGCGGTCGGGGCGAGCCCGGCGATCACGAGCGCGGCGGCGGTGCCGAAGGTCGTCCACATGATCAATGAGCGGTTTTCGAGTCGATCGCCGAGCGGCAGCAGCAGCACCATCCCGAGCGCATAGCCGATCTGCGTGAACGTCACGGCCAGAGCCGCGGTTCCCTCGCTCAGCCCGAAGGCTCCGGCGATCGATCCGAGCAGGGGCTGCGCGTAGTAGATGTTCGCGACGGTGAGTCCGCTGGTGCAGGCCATCACCGTCGAGACGACGCCGAGCCGACGTCCGGAAGCGGGCGCAGGCCGCTGCGCGGGAGCGCGCTGCCGCGTCATGGGCGCCGGTCCTCTCCGGCGCGCTCGCCGGTCCCGGTGCCGCGCAGAAACAGGTCGACCGCGGTCTCGGCGATGTCCGCATCGATCGGCGCGTAGCGATAGAGCAGCCGGTGGTAGAGCGGCGCGAACAGCTGGTCGACGCCGAGCCCGACGTCGAGGTCGCTGCGCAGGTCGCCCCGTTCGATGCCGGCGCGCAGGATTGCGATTGCGACCTCGCGGCGGGGTCGGAGCCAGGTTTCGCGGAACGCCTCGGCTGTCGCCGGAGTCTCCTGGGCCTCAGCGGTGAGCGCGGCGATGAGCGCTCCGAGCCGCTCGTCGGCGAGCACGGCGATCAGCCCGCGCAGGTGCATGAGTAAGGCTGCCCGGGTTGTCGTGCCGGTGGGGACGGCGAGCGTGTCGACGGTGCCCCTGGCGAGCGCTTCGATCAGCAGGGCGCCGCGGCCGGGCCACCAACGGTAGATCGTCGACTTCCCGACGCCGGCCCGTGCGGCGATGGCGCTGATGGTGGCGGTGGCCGGGCCGCCGGAGGCGAGCAGGTCGATCGCCGCAGTGATGATGGCCTGTCGTGCGGTCGCGCTGCGGGGACGTCCTACGGTCTTCGGTGGGTCTTCGAGCGGAATCATCTTCATATTTCGATACTAATCGTTTCGTATCGTATTAGACTCTCGATTGCCCGATTCAGCCCGACGGCGGTCGTGCGTCGTGAACGGTGGGAGCCTTGGCCGCCAGTCGGCGCCGTCGTCCCGACCAGAGGAGAGTTCCGTGATCAAGATGACCATGTTCCTGAAGCGTGCCCCCGGTGTTTCGCTCGAAGAGTTCGTTTGGCACCACATCCACGTGCACGGACCGCTCATGCGGTCGATTCCTGAAACCCGTGAGCACTTGGTCCGGTACACCCAGTCGCATCCGGGCGCCATGGACGAGACGAACGTCTCGTCGGTGACCACAGCCCCGTTCGATGGCACCGCCGAGCTCTGGTTCGACAGCCCCGAGGGGCTCGATGCGGTGATGGGATCGGAGACCTTCACGAAGGTCGTGGCGGCCGACGAGCCGAACTTCCTCGACCAGAGTTCGACCGTGGTCCTCGTGGGCGAGGCTGTTGACATCATCGGGGACCCGACGACAGAGGCGGCCGCCATCGGTCCGCTGCCCGCCGCGGAGGACCGCTTCGGTGCGCTGCCTCGCGGCATCAACCACCTCGGCCTCACGGTGCCCGATCTCGACGCGGCCACGGAGTTCCTGCGTCGCGCCTTCGGGGCCTTGGTCGCCTACGACGGCCTGACCCCGTCGGACCCTCCCCGCAGCGGGGAGGAGACGGAGCGCCAGCTCGGGCTGCCGTCCGGTGCCCGCATCCTCCGCCAACGCATGGTGCAGATCGGCTTCGGTCCGGGCATCGAGATGTTCGAGATCGATGCCCGGCATCAGCAGCCGGCCGCGGGGCTCGGCGACCTCGGTCTCAACCATGTCTCCGTGTACGTCGACGATATCGAGGGCGCCCTGCGGCGGGCGGTGGCGGCCGGAGGCGAGGCGCTCTCCGGACCGCACGGAAATTCGGCGCACGAGGACACCGACGGCAACGCCTCGGTGTACGTGCGGGCACCGTGGGGCACGCTTTTCGAGCTGCAGTCGATCCCGGGCGGCCACTGGTACGACGATTCGAGCGAGACCCGGGTCTGGACCCCGCCGGCTCGCGCGGATGCGGCGGGCGATCCGAGCGCCTGATCGACGACACACCCCCTGAGTACGATTCGTTCCAAGGGCGAAGCAGACGGGCCCCTCCCGAACGAGCAAGCGACATTGAAGTGCTTGTATCTGGTGACGCGGTCGTTTGACCATCACTGGTGGGGGTCGGGCACGCTGGGTGATGAGGTGGAAGCCCGCGCTCAACGCGTCCGGGATCACCTTCGCCGGACGGTTCGAGAGAACCGCCCACTAACTACTAATAAAAACCGCCGGAATCCACACACCGTTTAACGGACAGATCCTGGCCCAGTGCGGGGATCACGTGAGGTTGTGTTCATGAGGATCCTCGTTGGCTTCTTCCAGGGGAGTTTCATGGTCATTCCGAGAAGGTTCACCTTTAGGATCATCTGAGAGTCGCCTCTGTTGTCGCTTTAGCCGCCACGATCCAACGAGTATGAGTACTGCCCAGACCAGGGCAATCCCTCCGAGTACGAGGCCGCACAGCCCGATGTAGGTGAGGCCAAACGCGAACCCCATCATCGACCCTCCGTGGCTGATCCCTTGCCTTACAGATACAGCTTTTCGCGCTGACCTAGCGATTATGGTGATTGGGACATAAAGAATGTATGAAGGTGAGTTCTTTGTGAGGCGGCGCACGGCGGCGCTCCCGGTCTCGGGTGGGATCATGGATCCGTGAGTACCAACTTGAGCGATCCCGCACCAAGACCCACATCCACCACGCTCTCAGCCGTTGTCGTGGAGGATGAGCGCGACCTTGCCAGAGTGGTTGGAAGCTACCTGTCCCGCGTGGGCTTTGAGGTGCACCTTGCCACCGATGGCACCCAGGGTGTCAAGGCCATTCGGGAGTTCGAGCCGGATATGGTGATTCTCGATCTTGGCCTTCCTGGCATGGATGGAGTCGAGGTGTGTCGGGTGGTCCGCACGTTCACTGACTGCTATGTGCTCATGCTCACTGCCCGAGCGGAGGAAGTTGACAAACTCATTGGGCTCTCAGTGGGTGCGGATGACTATATGACTAAGCCGTTCAGTCCGCGTGAGTTGGTGGCTCGCGTTCAGACGATGTTGCGTCGGCCACGGGCTGCCCGATCTACACCTGAAGCCCGCCCAATCCGCATCGCTGAGCTTGAGATCGACCCTTCGAGTAGAGAGGCCAGGTTGACCGGAGACCGTCTGCAACTGACTCGTACCGAGTTCGATTTGCTCCTTCACTTGGCTGAGAACCCGAAACGGGTCTTCACGAGGGATCAGTTAATGGAGACGGTATGGGGGGCGAGGTGGAGTGCTGACAGCCAACTCGTAGACGTGCACATTGGTCATCTGCGTAAGAAGCTTGGGGAGCGTGCTGCCGGTGCGAAGTACATCCAGACGATTCGTGGCGTCGGGTATCGGATGGGAGACGGTGCATGATGCAAGTAAAATCGGGCCGACGAATCCGGTCGCTCGGTACTCGATTTTTTATCGCGCTTTCAGTAACGCTGATCGCGGTCACGGCAGCAATTTTCGTCGTGAGTGCGATTGCCGGGCCGATGATTTTTCATGCACACTTAGCGCAGGCCGACCTGAGCGATTCCAGTACTGTGGTCATGCACGCCGAAGAGGCCTTTCAGTTTGCCAGCACGATTTCGCTTGGGGCCGGCATCATCATCGCGATTGCGGTCGCAATGGTCGTATTCGGTTACTTGGCGTCGCGGATGAATGCATCGCTGTCGCGTCTGGAGTCAGCGGCTACGAGTATCGCGGATGGGGATTACACGGTTGAATTGCCGAGGCTTGACATCGGTTCTGAGTTTGAGACGGTTGGCGTCGCGTTCAATGACATGGCTCATCGGCTGCGAACAATTGAAGAGAGCAGGCGTCGGCTGTTTTCTGATCTGGCGCATGAACTGCGTACGCCGATCTCTACGATCCAAGCCCAAGTCGAGGGGATCGAAGATGGTGTGGTGGCGACTGAAGCCTCCCTGCCCGTGCTCACAGCGCAAGTTACTCGATTGACCCGGCTCAGCGAGGATGTGGTTCTGCTATCTCGGGCTGAGGAGCACTCTCTCCAGTTCGATTTCGAAGTAGGGTCGGTCGGCGATCTGGTGGAGGAGACTGCCGATGGTCTCGTCCTTCCGTATCGGGACAAAGGTGTGACGTTGCGGTTAGATCGACGTTCCACACCGGACGTTGTCATCGACCGGGTACGGCTCGGACAGGTCGTCTCTATACTTTTGACGAACGCTCTGACTGCGACAGATTCCAGCGGTTCAGTGAACGTAGCTGTGACGCAGCCTGACGTCGGTCACATCATGGTCAAGGTCCGCGATACCGGAATTGGGATCGGGCCTGATCAGCTTTCTCATGTGTTCGAGCGGTTCTATCGAGTTGATCAGGCCCGCGATCGTGATCATGGTGGATTCGGTATTGGGCTGGCCATCGCCCATGCGATTGTCGAGGGCCACCACGGGCGCATCACCGCGGCTAGTGACGGGCCGAACAGAGGCTCGAGCTTCACCATTTTATTACCAACGATGCACTAACCTGTCCCGTCGTGTACGGCGAGTTAGCGGCGAGGCTCATTGTACGACGGGGCCTGAGAATCGTGGATATGGTCTGCATGCTGCTCATGGTCTTCCCGCCCACACGGACTGCCCTGGCTATCATGGCTTTCCTCGTCTCCGTGCCCACCATGTCCGGCCATGCCGTGCCCCATCATGAACATCATCGCGATCATGCCCAACGGGCAGGCCAACGCGACGGCCAGCGGGAGTGCCTGCGCGAGATTCACGCGGAACAGCAGCAAGGCCGCCAGCACCGCTCCGGCAGCGACCAGCATCCAGATGATGTGACTTTTCATTGAGCCGTGATTCATCGATTCCTCAATTCCTTGGTCGAACTGCGGACCCGCGAGGAAGTCTCCCCGTGACCGCATAGCGCCCAGTGTGGCAAAAGAGAATGAAGATACGAACGCCCGCGCATGGAGATCAGATGAAGGCAGGCGATCTTCATATGACCTTTATATTCACTTCATGCTGAGCTCCGGGTCAGGCTCATAAGGTGAACTCGTCATGGAGGAAGCTTGTTCCGAAACGAAAGGATCGCTATCATGTCGACGCGCCCGAGTGTGGAGAATCGCTCTGATTTCGCCTTGCATGAGCCACCCACACAGCAGCCCATACGTGTCACAGTTGTCGAGGCTGAAGCCTGTCACTTTTGCGAGGCCGCTCGCGAGACCATCACGCAGGTAGCGGTAGATACACCCCTTGATGTCACCTATCTCTCATCACGATCGGAGCGCGGTCTCGCCCTCATACGGCAGCATCGTGCCGCCTTGGCCCCTCTCGTACTCATCGAGGACCACTTCGTGAGTAACGGCAGGCTCAGCAAGAACCTCTTCAGAAAGCGCATCTCCGAGGTGCTTGCCACACAGGCAATAGCTTAAATGGGTTCGCTCTTCACTGCTGGGGGTATCGTTGCGGCGTTCCTCGCGGGCGGCGTCGCCTTGTTTGCACCGTGCTGCATCGTGTTTCTGCTACCCAGTTATCTGGCTGGAGCTGTGAAAAACCGGCGCTGGCGGCTCCTTCCTCTGACCTTCGTCTTTGCGGCAGGGCTGGCCGTCATCCTGGTGCCAATCACGGTCGGCATGAGTCTGATTGCGGCCACCATCGCGAGATACCACGGGCTCCTGTACACACTCGGCGGGCTGCTGATGCTCGGTCTTGCCGCGCTCGCGCTGAGCGGACGCATGTGGTCGTTACCCTCTTTCATCAGGTCTCCCGACGCGAGCAGGGGAGACTCTGCGAGTTTCTTCGCCCTCGGGGTGTTCTCCGGCATCGCGTCGAGTTGCTGTGCTCCGGTGCTGGCAGGCGTCATGACACTCTCTGCGCTGTCTAGTTCCCCCCTTGGTGGTGCCGTTCTCGGGCTCTCCTATGTGTTCGGCATGGTATTTCCACTCTTCGTCATGGCGTTGATCTGGGACGCCGCAAAGCTCAGCGAGCGCACTTTCCTGCGGCCGAGACCGGTCACACTCCGTCTCGGTCACCGAAGCCTGCGTACCAGCATTCTGAACATCGTGGTGGCTATTGGCTTCACCGTCATGGGAACGTGGATTCTCATCCTTGCAGCACAGGGAGCTATGACGTCTGGCCCTGAATTCGTCACTGGTTTTGGAACCTGGCTGGGGGCTCGGTTTGCGACCGTGCAGGCATGGGTCGCACCGATTCCCGAATGGCTGCAAGGCGTCATCCTGTTGTTGATCGCCGCAGTCTTCATTGCGGGCACTCTTTTCGGCCACCGGCGCACACCACATGACGAGTACGCCAATGGGGTCAATGACGGTGAAGATCGGACCGGACAGGAGACCGTTTCAGCCAGCGACGCCGAAACCCGACGACAGAACCGCAGCCCTTCTACCAGGCCACATACCGAGGACCCAACACCATGACAAACGTTTCACAACCGAAGCCCACCAAGGCCGAAAAGAAGCTGACAGCACGAGAACACGCTGCTCAACTCAGAGCACAGGAAACGCGCCACCGGCGACGCTCCAGGCTGGTCAAGATTGCTTCGATCACCGCTGGTGTTCTTCTCGTGGCTCTACTCGCCTCCCTGCTTGTCAGGACGGCCCTCAATTCGCCGTCCACAAACGCGACAAATTCAACGTCCACGGACGAGACTTCCCTCGTCGGGCAAAAGGCACCCGACTTTACCCTGGTGAACACGTCGGGGGAGAAAGTGTCGCTTGCGTCCTTCCGGGGCAAGAGCGCAGTGATTCTCTACTTCAGCGAAGGCGCCGGGTGCCAGGCTTGCCTAACACAGTTGACCGCGATCGAGCAGAAGCAGGCGGACTTTTCGAAAGCCGGTTTCGTGGTTCTTCCGATTGTCATGAACACCAAAGCTGAGATTGAGGCAGACGCGTCAACGTACAACGTCAAGACTCCCTTCCTGCTCGATAATGGTACAGCCTCGAAGGCTTACGGCACCCTCGGGAAAGGCATGCATGCAAATCTACCTGGGCACAGTTTCATTGTTGTCGATAAGACTGGTGTTGTGCGCTGGAATGGCGACTACCCATCGATGTGGCTGAAACCCGCCACACTGCTGTCGACCGCGACCGGCGCAGTTCAATAACGGGATGAGACAGGACAGAAGATTTATATGTTCTTTATATGTACCAGATGTTGGCGTCATGTCAAAGAGTTTTTATAGATGATGAGATGAAGGGACTCGCGTCCCGAATCGAGGGCTTCTCCAAAGAAAGGATTGACCGATGGGCGCAGGAATAGTTGTCGTCGGCATCGTGGCGGTCACACTGACTGGATTCATCGCCTGGTTCTTCTTCGGTCCGAAGAAGACCCATCGTGCTGAGCGCGATGGCAGCGTCCAAATCGCCCGAATTGTGGTGAAAGGTGGTTACAGTCCAGACCTCATTGAGGTCGAGGTTGGCACACCACTGCGGCTGATGTTCGACCGGCAGGAAGGCGGCGACTGCTCGTCGCACGTGGTGTTCCCGGACTTCAAAGTGAACGAGTTCCTGCCCGCGAACGAAACGACAGCTGTCGAATTCACTCCTACGGCCCCAGGCGAGTACCGGTTCGCCTGTGGAATGAATATGATCAACGGCACTCTAAAAGTACATGAGAGCACAGCAGCCGTCCTGAAACGACCTGCTCCACCAGCTCAGCTGAGCGCTGAATCACCTCATAATCATGCGCCAGCTGCATTATCCGTACCGGTTCCTTCGCCAGGGCCACCATCCTCTCCCGCTCCAGCATTGCAGCCAGGTCACGACGAGGATGCCGAATCGGCCGAGCGAGCGCACGAGCTTCGCGATCTGAGCATGCGCGTCTGGGTCGCAGTGATTCTCACCGCGCCGGTGCTGTTCGCGGTGATGGCGGTCGACTTGTTCGGCGTCACCTGGGTTCCTGATATTCTCATGAACCGTTGGATGCAACTGGGGTTGATCACACCCGTGATGATCTACTCTGGCTGGCCCATCCATCGCACCGGTTGGCTGGCGTTGTCGCATCGGTCGGCGGAGATGAACTCTCTGATCACACTCGGCACAGTCGCCTCATTCGGCTACAGTCTCGTCGCGACAGTGGCGCCGGAGCTTCTGCCAGTGGATGCGCGCCACGTCTACTTCGAGGCCGTCGGAGTCATCATCACGCTGATTCTCATTGGACGACTCCTGGAAACGAAGGCCAAGGCGGGCACGGGAGAGGCGATCAGGGCTCTCATCGGCTTACAGCCCAGAACGGCGCACATCGTGCGCGACAATCACGAAATCGAGGTACCGATCGACCAAGTCGCGGTCGGAGACGTCGTGCAGGTGCACCCCGGCGAGAAGCTGCCGGTCGACGGCACTGTACTCGACGGTGACTCCGCCATCGACGAGTCGATGGTGACCGGCGAGCCCATTCCCGTATCGAAGGCTGCCGGCGACACCGTCATCGGAGCGACCATTAACCAGACCGGCGCCTTCCGCTACGAGGCCACCAAGGTCGGTGCCGACACTATGCTCGCCCAGATCATCAAACTCGTCCGCGAGGCTCAGGGTTCGAAAGCTCCCATTCAGCGCCTCGTCGACAAAGTGTCTGCCTACTTCGTGCCCGCGGTCATCACCATCGCGATCTGGACGTTCGCCGCGTGGGCAGTATTCGGCCCTGCTCCGACATTCGTGTTCGCACTCGTCGCGGCCGTGTCCGTGCTCATTATTGCCTGCCCGTGCGCGCTGGGACTTGCCACGCCGATGTCGATCACGGTGGGCACCGGCAAGGGCGCATCGAACGGCATCCTGATCCGCTCGGCCGAAGCGCTGGAGACCGCGCACAAGATGAACACCGTCGTGCTCGACAAGACGGGAACCATCACCAACGGAACCCCAGCTCTGACCGATGTCGTCCCGGTCGGCCGTATGACCAGGGAACAGCTTGTTGCTACGGCCACAGCGGTCGAGACGTTCTCGGAGCATCCGCTGGCTACCGCGATCGTCACGGGCGCCCACGAACGTGGCATCGCTACGCCGCAGGCTGAAAGCTTTGACTCGATCACCGGCCAGGGCGCCCGGGCGATCGTGGATGGCCATGAGGTGCTTGTCGGCAATACGCGACTGCTCGACAGCATGAGCATCGACACCCGGCCGCTTCAGCCACACCTTGAACGACTCGCCCGCGATGGCAAAACACTGATCCTCGTCGCTGTCGCCGGGAGACCAGCCGGGGTGATCGCCGTCGCAGATACTGTGAAAGCGGGTTCCGCCGCTGCCATTCGAGCACTTCAGATCCGCAGCGTCGACGTGGTCATGATGACCGGCGACAACCGGGAGACCGCTACCGCGATCGCCCGACAAGTCGGAGTGCGGCGAGTCATCGCCGAGGTGCTTCCCGAGCAGAAGGCCGACGAGATCAAACGCCTCCAGGCGGAGGGCCACATCGTGGGGATGGTCGGAGACGGCATTAACGACGCACCCGCCCTTGCACAGGCCGACGTCGGCTCAGCGATCGGCACCGGAACAGACGTCGCGATCGAGTCCTCCGACATCACCCTCATCTCCGGCGCCCTCTCCGGACTCGTCACCGCGATCGACCTGTCACACGCCACTATGCGCAACATCCAACAGAACTTAGTGTTCGCTTTCGTATATAACGCGATCGGTATCCCACTGGCAGCAGGCGTGCTCTACCCTGCGTTTGGAATCACCTTAAGCCCCATGATCGCGGCCGCGGCGATGGCCTTATCTTCTCTGTCAGTCGTCACCAACGTCAACAGATTGCGTCGCTTCACACCCAAAGCCATCCCCAACGTCACCGACGGGCTGTCGGAAGAGCCCATCGTTGAAGCCGACCATAATGAACCAACAACCCATGAGAAAGCAGAACCAACTGGGACTGATGCAGGTTTAGGTGACATCTGATCTGGCTTGCCCGTGTGGGTGGGTCTGGAAGGATGAACACCATGCCCAAGTACTATCCGACCGAGTTCCGTGAGGACGTCGTCCGGGTTGCTCGGAGTCGCACGAAGGGGACGACGATCGAGCAGATCGCCGCCGACTTCGGGGTGCACTCGATGACCTTGGAGAAGTGGCTGCGCCGCGCCGACATCGACGAGGGTGTGAAGCCTGGCCGCTCCAGGACCGAGTCGACTGAGCTGCGGGAGGCGAACAAGCGCATTCGGCTGTTGGAGCAGGAAGCCGAGGTGCTGCGCCGTGCGCTGGCGTATGTATCGCAGAAGTCCCTGCCGGGAAAAGGCTCTACCCGCTCGTGAGCGAGCTGGCCGTCGACGGGGATCCCGGTGACGGTCTCGTGCCGGGTATTGAATCGCCCGCGCGCCTTACTACCGGTGGGTGCGCGAACCGGCCGGTCCCGCGGAGCAACTGCGGCAGCAGCACATCGCCGTGCTCCGGAAGGCTCATGCGGAGGAGACCAAGCTCGGATATCGGCTGCTCGCCGATGATGCTCGTGATGCGGGGTTCCCGATGGCGGATCGGACCGCATGGCGATTGTGCTCGCAGGCGGGAATCATGTCGGCCATCATCAAGTCCCGGAAGAAGAGGGACAAGAAGCCCGGACCCCCAGTCCATGACGATCTGATCGTCTGGGACTTCACCGCCGAGCACCTCGACGAGAAGTGGCTCCGGGACATCACCGAGCACTGGGCCAGCGAGGGCAAGCTCTACCTCTGCGCCATCAAGGACGTGCCTCCCGCCGTATCATGGGCTACTCGATCTCGAACCGAATGAAGGCCCATATCGCCGTCCAGGCGGTCGAGAACGCGATCGCACGCCGTGGCGACGTCGCCGGCTGCATCCTGCACTCCGACAGGGGCAGTCAATTTCGAAGCCGGAAGGTGCTGCGCACCCTCGGGTGCCACGGGCTCGTCGGCTGGATGGGCCGCGTCGGCGCCGCCGGTGACAACGCCGTCATGGAATCGTTCTTTGCCTTGCTGCAGAAGAACGTCCTCGACCGTCGCTCCTGGAGCACTCGATAAGAACTCCGCATCGCAATCGTGACCTGGATCGAGAGGACGTACCACCGACGTCGTCGTCAGGCAGCGTTGGTCCGTTTGACCCCGATCAAGTTCGAGGTCATGACGTGTACGCCGGTCGACCTGGCCGCGTGACTACCACTGTCACCTAAACCTGCAGCAGTCCCCTACGGACAGACTCGCTCCGAGCGTCTGGAGAGGGGTGCAACCTCTTCGACTGGCAAAAACTTTTGACTCATATGAGACGTTGTACGACATTGTGTGCCAATATGCCTCACTCTGAGCGCAACTGGATTTACGGTCTGTAATCTGTCAATATGCGAGACATTGAACAGGCTTATGAGGCCGAGTCACTCATCAACGGAGAGCGTGTTGCTGCACTCATGTTCCGGAGAAGGCTGAACCGTTCCCGGCTTGGTGCCCGAATGCACCTTGACAGGACGACTCTTGGGCGGAAGCTCAATAGCCAGAGGGGATGGTCGCTCGAAGAGGCATTCCGGCTTGCTCAGGCACTGGGTACGTCAGTCGGATATCTGATCGGTGAGACGGACGACGATCGTCCAAGCCGCGAACGCGAAAGGGCCGCCACCGGTGAACCGGTGACGGCCTCTCGTCCGCGTCGCAGCGGATCTGTTGCGGGGGGTGGATTTGAACCACCGACCTCCGGGTTATGAGCCCGGCGAGCTACCGAACTGCTCCACCCCGCGGCGCAAGAAGCGACTGTACCACAAGGATGGGAGCTGCGGAAGGGGCGGTGACTTCCTCGGCGGCGATTCGCACTCTCGCCTCGCGAGTGCGAATTTCGCCAGGTTCTTGCAGATGATTTGGATGTATTTCACGGCTTATGCGATCAATTGCCGTCCTGGGTGGCGAGCGGCGCAGATCGGCGCCAGCAAGCCGAACTCGATCGGGTCCGCGGCCGGCTCCGAGTGGTGAGAGCGGGCCCGCGCGGGTGCTAGTATCTATTTCGGGAAACCTGCACCGGACCGCCGGTCGAGGAGGTGCCTGATGGCGTGCATCGAGTGTTTCTGACCAGGGAGCGAACCGCTCCCAACCTTTCGCGGACAACGCGATCGTTTCGGCCTCTGGCGAGGCCCTGAGCGATCCGACCGTCCATTCCCCCAATAAATCGATTCGTAAAGGAACGCGAATTATGGCAACAAAACGCGCAACGACTACTGCGACGAAGAAGCCAATCGTTGATTTCGCCGACATCAAGGAGCACGTCGGCGACGGCTATGACAACCCGGTGTCGGTTCTCGACAACGATGGCAAGGTCACCAACGAGGCCATCTTCAAGACGTACTCGGACGACGAGCTCGTCCACTTCATGGAGCTGATGCTCTGGCAGCGCAACCTCCACGAGCAGACGATGGTGTTCTCTCGTCAGGGCCGCCTGGGCTTCTACGCCCCGACCGCCGGCCAGGAGGCCTCCGAGATGGGGTCGGTCACGGCCTTCGAGAAGGCCGACTTCCTGTTCCCGGCCTACCGCGACCTGCCGCAGCTGATCCAGCACGGCGCCATCGACGTCTCGCAGGCCTACCTGTGGTCGCGCGGCCACGTGCATGGCAACGAGTTCCCCGACGACGTCAACGCCTGGTTCCCGCAGATCATCATCGGCGCCCAGTACGTCGAGGCCGCGGGTGCAGCGCTCGGCTTCAAGAAGAACGACGAGAAGCAGGTCGCCTTCGTGTACACCGGCGACGGCGGCACCTCGCAGGGCGACTTCTACGAGGGCGTGAACTTCGCCTCCTCGTTCCAGGCTCCGCTGGTGGCCTTCGTGCAGAACAACGGCTGGGCCATCTCCGTGCCCCGTCGCGTGCAGACCCACGCCAAGACCCTCGCACAGAAGGCGGTCGCCATGGGCGTCCCGTCCGTGCAGGTCGACGGCATGGACATCCTGGCCGTGAATGCGGTGGCGAAGGCCGCCCGCGAGTTCGCGGTCAACGGTGGCGGCCCGGTGCTCATCGAGTCCCTGACCTACCGCTTCGGCGCCCACTCGAGCGCCGGCGACGACCCCTCGCGCTACCGCACCAAGGAGGAGGAGAAGCCCTGGTTCGACAAGGACCCGCTGAACCGCCTCCGTTCGCTGCTGAGCGAGAAGGGCCTCTGGAGCGGCGAGAAGGAAGCCGACCTCACCGAGGAGAACAAGAAGACGTTCCGCGCTGCGCTGGCCGAGGCCGACAAGGCGTGGAAGGAGACCCCGATCGAGTTCCTCAAGAACACCTACGAGACGCCCACTCCGAATGTTCTCAAGCAGATCGCCGCACTCGAGGCGAAGGAAGCGAAGTAGATCATGGCAAAGCAGACATACATCAAAGCCATCACCGATGGTCTTGACATCGCCCTCGGCGAGGACGACAAGGCCCTGATTTTCGGCGAGGACGTGGGCAAGAACGGTGGCGTGTTCCGCACCACCATCGGCCTGCAGGACAAGTACGGCGAGGACCGTGTCTTCGACACCCCGCTGGCCGAGTCCGGCATCATCGGCCTGGCCGTCGGCCTGGCGGCCACCGGCTGGCGTCCGATCCCCGAGATCCAGTTCATGGGCTTCACCTTCGAGGCCATGGACCAGATCGTGGGCCAGATCGCGCGCAACCACTTCCGCTTCGGCGGCAAGGTGAAGATGCCGATCACCATCCGCACCCCGTTCGGCGGCGGCACGCACACCGCTGAGATGCACTCGGACAACCTCGAGAACTACTTCGCGTCGACTCCCGGCCTGCGCGTGGTCACCCCGAGCAACCCGTACGACGCCAAGGGCCTGATCATCTCGGCCGTCGAGAGCGACGACCCGGTGCTCTTCATGGAGAACCTGAAGCTGTACCGCTCGCTCAAGGACGAGATCCCCGACGGCAAGTACACGGTTCCGCTCGACAAGGCGAAGGTCGTCCGCGAGGGCACCGACGTCACGATCGTGACCTACAGCGCGATGGTGCAGCAGTCCCTGAAGGCGGCCGACAAGCTCGCCGCCGACGGGATCAACGCCGAGGTCATCGACCTCATCTCGCTGTCGCCGATCGACACCGACACCGTCTTCGAGTCCATCGAGAAGACCCACCACGTGGTCCTCGCGCAGGAGGCCCAGAAGATCGCCGGCGTCAGCGCTACCGTCGCCGCCGAGATCGCCGAGCACGAGATCCTGACCCTCGACGCCCCCATCGGGCGCGTCGCGGCCCCCGACTCCGTCTACCCGTTCGCTCAGGACGAGCTGACCTGGATGCCGAACGCCGACGACGTCGAGGCCAAGGTTCGCGAGATCGTCGCCTTCTGAGTCCGACCATCCGACCAATCAGTTTCAACTGAATAGGAATCGCCGCCCGGGGCGGGCACCTACCCGCCCCGGGCCCGGTTCTGACTAGAGAGGAACAATTACCCATGTCGTTCAAGTTCAAGCTGCCTGAACTCGGCGAGGGCCTCGAAGAGGGCGAGATCTCGACCTGGGATGTCAAGGAAGGCGACAAAGTCGCTCAAGATGACACCCTGGTGGAGATCGAGAATGACAAGTCCGTCTCCGAGCTGCCATCTCCCGTAGCTGGCACCATCAAGAAGATCTTCTTCCAGGCCGGGGACACCGCCAAGATCGGCGACATCCTCGTCGAGATCGACGACGGCTCCCCCGACTCCGCCGACGATGCCGCTCCGGCTCCCGCCGCCCCGGCTGCGGCTGCTCCGGCAGCTGAGGCGGCTCCGGCTCCGGCCGCCGCCGCTCCCGCCGCCCCTGCTGCCGCCCCGACCGGCGCGCCGAGTGCGAACGTGCTCGCCCTGCCGTCGGTGCGCCAGTACGCGCGGGACAAGGGCGTCGATCTGACCAAGGTGACGCCGACCGGCGCCCACGGCCAGGTCACCAAGGCTGACGTCGACGGGTTCTCCGGCGGTGCCGCTCCGGCCCCGGCCGCTGCGCCTGCTGCCGCCCCGGCCGCTGCTCCGGCTCCCGCCGCCGCTCCGGCCGCGATCAAGCCGTACACCTCCGCCGCTCCCGAGCTGGAGACCCGCGAGAAGATGTCCGGTGTCCGCAAGGCCACTTCGAAGGCCATGACCACGTCGTTCTACACGGCGCCGCAGGTCACCTCCTTCGAGGATGTCGAGGTTTCGGCACTGCTCGCCCACCGCAAGGCGTACAAGCAGTTCGCCGCCGACGAGGGCGCGCACCTCACCTTCCTGCCGTACATGGTGAAGGCCATCGTGGCCGTGCTGAAGAAGTTCCCCGAGTTCAACGCGTCGATCGACGACGCTTCTCAGGAGATCGTCTACAAGCACTACTACAACGTCGGCATCGCGACGAACACCGATCACGGCCTGTACGTGCCGGTGATCAAGAACGCCGATTCCAAGGGCCTCATCCAGATCGCCAAGGACATCACCGAGAACACCCAGAAGGCGTTCGACAACAAGCTGAAGATGGATGAGATGACCGGTGGGTCGATCTCGATCAGCAACGTCGGTTCCATCGGCGGCGGCTTCTTCACCCCGATCGTGAACTACCCCGAGGTGGCCATCCTCGGTGTGGGCAAGATCGCCAAGGAGCCCATCGTCGACGAGAACGGCGCCATCACCATCGGCAACGTCCTGAAGCTGTCTCTGAGCTACGATCACCGCCTCATCGACGGCGCCCTGGCCCAGAACGCCCTGAACCTGCTGCACTCGCTGCTGCAGGATCCCGCCAAACTGATTCTGGAGGCATGACTCAATGGCAGAACAAGCTGAACACAAGGAGACCGTAGTTATCGGTGCCGGCCCTGGCGGGTACGTCTCCGCGATCCGCGCCTCCGAGCTCGGCCAGAAAGTCACGCTCATCGAGCAGTCCGACACCCTCGGCGGTGTGTGCCTCAACGTGGGCTGCGTGCCCTCGAAGGCGCTCATCGCCGCCGGCCACCGCCTGCGCGATGCGAAGGACTCGTCGATCTACGGCGTCTCCACCAAGGACGCGGCGATCGACTTCGCCAAGACCCAGGAGTGGAAGCAGAAGAGCGTCGTGGACCGCATGACCCGCGGCGTCACCGGCCTGCTGAAGAAGCACAAGGTCGAGGTCATCCAGGGCACGGCCACGCTCGACAACAACACGACCCTGCGCATCATGCCTCCTGGGCCGCAGCAGTTCATGAGCACCAACACCGGTCAGCTGATCTCGTTCGACAACCTGATCATCGCCACCGGCTCGCGTCCGGTCGAGATCCCCGGCTTCCCCTACGGCGGCCGCATCCTCGACTCCACCGGCGGGCTCAACCTGCCGGAGATCCCGAAGGAGTTCGTCGTCATCGGCGGCGGCTACATCGGGTCCGAGCTGGCCGGCGCCTACGCGAACCTCGGTTCGCACGTGACCATCCTCGAGGGCACCCCGTCGATCCTTCCGCTGTTCGAGAAGGACATCGTCTCCGAGGTGCTGAAGTCCTTCAAGAAGAAGGGCATCGACGTGGTCACCGGTGCGCTCGCCAAGAAGGCCGAGCAGGACGACACGTCGGTCACCGTCACCTACACGGTCGACGGCAAGGAGCAGAAGATCACCGCCGATTACGTGATGATCACCGTCGGCCGCAAGGCCAACACCGACAACATCGGCCTGGAGTTCACCGATGTGAAGATCGGCGCCCATGGCATCGTCGAGACGGATGAGCAGGGCCGCACCGCGGTTCCGAACATCTTCGCCATCGGCGACATCGCCTCGGGCCCCGCGCTCGCCCACAAGGCGTTCTTCCAGGGCAAGACGGCCGCTGCGGCGATCGCCGGCAAGCCCGAGACGAACGACTACATCGGCGTCCCGGCGGTGTGCTTCACCGATCCCGAGATCGCGACCGTCGGCGACACGCAGGCCGAAGCCAAGGAGAAGGGCCTCAAGGTCAAGACCGCGAAGTTCCCGTTCGCCGGCAACGCCCGCGCCGTCTCGCTGGATGAGGCCGAGGGCTTCGTCCGCCTGGTGTACACGGACCCCGAGGGCACCCTGGTGGGCGCCCAGATCGTGGGCCCGGGTGCGTCCGACCTGATCGGTGAGCTCGCCGTCGCTGTCAACGGCCAGCTCAATGTCGAGGACATCGCCCGCACGATCCACCCGCACCCCACCCTCAGCGAGCCCATCGCCGAGGCCGCGGACATCGCGCTCGGGTTCCCGACGCACATCTGATCCGTCTGATCCCGCTGAAACGGGGATCGTCCTTCGGGGCGGTCCCCGTTTCGCCGTTGCGGGCGGGGCCCGGCCGGGAGATGGGACGGGCCGGGGATGAAACTCCAGACGAATCTCGGATCCCGCGTCATAATCCGGTCGCGTCGCCGTCTTCTTGGGTGACGGCAGTGAACGGCGCGTCTGCGCCGGCGGAGCTGCCGCATCACCACAGCGGATTGCGTGGGCCACGCCGGGTAGACGTGGCCACGGCGGCCCGGGCCGGGGCCGGCCGGGCCGCCCGGGACTGCGGGGGCCTCGGGATCATTGGCCCCCCCGATGCCCCCCAGGGGGACGACCCGGTC
>JBDNYM010000047.1:0-1172 GCA_047722305.1 Pseudoclavibacter sp. | reverse complement strand
GGGGGCGGGCGGGGGGCTGGCCCCCCCCCCCCCCGCGGGGGGGGGGGGCCCCCGGGGGGCCCGGGGCGCCCCCGGGGGCGGGGGGGGGGGCCGGGCGGGGCCGCCGGTGACTGCGGGCGCATCGGTATCATGGGCACACCGGATGACCCCGAGGAGGACGACCGTGTCCGCCTTCCAGACTGAAGACGACGCCGCTGCGCACGTGCACATCGATCGCGAGCAGGCGAGGGCGCTGCCCGACCGCGAACTCCTGGATCTGGCCCGGAGCGGCAACGACGCGGGCCTGGCCGTCCTGTACGAGCGCCACGCGGAGGTGCTGCGGCGGTTTCTGCTGGCGCGGGGCGAGGCCCCGGGCGAGGTGGACGATCTGGTGGCGGAGTCGTTCGCGCGCCTGGTCCGCCGCCTCCGGGCCGGTGGAGGGCCGACGGACGCCGTCCGCCAGTACCTGCTGGTCACCGCCCGCAACCTGGTCATCGACGGCGGCGCCCCGCATGAGTCCGATGCCGACATCGACCTGGATGCGATGCCCGCCGACCAGGACGACGTGGACGCCGAGGTCGCGGCCCGGGTGGGCGACGGCGAGGTGCTGGTGGCGTACCGGCGGCTGCCGGAACGCTGGCAGGCGGTGCTCTGGTACATCGAGATCGAGGGGCTGCGGCCCCGCCAGGTGGCGCCCCTGCTGGGGCTCACCCCGAACACCTGCTCCGCGCTGCTGCGCCGGGCCCGGCAGGGGCTCAAGGCGGCATACACCGAGATCGCGGATGGCTCGCGCCGCCATCTCGGCCGGCGCCTGGCCGCGGTGCTGGGTGCGGCGGTGCTCGGGCCGGGCGTCGCCGCCGGACTGTTCCCCGCCCACGGTGTGCAGGCCGCCGCGCTGGCGTCGTCGTCCGGCGGGCTGCCTCCGCACGGCGGCGGTGGCCGGCGGGGGCTGTCCCGCCCGATCGCGGTGGCGGTAGGGGTGGCGGTCGTCATCGCGGCCGGGGCGGCGGTGGCCATCGCCGCCTGGTGGTCCGGCGGGCAACCGTCCCGCCCGGGCGCGGGACGGGCGGCGGCGGTCGCGCCTGCCACCGGCGGCGGGGCCTCGGCCGGCGCCGGCGCCGCGGGTTCCGGCGCCGGTGCGGGCGGGACCGCGGCGGGGGCGACGACCGGCACCGGGACTCCTCGGCCGAGCA
>JBDNYM010000046.1:0-19272 GCA_047722305.1 Pseudoclavibacter sp. | reverse complement strand
GCTGGCGGTGGTGCTGCACAACGGGGCCGGGCTGGGGCTGGGGGCGCTCGCCGGCCGGCTGGCCGGGTTCGGGCGGCGGGAGCGGCGGGCGCTGATCTTCGAGATCGGCATCCAGAACTCGGGGCTCGCGGCGGCGCTCGCGGGCTCGTTCTTCGGGCCGGTCGCGGCGCTGCCGGCGGCGATCTTCTCGGTGTGGCACAACGTCACCGGGTCGGTGCTCGCCTGGGCGATGGCCCGCTCCGACCGGCGGCGCGCGGCGGGGGCGGGAGACCAGGACTAGGTCCGCACCCCCGCTCGGCTTTCGGCCGCGGGATGGTGCTGGCGAGCTTCGCGCTCGGCGCTGGGCGGGTCCTGAGGGGCGAAGTCGAGGGCAGGAGCCCGATCAGCTCGTCCCCGTCCCGCTCCCGAGGCGTCGCGCCGTACACTCGACGGGTGCAGCTCATCGTCGCCAGGTGTTCCGTCGACTACGCGGGGCGGCTGGACGCCCATCTGCCGCTGGGCGTGCGGCTCATCATGATCAAGGCCGACGGCTCGGTGCTGGTGCACGCCGACGGCGGGTCGTACAAGCCGCTGAACTGGATGAGCCCGCCGTGCACCGTGGCCGTCGACGACGACCCGCCCGCCGACCTGCGGGCCGCCGGGGTGCGCGAGGTGTGGCGGGTGCAGCATGCGAAGAGCGCCGACCTGCTGATCATCAACATCCACGAGGTCATCGACCGCCGGGAGTACGACCTGGGCGTCGACCCCGGGCTGGTCAAGGACGGCGTCGAGGCGCACCTGCAGGAGCTGTTGGCCGCCCACATCGAGACCCTCGGCCCCGGCTACAGCCTGGTGCGGCGCGAGTACCCCACCCCGATCGGGCCGGTGGACATCCTCGCCCGCGACCAGGCCGGAGCCCACGTGGCCGTCGAGCTGAAGCGCCGCGGCGGGGTCGACGGCGTCGAGCAGCTGTGCCGCTATCTGGAGCTGCTGGGCCGGGACCCACTGCTGGCGCCCGTGCGCGGCGTGTTCGCCGCCCAGGAGATCAAGCCGCAGGCCCGCACCCTGGCCGAAGATCGCGGCATCCGCTGCCTCGTCCTCGACTACGACACCCTGCGCGGCCTGAGCGATGAGAACCGGCTGTTCTGAGGGCAGTGAGGGCAGACTGGGCCGGTCGCGCTCCCGTTCGGGGGTTCGCGGCGTGGCCCGGACGCTCCCGCACGGCGATCGCCCGGGCGTGGGCGGCGTGGGGCGGCGTTGAGGTCGAAGATCGGCGTAACCACGCGGAATCAGGTTCAAGGCTGCTCTGCCCCAAGTTCGTCTCGGGGTCGATCAGTGTGCGGGAGCGTCCGGGGCGAAAACTGAAGCCGTCCGCGGCCCGAGAGTGTGGCGACGTGGGCTTGACGCTCGCGCACAGCGATCGACGAGGGCGGTGCGACCCAGAGGACGAAGATTGGCGCTGCTGAGCCGATCTGCCCGTGGAGGGGCCTGTGTCCGGGGCCGATCGATGTGCAGGAGCGTCCGGGCCGCGACGCGAGGCGACGCGAGGCGCGGCGCACCAGTGGCACCCGGCCTGGGGAACGGGGACAATAGCTGCGATGAACCCTTCCTACGGCGCCGTCTATTTCGATGTGGACGGCACGCTGCTCGACTCCGCTCCCGGGGTGACCCGGTGCGTGGCGGCCGCCCTGAGCGAGATGGGCCTCCCCGCGGAGGACCAGGCGACGCTGATGCTGCATGTCGGGCCGCCGCTGGTCGAGGGGTTCCGCACGGTCAGCGGTCTGGATGCGGACACCGCCGAGGAGGCCGTGCGGCGGTATCGCCGCCGCTACGAGGCGGAGGGCGTGTTCGAGGCGTCGCTGTTCCCCGGCGTCGCCGACTTGCTGCAGGATCTGCGCGACCGGGGCGTCCGCCTGTCCACCGCCACGTCGAAGACCGAGCGGATGACGCGCATCGTGCTCGACCATCTGGGCGTGGCCGATCTGCTCGACCGCATCGTGGGGGCCAGCCCGGAACGGGCCACGAAGACGGCCGTGCTCGCCGAGGCGCGGCGGCAGCTGGCGGTGGAGGGCTTCGCCGGCGCCGAGGCGCTGCTGGGCGACCGCATCTTCGACGCGGTGGGTGCCCGCGACCACGGCATCGACTTCATCGGGGCCGCCTGGGGCTACGCGCCGGACCCGTCCGAGCTGCGCAGCGCCCGCCAGGTGGCGGCCAGCCCGGCGGAGGCGGCCCTCATGCTGACCGGAGGAGGGCCCGCCAGCTGCGAGCCCGCAGGCGGAGCCCCAGCGTCGCGGCCCGCGAGCAGCTGAACACCACCCCGAACGCGCTCCAGGCGAGCACCAGCGCGCCCCAGGCCGGGACGTGCCCGCCGGCGATGATCGTGCGGAGGCCGATCCAGGCGGGGATGAACACGGCGACGTTGATGCCGCCGGCGATGGCCAGGTAGCGGAAGTCCTCTGCGCCGATGAGTATACCGTCCAAGGCATATACGAATCCGGTCAGGGGCAGCGTGAGCGAGAGCACCAGCAGGGCCGGTGCCACGGCGGCCAGCACCTCGCGGTCCGTGGTGAACAGCCATCCCAGCCAGGGGTGCACTGCGATCAGCGCCACGGCGAGCCCGGCGCCCGCGGCGGCTCCCCATCGGGCCATGAGCCGGACGAGGGCGCGCAGCCGATCCGCATCCCCTTGCCCGCGCAGTTTGCCGATCAGCGCCTGGGCGGAGACCCCCAGTGCGTCGAGGGCGTACTGCAGGATGCCGAACACGGCCACGACCACCTGGTAGCCGGCCAGCACGACCGCTCCCCCGCCGGCGGCCAGGCGCACGGTCATGAGCAGGCCGAACTGCAGCGAGGCGGTCCGCAGCAGCAGCCAGCCGCCACTGTGGGCGACGGCGCCGAGAGCCGTCCAGCTCGGCCGCATTCGGGCGCGATGCCGTCGTGCCAGCCGGACCGCGATCACGGCATACACGGCAGCCAGCCCCCACTGGACGAGCGCCGTCCCGGCGGCGGACCCCGCCAGCCCCCAGCCGACTCCGTACACCAGCAGCGCGTTGAGCGCGGCGTTGACGGCGAAGCCGATCGTCACCACGACCAGCGGCGTGCGCGTGTTCTGCAGGCCGCGCAGCAGCCCGACCGCCGCCATCGCCACCAGCTGGGGCGCCAGGCCGAGCAGCCCGATGCGCAGGTACTGCTCGGCGGCGGCCGCGACGTCGGCGTCCGCCGTCATGGCGTGGGCGAGCGGCCCGGCGACGGACTCCCCCGCCACGGTCAGCGCTGCTCCGGCCAGGGCCGCGAGCCACATCCCGTCGATCCCGGCGCTGACGGCCGGGCCGGGGCGCCCGGACCCGAGCAGACGGGCGACGGCGGGGGTGGTGGCGTAGGCGAGGAACACCAGCATGCCGACGGTGGCGCTGATGATGGCGGTCGCCGCCGACAATCCGCCCAACGGGATGCGCCCGAGGTGGCCGATGATCGCCGAGTCGATCGCCACGAACACCGGCTGGGCGACCTCGGCGCCGAGTGCCGGCAGCGCCAGGGCGAGAACGGTGCGGCCGAGGTCGCGTCGGGAGAAGGGCTGCGAGGGCGTCGCGGCCGGCGGCTCAGCGATGTTGGAACACGCCCACCAACGTGGCCCGCGCGATGGCGTGGACGAACAGCTGGAAGCCCAGGTTGGCGGGTGTCGCGTCGGGGGCGAGCCCCGTGGAGGCGACGTCGAGCGCGTGGACGGCGAACCAGTAGTGGTGCGCCGGGTGGCCGGCCGGCGGGTTCGCGCCGGTGTAGGCGCGCCCCAGGGAGTCGTTGCGCAGCGCCAGCCCCGGCCAGTGCTCGTCGGCCCCGGCCCCCACGTCCAGCGAGGTGACGGTGACGGGGACGTCGGCCAGCGCCCAGTGCCAGAAGCCACTGGCGGTGGGGGCGTCCGGGTCGTAGGCGGTGACGGCGAACGAGCGCGTCTCGGCCGGGTAGCCGCTCCAGGCGAGCTGCGGCGACCGGCCGAGCCCGCCCTGGGCGGGGGCGACCTGCTCGAGCGGCAGCGGGCCGCCGTCGGCGAAGCCGGCGCTGGTGAGCGTGAACGTGGGCAGCTGGGGCAGGTCTGCGTAGGGATTGCGGCTCATGACTTCATGCTATGTCGCCGGAGGATGAGCGACGTCGCCGGATGCTCGGCCGCTGTTCGGCTGTCGGCGCCTACGCTGATGGGCATGACGGATGTTTCCCACTCCCCCGAACCCCCATCCACGGCCTCAGCGACATTCCCGGCCGCCGCGGCCTCTGCGCCGCGCCCGCAGGATGACCTCTATCTCAGCGTGAATCAGCCCTGGCTGCAGCGCACCGAGATCCCGGCCGACAAGGCCCGTTACGGCGAGTTCCTCATCTTGGCCGAGGGTGCCGAGGCGGCGGTGCGCGCCATCGTCGAGGAGGCCGCCGCCGATCCCGAGGCGGATGGCGACCGCCGCAAGTATGGCGACGCCTTCGCGAGCTTCATGGATGCGGACACCGTGGAGGCGCTGGGGGCGGAGCCGATCGCGGCGCAGCTGCGCACGGCCCTGTCTCCCCAGTCGATCCCGGAGCTGGTCCGCACGGTCGGCCGACTGGAGGAGGAGGGATCGGACGGGTTCTTCGGGCTCTTCGTCGACACCGACCCGGGAGACCCCGACCGGTACGTGGCCTTCCTGGTGCAGGGCGGCATCAGCCTGCCCGACGAGTCGTACTACCGGGAGGACTCGTTCGCCGAGGTGCGCGCGGCCTACGTGCGCCATGTGGAGAGGATGCTGACCCTGGCGGGTGTGGACCGCCCGGCCGAGCGTGCGGCCGAGGTGCTGGCGCTGGAGACGGAGATCGCGGCGGCCCACTGGGATCGGGTGGCGACGCGCGACATCGACAAGGTGTACAACCTGCGCACGTTCGCGCAGCTGCAGGAGCTCACCCCGGCCATCGACTGGCCCGCGTACCTGGCGGCGGCCGGCGTCCCCGCTGCCGCACTGGCCGAGGTGGTGGTGGCCGAGCCGTCCGCGATCTCGGGTCTGGACGCCCTGCTCACCCCCGATCGGCTGCCCGCCTGGCGCTCGTGGGCGGTCTGGCAGGTGGTGCATTCGGCGGCCGCCTACCTGTCGAGCGCGTTCGTGGAGGAGAACTTCGCTTTCTACGGCCGCACGCTGATGGGGACGCCCCAACTGCGCCCCCGCTGGAAGCGCGGCGTGGGCTTCGTGGAGGGCGGGCTCGGGGATGCGGTGGGTCGCGAGTACGTGCGCCGCCACTTCCCGGCCGCGTCGAAGCGGCGCATGGATGAGCTGGTGGCCAACCTGATCGCCGCCTACCGCGAGTCGATCTCGCAGCTCGACTGGATGAGCGCGGAGACGCGGGCGCGCGCCCTGGAGAAGCTCGACCAGTTCACCCCCAAGATTGGCTACCCGGAGAAATGGCGCGACTATGCGGCGCTCGCCATCCGCCGCGACGACCTGGTGGGCAACGCCCGGGCGGTGGGGCGGTTCGTGCGCGACTACGAGCTGGGGAAGATCGGCCGTCCCATCGACCGCACCGAGTGGTTCATGCACCCGCAGACGGTGAATGCGTATTACAACCCGGGCATGAACGAGATCGTGTTCCCGGCGGCCATCCTGCAGCCGCCCTTCTTCGACCCCGATGCGGACGACGCCGTCAACTATGGCGCCATCGGGGCGGTCATCGGGCACGAGATCGGCCACGGCTTCGACGACCAGGGCTCGAAGTACGACGGCCGCGGTGCCCTGCACGACTGGTGGACGGATGCGGACCGGGAGCGCTTCCAGCACCGCACCGCGAAGCTGGTCGCCCAGTACAGCGCCCTGGAGTCGATCGACGCCCCCGGACATCCGGTCAACGGCGAGCTCACCCTGGGCGAGAACATCGGCGACCTGGGGGGACTGACCATCGCCTGGCGGGCATATACGATGTCGCTGCACGGCGAGCCGCCCTCGGCGAGCGGCGGGGAGACCGCAGGGCAGCGCTTCTTCCGCTCGTGGGCGAAGGTGTGGTGCGAGAAGCGGCGTCCGGAGGAGGCGCTGCGGCTGCTGACCATCGACCCGCACTCCCCCAGCGACCTGCGCTGCAACCAGATCGCCCGCAACCTCGACGCATTCCACGCGGCATTCGATGTACATGCCGGAGACGGCATGTGGCTGGACCCGGCCGAGCGCGTGGCGATCTGGTAGCCCCATGAACCGCATCCTGCGTCTCCTGCTGCTGCACCTGCAGCTGCGCGGCGTCCACCGGCCGCTGTGGACGGTGCACGGCCTGCGCATGCGCGTCACCCTGCGCGATCTCGACCTGCTGCGCCACGTGAACAACGGCAGCTATCTGCAGTTGATGGATGTGGGCCGCATCGCCATGATGATGGAGTCGGGCGCCTGGGCGCGGATGGCGAAACGGGGATGGATCTCGGTGGTCACCAGCGAGACGATCACGTTCCGGCGCTCTTTGCACTGGGGGCAGCGCTACACGTTGCAGACCCGCATCGTGGGCTGGGACGACACCTGCTTCATCGTGGAGCAGCGGTTCGTGCGCGGTGACGAGGTGTGCGTGCGCGGGTTCGTGCGACAGCTGTTCGTGCGGCGAGCCGGCGGGGCGGTGCATCCCGACGAGGTGATCGCAGAGTTCGGCGCCCCCGAGCGGCTGCCGAGCGTCCCGGCGTGGGTGCGGGCCTGGGCGAGCGCCTCCGAGCTGCCGCGCAACGCGGTGCACTACCCGAGCGTCTGGGACCCGGGGCGACCGTGGTCCGCGGTCGACGAGCGGTCCGTGACGTCGACGGCATGAGTCGCTCCACCCCCTGTTCTCCGTAACATGCCGGCAACCGTCCCGCTCTACGGTTGTCACTCATGGCAGGACTTTTTACGGGGTATGACGCGCACGCCCGCACCACCGGCAGCACCCAGAGCGCGTGGGATGAGATGTTCGTCGAATCGGACCAGCCGCGCGACACCTACAAGCGCATCTACGAGGCGCTGGCCGAGATGACGCTCGACGAGCTGCGCGGTCGCACTCAGGCGCTGGCGAGCTCGTACCTGGCCCAGGGCGTGACGTTCGACTTCGCCGGCGAGGAGCGGCCTTTCCCGCTCGACCCCATCCCGCGGGTCATCGACGGCGCCTCCTGGGACATCCTCGATCAGGGCGTGCAGCAGCGCGTCCACGTGCTGGAGGCGCTGCTGGCCGACATCTACGGTCCCCAGCGGGCCATCGCCGACGGAGTCATCCCCGCGCACCTGGTGTCGTCGTCCACGAACTACCTGCACTGTGCCGCCGGCGTGCAGCCGTCCAACGGCGCCCGCTGCCAGGTCAGCGGCATCGACCTGATCCGCGACTCCAACGGCGACTGGCGGGTGCTGGAGGACAACGTCCGCATCCCGTCCGGCGTCAGCTACGTGATCTCCAACCGGCGCGTCATGGCGCAGACGCTGCCGGAGCTGTTCGCGCAGATGCGCATCAAGCCCGTCGGCGATTACCCGGTGCGGCTGCTGCACGCGCTGAAGGCGGCCGCCCCGCAGGGCGTCTCCGACCCGACCGTGGTGGTGCTGACCCCAGGCGTGTTCAACTCCGCCTACTTCGAGCACACCCTGCTGGCCCGCCTGATGGGCGTCGAGCTGGTTGAGGGCCGTGACCTGTTCTGCTCCAACGGCCGCGTCTGGATGCGCACCACCGCTGGCCCCGAGCGCGTCGACGTGATCTACCGGCGCGTCGACGACGACTTCCTCGACCCGCTGCAGTTCCGCGCCGACTCGGTGCTGGGCGCCCCGGGCCTCATGACGGCGGCTCGGCTGGGCAACGTCACCCTCTGCAACGCGGTCGGCAACGGGGTGGTCGACGACAAGCTGATGTACACCTACATGCCGGCGCTCACGGAGTACTTCCTAGGTGAGAAGCAGATCATCCCCAACGTGCGCAGCTGGCGGCTGGAAGAGCCCGGCGCCCTCGAGGAGGTGCTCGATCGCCTCGATGAGATGGTCATCAAACCGGTGGACGGCGCCGGCGGCAAGGGACTGGTGGTCGGCCCCCAGGCGTCGGCGACCGAGCTCGACGCGCTGCGCAAGAAGCTGCTCGCCGACCCGCGCGGCTGGATCGCGCAGCCGGTGGTGCAGCTCTCGACGGTGCCCACCGTCGTACCCGGCGGGGTCGGCCCGCGGCACGTCGACCTGCGGCCGTTCGCCGTCAACGACGGCTCCGACGTGTGGGTGCTGCCCGGCGGGCTCACCCGGGTGGCGCTGCCGGAAGGCACCCTGGTGGTGAACTCCTCGCAGGGCGGCGGCTCGAAGGACACCTGGGTGGTCGAGACCCGCCTCGCCCCGGACCCCGAGATCACCGTCCCCGGCCTGGTCGAGCAGCAGGCGGCCACCACCACCCGCCGCGGCCCCGCGCCCGCGCCGCAGGTGGCCCGGCAGGACGCGGTGACACTGGACGGTCAGCAGCAACAGCAGCAACAGCAGCGCCGTCGCCGCCGGACAGGAGAAGCACCATGCTGAGCCGTATCGCCGAGAGCCTGTTCTGGATCGGGCGCTACCTCGAGCGCGCCGACGGCACCGCCCGTATCCTCGACGTCTACCTGCAGCTGCTGCTGGAGGACCCCTGGGTCGACGAGAACACCGCCTGCCACGCCCTGCTCGGCGTGATGGGCGGGGCGCTCGCCCTGACCCCCGACCCGTTGACCCGCGGGGACGTCTTCGCGGCGCTCGCCGCCAACCCCAACCATCCCGCGTCCATCGCCTACTCGCTGGGCGCGGCCCGCGAGAACGGCCGCCGCGCGCGCGAGGTCATCAACACCGAGCTGTGGGAGTGCCTCAACGAGACGCGGATGCAGCTGCCGCAGCAGCTCACCCTCGGCCAGGCCCACGGCTTCTTCACCTGGGCCCGGCAGCGGGCGGCGCTCGCCGTCGGCATCACCGAGTCGTCGTCGAACCGGGACGAGGCCTTCCTGTTCTTCACTCTGGGGCGCTCGCTGGAACGGGCCGACATGACGGCCCGCCTGCTCGCCACCCGCACGCTGACCGAGGCCTCCGGACCCAGCTGGACGGCCATCCTGCGTTCCGTGGGAGCCTACGAGGCCTTCCTGCGCACCTACGGCGGGGCGCCGGCGGCCGAGCGCGCCGCCGAGTTCCTGCTGCTGGACCGGCTCTTCCCCCGCTCCATCCAGTTCTCGATCAGCCGGGCTCTCGACTGCCTGCGGCAGCTGTCGCCCGAGCAGACCCGCGTCGGCGTGCCGGGGCAGGCGCGGCGGCTGCTCGGCCGCATCGCGTCCCGTCTCGAATACCAGGGCGTGGACGAGATCATCGCCGACCTACCCGCCCAGATGCACGAGGTGCAGAGCGGCGTGAACCGGGCCAGCCAGGCCATCGGGCAGCGGTACTTCCCGTCCAATCCCATGCCCAGCTGGGTCGGAGGTGCGGCAGTATGAGCCGGTTGCGGATCGTCCACACGACGGGATTCCATTACGCGGGCGCCGTCGCCGCCTCCTATAACGAGGCCCGGATGCTGCCCCAGACGTCGGGGCCGCAGCTGGTCTTGGAGGCGCGGCTCAGCATCGAGCCGCACGCGACCGTCCTCACCTACCAGGACTACTGGGGCACCAAGGTCAGCGCCTTCGAGGTGCTGGCGCCCCACGACCGCCTGCAGCTGACCGCCACCTCGCTGGTGGAGGTGCAGAAGCACCCCTATAAGCCGGGCGCGCTGGACTGGGCGGAGCTGACGGCCCTGGCCGGGCGGCAGGTGTCCATCCAGCAGCAGCTGGAGCAGACCGACCGGACGCGGCCCGCCGCGGAGGTGCGCGACCTCGCCCGCGACCTCGCCGAGGGGCTCGCCCCGGGCGAGGCCCCCGCGCCTCTCAGCCCCGCACGAGGCGCGCCCGGCGACCAACCGCCCGGGGGGGCCGCGGGGGGGACCCCCCCCCCCGCCGCGGGCGCCCCCCGCCCGCCGGGGCCCGCCGGGGGTGGGCCGCCCCCGCGCCCCCCCCCGCGCGGGGGGGCGCCCCCGGGGCGCGGCCGCCGAGCAGATCTGCCGAGCCGTCGGCTCGCGCGTGAACTACGTGCCGGGGGCGACCTCGGTGTTCACCCGCGCCGAGGACGCCTGGCAGGCCGGCGCCGGCGTGTGCCAGGACATGGCGCACATCGCGATCGGCGCTCTGCGCGCCGTCGGCATCCCGGCGCGCTACGTCTCCGGCTACCTGCACCCTGACACGCAGGCTCCCATCGGCACGGCCGTCGAGGGCGAGTCGCATGCCTGGGTCGAGTGGTTCACCGGCGACTGGGTGGGCTTCGACCCCACCAATGCGAAGCCGGCCGGCGGCGACCATGTGGTGGTCGGGCGCGGGCGCGACTACGACGACGTCCCGCCGCTGCGGGGCGTGTACGCGGGGCCGTTCGCGGCCGACCAGTTCGTGAACGTCCAGATCACCCGCGTCGCCTGAGCCGTCCGCCGGTAGGCTGGGGAGCATGCATGGTGAATACAAAGTTCCCGGAGGCAAGCTGGTCGTCGTCGACCTGAGCGTGTCCGAGGGGCGCATCCACGATTTCCACCTGGCCGGCGACTTCTTCCTCGACCCCGACACCGCACTCGACGACATCAACCGGGCCGTCGACGGGCTGAACGCCGACGCCCCCGCCGACGCGATCACCCGCGCCATCGTCCAGGCCCTGCCCAAAGACGCGGTGCTGCTCGGGTTCTCGCCCGAGTCGGTCGCCGTGGCCATCCGCCGGGCCATCACCCGGGCGACCAGCTGGGGAGACTACGACTGGGAGCTGCTGCGGCTGCCGTCGCTGCCGCCCCGCATGCACCTCGCGCTCGACCAGGTGCTCACGGAGGCCGTCGCCGCGGGCACCCGCAAGCCGACGTTGCGCTTCTGGGAGTTCACCGAGCCGGCCGTGGTCATCGGCTCGTTCCAGTCGGTGCGCAACGAGGTCGACCTCGAGAACGCCAAGAAGTACGGAATCCAGGTCGTGCGCCGCATCACCGGCGGCGGGGCCATGTTCATGGAGGAGAACGCGATCGTCACATACTCCATCCACGCCCCCATCGAGCTGGTGCAGGGGATGAGCATCGAGAATTCATACGCCTACCTCGATGACTGGGTGCTGGACGGCCTGCGCTCGCTCGGCCTCAAGGCCGAGTACCAGCCGCTCAACGACATCGCCACCGACAAGGGCAAGATCGGCGGCGCCGCGCAGAAGCGACTGGCCAGCGGGGCCGTGCTGCACCACGTCACCATGAGCTACGACATCGACGCCGACAAGATGGTGCAGGTGCTGCGCATCGGGCGCGAGAAGCTCAGCGACAAGGGCATCAAGTCGGCCAAGAAGCGCGTCGACCCGCTGCGTTCCCAGGCCGGAATGAGCAGGCACGACATCATCGAGCACCTGATCTCTACATTCCGTTCGGAGCATGGACTGACCGAGGGGCAGATCAGCGACGAGGAGATGGCGCAGGCCCAGGAGCTGGTCGAGACCAAGTTCGCCACCGATGAATGGCTGTACCGGGTGCCGTGACCGCCCTCGAACTGGACGGCGTCGCCGCCGGCCACGGCGTGCTGCTGCCCGGGGACAACCTGCAGCGGATGGCCGAGCTGCCGGCCGCGTCCTTCCAGCTCGCCTACCTCGACCCGCCGTTCAATACCGGCGAGCGGCAGACCGGCGGGCGGGCGCGCGCGGTGCGGGTGGACGACGGCGATGCCGCCGGGCGCCCGGGCTTCCAGGGCCGCGCTTACGCCCTGACCGCGGGGCCGCAGCCGTCGTACGGCGACCGCTTCGACGACTACCGGGCCTTCCTGCTGCCGCGGCTGGAGGCGGCCTGGCGCCTGCTGCATCCCACCGGCACCCTCTATCTGCACCTCGACTACCGCGAGGCGCACTATGCGAAGGTATGGATGGACGAGCTGGTCGGTCGCGACCGCTTCCTCAACGAGATCATCTGGGCCTACGACTTCGGGGGGCGGACCCGGCGCCGCTGGCCACCGAAGCACCAGACCATCCTCGTGTACGTGAAGGACGTGCGCGCCTACTACTTCGATTCGGACGGAGTGGACCGCGAGCCCTACATGGCGCCCGGCCTGGTGGGGCCGGAGAAGGCGGCGCGGGGCAAGCTGCCCACTGACGTCTGGTGGCACACCATCGTGGCCACCTCGGGCAGGGAGCGCACCGGCTACCCGACGCAGAAGCCGGTCGGCATTCTGCGCCGCATCGTCACCGCGTCGAGCCGGCCCGGGGACTGGGTGCTCGATCCCTTCGCCGGATCGGGCACGACCGGTGCGGCCGCTGCAGAACTCGGGCGCCGCTTCGCCCTCATCGACGAGAACCCGGAGGCCGTCGCGGTGATGCGGCGGCGGCTGGGGGAGGCGCTGCAGCCGGAGGCATGAGCGGGGCGGGCCGGCCGCCGGCTCAGGACCGGAGGCGCGGTGGCGCCGAGCTGCAGTAGGGGCCGGTCGGGTTCAGGGCGTCGGCACCCGCCCGGCGTCACTCGACCCGGAAGGCCTGCGCCCAGGTGCGCAGCATGGCCGGCATGCGGGTGTCGGCGGCGGCCACGTCGGTGTTGTTCTCGCCGTTGCGCTCCCAGAGCTGGCGCAGCGCGCGCATCCGGGCCGGGACGCCCACTCCCGTGGTCACGGGGAACGCGCCGTCAGCGGGCAGGGTGTGCTGCCAGCCCTTGGCGAGCAGGGCGTCGACGAGCCGCTTGGCCTGGTTCACGTGCCGGGACCCGGCGATGATGCCCGCGTAGCGCACCCGGCGGGTGCAGGTCGAGCCGATGACCTCGGTGTTCGGCACCCCGGCGCGCGACGGCGACAGCACCCGCAGCGGGGTGGAGGCGACGGCGCCGGCCGGGGCGGCCCCGGGCTGCAGGTGGGCGTCGTTGGCGGCGAGGTCCGCCCAGTAGGTCTTCCAGGCGTCTCCCCCCTCGGGCGCGGTCTGGTCGTTGGCGGCGAGGACGAAGGCGAGCCCGGCGCTGGAGCGCCGCGGGTCGGGCAGGGTCAGCTGTCCGCGGTATTCGGACCGGGTGAAGTCGCTCAGGTGGGCCGGGGCGGGGGCGTCCGTTCGGGAGGCGTCGAAAGCGGCGCAGACGAAGTCGTAGGAGTAGGCGGTGAGCCGGTTGCTGCGCACGTAGGCGAAGTCGACGGCGCCGTCCCCGGAGGCGGTGGAGGTGTACGGCAGCAGGGCGCGGCTCTCGCCGAGGGCACTGACGTTGGGGGCGGGGAGCCCGATGGCGATGTCGGCCCGGACCCGACCGTCTTCGACCCGGCTGGCGAGCTGGAGGTCGGAGGGCACGGTGCTGATCTCCACCCGGATGCCGGTGCGGGCGGTGAATGCCTCCAGCTGCGCCCGCGGCAGGGACAGACCGGCGACGGTCGCCACGCGCACCACCGGGGCCCGGCTCTGCGGGGAGGTGGGGGAGCCGGCGCATCCGCTCGCCACGGCGGCGCACAGGACGACGCCGGCGAGCGCCAGCGCCCGTCGCCGCCAACGTGGCCGCGGCCGCCGTCCCAGATCGGGCCGGCGGATCATGCGGGCGACTCGCCCGTCGTCCGCATCCGCCCCGACCGGGGGACCCGCACCAGCAGCGCGCCCTGCCGCACCCGGCACTCCAGGCGCTTGGCTTGCCCGACCGGGTCGCCATCCAGCTCGACCTCGCGCGGGGAGGCGGTGGTGAGGGCCACTTCCTCCCCCTGGGCGTAGGCGAGCGCTCGCAGCTTGCGGGTGCCGGCCAGCTGCACGAAGACGGAGCCGGCGGCCGTCTGCGACAGGCGGTGGTCGACGAGGACGCGCCAGACGATGCCTACCCAGTCGCGGAAGCGCCGGGGGGAGACGGACAGGATGTCGAGCTGGCCGTCGTCGATCTCGGCCCCCGGCACCAGCAGCACGTTGCCGGGCTGGAAGCCGCAGTTGCACACCAGGGTCATGGAGGCGCGCGTGGTGCGGGTTTCGCGGCCGGCGACCTCGATCTGGGTGCGGACCTTGGTGTCGCCGTTGAACACCCGCACGGCGGCGCTGATATACCCGAGCCAGCCGAGCAGCCGCTTCTCGACGGGGGTGGTGCGCGCCATGATCTCGCCATCGAGGCCGATGCCGGCGACCACCAGGAACGGGCCGGTGGACGTGGTGCCGTCGGGGGCGGTGATGACCGCCTCGCCCAGGTCGACGCGGCGGTCCTCGCCGTGGAACGCGCTCTCGACGGCGCGTCCGAGCGCCGGCACGCGCATACCCAGGTTGCGGGCGAAGACGTTGGCCGTGCCCTGGGGAAGGATGGCCATCGGGATGTCGGTGTCGGCGAGCACCTCGGCCGCGGTGCGGACGGTGCCGTCGCCGCCGGAGACCATGACCAGGGCGCATCCCGATTCGAGGGCGCGGCGGGTGGCCTTGACCCCGGCGTCGTCGGGGTCGGTGGGGAACCACTGCGTAGACCCCCAACCGCTGTCGGTCGCGGTGCGGTCGACCAGCGGGGCCAGCTTCGCCCGGGCCGCCTTCGCCGGGTTGTACACGACGGCGGCGAAGCGGGAACGGCGAGCACGGGGCATGTGGTCAGCCTAGCGAGCGGTCGCTGGCGAGGCGCTGTGGAGATCGGGCCGAGGATGAGCGGGCCCGGTGCGGCCGGGCCGAGGACGACCGGTCGAGGACGATCACCCCCAGGATGATCGGGGCCGGCTGGGGGAGGGATGACCGGCCCGGGATGGGCGACGGTAGGCTGGTTGCCGTGATTGACGTTGACATCTTGAGGACAGATCCCGATCGAGTGGTCGCCAGCCAGCGGGCCCGCGGCGCGGACGAGGGCGCGGTCGAGCGCGCCCGGGCCGCCGACACGGCACGGCGCGAGGCGATCTCCGCCTACAACGACCTGCGGGCCGAGCAGAAGCGCGTCAGCAAGCAGATCGCCCGCGCGCCCCGCGAGCGGAAGGCCGAGCTGGTCTCGCAGGCCTCGGAGCTGTCGGGGCGCGTGAAAGCCGCGGAAGCGACCTCACGGGAGGCGGACGAGGCGTTCACCACCGCGATGCGAGCCATCCCGAACCTCATCGGCGAGGGCGTCCCCAGCGGCGGCGAGGACGACTTCGAGGTGCGCGAGCTGGTCGGGTCCCCGCAGACGTTCGACTTCGAGCCCCGCGACCACGTCGCGCTCGGCGAGGGGCTGGGGATGTTCGACATGGAGCGCGGGGCGAAGGTCTCGGGCGCCCGGTTCTACTACCTGACCGGCTGGGGGATGCGGCTGCAACTCGCGCTGCTGACCATGGGCCTGGATCAGGCGGTCGCCAATGGCTTCACTCCCATGATCACGCCCACCATCGTGAACCCGTCCGTCATGCAGGGCACCGGCTTCCTCGACTCCCACGCCGACGAGATCTACCATCTCGACGCCGACGACCAGTATCTGACCGGCACCAGCGAGGTGGCCCTGGCCGGCTACCACTCCGGCGAGATCATCGACCTCGCATCCGGCCCGAAGCGGTACGCGGGATGGTCCACGTGCTACCGTCGCGAGTCCGGCTCCGGCGGCAAGGACACCCGGGGCATCCTGCGCGTGCACCAGTTCGACAAGCTGGAGATGTTCGTGTACACGCGGCCCGAGGATGCGGTCGCCGAGCACGAGCGGCTGTTGGCCTGGCAGCAGGAGATGCTGAACAAGTGCGAGCTGTCGTACCGGGTGATCGTGACGGCCGCGGGCGACCTCGGCTCCTCCGCGGCCAAGAAGTACGACTGCGAGGCCTGGGTGCCCACTCAGGACCGCTACCGCGAGCTGACCAGCACCTCGAACTGCTCGACGTTCCAGGCCCGCCGCCTCAACATCCGCTACCGCGACGACGAAGGCGCGACGCGGACCGCGGCGACCCTCAACGGCACCCTGGCGACCACGCGCTGGATCGTGGCCTTGCTGGAACAGCACCAGCAGGCCGACGGCTCGGTGCGCGTCCCGCAGGCGTTGCAGCGCTACCTCGGCACCGACGTCATCGCCCCGGAGCAGGGCTGAGGACGGTGCGGTGAGTGCTCGTTCCCGGGCCGATCGCGCCGAGGCCGACCGCGCCGAGACCAGCCGTGTCGCTGGCCGTTCCGTCGTCGACGCCGGCGTGTTCCCGCTGACCGAGTCCATCAGCGTGCTGCCGCCCGAGCGCGACGACGACCGCTGGCTGGTCGCCATCGACCTGGACGGCACCACCGTCGACCCGGACAACCACGCCTCGGACCGGGTGCGCGACGCCGTCGCGCGCGCCCAGGCGGCCGGGCACACCGTCCTCGTGGCCAGCGGCCGGCCCATCGCCGGCGTCCTCCCGCTCTACGACCACCTGGGTCTGGCCTCGCCCTATGCGGTGTGCTCGAATGGCGCCATCGTGGTGGGCACCAACGCGGCCGCGCGCGGGGCCCGGTACCGCATCGTCGATATGACCACCTTCGACCCGGCGCCCGTGATCGAGGCCATCGACCCGTACCTGCCCGACGCGCGCTTCGCCGTCGAAGACGGGGATGTGGGCTACCGCTTCTCGCGGCCGTTCGTGGCGGGCACGTTCGGTGCCCCCATCTCGGAGGTGCCGTTGGACGACCTGAAGGCCCGGCCGGTGACGCGGGTCATCGTGGTGTCGCCCAGCCACGATGACGACATGGACGAATTTCTGCAGATCATCGACCGCATCGGCCTGCACCAGGTGAGCTACTCGGTGGGGTGGACGGCCTGGCTCGACATCGCCCCCCAGGGGGTCAACAAGGCCACGGCGCTCGAGAAGGTGCGGGCGCGTCTGGGGGTGCCCCGCAGTCGGGTCATGGTCATCGGCGACGGGTACAACGACATCGAGATGCTCGACTGGGCTTCAGCCGAGGGCATCGGCGCGGCCATGGGGCACGCCGATCCCGAGGTGCGCGCGCACGCGAGCCGGGTGGTGGGCGATCTGGAGCACGACGGCGTCGCGGATGCGATCGAGCTGCTCCCGGTGCGGTGAATTCGGTGCGTCTATCGCTCGGCTACCATGGTGCTGCATCGGCGGCATCGTCGCCGACACGGAGAGGTGTCCGAGCGGCCGAAGGAGCTTGTCTTGAAAACAAGTGAGGCGAAAGTCTCCCTGGGTTCGAATCCCAGTCTCTCCGCCATTGTGGTTGTCTGTGCGAAGTGAGCTGTTGCCGAACGCTCCTGGTCTGATATCTCATCCTCGGGCTCGATGAGGACAGGGTGTACCTGGTGAGGTTCAGGAAAAGTACATATTTCCGTGTACACTTTTGATGCTTGGAAGCAGAACGTGCAGGTATGTCGCATTCTGCTACCCCAGATCTCGAAAGATCCCGATGCCGGCTGACATCGGAAAACTGATACGAGCACTATCGGAAGGTTAATCACCATGGCACAGCAGTTCGTCGACGGTCATGAGGCGGTTCGTCTCAGCGGGTTCTCTCTGACCAAGTTCACCTCGGCCAAGACTCAGCGCATCATCACGGAGCACGGCGGCAGTCTTGAGGGCAAGGCCTCCGCCTGGCGCATCCCCGTCGACGTCCTGCCCCTGCTCGGCACGCCGCGGTCGCGTCGCAGCACGGTCACGGTCACCACCAAGAACGACATCTCCGGGCTGCGGGCCGCCCTGGCCGAGTCGGAGGCGCGCACCGCCGAGCTCAAGGACCAGTACGAGGCCGCCAAGAAGGAGACCCAGAAGGCCCGTCGCACGCTGAAGACCGCCGCGGAGCGCATCATCAAGCAGGCGCAGAACGAGCAGGCCGACCTCGAGCGCCGGCAGCAGGAAGCCGCCCAGCGTCTCGTCGAGGCCCGCAAGCTCGTCGCCGACGAGGACTAGCCGCCGGCGGCGACGCCGACCGCATCGGTGGACGGCGTCGTCGCGGAAAGTACATCGCAAGGGGCGGCCCGGTCCAGATGAATGCGACTGGTCGAGCCGGTCGAGGTGTGATCATCCCGGGGTCGGGAATTGGGGTGCGTGAATTCTGTGCACCCGAGTGGTGCACCCGGATGCGAGTGATATGAGCGTCCGTATGGCTGATGGTCTCCGTTTCGTCATCTTCAAGGGATGACGATTCGGCGCCCGCTTCGGTTCGGCCGGGCGCGATGAGGAAGAGCGTGCTGATCTCTGACGGTCATGTGTAATGGGATTGACGAAGCTCGCCGGATGTGTATCCCGGACGCGTGAGCGAAAGGTTCCGGTGGATGGTCGGGATGAGGGATGCCCTGGGTGCTGTACTTCCATCGTGGCGATGGATTTCAGGAAGAATCTGCACCCGTAGCTCATGAGTCCGTAGCTCATGATGAGGAGGAGCCGGCGGCTCGGGAACTCGGTTCTTCGGTCGGGGCGATCGCCATGGGTGCGGGGGAGTGTGTAGGATGATTGCCTTGTGGGCGCGGTCTGCGTGGCCGGCCCGAGGGAACGTCGCATAGTCCGGCTTAGTGCACCACCCTGCTAAGGTGGAGACCCCGGTTTCGGGGTCCGAGGGTTCAAATCCCTCCGTTCCCGCATTGTGATGTCTCGGGACATCGTGAACGGGTGAACCCTCGGTTTTGGGTTCACCCGTTTTTTCGTTGGTAGTCGTGGGTGGGGTCGAGGGTGAATTCGGCGAGGATTTCGCCGGTGTCTCGGGCTGTGATGGTGGCGTTGGTGTTGTGGATCAGGGTGATGATCTCAGTGCGGGCGTGGGCGCGGCCGATACCGAGGTGCAGGAGTCGGCCGGAGTGGCGGAGGGTGATCTTCCCGGTGCGGTCGACGGTGTCGTAGCGCACGCGCCAGACGTTGGTGTCGTTGGGTCGTGTCGGGGTGGTTTTGGGGATCAGTTGGTAGGCGAACGCGGGGGTGCGTCGGTTGAGGCCGCGGTGGGGGCGGACGGTGTTGTAGTGGTCGCGGAAGGCGTCGAGGACGGTCTGGAGTTCGGTGATGGTCGTGGTGGGGTGGGCAGCGAGGTGTTTCTTCAGGGTCTGCCAGAAGCGTTCGATCTTGCCCTGGGTGGTGGGTTTGCCGGGCTGCCCGTTCTTCTGGGTGATACCGAGGTCGGCGAGGAGGGTTTCGAACGCGTTCCCGGTGCCGTCGCCGCGGCCGTTGCCGCCGCGGGCGAGGCGGGTGGTGTAGACCATGCCGTTGTCGGTGAGGGTCGCGGCCGGGTAACCGTGTTCCTGGGCGGTGGTGGTGAAGGTGTCGGTGACGGTGCGGCCGGTCACGCGGTGGTGAGCGGACAGGTGCAGCAGATAGCGGGAGTGGTCATCGAGCCAGCCGATCACTTCCAGGTCGGTGCCGTCGGTGAGGGTGACGTGGGTGAAATCGGACTGCCAGAGCTCGTTGGGGCGGTCTGCGGTGAACCGCAGCCAGGACGAGCGGGGGCGTTTCCGGGGG
>JBDNYM010000045.1:17364-20133 GCA_047722305.1 Pseudoclavibacter sp. | reverse complement strand
GGCCTGGCCTCCGGGGCCGGCTCTGCCTGGGGGCGTGCTGCCGGGGATGGTGTCGGGCGCGGTGGCTCCGCCTGCTGCGGCTGTGGGCGTGGCGTCGCCGGGGACGGTGCCGACTGGGCGGGGCGCAGCACGGCGGCACCGGCGCTGGCCGGGTTCGGCACGGGGGGTGCGACCCGGGGCTGGGCCGGCTGCCCGGCCCGCGGCGGCTGGGCGCTGTGCGCCACGAAGCGGGGCCGCACGCCGAGCACCTCTTCGACGGATTCGCGCAGTACCTCCACCGACTTGCTCGGGGCGCCGTGCCCCCGGAACGTCTGTTCGTCAGTGGCGTTGTCGAACTGCAGCACCAGCACGTCGCCGTCGCGCAGCCCGACGACGCGGATCTCCCGGATGACCATCCACGCCACCCGATTGCGCCGCGCTGCGGCGGCGACGACCTGCGGCCAGGCCGCGGCCACGGTCTCCGCGGTGAGTTCGCCCGCCGGCGTCGGGGGCTGGGGCTGGGCCGGTGCCGCGGGCGAGGCCGTCGAACCCGCGGGCTGGGCTGGAGCGGCCGGCTTCGCCTGCTCTCCGGACGCTGGCGCCCCGGCCGGCCGGCCGACCGACTCAGCCGGCCCAGCCGAATCCGCGGGCTTCGTCCGGCTGGCAGGTGCAGACGATTCGGCGGGCGCGACGTCCGCTGTTTCTGCCGGCGTGACCGTCTCAGTGGCAGGACCGGGTGCTGTGCCGGGGTTGGGAACCGCGGCGGCGACCGCCTGCACGGGAGCCACGGCCTGCTGCGACCGTCGATCGGCGGGACTCGCCGGGGATGTGGTGGCCGGCAGCGGGGCCCCGGGCGAGATCTCCAGGCGGCGTTCGAGCCGGTCGAGGCGGGCGCCGGCCTGGGCGAGCCCCTGCCCCGCCTCGGGCAGCAGCAGCCGCGCGCACATCAGTTCGATGTGGGTGCGGGGATTGGTGGTGCCGCCCATCGAGTTGAGGGCCTGATCGACCACCTGGGCGGCGTGGTCGAGCCGGCCCGGGCCGAGCTGGCGGCCTTCGCGCTGCAGGGTCTCGACCTCCTCGGGGGAGAGCCCGTGCAGCAGCTCGCCGGCGGCCGAGCCGGTGAGCCCGGCCACAGCGGCGTCCCGCAGCCGCTGCAGCAGGTCTTCCGCGAAGCGCCGTGGGTCCTGTCCGCCCTGCACCACCTTGTCGACGGCGGAGAACAGCGCCGGGGCGTCCTGATCGGCGAGGGCGGCCATGATGTCGCCGAGCACGTGCCCAGGCGTGTACCCGAGCAGGCCGATGGTCGTGTCGTACCGCAGCGGCCCCGAGTCGGTGCCGGCGATGAGCTGGTCGAGCACGGACAGTGTGTCGCGCACGGAGCCGCCCCCGGCGCGCACCACCAGCGGCAGCACCCCGGGCTCGGCCTCCATGCGCTCCTGCCCGAGGATCTTCTCGACGTACGGCAGCATGGTCGCCGGCGGGATGAGCCGGAACGGATAGTGATGGGTGCGGGACCGGATGGTGCCGATGACCTTCTCGGGCTCGGTGGTCGCGAAGATGAACTTCACGTGCTCCGGCGGCTCTTCGACCAGCTTGAGCAGTGCGTTGAACCCGCCCGGGGTCACCATGTGGGCCTCGTCGATGATGAAGATCTTGTACCGGTCGCGGGCGGGGGCGAACACGGCGCGCTCGCGCAGCTCGCGGGCGTCATCCACCCCACCGTGGCTGGCGGCATCGATCTCGATCACATCGAGCGAACCCTGCCCGCCGGTGGCGAGTTCGCGGCAGCTCGGGCACTTTCCGCACGGGGTGTCGGTGGGGCCCTCCGCACAGTTCAGGCAGCGGGCCAGAATGCGCGCCGACGTCGTCTTGCCGCAGCCGCGCGGCCCCGAGAACAGGTAGGCGTGGTTGACCCGATTGTTGCGCAGCGCAGCCATGAGGGGACCGGTGACCTGCTCCTGGCCGATGAGTTCGGCGAAGGAGTCCGGGCGGTAGCGACGGTAGAGGGCGGTGACCACGCACCCAGGGTAGCTGCTGCCACCGACACGGGATGGGGCGCATCCGCAGAGAAAGAGGTGGTCCCCCGCGCACCCGGCAGAGCCCGGGTACCCTTGCTTCGTTTCCGACCTGGGGGAGTTCGCCGAGGTGCCGCCGCACGGGGGGCCGCGACCAGTGTAGAGGTTCGACGGCGATGCTGCCTGAGAGGGAGGCGGAGACGCCTGAACCGGGCGCGCCGAGTGTTCCGGCGGGAGTTTTCGCGGGCTCCGTCGCTTGGCCGCGTGGGCTGCGGACGCCAGCGCACAGCGATCGCGGCGCTTCCCACGATCAAGCTCTCCAAGAACGGCCTAACGAAGCCGAACTTTGCGCCCTGGACCGCGCATGGCACGCCGATCAATGTACGCCAGCGCACGGAACGCCGGGAGACCGCGCTCTCGGAGCGATCTGGCGACAGAATCAGGGCCGGATCGACCCGGAATCCAGGCTGAACTCGCCCGAATCCACCGGCTCGACGCCGGAGCCGTGCACCGCGCGCTCGGCTCCGGTAGGATAATCGTTTTGTGGCCGCCAGTCGGCCCAGGAGAATTCGCCTAGTGGCCTATGGCGCTCGCTTGGAAAGCGGGTTGGGTGAAAGCCCTCGGGGGTTCGAATCCCCCATTCTCCGCGTTTTCGTGAGTTGAGTCGCGCTGGATGCGGTGCGGGGGGCGGGGGGGCCCCCCCCCCCCCCCCCCCCGCCCCCCCGGTGGGGGGGGGGGGGGGGGGGGGGCAGCGGGGGGGGGGGGAAGGCCCCCC
>JBDNYM010000045.1:6538-17354 GCA_047722305.1 Pseudoclavibacter sp. | reverse complement strand
CTCGCCGGGGGGCTTCCACCCCCCCTAGCCCGGGCTTTTGTGTTGTTGCGCGGGCGGGGCGGGGGGGCCGCGCTTTGGCCCCCGCCACCCCCGCCGGCCCTCCTCTCGCGTTTGGCATGGGGATGCGCTGTGAATCCGGATGGTTGCGCTCTCCGACCCGCCTGGTCGTCACTTTCCTTCTACTCGGCCGCATCCCCGCCGACCCGCACCTCGACGTCGCCGAGCCCGGCGTCGAAGGACGCCTTCCACAGGCCGTCCGTCAGCTCCAGCGGCATCACGAATGTGCCGCTGGAGACCCGCTGCCCCTCCTGCAGGCCGCCCAGCCCCTGGGCGTCGAGCACATGGGCCAGCCACAGCACGGCGCGCAGCGGGTTGCCCAGCACTTCGGACGAGGCGCCTTCCCGCACCAGCTCGCCGTCGTGCCAGAGCTTCGCGTGCACCTCGGCGGCGGCGCCGGGGCCGGCGAACGCCTCGGCGGTGGGGTGCTCCGGTGCGTAGACGAAGAAGCCGCCGACGGCCGCATCCGACCCGACCAGCTCCTTCGGCAGAGACGGGAACCAGTCGGCGAAGCGCGAGTCGGGCAGTTCGAGCCCGGCGGCGACGGTGGTGCCGGCGTAGACGTCGTCGAGGGTGGCGTCGGCCCCGAGGGGCCGGGTCGCGCGGAAGTTCAGCTCCACCTCGACCAGGGGCGCGAGCAGGTCGGCCCGGCGCACGGTGGCCGGGGCGGGCAGCACGCGGCTGGCGACCTGGGCGCCGTACAGCGGCTCGACGGCGTCGAACAGGTGCTGGGTCTCGGCGCTGGTGAGCGAGACCTTGTAGCCGGCGACCGGCTCGCCCTTCAGACTGGTGAGCTCGCGCTGCACTCGGTAGGCGGCGGCGAGGTCGGGGACGGCGGCGGCGAAGTCGGCGACCCGCAGCTGGCGGTGGTCGTGGTAGGCGGCGAAGAGCGTGCGGGCCAGATCCTGCTCGGCGGCGTTCGGGGCATCGAGGAGGACGGCGCTGGGGCTGGGCGAGGTGGCGGAAGTGGTGGACATGGTGGGGAACCTTTCATCTGGGGGGAGTCCGCCAGAGGGGGCGGACGGGAGCGGGTACAAAAAATCCCGCCGTCCCAGGAAATTGGGACAACGGGATGCGCGTCACGACCGCCCGCGGGCGGTGGTGGCGCGCTAGAGAATAATCTCGCCGGTGGCGAGCAGAACCTGCTTCATGCGGCTCATGGTATGAAGCTCGCGGGCGCGAGTCAATTCGGCGAGGCCGCGGGCCGGCTGAGGCCGGTGGGGCTGCAACGTCCTGGGGCCGGCGCCAGCCCGGCTGGTAGGCTGCCGGCAGAGGACGAGGGCGCCCTTCCGGAGGCCGTGGAATGCGGGTGGTGTGTCGTGCGTTGTGATCGCAGGCCGAGGCCGGGGGGCCTTCTCGGCGGCGGGAGTCCGTGTGCCGCAGGCGTCGCGCACCGAGAGCCGACGGAGGAGAGGGTATGACGACGCTGGAGACGCTGCAGGAGGCCATCTACCGTCTGGAGGACCTGGAGGCGCTGAGCGCCCCGGGGACGTGGACGGTCGGCTTTCCCGACGCCGGGGAGCAGGCGCCCGTCGCGCACGTCCTGGCCGGCGACTCCGACGTCTGCGCGACCGGCGAACTCGAAGGCTGGTCCTACAACGCCGACCTGATCGCCGCGCTGCACCGCACGCTGCGCGCGCAGCACGCACTGCTGCAGGGGGCGGTCGACTGGCTCACCTCGAACGAGGCCGACAGCGAGTCGTCCGACATGAACCTCGACTCCGCCATCCGCGCCGAGATCGAACTCGCCCAGGCGATCCTCGGCAAGTGACCGCGCCGGGCGGCAGACGATCAGGATCGCGCCGGGCGGACGATGCGGAAGCCATCGCGCCGGCGCCGGCTGGCATGCGAGTCTCGCCCGGTGAGCCCAGACCGACGTAAGCTGGCGTCTGTCCAAGAGGAGGCAACGTGGCCACCAGCAGTGAAGCATCTGCCCCCATCGTCGGGGTCGTCGCCGAGACCAGTCCGGGGGAGCGCCGGGTCGCGCTCGCACCCGATTCCGTGACGCGGCTGCGCCGCGCCGGCTTCGAGGTGGTCATCGAACCGGGGGCCGGCACCGCGGCCTCGTTCGCCGACGACCAGTACGAGCAGACGGGGGCCCGGCTGGCGCCGCGCCGCGAGGTCATCGACCAGGCGGCCGCCATCGCGGTGGTGAATCCTCCTGACGCCGCCCTGGTGGAGGCTCTGCGGCCGGGCCAGTGGATCGCCGGGCTGCTGCAGGCCCGCACCGACACGGACCTCGTCGCCGCGCTGGAGGCCAAGCACGTGACGGCCGCTGCGCTCGACCTGCTGCCGCGCACGCTCAGCAGCGCCCAGTCGATGGACGCGCTGACCTCGCAGGCCAATGTGGCCGGATACAAGGCGGTGCTGGTGGCCGCCAGCGCCTTCGGCCGCTACCTGCCCATGCTGATGACCGCCGCCGGCACCGTGCGCCCCGCACAGGTGCTGGTCATGGGCGCCGGCGTGGCGGGCTTGCAGGCGATCGGCACCGCCCATCGCCTCGGCGCCGTCGTCACCGGGTACGACGTCCGCTCCGCAGCCCGCGAGCAGGTCGAGTCGCTGGGCGCCTCGTTCCTGGAGCTCGACGCCCCGACCGCCGATGGCGCCGGGGGTTACGCCCGGCAGCTCACCCCCGAGGAGCAGGCCCAGCAGCAGGCCGCGCTCGCGGCGGCCCTGGTCGAGTTCGACATCGTGATCACCACGGCGCAGGTGCCCGGGCGACGCCCGCCGCTGCTGGTCACCGAGGACACCCTGCAGCGGATGCGCCGCGGCTCGGTGCTGGTCGACCTCGGCGCCAGCGACCTCGGCGGCAACGTCGCCGGCTCCCGTCCGGGCGACATGATCACCACCGCGAACGGAGTGATCGTCATCGGCGCCGGGTCGCTGCCGTCTTCGATGCCGACATCGGCATCCTCGGCCTACGGCCGCAACGTCGGCGATTTCCTCACGCACTTCCTGCGCGACGGCGAGCTGCGGGTCGATGCCGCCGACCCGATCGATGCCGCCGTCATCGTGGCCGGCAAGCCGCCGGCCCCGACCCCTGAGGCGGCAACGGAGGAGGCATCATGACGAGCGCCCTGGTGATCTCGCTCACCATCTTCGTGCTGGCGGTCCTCGTCGGCACCGAGGTGGTCAGCAAGGTTCCCGCCACCCTGCACACCCCCCTGATGTCGGGGTCCAACGCCATCCACGGCGTGGTCGTCGTCGGGGTCATCCTCGTCGCCGGCCAGGCGAACGGCTGGGTGAGCATCGTCCTGGTGTTCATCGCCGCCGTGCTCGCCGCCATGAACGTGGTGGGCGGGTTCGTGGTCACCGACCGCATGCTGGGGATGTTCCGCAGCAGCGGGCCGGCCGAGAAGCCGGCCTCCGGAAAGCGCGGGTGAGCGGGATGACGGTTCAGGATGTCTGCGCACTGTTCTACCTGGTCGCCGCGGTGCTGTTCGTCCGCGGCCTGCACCGGATGAATTCGCCCCGGACGGCGCGCTCGGGCAACGGGCTCTCCGCAATCGGTATGGGTCTGGCCGTGCTGACGGCGTTCGTGGAGATGTTCGTACTGGGGCCGGTGAACGTCGTGGCCGTGGTGCTGCTGTTCATCGGACTGGCCATCGGGGCCGGGCTGGGGCTGGTGAGCGCTGCGAAAGTGCAGATGACGCAGATGCCCCAGCTGGTGAGCGTGCTGAACATGGTCGGCGGCGGGGCTGCGGCCATCGTCGCGCTCAACGACGCGATCTCGCTGCCCCACGGGGGCGCAGGGTCGTCGGTGCTCATCACCGAGTTCACGGCCATCGCCACCGTGCTGGGCGTGCTCATCGGCTCGCTGACCTTCGCCGGGTCGTTGATCGCGGCCGGCAAGCTGCAGGGCCTCGTGCCCGGTTCGCCCGTCCAGCTGCCGCTCGCGGTGGTCTGGCAGGCCCTGGCCGCGGTGGTCACCGTGGGTTCCGGCATCGCCTACGCGATCGTGCCTGCTCAGTCGTGGCTGGTGCTGCTCACCCTGCTCGGGGCGCTGGCCGTCGGCGTGCTGCTGGTGCTGCCGATCGGCGGCGCAGATATGCCCGTCGTGGTATCTATCTTGAACGCCTGCACGGGCATTGCGGTGGCGATGGCCGGCATGGTCATCTCGAACACGATCCTCATCGTGGCCGGCGCGCTGGTCGGGTCGGCGGGCACGCGCCTGAGCTTCCTGATGGCGAAGGCCATGAATCGGTCGATCCCCGCCATCCTGGCCGGTGGATTCGGGGGTTCGGCCGCGGCGGGGGCCGTTCCGACGACGGCGGGCGGCGGCACGGTCAAGCAGACCGACCCCGATGACGCCGCCATCCAGCTCGCCTACGCGAAGAGCGTCATCATGGTCCCCGGCTACGGACTGGCTGCCGCCCGGGCGCAGCAGGAGATGGCCGACCTGGGCTCCCTGCTGCAGCAGCGCGGCATCGACGTCGCCTACGCCATCCACCCGGTGGCCGGGCGCATGCCGGGCCATATGAACGTGCTGCTCGCCGAGGCGAACGTCCCCTACGACCTGCTCAAAGACATGGACGAGATCAACCCCAAGTTCGCGCAGGCGGACGTGGCCCTGGTGGTCGGCGCCAACGACGTCACCAACCCGGCGGCCAACCAGCCGGGGTCGCCCATCGCCGGGATGCCCATCCTCGAGGTCGAGAACGCCAAGAGCATCATCGTCATCAAGCGCGGCATGAGCCACGGGTACGCGGGGGTCGACAACCTGCTCTACACGGACCCGAAGACGGCAATGCTGTTCGGCGACGCCAAGACGGAGCTGGCGGCGCTCATCCAGGCGGTCAAGGCCGTCGACGCCTGATCCGGCTGGGGGATCTCCTGGGCCGCCCTCCGATCCGCGGGATGCGGCCCCGGCGGCGCCGGTCGGCGGCCCGAGCTGGGTAGGCTGACCGCATGGCTGACATCGATATCCCCTGGGCCGAGCTGCGGGATGCCGCCACGGCCGCCCGCGCGCGGGCGTACTGCCCCTATTCGCACTACCCGGTCGGGGCGGCCGGCCTCGTCGAAGACGGGCGCCTGGTGACCGGATGCAATGTGGAGAATGCGTCCTACGGCCTGACGCTCTGCGCCGAGTGCGGGCTGGTCTCGCAGCTGCGGCTCAGCGGCGGCGGACGCCTGCGGGCGGTGGTGTGCGTGGACGGCGCCGGCGCCGCCATCACGCCCTGCGGCCGCTGCCGGCAGCTGCTGCTGGAACATTCCCTTTCGGGAATGTGCGTGCTGACCGACCGCGGCCCGGTGCCGATCGAGGCCCTCCTGCCGGCGGCCTGGGACGCCTCGGAGCTTCGTGCGGACGCAGAAGCGGACCCAGCCATGGACGGAGGCGAGACCCGATGACCGCCCCGCTCGCTCCTTTCGACGTCGTCGATCTCATCCTGCGGAAACGCGATGGCGGCGCCTTGACCACCGCCGAGATCGACTGGCTCGTGACCGCGTTCACCGCTGGCCGCATCCTCGACGCCCAGATGTCGGCTTTCGCGATGGCCGTCTGCCTGCGCGGGATGACCGACCGCGAGATCTCCGACCTCACCACGGCCATGGTGAATTCCGGCGTGCGGCACGACTACTCGGACCTCGGCCGCCCCGTGGTGGATAAGCACTCGACCGGGGGCGTCGGGGACAAGGTCACGCTCGTCCTCATGCCGGTGGTCGCCTCGTTCGGGGCGATCGTTCCGCAGCTGTCGGGCCGGGGGCTCGGGCACACCGGCGGCACACTCGACAAGCTCGAGTCGATTCCCGGTTGGCGGGCCGACCTCACCGGTGCGGAGATCCGGGAGCAGCTGCAGCGCGTCGGCGGGGTGGTGTGCGCTCCCGGGGCCGACCTAGCCCCCGCCGATCGGCGCCTGTACGCCCTGCGCGATGCGACCGGGACGGTCGAGTCGATTCCGCTGATGGCTTCGTCGATCATGAGCAAGAAGATCGCCGAGGGCGCCGAGGGGCTGGTGCTGAACGTCACCACCGGCGGCGGGGCCTTCATGCGCGAGATCGAGGACGCTCGCCGCCTGGCCCGCACCATGGTCGCGATCGGGACCGCCGCCGGGGTGCGCACTCGGGCGGTCATCACGTCCATGGAGGCGCCGCTCGGGCTGGCCATCGGCAACGCGAACGAGGTGGCCGAGGCAGTGGATGCGCTCGCCGGCGGCGGCCCGTCCGATCTGCGCAGGGTGGTCTGCGCGCTCGCCCGGCACATGCTGGACCTGGCCGGCCTGCCCGACGCCGACCCGGCCCGGGCCCTCGACTCCGGCGCGGCGATGGACGTCTGGCGGCAGTTCGTGGCCGCGCAGGGCGGCGACCCCGACGCCCCATTGCCGGCGCCGGCCGAGACCGAGCCGGTGACGGCCGATCGGGACGGCTGGGTCGGCCACTTGGACGCGCTCGCGTTTGGCGTCGGGTCGTGGCGGCTCGGGGCCGGGCGCAGCGTCCCCGGCGCCCCCGTCTCGCACGCGGCGGGCATCGACCTGCGGGTGAAGCCCGGCGACCGGGTGCGCCGCGGGGACGTCCTCTACACCCTGCGGGCGGACGACCCGGCCCGGTTCGCGCGGGCCGAGGATGCGCTTCAGGATGCGGTGACGATCCAGCCGGCACCAGGCGCTCCCGACGAGCTGATCCGAGAGGTGATCGCCTGAGCGGCGGCTCGCCCCGAGTACGGGCTCGCGGCGTCTCCGCATCCTCGGCCCTGGTCTGTTCGCGGGTACCTGCAGGATGCCCGCCCCGGCGGCCCCGCGCCTTCAGCCGCGCCGTTGGCGCCGCGGGCTGAACACCCACAGCTCGAAGATCACGTAGCGCAGCGCGCTGCCCAGCACCAGTCCGACCCCTTGGCTGGAGATGTTGTCGGCGACGACCCCCGTGAACCCCAGCAGGTAGTGCGACACCCACAGGCACAGCAGCGCGACGCCCATCCCGAGTAGGCTGGTGATGAGGAACTCGACGAACTCCCTGGCGCGGTCCCGGCGCTGGCTGCGGAACGCCCACACCCGGTTGCCGATCCAGTTCACGATGATCGCCAGCGTGGTCGAGATCACCTTCGCGACCAGCGGGCCCTCGTGCCACGCCTGGTGCGAGAGCACCGTCAGGATCAGCGCGTTGAACACGGCGAAGTCGACCACGAAGCCCACCCCGCCCACGAGGGCGAACCGGACGAACCGCGTCCGCAGGGCCGGCCGCTGCGGCAGCTCGACGGTGGGGCGCTCGCGGGTCGAGCTGGCGTTCATGTGCAATTCCTCCTGGCGGCCGGTGGCTCCCGCCCATCCAGGCCGGAACGCTAGCACCTTGTCCTGCGCACGGCATGGAGGTTTCACGTGCACTGGCGCCAGGGTGACGGAGTCTGTGCCCAGTCTGAGAATGTCGACGGCAGAATGCACCGCGTACCCCCGATCGCGGAGTGCTCGGCGCCCTACCCGTTAGGCTGAGACGTCGGCTGCCGCAGAGCAGGTCGAGGCAGCGCCGTGCAAGACAGGACTGGTATGAACGACAAGACCGTGGTGCTGATGCCCACGTACGATGAGATCGAGAACATCGACCATATGGCCGCGGACGTGCGGGCGCAGGGCGTCTCCCTGCTCGTCATCGACGACAACTCCCCTGACGGCACCGGGGAGCGCGCTGATGCGCTCGCAGACGCCGACTCGCACATCCACGTCCTGCACCGCCCCGGCAAACAGGGGTTGGGGCCCGCCTACCTGGCCGGCTTCGACTGGGCGCTCGCGCACGGCTTCGAGGTGGCGGTCGAGATGGACGCCGACGGCTCGCACCGTCCCGACGAGCTGTACCGACTGCTGGATGCGCTGCAGGACGCGGATGTGGTGCAGGGCTCGCGCTGGGTGCCCGGCGGCCGGGTCATCAACTGGCCGTGGTATCGCAAACTCATCTCGCGCGGCGGCAGCTGGTACTCACGGGTGATGCTCGGCGTGCCGCAGCGCGACGTCACCGGTGGCTACCGCGCCTACTCGGCCAAGGCCCTGCGCGCCCTCGACCTGGGCGATGTCTCCAGCGCCGGCTATTGCTTCCAGGTCGACATGCTGCGGCGCTCGCTCGCGGCGGGGCTGCGCGTGGTCGAGGTTCCCATCACCTTCGCGGACCGCACCCAGGGCGCCTCGAAGATGAGCACCGGCATCGTGCTCGAAGCCATGTGGCGCACCACCGTGTGGGGGACGCAGCGCATCTTCGGGCGCTGAGGCGGGGGCGGCGGGGCGTTCGCACCCGCGCGTGCCCTCGTCCGTCGCACTGCTGGGATCTACTGAACTCGGGGGATTCGCCGAACTCAGGGGATCTGGCGCGCCCGGGGCTCCCACCCGCACATCCTCCGTCCGAACTTAGGGGATCCGCCGAACTCCGGCGCCTGGGCCCCTGAGTTCGGGCATCGCCGCCCCGATCCCCTGAGTTCGGCGGCGGGCGTGAGACCATCGGGGCATGTCTGCACCTGCAGTGATCCGGCATCGGTCCACGCAGCGGCTCGCGCTGGTGGTGGCGGCCGGGATGGCCGCGGCGGTCGTCGCCGCCCTCGCCGGAGTCGGCCTCGCGGCCACCCTCGTGGTCGGCTGGGGCGTCGGCTGCCTCGCCTACCTGGTGTGGGTGTGGCGGCGCATCGGCGGGCTCGACGCCGAGCACACCCGGGAGCACGCCGGCGGGGAGGAGCCCACCCGCACCACGGCCGACCTGCTGCTCCTGCTCGCCGCCCTCGCCTCGATCGGCGCCGTGGTGGTGGTGATGCTGCAGGCCCGCACCCACGCGCGCGATGGCCTGCCGACCGCGGCGCTGGTGCTCGGCAGCCTGCTGGTCACCTGGACGTTCATCCACACGCAGTACACGCTGCGCTACGCCGGCATGTACTACGCGGAGCCGGTGGGCGGCATCGACTTCAACGACGATGCCGACCCGCGCTACAGCGACTTCGCCTACCTGGCCTTCGACCTCGGGATGACGTTCCAGGTCTCCGACACCACGCTGCGCAGCAGCGAGTTCCGCCAGGTGGTGCTGGTGCACACGCTCGTGTCGTACCTGTTCAGCACACTGGTGCTGGGGGCGACGGTCAACCTGATCGCCAGCCTCATCAGCGGCTAGCGGTCGGTCACCCCGGTCTACCTGCCGAACTCAGGGGATTCGCTGAACTCAGGCGCCAGGACCCCCGAGCTCGGCCAGCGCTGCCTCGATCCCTGAGTCCGGCGACGGAACGCACCGCTGAGGCAGCTCACACCGCGTCGAGCAGGTCGCCGTAGCGCCGGTAGCACAGGCGGCTGTCGAACTCCTCGCGGCGGGCCAGCACGGCCGGCCGCAGCTCGTCCCGGTGCGTGTAGGCGAACGACCAGCGCTCGGCGAGGTCGTCGGGATCGTCCCCGCCCACCAGCCGCTCGTCGCCGGCGATCAGCGCCGAGTCGCCCACGTCGGTGGTGACCGGGATCACCCCGCACGACATCGCCTCCATCAGGCTCAGGGGCGCGGCCTCGCCGAACTTCGACGTCAGCACCGCGATGTCGGCGGCCGCGTACAGGGCCGCCATCCGGGTGCGGATGCCCAGGCGCTTGAAACGCGAGTGCAGCTCCTCCGGGATGTGCCGGTCGAGCATGTTCTGCAGGTCGCCGTTCTCGTACGTCATCCCCGCCCCGCACATGATGAAGTTGGTCTCCGGATGCGCCTGCAGGAACCGCCCGGCGGTCGCCACGAACAGGGGGATGTTCTTCATCCCGTCGAAGCGGGCCGACAGGAACACCACCGGCGCATCCGGGCTGATGCTCAGGGCGTCCCGCACTCGCTCGCGGCGGTGCTCGGACGGAGTGAACCGGTCCGTGTCCACGCCGTTGGGGATGACCGGCAGCAGCTCCACCGGGATGCCCGTCGCCTCGTGGTACGCCCGCTGCACCGAGTGCGCGCAGCATACGGCCGCCGACAGCGTCCCGTCCTTCGCGAACTCGGTCAGCGCATCCAGGCCCGAGCCCTGGTTCTCCGGGTCGCTGCGGTGCAGCGCCACCACCAGCGGCCGGTCCACTGGGCCGATGTCGCGCAGCAGCGTGAGAGGCTGCTCCTTCAGCGAGAACAGCACGTCCGCGCCCCGCAGCAGCAGCTCGGCGTAGACCAGATCCATCGGCGAGTACTCGTCGTCGGGCTGCCGGTTCAGCCAGTGCAGGCCCAGTCGGGCGCGGGTCAGGATACCGTGCGGCACCGAATCCTCGATGCGCTGCACCGTGTGCTCGCGCGACACCTGGCTGGTGAAACTCAGCGCCGCATGCCGCTGGCGCCCCTGCTGATGCAGCGCCCCGATGATGTCCGAATGGATGATCGGGGACCCGCCCTGGAACAGCCCCGACATGAGAGACAGCACAATCTTCTCGCTCAACGGCGACCTCCTCGCGGAAACGGACTCCGGCCGGGGCGGGCGTCCCGCGGGGCGCCGGCGGACACCGACCATGCCGGGCCATCATAAACGCGGCGGGTGAAAGGTGGATGTGGAGGGGGATGTCGGGAGGCGGGCGAACCCAGCTCGGGACATCGGTGGAAGTCAGGACGTCCTGCGCCCTGAGTCCGGGAGAGCACGGTTGGATGGTCCTGAGCTCTGTGACTTGGGAAGGCCGGCAGGGGGCGCCCACGGTGTCCGGAGGTGGACGGTATCGGGGCTGGGGCTGGGGCCGAGGTAGCGGGAGTCCGTCGCCGGGCCCCCGGGGGGGCACCACCCAGCCAACCCCGGGGGGGGCGGCACCCAGCGCCGCCGGGGGGGGGGGGGGGCGGGGGGGGGGGGGGGGCGGGGCGGGCGGGG
>JBDNYM010000045.1:0-6528 GCA_047722305.1 Pseudoclavibacter sp. | reverse complement strand
CCCCCCCCCCCCCCCCCCCCCCGCTTCTGTCTGTCGGGGTAGCGGGATTCGAACCCACGACCTCCTCGTCCCGAACGAGGCGCGCTACCAAGCTGCGCTATACCCCGTCTGCCCGGGCGCACCAGGTGCCGAGCAGACAACTCACACATACTAGCCGAAATCGGCGGACGCGGAGCAGAGCCCCGGCCCGACCGGGACCCGGCTGGCCGGGGGCCAGCCCCCGGCCACTCCGCGCCCAACTCCCCGTCAGCCCGTCGCGGCGACGTCGTCGCGGGCCACCAGCGTCAGCATGGCGGCCTCCGGCGGGCACCACACGCGCACCGGGGCGAAGATCGAGGTGCCGAGTCCGGCCGAGACCTCGACGCGCATGGGTGCGCCATCCCCCGACCGTGCCGCACCCGCCGGCCACTTGTGCAGTCCCCGTGCCATCTGCCGCGGCAGGTCGCAGTTGTCGATGACGGCCCCGAACCCGGGGATGCGGATCTGCCCCCCGTGGGTGTGCCCGGCCAGCACCAGCGCGGCGCCGGCGGCGGCGAACCCATCGAGCACGCGTCGGTAGGGGGCGTGGGTAACGCCCAGCAGGGGGGCGCCGTCGTCGGCCGGGGTCGACTCCAGGACGCGCAGGGCGGCCGGGAGGTCGTCCCCCTGCTCGTGGGCGTCCCCGGTGCCCGCCAGGCGCAGGGTACCGGGCGGCAGCTCGATGTCGGTGGCCGAGTTGTTCAGGTCGACCCAGCCGCCGTCGGCCAGCAGCTGGTGCAGGGCGGCCGTGTCGAGCGGGGTCTCCCCGTGGTCGCGATGGGAGGGGCCGAGCAGATAGCGGGCGGGGTTCTTCATCCGCGGCGCCCAGTGGTCGTTGCCGCCGTCGACGAAGACCCCCGGGTACTGCAGCAGAGGGTTCAGCGCGCCGCGCAGCGCCGGCAGCGCGGCCGGATGCCCGAGGTTGTCGCCGGTGTCGATCACGAGGTCGGGGTGCAGCGCGGCCAGGGCCCGCACCCAGGCGATCTTGGCCGTCTGCCAGGGCGCCAGATGAAGATCTGAGATGTGCAGCACCCGGACCGGCCCCCATCCCGCGGGCAGGACGGGGACCACGGCCCGGCGCAGCCGGAAGTCGTGCAGGGCGGCGGCATTCAGAGCGAGGGCACCGCCCGCGACGAGGGCCGCGCCGAGGGCGATGGATCGCGGCCGGGAGGTCATTGCGTGTCCAGCGTGATCTGCGTGCCCGGCTCCACCGTGCTGCCGACGGCCGGGCTCACCGAGTCGACCACATCCGTGGCGCCCAGGTCGCCCCCGTCCGCCCGGCGGATGTTGGTGAACCCGATCTGCTTGAGCAGGGCGACGGCGCTCGAGACCTCGACGCCGGTCACGTCGGGCACGGTGAGCTTGCCGGACCCGTCGCTGATGAACAGGGTGACCGTGGCGGCGCCCTGCGCCGAGCTGCCCGCTGCCGGGCTGGTGTACGCGACGGTGCCCCGCGACTTGTTCGAGGCCACCGTGGACCCGATCACGGGGTTGTAGCCGGCGGCGCGCAGCGTGGTCTGCGCCTCATCCACCGCCTTGCCGGAGACGTCCGGAATGGTGGTGGACGACTGGACGGTGTCGCCGGGGTTCGGGAAGGGGGTCGCCGGGTAGCTCCGGTCGAGGAGGGCCTGGATCTGCTTGCCGTATGTGAGGCGGACGTTCAGCCCCTGCACGCCGTTGATGTGGACGGTGCGGAGGTCGGTGCGGTTGCCGGCCTGCGGGTTGCCGACCCAGGTCGCCTGGGCGACCTGGCTGGTGGTGCTGACCAGCCAGGTCTGCCAGTAGTTGTCGGTACTGCCGGTCTTGCCGGCGATCTGGGTGCCGTCGTTGGGATTGGCGGTCTTCGCAGTACCGCCGGTGAAGACGCCCTCGAGCGCCTGGAGGGCGGTGCGGTCGACGTTCGCGTCGGCGGCGCGGGTGCAGGACGAGGAGGGCACGGTGCGCTCGGCGCCGGTCTGGCTGTCGACGATCCGGTCGATGGCCGTGGGCTTGCAGTAGGTGCCGCTGTTGCCGATGCCGGCGTAGGCGGCGGCCATGGTCAGCGGCGCCACCTCGTTGGTGCCGATGACGGAGGTCGGGTTGTGCTGCAGCTCCTTGCCGTCGGCGCGGTGCACGCCGAACGCCGCGGCGGTGTCGCGGATGTCGCAGAGGTCGAGCTTCTGGGCCATCGCGGCGAACCCGGTGTTGATGGACCACTGGGTGGCGTACGCCACGTTGAAGCTCGACCGCATGGTTTCGGCGTTGTCGAGCCTCCAGACCCCGGCCCAGCCGCCGGGATGGCAGCGGTCGGGGAAGCTCTTCGCCGACAGCGTCACCGGCGCGGGGGCGTTCAGGTTGTCGTTGAGGGAGTGGCCGTTCTTCAGCCAGTCGATCAGGGTGAACGCCTTGTACGTCGATCCGCCCTGGAAGCCGGTCGAACCGCCGTTCGACTGGTCGGTGTTGTAGTTGATGGCGGTGTTGGAGACGTTGGTCGCGTCCTGGTTGGTGGGGTCGTAGTTGCGGTTCTCCGCCATCGCCAGGATTTCGCCGGTGCCGACCTTGACGATGGTCGTGGCCGCCCCGAACTTGCTGTCGCGGGGCACGGCGCTGTCCATCTCGCTCTGCACGCCGTTCTGCAGATCGAGGTCGATGCTGGTGTAGATGTTGAGCCCGCCGCGGCGCAGCAGCGCCAGCCGCTCGTCCGAGGTCTTGCCGAAGCTCTGGTCGCTGCGGATCACGCTGACCACGTAGTCGCAGAAGTACTGGGCGTTGTCGCTCGCGGCGGCGCATCCCTGGCGCTGCGGGGTGATGTGGGTGACCACGGGCGTCTTGATCGCCTCGTTCATCTCCTTCTTGGAGATGTAGCCGTGCAGCTGCATCCGCTCCAGCACCAGGTTGCGGCGGGCGGTGGTGCGCTGCAGGTTGGCGGGCACGTCGGGGCGGTACGCGTTCGGGGCGGGGCCCATCCCGGCCAGCAGGGCGGCCTCGGGGAGGGTGAGGTCTTTCGCGGACTTGCCGAAGTAGTAGCGGGAGGCGGCCTCGATGCCGTAGACGGTGCCGCCGTAGTTCACCGAGTTCAGGTATTCGGTGAGGATCTGGCTCTTCGAGTACTGCTGCTCCATGCCGATGGCGAGCCGCATCTCGCGAATCTTGCGGCTGAGCGTGTCGTTGCGGGCCGCATCGATCGCCTTCTGATCGTTGGACCACACCGCGGCCTCGATCAGCTGCGTGCGCACCAGCTGCATGGTGATGGTGGAGGAGCCCGACTGGATGCTGCCCGACACCTGGTTCTGCACCAGCGCGCGCAGGGTCGACTGCAGGTCGACGCCGCCGTGGTGGTAGAAGCGCGGGTCTTCGATGGAGATCAGGGCGTGGCGCATCTTGGGGGAGATCTGGCTGTAGGTGACCGGGATGCGGTTCTCGTCGTAGAAGGTGGCGAAGGGGGCGTAGGTGCCGCCCTTCTTCCCGTACAGCGTGGAGACGCTCTGCAGCTGGATGTTCTGCATGTAGGCGGGCAGGGACTTGGCGATGTTGAGGCCGTCCGCGGAGATCACCGAGCCGATGGCGATCGTCGGGGTGAGGAACCCGGCCATGACGATCCCGAGGATGACCACGACCCCCAGGTATCGCAGCAGGGCAGCGGGCCGCGAGGGCGTAGGGACAGGTGACGGCATAGGGTTGATGGTACGCGATCGGCTTGGAAAGGAACCTGTGATGCGCCAGTGGCAATACCTCACCGCACCGCTGCTCGTCCATAACACGCAGCAGATCCTGGATCGTTTCGGGGCCCGCGGCTGGGAACTCGTGCAGGTGGTGCCGGGCCCCGAGGGCGGGCTGGTCGCCTATTTCAAGCGGGAGGCGGACGATGGCCACGCCGAGTGAGCGCCTCGCCGCGCTGGGGCTCGAGCTGCCTGCGGTGCCGGCCCCGGTGGCCGCCTACGTTCCCGCCGTGCGGATGGGCGGCCTCGTCATGACCTCCGGCCAGCTGCCGTTCGACTCGGGCAGCCTGACCGCGACCGGCAAAGTCGGGGCCGGCGTGGATGTGCCCGCGGCCCAGGCGGCGGCCCGGCAGGCGGCGCTGAATGCGGTCGCGGCGGCGGCGGATGTCGCCGGCGGGATCGACCGGATCGCCGCGATTGTGAAGGTGGTCGGTTTCGTCGCCTCGGCGCCAGGGTTCACCGGGCAGCCACAGGTCGTCAACGGCGCCAGCGAGCTGCTCGGCGAGATCTTCGGGGATGCCGGGGCGCACGTGCGCAGCGCGGTCGGCGTGGCCGAGCTGCCGCTCGGGGCGCCGGTCGAGGTCGAGCTGGTCGTCGCGGTCGCCGAGGGCTGAGGCGCCGGCCGGGCTGTCGCCGGCTGCCCGGCTTTCCACGTGGATGCGGGTCGGGCGGATGTCCACATCCTGACTCGGCGGCAGCGCGGCCTCGGGCCCGGTGGCTCAGCCTGGACGAATGGCTCCTCTCGCCCCGGCCGTCACCGAGCTGTTCGGCCCCCTGCAGCGGCTGATCGCGGACCCGCAGGTCACCGACGTGCTGGTCGTGCCCGGACCGTCAGTCTGGGTGGACCGGGGCGCCGGGCTGCAACCGGTTCCGGTCCCGCTCACGGCCAGCCATGCCCGCGCCCTGGCGATGGGGCTCATCTCCGCCGGCGGGCGGCGGCTCGACGACGCCGAGCCGTGCGCCGACGTGCAGCTGCCCGGCGGGCTGCGCGTCCACGCCGTTTTGCCGCCGGTGGCGGTCGGAGGCGTGGCGGTATCGATCCGGGTGCCGTCGCCGGCGGCACCGCCGCTCGACGGCTGGCGGATGGCGCCCGGGCTGCGGGAGCGCCTGCGGGCGGTGCTCCGGGAGCGCGGCAACATCCTCATCAGCGGCGCGACCGGGGCCGGAAAATCCACACTGCTGACGGGCTTGCTGGCCGAGGTGCCGGGCGACGAGCGCCTGGTCGTGGTCGAGGACGTGGCCGAGCTGGTCATCCCGCACCCGCACGTCGTCCAGTTGCAGACGCGCCCGCCCAACGCCGAGGGACGCGGCGAGTGGACGATGGCCGGGCTGATCCGGCAGGCGCTGCGGATGCGGCCCGACCGTCTGGTCATCGGTGAGTGTCGGGGCGAAGAGGTGCGGGACATGCTCATGGCCCTGAACACCGGGCACGGCGGTTGTGCCACCACTATTCACGCCAACTCGGTGGCCGCGGTGGCCGCGCGCCTGGAGGCGCTGGGGATGCTGGCAGGGCTCGATCCCGGCGTGCTGGCCACCCTGGCGGTCTCGGCGCTTCATCTGGTGGTGCACGTGCGCCGGGCCGGCGGCGGGCGCGAGGTGGCCGGGGCCGGCGTCCTCCGCCGAGATGCCGGCGGGCGGCTGGAGGTGCGGCCGCTCGACGGAGCCTCCGACGAAGGATGGCGGGCCCCGTGAGCGAGAGCCCCTGGCGGCAGGCTCGGGTCTTCTGCCTGCTGGCCGCCGAGATGTGCCGTCGGGGCGTCGACCTCGACGCCGCCCTCGGGGCCGGGCTGCTCGGCGACGAAGATGGGGCGTCGCTGCTGGCCCGGGTGCGCGGCCGGGGCCGGGGGAGGCGATTCGGCGAGCAGCTGTTGGCCGAGTGCGACGGCCTTCCGCACCAGTCGGCCGCTGAGCGGGAGGCCCACGCCGCCTGGTCCCGGGTCGCGGCGGCGGTGCTGGTGTGCGAGCAGACCGGCGCCCCGCTGTCGGTGGCGTTCGAACTCGCCGCCGGCTGGTTGGAGCGGCGGATCGAGGAGGAGTCGCGCCGCGCCGCTGCGGTGGCCGGACCGGCGGCGACCTCCCGGCTGCTGACCGTGCTGCCGCTGCTGGGGCTGGTCTCGGCGGCGGCGTTGGGCGCGGACGCGATCAGCGTCCTCTTCGGCACGCCCCTGGGATGGGGATTGCTGGCCGCCGCGGCCGGACTCACCCTGATCGGGCTGCGCTGGCGGCGGGCCGTGCTGCGCCGCGTCCGGTTCGAGCCGGGATCGAGTGCATGGCTGGTGCGGGCTGGCCTCGGCGGCGGGGCCGGTCTGGCTCGCGTGCGCCGCGCTGCGGCAGCGGCGGCCGCGCGGTGCGGCCTGGATGAGGGCGGCGACGAGTCTGACCGGGCGGATCGGATCAGTACGGCGACCGGCATCCCGGTGACCATCCTGATCGATGAAGAACTGGCTCGGGAGCGGGCCGAGGCGCTCGAACGCTTCGACCGGACCGCGGCCCGTGTCGAGAACGCGGTGCTCGTCCCGGCCGTGTGCTGTCACCTGCCCGCGTTCGTGCTGGTGGGCGTGGTGCCGATGGCGGTGTCACTTCTATCCACACTGCGGTGGTGACCGGAGTCATCCCCAGATCGATCATGGACCCGGGCGCCGGCGCGAGCGCTCCTCCAGACTGCTGCCACCGAGTCGTCCTGAGCACGACTCACGACCAGGACGGGGGCAGGGATGATGCGCAAGGGCATTCAGCACGGGATTCAACGGTGGCGGTTCCGATACTCGCGGCGGGGCGTCCGCGCGCGGCGGGCGGTGGGGGCGCTCTGGGC
>JBDNYM010000044.1:0-20160 GCA_047722305.1 Pseudoclavibacter sp. | reverse complement strand
CCTTCACCGGACAGTTCACCGGACGGGTCTTACGGGACAGCCCGCCAGGCGTGCCGTCGTTCCTCTCGATAAGTAGCGGTGGTGTCCGGTGAGGGTTCCCTTACGGGCATGCGATCTGGGCTGACGCCTGTGACCGAGTGTTCAGTGCGCGCTGTATAGTTAAGTCCATGCTGACTATTGCTTCGCGTCTCGACGTGATGAACCGCCTGGGTCGTGCACTGGCCGACCCCACTCGATCCCGGATCATCTTGACCCTGCTCGACCATCCCGCTTACCCGGCGGAACTGGCCCGAGATCTGGACCTGACACGCCCGAACGTGTCCAACCACCTGGCATGCCTGCGCGATTGCGGGATCGTCGTCTCCGAGCCCGAGGGTCGTCGGACACGATATGAGATCGCCGATTCGCACCTGGCGCAGGCGCTCACGGCACTGGTCGATGCCACCCTGGCAGTGGACGAAGACGCCCCGTGCATCGATCCCGCCTGCTCGCTTCCCGGATGCGACGCAGCTGGGGAGGGCGCATGATCCTCACCTCGGTCTTGCAGGCGATGGGCCTGTTCGCAGCGACCAACATCGACGACATCATCGTGCTCTCCCTCTTCTTCGCGCGAGGGGCAGGCCAGCGCGGCACTACCGCCCGCATTCTGGCCGGCCAGTACCTCGGATTCGCCGGCATCCTCGGTGCCGCGGTCCTGGTGACCATCGGTGCCGGAGCATTCCTGCCCTCGGCAGCCATCCCGTACTTCGGTCTCATCCCTCTGGGCCTCGGCCTCTGGGCCGCATGGCAGGCCTGGCGCGGAGACGATGACGACGATGACGACGAGGCCAAGGTTGCCGGCAAGAAGGTCGGCGTGTGGACAGTCGCAGGCGTCACCCTTGCCAACGGCGGCGACAACATCGGCGTCTACACCCCTGTCTTCCTCGGCGTGGAACCTCTCGCAGTAGTCGCCTACTGCATCGTCTTCCTCGCGCTCGTCGCGGTCCTGGTGGCCCTGGCAAAGTTCGTCGCCACCCGCCCCCCGATCGCCGAAGTGCTCGAACGCTGGGAGTACATCCTCTTCCCCATCGTTCTCATCGGCCTCGGCATCGTGATCCTCGTCAGCGGCGGAGCCTTCGGACTCTGACGTAGCGGCAGCGATCCAAACGGCCCCGACCGGGCGCACCCCTCTCGGTTCAGGCCGCGACACCTACCTGCAGCCAGTCCTGCGTGATCGCGGCAACAAGACCGCCACGGAGCGCTGCAAAAACCCCGCCACCAAGCGAACGAAGCCACAGCCCGTGGCCACCCTCGTCGACCGCCGGCCCACAAACGATCGTTTACGGCAGGCGCACGAGTTCTCGTCGGACTCGCACCGCTAGAGCTACCAGTCACGCGGGAATGCACACGACTGGCCTTGAGTTGGATACCCCCAGGGGGTATGTTTTAATCATGAACGGGTACACCGACAACAAGGCTGATCTGCGTAAGTGGTTGAGTTGCGTCGAGGGTCAGGTGCGAGGGATCGCACGGATGGTCGACGAAGACAAGTACTGCTTCGACATCCTCACGCAGGTTTCTGCAGCGACGAAAGCGCTCGAAACGGTGGCGTTGTCGCTGCTGAGCGATCATCTGAGTCATTGCGTCGCCGAGGCCAGCGCTGAGGGCGGCGAAGTCGCGGCAGAGAAGGTCCGCGAGGCTAACGAAGCCATTGCCCGCCTGGTCCGTTCATAACCGCCACGTCTGTCTACTTGAAGGAGCACACGATGACTGATCGCATTGAACTTGGCCTGAAGGACGAGAACGCTGGCTGCGCGTGCTGTGCCGTTCCATCGAACACCGAGGCATCCACACCCACTGCGGCCTCGTCTTCCTCGGAAGAGGTTTTGGTTGCGGGTATGATGTGCTCGCATTGCGTGTCGAGCGTCAGTGACGAACTGACGGCTGTGGACGGTGTCGAGTCCGTCGACGTCGACTTGAACGCCGGCGGCATCTCCCGCGTGACCATCCACAGCGCAGCACCGGTCGATCCTGCTGCTGTGAGGGCTGCGGTCGAAGAGGCCGGCTATACCCTCGCGACCAGCCAGGCCTGAGTCGCTAACTGTCTGCACCCGGCTCGACCGGGCGCATCCGAGCAAGGAGTTCCGATGAGCCAGCATGACGAACATAGCCATCACGCCGCGCACGAGAACCACGGCAGCGCGCCGACAACGGAGCATGACCACGCGGCGATGAGCCACGGTCACGACACTTCGCCAGAACATAGCGGCCATGGTGGTCACGGCGGACATGGTGGCCACGGTGATCATGTGGGCCAGTTCCGGCGGTTGTTCTGGATCATGCTGATCCTCGCGGTCCCGGTTGTCGGGTTCTCGATGATGTTCTCGATGCTGCTCGGATACCCACTGCCAGACACCGCCTGGGTCGGGTGGATCTCCCCGGTTCTCGGAACCGTCATGTATGTGTGGGGCGGTGCCCCGTTCCTCACCGGCGCGGTGAGTGAGCTTCGCGCCCGTAAGCCCGGGATGATGCTGCTGATCGCCCTCGCGATCACGGTGGCGTTCCTCGCGTCATGGGGTGCGAGTCTGGGCCTGTTGCACCACGAGTTGGATTTCTGGTGGGAGCTGGCCCTGCTGATCGTGATCATGCTGCTTGGTCACTGGATCGAGATGCGCTCTCTCGCGCAGACCACCTCGGCACTGGATTCCCTTGCCGCTCTGCTGCCCGATGAGGCGGAGAAGGTAGAGGGCGACACGACAACCACTGTCGCGCCTGCTGACTTGCTGGTGGGGGATGTCGTGGTGGTGCGCCCCGGCGGGCGGGTCCCCGCGGACGGGCGGATCGTGCAGGGCTCGGCGAGCATGGACGAGTCGATGATCACTGGCGAGTCCCGGCCGGTGCGCCGTAGCGACGGCGATCAGGTGATCGCCGGCACGGTCGCGACCGATTCTGGTGTGCGGGTGGAGATCACTGCGATCGGTGAGGACACTGCTCTGGCGGGGATTCAGAAGCTAGTGACCGAGGCGCAGAGTTCGTCGTCGCGGGCGCAACGGCTCGCGGATAAGGCGGCGGGGTGGTTGTTCTGGTTCGCGCTCGGCGCTGCCGCGATCACCGCGATCGTGTGGACGGTCGTCGGCCAGCCCGACGCCGCGGTGATCCGCACGATCACCGTGCTCGTGATCGCCTGCCCGCACGCTCTCGGCTTGGCGATCCCACTGGTTGTGTCGATCGCGACGGAGCGCGCCGCCCGTGGGGGTGTGCTGATCAAGGATCGTCTCGCGCTGGAGAGCATGCGTACCGTCGACACGGTCCTGTTCGACAAGACCGGCACCCTCACTAAGGGCACCCCCGCCGTTACCGCGATCGACCCCGTCTCCGGCACCGATTCCGACCAGTTGCTGGCGTGGGCTGCGGCCGCGGAAGCGGACTCCGAGCACCCCCTCGCCCGCGCGATCGTGAACGCGGCCAAGGAGAAGAACCTCACCGTTCCCGCGTCCTCTGACTTCGAGTCGTCCCCGGCTGTCGGAGTTCGTGCGCGTGTCGATGGACACGTTGTGCAAGTCGGTGGACCGTACATGCTCGAGCAGGAGAACGCCCACGAGCTGCCGGTTGCCGACGAGTGGCGCAATGAGGGTGCGATCATCCTCCACGTCCTCGTCGACGGCAAGGTTGCGGGCGCTCTACGCCTGGCAGACGAGATCCGCTCCGAGTCGCGTCACGCAGTCGAGGCCCTCCATGAGCGCGGTGTGCAGGTGGTCATGATCACCGGTGATGCCGATGCGGTCGCCGCCTCCGTGGCGGGCGAGCTGGGCATCGATCGTTACTTCGCCGGGGTGCGACCGGAGGACAAGGCCTCGAAGGTCAAAGAGCTGCAAGGCGAAGGCCGGAAGGTCGCGATGGTCGGAGACGGTGTGAACGATGCGCCTGCGCTCGCGCAGGCGGATGTCGGTATCGCCATCGGTGCGGGAACGGATGTCGCGATCGCCTCCGCCGGCGTCATCCTCGCCAGCGACGACCCCCGGTCGGTGCTCTCGGTGATCGAACTGTCCCGAGCCAGCTACCGGAAGATGAAGCAGAACCTCTGGTGGGCCGCCGGCTACAACCTCCTCTCCGTCCCGCTCGCAGCAGGCGTACTCGCCCCCATCGGTTTCGTGCTCCCGATGTCCGTGGGTGCCGTGCTGATGTCGTTGTCGACCATCGTCGTCGCGCTCAACGCGCAGCTGCTGCGCCGGCTGGACCTGCGCCCCGACGCAGTGGCCAGCAAGTAGCAAGAAACAGTCGGGACGACGGACGTAGGCTGATAGGAACGGGAGGTGAGTATGTCGCTGATCAACGTCGCACAACAGGTGCGGGGACCGCGCACGCTCACGAAGCCTTTGGTTCATTGACAAAAGACGGGGGAGGAAGAAAACGAAGAACACAACGGTGCTCAGAAACGCGAGTATGCAGGCGATCTGTATCGCGTCAGATCCGCCGCAGCCCGCACTGCACGCGCCGCTAAGACCCGAGACTCCATCAGATTGGACTATTGAAGTTTGGGTACCGTGACTGGCGGCGACCAGTGTTGAATGGCTTCCAGCGGCAGCCTCGACGTGCACCGTGGATGCCGCGGTCGGCATGCTCTCATGGCTCTGACCATGCCCGAAAGCGTGCATGAGGAAGGCGCTCAGAAGCAAAGCGCCGATCGCGAAGATGGCGACGATGAACCGGCGAGGCTTCAGGTCGAACAGAGCCGAGGGGAGGGCACGTAGAACTGACATTCCGTCACCTCTCCGACCTGTGCTTCGCAACTCAACTCCTACCTGCCATTCAACCATGTCGAGGCGATACTTCCCTGGGGTACCACCTGAGAATTCGTTCGACGTGGGGGCGCCACTGTGTCGATACGAGAACTCGAATAGATGCTGACGCATGGTCAGTTTCGTGGCACTTGATTCACCCGCAGCAGTTACACACGGTCGGTGAATCGGGTCTAGACTAGAATTGAGTCCAATGACTCGATGACTGTTGGAACAATTACTGTTTCGCCGAGATCATCTCAACAGTTGCCGCGCCGTCTTTGGATACAGCACCTCGGAGGTGATGGAAATGGGGTCGAATGGGGGCCACATGGGCTGGTGGGGTATGGGCTGGAGTTGGGTCTTCCTCGTCCTGCTCGTGGTGGGAATTGTCATACTGATCGTGGTTCTTATTCGAGTCTTTGCCGCACGTGGGCCTCGACAGACACCTCATCGCATCGGGACCAGTGGGGCTCGTGAGTTGCTGGATGAGCGCTATGCCCGTGGAGAAATTGACACCAGTGAGTACGACGAGCGACGTCAACGACTCGACGGAGCACCTGACGCATGAAACCGATCACCCGTCGACAGGCGCTCCAGCTCGGGGCTATGGGAGTGCTCGGTGTCGTTATTGGAGGGATCGGTCTCTCTCAGACAGGTCTTCCCTGGGGTGGGCGCGTGGCTGATGGTGATCTGCTGGTTGAGCCAGAGGTGTTACGCAGCAGCGGTGGTTTGCTGCAGGTGGATCTTGTCGCCGCTCGTCGCGGGGTGACCATCGCCGGGCGACAGGTACAAGCCTTGACCTACGGGGGCACATTGCCGGGGAGAACCTGGTGGGTGCGACCGGGGGACACCATCGAGGTGCAGTTGCGTAACGAACTGGACACCCCAACCAACCTGCATACCCACGGGCTACAGGTTTCTCCCTCGGGGAATAGTGACAACCCCTTCCTCTCTATAGACCCTGGGCAGAGTTTTGGTTACCGGTTTACCTTGCCAGAGGATCACCCGTCTGGTGTGTGCTGGTATCACCCTCATCGGCATGGCTCAGTCGCTGACCAGCTATTCGGCGGCTTGTACGGTGCACTTATTGTCGAGGATGAAAAAATGCCGGTCAGTCGAGAGCGGGTGCTCGTCGTCTCCGACATTTCACTCACCGCTGGAGGACAGATCGCGACCGCCTCGGGCATGGACGTGATGATGGGCCGTGAAGGTGATCTCCTATTGGTCAACGGCCAGCACCGCCCACACATGTCGGCACGACCTGGGGAGCGGGAACGCTGGCGAGTGATCAATGCGTGCACTTCCCGTTACCTACGTTTGGCCTTGCCCGGGCAGCGCCTGGAGTTGCTGGGGATCGACGGGGGTCACGAACAGGCTCCCCGGGAAGTGCGGGACGTGCTCCTGGCTCCCGGTAATCGCGCCGACCTTCTCGTGAGCATGAGCGCCGGTAGTGGTGAGTTTCAGACACTGGGCTACGACCGTGGTGGAATGGGAATGGGAATGATGGGAGGTCGAAACCTCTCCGGAGCTGAGGCCATTGCCACGCTCACTGTCTCCGGGCAAGAGACTTCTACGCCAGATACGGTGCCAGTTCGCTCGCCGGTTCTTCGGGATCTACGCGAGCAGCCTGTTGCGCGGCGGCGGGAGATTGCCTTCACCATGGGAATGGGGTCGATGATGCGCGGTGGCGGGAGCATGATGGATCTCGGATTCGACGGTCGTACTTTCGACATCGACCGAGTTGACCAACGCGTTGCTGCGGGAGCCGTGGAAGAGTGGCTCATCACGAACCCCACACCCATGGATCACCCCTTCCATTTACACGTATGGCCGATGCAGGTGATCGAGACGGACGGGCAACCGGTCAGCGAACAGGTTTGGCGTGACGTCGTCAATGTTCCTGCCCAAGGTCGAGTGCGGGTGCTCATCGACTTCGCTCGTCACCCGGGGCGCACCGTATACCACTGCCACATCCTTGATCATGAAGATGCTGGCATGATGGCCATCGTCGATGTCGGCTGACCAGCTGCAGCGGCGTTGCGGCCTGGCCAAAACCCACCGCTGCCGCGTAGTTTCCGTTACTTGATGTTGCCGGATGCACCACGTATTGTTGAAGTAACACGGCAGGCTCGCTTCTCTAGATGAGACGCGAGCTTGTTCTTTTTCTACCTCAGTGCGAGACACCCAGGCTTGCCAAACGAGATTCTACGGAGACGGCAGAGGCACTCCTGGACTGGTGGCAGACACCAAATACCGATCTGCCAACTGCTTCTGATGGGTCGATGCGAGCCCCCACAGGCCTGCTGGCAACAATGACTGAAGCAGATTTTGACCTTGCCATCGAGAAGTCGGACACGACGACGGCTTTCAGAGTTCCCGTGTCGCCTGAGTGAGTTTTCGTTGCCCGGGGGACGACGCGCGACTACCCTTGAAAGTGTGCCAGCGACCGCAATTGCGACGTGGACACGAAGCCCATTTCACAGTGGCACGCTGGGGGCACGACAACTCCATAACTACCGATAATCCGCGGAATCACGCGGGTGGTGACTAATACTGGGACCAATGGCTCGAGGACTGGGATGCGGACATGGGCAACATGGGTGGCATGGATCATGGCGACGGCATGATGTCCGAGGACGACATGCAGGCCCTCGAAGGCGCCACCGGTCCCGATGCTGGCGCTCTGTTCCTCGAGCAGATGATCCAGCACCACAAGGGCGCTGTCGACATGGCACAGGAAGAAGTCGACAACGGTCAGAACAGCGACGCCGTCGCACTCGCTGAGACGATCATCGACGCGCAAACCGAAGAAATCGCCACCATGAAGGAGATCCTCGCAACTCTCTGATCCCTGTGGATGGGGTGCGGGACTCCCGCACCCCACCCAATGATCTGTTGCGCACACCATCATGCGAACCCTCAAGACGTCCATGCTGCCCACCTTCCGAACGCGACGCCGTGCGGCACTCACGGTCGCGACAACGATCTCGGCCAGCATCGTGCTGGCCGGGTGCACCGCACCCGCCGAGCCCACCACGGGACACGACCACGCCACCACCATCAGCCACGTGCACGCGATCGTGCCCAACCCCGCAGAGGACGGGTACCTCCTGGGCGCCCATGACGGGATCTACACGGCCACATCCGATGGCGAGGTCGGCTCCCGTATCGAGACCACCGACTTCGACGCGATGGGCCTCATCACCGTCGGTGACGCTCTCCTCGCGTCCGGGCATCCCGGACCGACCACGCCCCCAGAACTCGGCTCCCCCAACCTCGGAATCATCCGGAGCGACGACAGCGCCAGATCTTGGACGCCCGTCTCGTTCACTGGCGAGAAAGACTTCCACGTCCTTGCCGCCGGGAAGAACGACACCCTCTACGGGATCGCCTCGGACTCCGCGGAGCTCCTCCGCACCGACGATCTCGGTGAGACCTGGTCGCCGGTCGGAGAAATCCTGGCGTTCAGCCTCGTCCTCGACAACGCGGGACAACTGATCGCTGCCACCCCAGACGGGCTGCAAATCAGCACTGATGAGGGCGCCACCTTCGCGCCCCTGAACGACGCACCTGCGCTCTACCTCCTCGCCGTATCGCCTGACGGCAAACAGCTGGTCGGTGTCGGCCGCGGCGGGCAGATCTGGGGCAGCACAGGATCCAACGCCGAGTGGGTTCCCGCCGGCGTCACCCATGGCTCCGCACAAGCGCTCGCGACCACAAACGACGGCGCAATACTGGTCTTCGACGACAGTGGGTTGACCGCGATAGACAACTAGACGCGACGGAGATTTCTCCAAGAGAACGGCGCTCACTACCCCAGGTCCGCCGAAAGTGCCCGCCGTTAGGAGGTTTCGACAAGCCATAGCTGTGACTTCGTCTGCTGAATGGCGGGGTTCTTCGTTCGCTTCGTGGCGGGGTCAGGTGACACCGATGACCAGGGTGCTCTGTGCGGCTTCGATGACGTCGTTGGTGATGGTGTCGAGTTCGTTGATCTTCAGGACCCGCTGGATCTGGGGGAAGAGGCGTTCGAGGAGCCGGAAGTTGCCGCGGGTGATCCGTGCGATGGCTGCGATGGCTTGGGCGTCGGTGAAGTCGTCGGGGTCGCCCAGCAGCGATGAGGTGCGGCCGCTGCGTCACCGAGAGATGCCGCGCAGTGCTTCTTCGAGCTGCCTCTGAGTGGGCGCGCCGGCGTAGCCGTTCGCCGTCGCGTAGACCCGGCACGCCAATGAACCGATCGGTGTGGTCGGGAACAGGTCTACCCCGTCAACCAGGATCGTGGGCGAGCCCCCGAATCGAGTGACCACAGCCTCGGCGTCGGAATGAATCGTTACCGACTCGACGAGCACATCCGCGAGTCCTAGTGCGTCCAATGCGCCACGAGTGCGTGCTTCGGCGTCCGCGCTGTTCGGGCAGTCATCGATGTGCAGCAGCTGAACCTTCATCGGATCAGCCCTCCCGCTCGTTCTCGGTCGTCGGAGGCTCCGGTTGTGGGCTCGCCCTGACCATGATCAGGCAGAGGAGGGCGACGCCGGAGACGACGAGGATGTCGGCGATGTTCCCGACGAAAAGGTCGCCGTAGGCGATGAAGTCGGTGACGTGCCCGTGCCCGAATGAGGGAGGGTTCACGAGACGGTCGATGAGGTTGCCGACCGCGCCGCCGAGGATCAGGCCCAGTGCGATGCCCCAACGCACGCCACGTAGCCGCACAGCGAAGCCGATCGTTGTAGCGGCGGCGACCGCGGCGATGATGGTGAACACCCAGGGGGGCCCGGAGCCGAGAGAGAACGCGGCTCCGGGGTTGTACACGAGCGTCAGAGACAACAGATCACCGACGAGCGGGACACGGTCACCGGGTGGCAGCTGGGCTGCCGCCAGGGCTTTCGTGCCCTGGTCGAGAATCAGCCCGAGTCCGGCGACTGCAAGGGCAATGCCGAGCGCCCGGCGAGGCCGCCTGGTGCTCGCCCGTCCGGGTGACGGCTCATCGCGCGGACCCGTGGGTGCCTCGGCATGCAGCCCGGCGTCAGGAGCGGTCATGCGACCGCCGTCCGTGTGCGGGCGGCGCGGAGTCCGTTGAGAATCACGATGACCTCCGCGATCTCGTGGACCAGGACGACGGCGGCGAGCCCGAGGACGCCGAACAGCGCGAGCGGGAGCAGGGCGGTGATGATCAGCAGGGACAGGACGATGTTCTGGCTGATGATGCGGCGACCGCGGCGAGCATGGTCGAACGCCCGCGGGATGAGTCGCAGATCGTGGCCGGTGAAGGCGACGTCCGCGGACTCGATCGCCGCGTCGGAGCCGGTCGCTCCCATCGCGATGCCGATATCGGCGGCAGCGAGGGCGGGGGCGTCATTGATGCCGTCCCCGATCATCGCGACCGACCCGGCGTGGGACAGCTCACCGATTGCGGCGGCCTTGTCCTCAGGGCGGAGCTCGGCGCGCACGTCGTCGATCCCGGCCTGCGCGGCGAGGGCGCGCGCGGTGCGGGCGTTGTCGCCGGTGAGCATGGTCACCCCGATGCCCTGATCGGCGAGGGTGCGCACCACCTCCGGGACCTCGGGGCGCAGTTCGTCGCGAACCCCGATCGCAGCGACCGGCGTCCCATCACGGTGGACGATCACGACGGTCATACCCTGCTCCTCCAGGCCCGTGACCTGGCTTCCTAGCGCGCCAGCGTCAAGCCAGCGTGGGCTGCCGACGGTGATCTTCGACCCGTCGACGGTGCCCTCGATGCCATGCCCCGCCTGCTCGGTCACGTCGATCGCGGCCCGGACTCCCGGCGCGGCTGCGGTGATCGCCGCGGCCAGAGGGTGCGTGCTGTGCTGCTCCAGCGCAGCCGCCCAATCCAGCGCCTGCCGCTCAGTCGCGGCATCTGCGGTGAGGACCGCGGTGACGGCGGGCTGGTTGCGGGTGAGGGTGCCGGTCTTGTCGACGGCGACGTGGCGGACCGTGCCGAAGCGTTCGAAGACCGCGCCGGACTTGATGATCACACCGAACTTGCTGGCCGCGCCGATCGCGGCGACCACAGTGAGCGGCACCGAGATCGCCAGCGCGCAGGGTGAGGCCGCCACCAGCACGACGAGGGCGCGGGTGATCCACAGCTCCGGGTCACCGAACAGGGAACCGATCAGTGCGACGAGAGCGGCGAGGATCAGCACGCCCGGAACCAGCGGGCGGGCGATCCGGTCCGCGAGACGCGCACGCTCGCCCTTCTCCGCCTGGGCCTGCTCGACCAGCTCCACGATCGTGGTGAGCGAGTTATCGGTCCCGGCCGCGGTCGTCTCGACCTCCAGCGCCCCGGCAGTGTTGATCGCACCGGCGGACACGGCATCCCCGGACTCGACCTCGACCGGGATCGACTCGCCGGTGATCGCAGAGGTGTCCAGACTGGAGCGCCCAGAGCGGATGACCCCGTCCGTCGCGATCCGCTCGCCAGGGCGGACGAGCATGATCTGACCGACGGCGAGGTCTTTCGCCGCGATCTCGACCGGAGCCCCATCACGACGGACAGTCGCCGTGTCGGGGACGAGCTTCAACAAGGCCCGCAAGCCGCCGCGGGCGCGGTCCATCGCCTTGTCCTCCAAGGCTTCGGCGATCGAGTACAGGAACGCCAGTGCGGCGGCCTCCTCGACGTAGCCGAGAATGACCGCGCCGACCGCACTGATCGTCATCAGCAGACCGATGCCGAGCTTGCCCTTGAAGAGTTTCCGGATCGCGCCCGGGGTGAAGGTCGATGCGCCCAGCAGCAGACCGATCCAGAACAGCACCAGCGCAGGGATCTCCGCACCGGACCACTCGCAGATTAGCCCGGCGACGAACGCGACGCCGGAGAAGACGGGGACCATGATTCCACGATCCGTCCACCACGGCCCGCCATGATCGTCATCGTCATCGTCGACGTCGGCGGTGTCCACCTGGGACCGCGTCACACCGCTCATGCGTTCGCCACCGCCCCACAGCAGCCCGGCACAGTGCACGACGAGTCCACGCACGGCGCGTTCTCGTCCACCGCCAGCGTCACATCCACAAGGGAAGTCAGAGCGGCTGTGAGGTGGGGGTCGGCGATCTCGTAGCGGGTCTGCCTGCCCTCAGGCTCGGCCACTACGATCCCGCAATCACGCAAGCAACTCAGGTGGTTCGAGACGTTGGAACGAGTGAGCTCCAACTCGCGAGACAACACAGCGGGGTAACTCGGCCCGCCCAACAGAGTCATTAAGATCCGGGAGCGCGTCGGGTCCGCCATCGCTCGGCCAAGCCGGTTCATGACGTCGAGACGCGAAGCAATAGTCAGCATGCGCTAATCATACAGCATATGGTGAACCATTCCAGGCGCTGCTAGATGCGCCGTCGCCGCAGCGGCGACCATCCTCACCGTAATTGTGACTTCGTCTGCTGAATGGCGGGGTTCTTCGTTCGCTTCGTGGCGGGGTCAGGTGACACCGATGACCAGGGTGCTCTGTGCGGCTTCGATGACGTCGTTGGTGATGGTGTCGAGTTCGTTGATCTTCAGGACCCGCTGGATCTGGGGGAAGAGGCGTTCGAGGAGCCGGAAGTTGCCGCGGGTGATCCGTGCGATGGCTGCGATGGCTTGGGCGTCGGTGAAGTCGTCGGGGTCGAGGGTCTTGCCGAGGGATCGCCAGTGTCGCTCGAGGACGAACAGCAGTTCGTCTTGTCCCAGGGGCCGGTACTGGTGGGCGAAGCCGACTCGGCTGTAGAACTGGGGGTAGTGGCTGAACTGCTTCTCCAGGCCGGGCATGCCGATCAGGATCAGGGCGATGCCGTCGCGGTCGTAGCGATCGCGCAGCAGTTCCAGCGCGGCGGGACGCAGTCGTTCGGCCTCGTCGACGATGATCAGCTCCACGTAGTTCCTGCCGTGTCGCCATCCCCAGGCCTCGGGAGTGGCCGTGCCGGGAGGTACGAGGTGCTGCTCGATGCACATGTTGGTGCGGGTGATGGCTTGGGTCAGCTCGTCCTTCAGGGTCCGCGGGGTGGTCAGCACGCTGAGGGTGTAGAGCACGGTGCGGCTCCGGTTCAAGGCGGCGTAGATCTTGGCGTCGTTGTCGGAGCGCGGCCCCCAGTAGGTCAGCAGGTCATGAGCCTTCTCGTAGTGTGCGTAGCGGCGCGCGGAGAGTGTCTTTCCTACGCCGGCTGATCCGAAGCACAAACCGATGGTGTGCCCGCGGCGCACGGCGTCGGCGAACTCGGTGAAGCGGCGGTGCTCCTTGGTGACGATGAAGCGCTGGCTCACCTGAGGTCCTCCTTGTAGATCTTCAACGCCGACCTCGGCGCCGGAGCCGGTGCTTCGGTGATCCGTGGCGTCTCGGTAGGTGCGGCCACGAGGGCGATGCGTTCGTTGATGCCGGCTCGCAGCGCCCGGCGGCGGGCGTTGCGCGCGGCCTGGATCTCCTTGAGGCTGACCTTCTGGTCGTGGTGCTCTTGGTTGACGGCCTTGCAGACGAATTCGTCGTGATCGAAGACGCGGATCTCGGTGATGTCGCGGGGGTCGTAGCGGATCACGACCGAGCGTCCGACGTAGCCGGCCAGAGTTGGCGAGACGTAGCGCAGGCCCTGGAAGCGGATGCCATCGCGGCGCACGACGCGGGTCTTGGCGACGGTTAACAGCAGTCTGTCGAGGTCTTCCAGGCTCTCGGGCATTCGGGGCAGCCAGCCATCGGCGATCCACGCGCTGCGCGGGGAGGTTCCGAGCTCGCTGTGCGTGCGGTCGTTGTAGGTGGCCACGAACGCCTCCAGGGCGCTATCGAGGGCGGCCAGGGACAGTTTCGGTGGAGGCCAGGGGTGCCCTTCGGTGATGAGTCCGGGCAGGGTGGCGAGTAGCTCGGTGTTGATGGTGCCGAAGAACCGCTCGATCTTGCCCCGTCCCTGGGGTCGGGCGAGGTGGAGTGGATCAGTCGGATGTGGAGGTCGACGGCGGTGTGGGCGAGCTGGTCACTGGTGAAGTCGCTGCCGTGGTCGACGTAGAGCACGTCGGGCAGGCCGCACATCGGCCAGGCCGGGTCGGTCTTGTGCCAGATCGCTTGGCGCAGCGCCAGGGCGGTGTTCATCGCCGACGGTGCGCCCAGGAAGACTGTGTAGCCGCAGACCGCCCGGGAGCAGTCGTCGAGGATCGTTGTCAGCCATGGCCGTGCGGGCTTGCCGTCGGTGCCCACCACCAGGATGTCGAGCATGGTGTGATCGGATTGCCACATCGCGTTGGGCAGCTCTGCTTGCCGGCGTAGCACCAGCTCGTGCTTGTCGCGGTAGGACGCTGCGCCCTCCAGGGCGAGGGTGACCATGCCGGGATCCAGGGTCCGCACGATGTCCCACACCACCGAGTAGGAGGGGACCGGCCACCTCCGGGCGGCGCAGATGCCCGTGACTTTGCGATGGATCGTGGCGATGGCCGGCCGCGGCTTGCTCAGTGCCAGGCCCTCGATCAGGTCGACGAGGTCGGGCGGAAGGCGGCGGGAGCCGGTGTCCGCCCGTGAGGCTGTCTCCAGTCCGGCGTAGCCGTCGGCGCGGTAGCGGGCGTGCCAGCGCTCCAGGGTCCGCAGCCCTACATCGGTCTCGCGAGCTAAGCGCGCGAGGGGCACCTGGTCCTCGACGTGGAGCCTGAGGATTCGCCACCGCGCTCGAGCGTCCACGACGCACCTACTGCAAGGCGTTCTCGCGCCCGCGCTCGGCGCGCTGAAGGGCGCGGTAGACCGTGGAGCGGCCCACGCTGAACAGCTCGGCCAGCTCGCCCACGGTGTGCTCGTCGGCAGCATGTAGCTGGACGAGGTGAGCTTCTTGCCGGGGGGTGAGTTTCGGTGACTTCCCGCGCAGCCGGCCCTTGGCCTTGGCGACCTTCATCCCCTCGCGGGTGCGGGCACGGATGAGGTCGGCTTCGAACTCGGCGACCATCGCCAGCACGTTGAACAACAGTTTCCCCATCGGGTCGGTCGGGTCGTACACCGATCCGGCGATGCTCAGCTTCACTTCCCGCGCCGCGAGGTCGTCGGCGATCTGGTGGGCATCACGGACTGAACGCGCCAGCCGATCGAGCTTGGTGACCACGAACGTATCGCCGTCCCGACAGGCAGCCAGCGCCTGCCGCAGGCCCTCACGGTCGGCGTTGCGGCCCGTGAGCCCGTGATCGACGTAGATGCGCTTGGGATCGACGCCGAACGCCGCGAGTCCGTCACGCTGCGCGGTCAAGTCCTGCTCGTCGGTGGAGACTCGGGCATAGCCGACCTTCAAGGGGGACATGCTCCCCATGTGTGTCATATAGCCTCCCTTCACCGGACAGTTCACCGGACGGGTCTTACGGGACAGCCCGCCAGGCGTGCCTGTGGAGTTCAGCGCTCTCTGGCGGTGGTCTTTGATCGCTTCGTGTCGCTAGTTGCCGATGACGAGGATGCTGGCGGCGGCCTCGATGACGTCGTCGGTGATGGTGTCGAGCTGGTTGATCTTCAGTACCCGGTTGATCTGGGGGAAGAGTCGTTCGAGGAGGCGGAAGTTGCCGCGGGTGATGCGCTCGATGGCGGCGATCGCTTGCGCGTCGGTGAAGTCGTCAGGATCGAGGATCTTGCCGAGTCGCTTCCAATGGCGGTCCAGGACGAACAGGAGTTCTTCGCGTCCGAGGGTCCGGTAGTGGTGTGAGAATCCGAGGCGGCTGTAGAGCTGCGGATAGTGACGGAATCGTTCGTCAATGCCGGGCATGCCGATCAAGATCATCGCGAGGTGGGTGCGGTCGTGCTGGTCCCGCAGAAGCTCCAGTGCCGTGGGAGTGAGCCGTTCGGCTTCGTCGATGATCAGCAGCTCGACGAGGCGGGTGACGTCCTTGTGCCTGACCGACTCTGCCTCAGGCATTAGGGAGCGAAGGTGCTCGTCGGCGCAGATGCCGACCTTGATCTGCCAGTGCATGAGCTCGGTCATGAGGTCTTTGGGCCGGCAGAGGACTTCTGGCGTGTAGAAGACAGTGCGGGATCGGTTGGCGAGGGCGTAGTGCTTCGCGTCGTGGTCTCCGCGGGGACCCCACTCGTTGATATAGGCCTCGAGGGCGTCCCAGTTCGCGTAGCGGCGGGCGGAGTTCGTTTTCCCGACGCCGGCAGCGCCGTGGCAGATCCCGATCGTTTTCTCTTTCCGCACGGCGTTGGCGAACTCGGTGAAGCGTCGGTGTTCTTTGGTGACGATGAATGCCTGGTTCATCACTCGTCCTCTTCGTAGGTGCGGAGCTTCGGCCGTCGCTTCGTCGGTTCGGGGCCGCGAGGTTCCTCGCGTGCGGCAACGGTCGGGATGCGATCGTTGATGGCTCGCCGCAATTGCTTGCGGCGGCCCCGGCGAGCGGTTTCGATGTCGCGGAGGCTGAGGCGAAGGTTGGGGTGGGCTTCATCGATGGCGGTGCAGATGAAGGTGTCCCTGTCGTAGACGCGGATCTCGGAGATGTCGCGGGGGTCGTACCGGATGGTGATGGTGTGCCCAACGAACGGGGCGAGAGTCGGGGCGAGGTAGCGCTGGCCTTGAAAGTGGATGCCGTCGCGTTGCACGACCCGGTTCTTCGGAACAGTAAGGAGCAGCCCGTCGAGTTCTTGAAGGCTGTCGGGCATACGGGGCAGCCACCCGTCGGCGACCCATGCGTTCCGCGGCGAGGTCCCTAACTCGCTGTGGGTCCGGTCGTTGTAGGTGCCGATGAATTCGCCGATCGCACGATCGAGCCCTGCGAGGTCGAGGACAGGCGTTGGTGTCCGGCTGCCGGGTCCGAGGTGGCCGGGTAGCGTGGCCAGGAGTTCGGTGTTGATGGTGCCGAAGAACCTCTCGATCTTTCCTCGCCCTTGGGGTCGACCGACGGTCGAGTGGATGATCCGGGTGTGCAGGGCGAGAGCGGTCCGCTCGAGGTGGTGGCTGATGAAGTCGGAGCCGTGATCGACGTGCAGGATGTCGGGGATGCCGCACATCGCCCACGCTGGGTCTGTCTTTCGCCAGATCGCCTGCCGAAGAGCGAGGGCAGTGTTGATGGCTGAGGGGGCGCCGGTGAAGACCATGTATCCGCAGATGGCGCGGGAGTAGTCGTCCATCACCGTGGTCAGCCAGGGGCGGTCGGGTTTTCCGTCGGCGCCGACGATGAGGATGTCGAGTTCGGTGTGATCGGATTGCCAGGTTTGGTTGGGCTGTCCCGCGCGGCGGCGGAAGACGAGCTCGTGCTTGTCCCGATACGAGACCGGCCCTTCAAGTGCCAGGGTGACAAGGGCAGGATCGAGTGCTTGGACAATTTGCCGTACGGTCGCATAGCTCGGTGACGGCAGCTCGTGCGCTTGCGCATCCGCGATGGCAAGACGATGCAGCGTGGCGACACTGGGCCGTGGCCGAGTGAGCGCCAACCGCTCGACGAAAGCGACCGTCTCGGCCGAGGTTCGGCGGACACCCTTGTCTGTGCGCGCATGAGTGTCGAGGGCTGCGACGCCGCCTACTCGGTAGAGCTGGTGCCAGCGTTGCAAAGTTCGGCTGGAGATCCCGGTCTCCCGGGCGAGGACCGCGAGTGGGATCTGGTCCTCGACATGCAGCCGAAGAATATGCCACCGCTTCGCCGCATCCACGAGTCTCCTACACGGTGGTGCTCTCGCGCGCCGCGAGGGCCTGCTGGTGGCGGTACAAAGTGGCCCGGCTCCATCCGACAAGCTTTGCAGCATCCTCCGCAGTGCGGCCCTTCGCCCGGGCTTCCGTGACGAGCTTGAGTTTGTCGGCGACGACGACGGGATCTGACAGGGGCCGGCCGAACCTGGTACCGCCGTTCCGGGCAGCCGTGATTCCGGCGTTCACACGCTCGGTGATCAGTTCGCGTTCGTATTCAGCCAACGTGGCGAGCATGTTCAGCATCAACCGGCCGGAGGTCGTCGACGGGTCGATCCCGTCCGAGATGCTCTTCAACTGCACGTCCCGCTCCCGGAGCAGCTTCACCGTGTTGAGAACATCGATGAGTGACCGCCCGAGTCGATCGACCCGCCAGACGACGACCGTGTCACCGGGCTTGGCGTACTCGAGCAGTTTCTTCATCCCGGGGCGCGAGATCGCAGTCCGGCTGCCCGAGGTGACGTCGGCGAAAATGTCACGCTCCTGGACACCCGATTTGACCAGGGCGTCGACCTGCAGTTTCGCGTCTTGGCTTCTGGTGCTGACCCGTGTGTACCCGAGATGTCTCACCGGGCCATTCTGCCTCAATATCTGCTAGAAGCGGCGGAGGAAAGACACTTTGTTGTAAGACATGTTTCCAAGACAAATCGCGTCCCGGAAATCTGCCACATGTTCCTGCAGCTCGGGAGAGGTGTTGCATGCCTCGGAAAGCTTTTGTTTTCCGAGACGTGACGATGTTGCAGATTAGGCTCCCTCGCGGGACCGGCTTGCGGCGTCTGACGCCGCGTTCGTAGTTTTGCCGAGTGAAGAGTCTGGTCTCGGGCCGGCGTCATGTCTCGTCGATGGTGGCGGTGACCTGTTGGATGGTGGCGACGGCCTGGTCGATGGCGGCGATCATGGCGTCGTATTGGGGGTGCTCCTCGGGGCGGAGGCTCTCGGCGATCGCGTCCAGGTAATCCCAGTAGTAAGTCTGGAGGCAGGCTGTTCCGGCCTCGGTCAGGCGAATCAGGACTGTGCGCTTGTCGGTCGGGACCGCGGACCTGGTGGTCCAGCCCGCGGCCTCGGTTTCTTGGAGTAGGCGGGTCATGTTGGGGATCTTGACCAGAGCCTTCTCCGCGAGGGCGGTCACCCGGGCCGCTCCGCCGAGCTCTTCAAGTGCGTACAAGACGTGCAGGTGGGCCCGCCTAAGGCCGTCGGGGAGATCCCGATAGACCTGCACCCCGCGGCATGCCCGCCACAGAGCATCGATGACCTGCTGGGTCGTCGCCATGTCGCCACCTCCTATCCGACCTGTGTGATCAAGGCTACTATGAGGAATAACTATGCGACATAACTAGTTGAATAAGTAGTGACAGCGAACCGATATAGCAGGAGGCAAAGGATGGCGAACAGGCAGCGTGAGTCATCGATGGCCGAGGGCGTGCTGAGTCCTCGGTTCCGCGCGCTGGCAATCGGTCTGGTGACCCTGGTTGCCGCCGCCGCGTTCTCCCGCCTGGGGGTCAGCACGGCCCTCCCGGCCGCCGCTGAGGAGCTCGGTGGCCTGGCCTTGTATGGATGGGTGTTCACCGCGTTCACGCTGGCCAACATCGTTGGTCTCGCGGTCGCGGGGCCGGTCTTCGACCGATTCGGCATCGTCAGGCCGCTAGCCGTGGGAACGGTCAGCTTTGCCGGCGGCCTGCTCATCTCGAGCCTGGCTCCGACGATGTCGGTGATCGTGCTCGGCCGCGTATTTCAGGGTTTGGGTGCTGGTGCACTGTCGGTGGCGGCGTACTCGGCGATCGGGAAGGGCTTCCCGGACCAGATCCGGCCCAAGATGCTTGCCCTGAATGCTAGCGCCTTCACCATCCCGAGTCTGGTGGGCCCGGTGCTCGCCGGGCTGATCGCGGAGACGCTCACCTGGCGGTGGGTCTTCGGGATCCTCGTCCCGTTAGCTCCGCTGGCCGCGTTCCTGGTCCGCCGACCACTCGGACGCATCGACCGGCAAGCCACGCGGACCACCGAGCCAGGGGTCGCGCCCAGCGAGAACCGCCGCACGCTGCTGCGAGGGCTCGGCTGGGGCCTGGCCCTGAGCGTCGGGCTCGGTGCGGTACTGATCGCACCCAACCTGCCGGTGCAGTGGGCGCTTGTGGCTCTCGTGGTCGGCCTGCCCTTCGCCTATCTCGGGGTCCGGCGGGTTCTGCCTGCCGGGACGCTCACCGCGCGTCGAGGGCTCCCGGCGAATGTGGTGTTCGCAGCCGCCTTGTCCATGGCGTTCTTCACCGCAGACCTGTTCATTCCGCTCGCCCTTACCAGCGTGCGAGGGATCAGCGCTACACTCGCCGGGATCGTCCTGACCGCAGGCATCATCGGGTGGACCGCCGGCGCCTATGCCCCCGCCCGGCTCCTGAAGTGGGGCATGACCAAGGGGGGCATCGCGCGCCTCGGAGCGATTCTCGTCATCGCGGGTTTGACGGTGATCGGTGCCGTGATCCTCACCACCGTCCCCGTCCCCGTCCCCGTCCCCGTCGCCGCCGTGGGCTGGATCATCGCCGGGCTCGGCGCCGGTCTCGGTTTCACGATCAACTCCATCGCCGTCCTCGATGATGCCGCTGGCACGGTCGGGCGCGCCTCATCGCAGATGGAGCTCGGCAACCAGGCCGGCATCGCCATCGGCACCGGGCTCGCCGGTGCCCTGGTCGCCACCATGGGCGCCACTGCAGCCGGACTAAGCGGCGTCCTCGTCGTCGCTGGGGCCGGCGTCGTACTCGCTCTCCTCGCCCCCACGAGGTTCGCCGCAACCCCCCCCCCCTTGACT
>JBDNYM010000043.1:0-20342 GCA_047722305.1 Pseudoclavibacter sp. | reverse complement strand
TCTCGGGCGGGCCGGATTCGACACCGAGGGCCTGGTGGTCGCCGAGGCTCCCGAGCACGAGATCGAGAACGCGCGCGCCGAGGCGAAGGCCGCCGGCGACCCCAAGAAGCTCAAGCGGATCAAGCGCAAGCAGGCCCCGGCGGGGTTCGTGACGTGGGGGCGGCCCACGTTCGAGCGGCTGGTCTCCGCCCCGCCCGAGACGCTCGTGCCGCAGCTGCAGATCACCCACTCGATGATGCTCGCCGAGATCGCCCAGGGCGGGGACGTATTCGCGCGGGTGCGGCGGCTCATCTTCGGGTCGGCGCAGCCCCGGGCCGAGCAGTACGCGCTGGCTCGGCGGGCGATCCAGATCTACCGGACCCTCCGCGCGGCCGGGGTGGTGGAGCAGCACCGGGACGGGGACGGCCGGGTGCGGATCGCGCCCACCGTCGACATCCCCGCCGACTTCGCCCTCGACCAGCCGCTGTCGCCGTTCCTGCTGGCCGCGCTGGAGCTGCTCGACCCGGCCACCCCGTCCTACGCCCTGGATGTGATCTCGATGACCGAGGCCACCCTCGACGACCCGCGCCAGGTGCTGCGCGCTCAGGAGAAGCAGGCCAAGACCGAGGCGGTGGCCGCCATGAAGGCGGAGGGCATCGAGTACGACGAGCGCATGGAGCGCCTCGCCGAGGTCACCTACCCGCGGCCGCTGGCGGCGCTCCTGGATGAGGCGTTCACCCAGTACCGGGCCGACGTGCCCTGGGCCAACGACTTCGAGCTGCGGCCCAAATCGGTGGTGCGCGACATGGTCGAGACCGCCAGCGGGTTCGCCGACTACATCTCGCGCTACGGGCTGTCGCGCTCTGAGGGGACGCTGCTGCGGTACCTGAGCGACGCCTACCGCGCGCTGTCGCGCACCGTGCCGGCGGAGCGGCGCGACGAGCGGCTGGAGGACATCGTCTCGTGGCTGGGCGTGGTGGTGCGGGCCGTCGACTCCAGCCTCGTCGACGAGTGGGAGGCCGCCGGCGACGCGGAGGATGCGGCGGCCGTGGCCCCGCCCTCGGCGGCCGACCGGGTGGTCGCCGACCGGCGCGGGCTGACCGTGCTGGTGCGCAACGCCCTGTTCCGGCGGGTGCAGCTGGCCGCCCTGGACCGCGCCCGCGACCTGGGGGCGCTGGATGAGCGCTGGGGCTTCGGCGTGCACGCCTGGGAGCACGCCTTGGACGATTACTACAGCGAGTACGACGCGATCGGCACCGACCAGGTGGCGCGCTCGCGGGAGTACTTCACGGTGGACGAACGCCCCGAGCACCGCGACCATCGCTGGCGGGTGCGGCAGGTGTTCGCCGATCCCGCCGGCGACCGGGCCTGGGGCATCGAGGCGAGCGTCGACTTGGACGCCACGCAGGCGGAGGGCGAGGCCGTGTTCGCCGAGTACCGGGTGGGGGAGCTGGGAGAGGTCGCGGACGGCTGAGCCGGGCGTCTGCTGTGGAGAACCAGCCGCCGGTCGCGCGCGATGACAGAATCAGGGCATGACGAACGACACCCTCGCCCTGCGCCCCGTGGACACCCCCATCGGCACCCTGCACGTGATCGCTGGCGATGCCGGCGTGGTGCGCATCCTGTTCGCCGAGCAGCATGCCGACGAGATCGCGGCCGAGATCGGCGACCGACTCGGGCAGGACGTGCGGCGCGCCTCCGGGGCGGACGCGGCGGCCGACCAGCTGGAGCAGTTCTTCGCCGGTGACCGCACCGACTTCGACGTGCCGCTCGACCTGCGCCTGGCCGGCTCCGGGTTCCACCGCGACGCGCTGGATGCGATCGCGTCCATCCCCTACGGGCAGCGCGCCAGCTACGGCGAGGTCGCCGAGATGACCGGGCACCCTCGGGCCGCCCGCGCCGTCGGGACGGCGTGCGCGCGCAACCCGGTGCCGCTGATCATCCCCTGCCACCGGGTGGTGCGCGCCAGCGGCGATCTCGGCGAATACGGCGGCCGCCCCGAAGTCAAGCGGTGGCTGCTCGACTTCGAGGCGGCGCGCAGCTAGAGGCGGCCGGTCCCCGGATCAGCGGGAGTGCTGCGGACGGGCGTGGCCCGACGAGCGACGACCGGCGTTGTACGACTGGCCGTTGCGCGACTGGCCGCCGCGCGACTGCCCGTTGCGCGCCTGCCCATTGCGGGACTGCCCGCCGTACGACCGGCTGGAGTGCTGCTGGCCGCGGTGGAACCCGCCGCGCTGGTCGCCCCGGCGCTCGCCGTCACTGCTGTCGCGGTGTCCGTAGTACGCGTGCTCGGAACGATCGTGGCGCCGATCGCTGTACTGGGCGCCGTCGTCATGGCGGGAACGGCGGTCATCCCCGTACCGGCTGCTGCCACGCCGATCGTCGGAGCGGCGGTCGCTGCTGAAACGGTCGTTGCTGCGGTGGTCGCTGTGGCTGTACCGGTCGCCGCTGCCGCGGCTGTTGCCGTGCCGGTCGCTGCTGCGGTGGTCGCTGTAGCGGTCGTTGCTGTTGCTGCGGTGGTCGCTGCGCCGTTCGTCGCCGTACCGGTCATTGCTGCGGCGCTCGCCGCGGGGAGCGCGGTCGCGGTCGTTCCGGGACCCATTGCGCCGCGGCCGGTCGTGGCCGGCTGCGGGGGCGGAGTTCTTCGGCGGGTCGACGCGGGGGGCGCGTTCGCCTTCGAGGTCGGCCACCAGCTGGGAGTCGCCGGTGACGTGCTGCGGGGCGGCGTCGATGTCGGACACCGCGAAGATGTGCTTCATGTCGCGCACCTCCTCGGGCAGGGCGACGGTGACGGCCTGGCCGTCGGCGCCGGCGCGCGCGGTGCGGCCGGAGCGGTGCAGGTAGGCCTTCTCGTCGGCCGGCGGGTCGACGTGCACGACCATGGCGACGCCGCTGACGTCCACCCCGCGGGCGGCCACGTCGGTGGCGACGAGCACGTTGGCGCGTCCGTTCTCGAACGCGGCGAGGTTGCGGTCGCGGGCGTTCTGCGACAGGTTGCCCTGCAGATCGACCGACGGGATGCCCTGGTCGGTGAGCTGCTTGGCGAGCCGCTGGGCGCCGTACTTGGTGCGGGTGAAGAGGATGCGGCGTCCGACGCCGCCGGCGAGACGGGCGACGACGCGCTTCTTCTCGGCTGGGCTCGGCACCTGCAGCAGCGTGTGCGTCATGGTGCTGACGGTCTCGGTGGGGTCGCTGATCGCGTGGGTGACGGGGTTGTGCAGGAAGCGGCGCACCAGCTTGTCGACGCCGCGGTCGAGGGTGGCCGAGAACAGCAGCCGCTGGCCGTCGGACGGGGTGGCGTCGAGGATGCGGGTCACGCCGGGCAGGAAGCCGAGGTCGGCCATGTAGTCGGCCTCGTCGATGACGGTGACGTCGACGAGCGACAGGTCGACGATCCCCTGTCCCATGAGGTCTTCGAGACGTCCGGGGCAGGCCACGACGATGTCGGCGCCGCGCCGGAAGGCGAGCTCCTGCCGGTGCTGCTTGACGCCGCCGTAGACGGTGGTGACCTTGAGGCCGTAGGCGCCGGCGAGCGGCGAGATGACGTCGGCGATCTGGGTGGCGAGTTCGCGGGTGGGGGCCAGCACGAGGCCGACGGGGCGGCCGGGGTGGTGCTCGCCCTCGACGCGGTCGGCACCCAGCCGGGCGACCATGGGGATGGCGAAGGCGAGCGTCTTGCCGGAGCCGGTGCGGCCGCGGCCGAGGACGTCGCGCCCGGCGAGCGTGTCGGGCAGCGAGTCGGCCTGGATGGGGAAAGCGGTGGCCTTGCCGTCGGCGGCGAGCACCTTGACGATGGGGGCGGGGACGCCGAGTTCGGCGAAGGTGACGCCGGCGCCAGGCGCCGCGGTGGTTTCGGGCGCAGCAGACGCAGACACGGCGGTTTCGGGCACGGTGGTGCCAGACACGGAAGTAGGCATAGAGGTATCAGATCCGTTTCGGATGGGGCGCCAGTCTGGGGCGCCGGGGGAGGTCGACGGGAACTCCCCGCCGCATGGCCGCTATGGCCACTGGAAACCGAGTCTACACAGGTTCGCCGGGGTTGCGCTCTGAATCGTCGGCGCGCGCCTACACTTGCTTGGACAGCACGAGGACCAGGGGTGTGTGCTCGAGGTGGGTGGCGCGCGCCTGGTCGGATATAAAGAGGGAACTCGATGGCGGCAATCGATGTGAAGCGGGCGTTCGACCGGGAGACCACCACGCCGATGGCGGACCGGGTCGGTGACGAGGTCCTGGAGGCCGACTCCAGCGAGACGGTCCGGCAGCTGAAGCAGATCATTCCCGCCGACCGCATCCTCGACAGTCCGCTCGACATCATCCGGGTGGCGACCGATGCCAGCCCGTACCGACTCATCCCGAAGGCCGTGGTGCGTCCTCGCGACGTGGACGAAGTGGGCGCGCTGCTGCGCTGGGCGCACCAGTCGGGCCACGGCCTGACGTTCCGTGCGGCCGGGACGAGCCTGAACGGCCAGTCGCAGTCGGACGACATCCTGGTCGACGTGCGCGAGTTCTTCCGCCGGGTCGAGGTGCTCGATGGCGGCAAGCGGGTGCGCACGTCCCCGGGTGCGATCACTGCGCGGGTGAACCTGCTGCTGAGCCGCTACGGGCGCAAGCTGGGGCCCGATCCGGCGTCGTCCGGCGCGGCCACGGTGGGCGGCGTGCTCGCCAACAATGCCTCCGGGATGACCTGCGGCGTGAAGTTCAATGCCTACCACACGGTCGACTCGGTGGTGATCGTGCTGGCCTCGGGCACGGTGGTCGACACCGCCGACCCGGAGGCCGACGCCAAGCTGCAGCGCGCCGAGCCGGCCCTGTATCGCGATCTGCTGGCGGTCAAGTCGACCATCGGCCTGGATGACGAGCTGACCGCCCTGCTGCGGCGCAAGTTCTCGATCAAGAACACCTCCGGCTACCACCTCGACGCCTTCCTCGACGAGGAGCGCCCTTCGCAGATCCTCGCCCGGCTGATCGTGGGCTCGGAGGGCACGCTGGGGTTCATCGCCGACATCGTGTGGAACACGGTGCCGTTCGGCCGCAAGCACACCACCGCGTTCTTCCGCTTCCCGACGCTCCGCACCGCCGCGGCGGCGGTGCCGGGCCTCAACGAGGCCGGCGCCCAGGCCGTGGAGCTGCTGGATGCCGCCTCCATCCACTCCGTCGCCGGGGTGAAGGGCGTGCCCGAGTGGATGGCGAACCTCCCCGCCGACGCCGCCGACGCGGCGGTGCTCACCGAGGTGCGCGCCGACGATGAGACGGAGCTGGACGACTTCGAGCGCAAGGCCCACGCGGTCGTCGATGACGTGAAGGTGTCGGGCGAGTTCACCCACGATGCCGCGGAGTCGGCCGCGTACTGGAAGGCCCGCTCCGGGCTGCTGGCGACGGTCGGCGCCGCCCGCCCGATGGGCACGGCGCTGATCACCGAGGATGTCTGCGTGCCGCCGACGGATCTGGCCGACGCCTGCGAAGACTTGGAGGAGCTGCTGGTCAAGCACGGCTTCGCGGGCGCGGTCAACGGCCACGCCTCGGCCGGCAACATGCACTTCTACCTGTACCTCGACTCCACCGACCCCGAGAACGTGAAGACGTACCGGGCGTTCATGGAGGACCTCGTCGCGCTGATCGCCGACAAGTACCACGGGTCGTTGAAGGGCGAGCACGGCACCGGCCGCAATATCGCCCCCTATGTGGTGCGCGAGTGGGGGGAGAAGGCCGTCGACCTGATGTGGCGTGTCAAGCGGATGCTCGACCCGGACGGCATCCTCGGCCCGGGCGTGTTCCTCAACACCGACCCCGACGTCACCTACAAGAACCTGAAGTCGATGCCGAAGGTCGCCCCCGACCTCGATCCGTGCATCGAGTGCGGCTTCTGCGAGCCCGTATGCCCCTCCCGGCATGTGACGACCACGCCGCGGCAGCGCATCGCCCTGCAGCGCGAGCTGGCCCGCCAGGGCTGGAAGGGCGATCTCAAGGAGAAGCTGGTCGAGGAGTACGAGTATGCGGCGGTCAACATGTGCGCCGGAGACTCGTCGTGCGCCATCGCGTGCCCGGTGGACATCGACACCGGCCACGCCATGAAGCGGGTGCGCCGCGACTCGTTCTCGAAGTCGGCGCACGGCATCGGCCTGTCCACCGCGAAGAACTGGGGCAAGATCGTGCCGCTGGCCCGCACCTTGGTGGGCACGGCGGGCGTGTTCAAACCGGTGCTCGGCAACGCGGGCCTGCGTGGGGTCACCAACGTCATCCGCTCGGTCATCCCGAAGGATGTCATGCCCGGCTGGCTCGACTCGATGCCGAAGGCCGCGCCCAAGGTGCCGGCCACCACGCGTGAGAACGCGGACGCCGTCTACTTCGCCGCCTGCGTCAACCGGATGTTCGGCGAGTCCCGCCAGGCGCCCAAGGGCTCGGTGCCCACCACGCACGCCGTGGTGGCCCTCGCCCAGCGCGTCGGCTACCGGCTGTGGATCCCGGACGACATCGCCAACGACTGCTGCGCCACCATCTGGCAGTCGAAGGGCCTGCAGTCCGGCAACGAGCTGATGGCCGCGCGCGTCACCGAAGACCTCTACCGCTGGAGCGACGGCGGACGTCTGCCGATCGTCTGCGACGCCGCCAGCTGCACCCTCGGCATCGCCCAGGAGGTCGTGGAGCATCTCGACGACGAGCACAAGCAGATGCATTCGGCGCTGCAGATCATGGACGCCACCACCTGGGCGCTGCGCTATGTGGTGCCGAAGCTGCCCGAGCACGCCAAAGAAGCGGTGGCCGTGGTGCACCCGACCTGCTCGATGAACACGCTGGGCATCAGCGACGACCTCAAGGCGCTCGCCGACGAGGTGGCCGAGGACGTGGTGGTCCCCATCACCGACACCTGCTGCGCGTCGGCCGGCGACCGGATGTTCCTGCATCCCGAACTCACCGAGTCCGCCACCCAGGAGGAGGTCGCGGAGGTGAAGGCGGTCGGCGCCGACGTGTTCCTGTCGGGCAACCGCACCTGCGAGATCGGCATGGAGCACGACTCCGGCGAGCCGTACGAGTCCGTGCTGGTCGCCCTGGAGCGGCTCACCCGCGGCGTGGTGGTCGGCGGCGGCAGCGATCGTCGTCCTGCCGGCGGCACCCGGCACCCGGGCACGGGGACGGCCTCGCCGGCCGAGACCGTGCAGGCGCCCCACGCGGCCGCCGGGCAGGGGCACAAGACCCAGGCCGGCGACTGAGCGGACTGGCCGGCTGAGCTGGACTCAGCCGGCGTTCGCCTCGGATCGGCGGGCGTGATCGCGCAGCAGCTCGATGGCGTCGGACAGTGCGCTGTAGCGTCCGGTGACGTAGGCGGACCCGCCCGCGAGCATCAGGGCGGGCGCCGAGTCCTCCATGGCGCGGCGCATCCCCTCCAGCTCGTCGGCGGCGGTGAGCAGCGCTCGCGCCGCCTCGGTGTGCGCGGCGGCGGGGTCGGTGCTCATGAGCGCATCCACCGCGTGTAGAGCTCGGAGCCGTCCCGCAGCACCGAGGCGAGGCGCAGCGGGGTCAGGCTGCCCGATTCGTCTCCGGTACCGACGATCCGGGGCGCGCCCGGGCCGGCGAGGGCCGGCGTCACGGTCAGGCAGAGCTCGTCGACCAGCCCGCGGGCGATCAGCGCCGCGAACAGCGAGGGCCCGCCCTCGGTGAGGATGTGCCGCAGGCCGCGGCCGGTGAGGTCGGCGAGGACGGCTGGGAGTTCGGCGTCGCCATCCGCGACCTCCACGATCTCGGCACCGCCCGCCGCGACGGCGGCCACCCGATCCCGCGGGGCGGCCGCGGTGGTGTACACGAGCGGCGGCTCGGTGTGGACGGCCGGCGAATCGGCCAGCAGGTGGGCGTCCGGCGGCAATGACGAGAGCGTGCGGCTGATGACCGCGGTGCGCGGGTGGGGTGTGAGCCCGGCGGCCCGACGCCTGGCCGCCGCCTCTCTCGGCACCTGGATGCGGCCATAGCCCTCGCGCGTGATGGTGCGGGCGCCGACCAGGACGACGTCGGCGAGCTCCCGCAGCGTCTCCAGCACCCGCAGGTCGCCGGGGCCGCCCAGGTCGGCGGAGGTGCCGCGGCGGGTGGCGGCGCCGTCCACCGTCGCGACGAAATTCGCCCGCACCCAGCGCGCATCTGCGTCCCGGGCATCCGCGGCATCCGGCCAGGCGTAGACGGACCGGAGCGCATCGTCGGCCAGATCGGTGAGCTGCGCCTCCAGGAACGAGCCGGCTGCGCTGCTCGATGAGACTGCCGTCATCCTGCCACCTCCTTCCGGCGCCGTGCGCCGGCGTGCTTGCCGCTCAGGATAGCGAGCCCTCCCGGAGCGTCCCCTCCGAGAATTCGATCGTGCGGGCGACGCCGATGCGGCGCCGGAACATCCGATCGTGGCTGACCACCAGCAGCGCGCCCCGGTAACCGGACAGCGCCTGCACCAGCTGGTCGATGCTGGACAGATCGAGGTTGTTGGTGGGCTCGTCGAGCACCAGCAGCTGCGCGGGCGGCACGGCCAGCAGCAGCCGCGCCAGCGCCACCCGGAAGCGCTCGCCGCCGGACAGGGTGCCGGCCGGCCGCTCGGCCGCCGCGCCCCGCAGCAGCAGGCGGGCCAGCTGGGCCCGCACCGTCTCCGGCGGGGTGCCGGGGGCGGCCTCGCGGACATTGTCGATGGCGCTGAGGTCGTCGCGCACCGTCTCCAGCCGCTGCGGCAGGTACCCGACGCGGTCCGTGAACAGCCGCCCGGCGGCCGGGTCGCCGGCGAGCAGGCGCCGCAGCAGCGTGGTCTTGCCGGCGCCGTTCGGGCCCACCAGAGCCACGCGCTCCGGGCCGGTGATGGCGACGATCGTGCTGCTCGCGGCAGAGCCGGCGCCGAGCGGGCCGAGCCGGGCGATCCGCCGGCCAGCGGGAACGTCCGGGTCGGGCAGATCCAGCCGGATGGCGTCGTCGTCCCGCACCCGCCCAGCGGCCGCCGCTGCCTCCCGCTGCGCCGCCTCGACCCGGTCGTCGGCGCGGCGCTGCGCCGCCCCGGCTGTGCGCTGCGCCTGCTGGGCGCGGCCGCCGAGCAGGATGCGGGGCAGGGAGCCGCGGTCGGCTTTGCCCATGCGGGTGCTCCGGGCGGCGCGGGCGGCGGCGTCCTGGCGCTGGCGGCGCTCGCGGGCGACCGCTTCGTCGGCCTGCCGGGCGGCGCGGAGGGCGGCCTCCTGCTCCAGCTGGAGGCGCTCGCGCCAGGCGGACAGGCCGCCGGCGGTGACCGTCATCTCGCCGTCGTGCAGCTCCGCGATGCGGTCGACGCGCTCCAGCAGCTCCTCGTCGTGGCTCACCACCACCACGGTGCCGGGCCAGTCGCGCAGCAGGTCGCGCACCCGGGCGCGGGCGTCGGCGTCGAGGCTGTTGGTGGGCTCGTCCAGCAGCGTCACATCGGCGCGCGCCTGGCGCACACCGGCGACGCCGATCAGCATGGCCTCGCCGCCGGACAAGGAAGTGACGGGGCGGTCGAGGCCGAAGTCCGGCAGTCCGGCCGCGGCGAGGGCGCGCGCGGCGGCGGCTTCGATATCCCAGTCGTCGTCCAGCGCCTCGTAGTCGCGCGGGTCGACCGACCCGGCAGTGATCGCCCGTAGCGCGCGCAGCCGGGGGCCGATGCCGAGCAGGTCGGCCACGGTGGCGTCCGGGTCGGTCGCGACCGTCTGGGGGAGGGCGGCGACCGTCCCGGCGACGGCGACTTCGCCGGTGCTCGGCCGCAGCTCGCCGGTGATGAGCCGCAGCAGCGTCGACTTGCCGGCGCCGTTGTCGCCGATGAGCCCGGTCAGGCCGGGCGAGAATGCGGCGGTCAGCCCGGTCATGGCCGGGGAGCCGTCGGGCCAGGCGAACGAGACGGCGTTCAGCGTGACGGAGGGATGGGATGCGGATGCTGCCATAAGCGGGTCTTCCTACGAGCTGAGGATGGACACGTGTCCGCCCGGGATCGCAGGGCGCCTCGACGGGCGCCGGACGCGGCGATCAGCGGCGGATGGAGAAGCAGCGCATGTCTCCATGCTAACTCGGCCGTGGGGATGCGGCGGAACGCATTCGCGCTGGCTCCGCGAAGGCTGCGGGCTTGAGATCACGGTCATAGAACGTCACATCGGGGTATGGGCCGCTCATCGTGGGCACAGTATTTCCATAATGAATTTCGTCTGGGCGGTTGTGGTCGTGGCCGGTGTCATCGTTGTCCCCCTGTTTGTCGCCTGGTTGGTACGTCGTGCCGAGGGACGGCAGCGTAATGGGAATGGGACGGTCTTCCGCCCCGGGGATCTGCCGGGTCTCAACGAGTTCGCTCCGGGTGCCACGCTCGTACAGTTCTCCACCGAGTTCTGCACGACCTGCCCGGGTACGCGCCGGTTTCTGCGGCAGTTGACTGCGGGTCATCCGGGAGTCGCATACCTGGATGTCGATCTGACCCGCGACGGGGAGCTGGCACGCCGCCTGCATATTCTTCAGACTCCCACCGTGTTTCTCCTCGGTGCGGGCGGGAGACTCGTCACCCGGTTCGGCGGGGCGCCGAAGCCCGTTGAGGTACGTTCAGCGCTCGCTGGGGTACTCGGGACGGTGGAGAGCACGCGCCCTGGCGTGCCGACGGGCACCGGTCAGACTGGCCGGTAGATGAGGAGAGCATGAGATGACGGACAAGACTCGTCCTGCCGCTGCCAATGGGGCGGCGATCGACGCATCCGGGAGCGTCCCCGCGGTCGGAGCGACCCCGGCTACGAATCCGAACCTCGTCGATCGCGCGGCCCGCGCTATGTGGGCGGCTACACCTTCGTCCTCTCGGTGGTCGTCCTGCTCATCGCACTGGTACGGCCGCTCGAGTCGAGTGCCATCGCCCGCGTGCTGAGCCCGGAGTTCATCCTGCTGTTCGTGCTGTGGATCTCATTCGCAGCCGGCACGTTCTTCGGCAACCAGGCGCATCCATTCGCGGTCGTGTTCAAGCACGTGATTCGCCCGCGGCTGAAGGCGAAGCCCCGTTTCGACGATAAACGTCCGCACCGGTTCGCCCTGCTGGTTGGTTTCGTGCTGAGCGGTGTCGGCCTCGTGCTGCATCTCGCCGGGGTTCACTACGGTTTGGCGATCCTCACGGCGCTGCTCATCATTGCGTCCTTCTTGCAGGCCTTCGTCGGGCTGTGCTTGGGATGCAGGGTGTATCTGCTGCTCGTGCGCAGCGGCCTCATCCATCCGACTACCCCGATCGCCGGCTGAAAGAAGAAAACTATGACTGATGAGACCCTGCGCAGATACGATTCGATACTCGACTTGCTGCCGAACGTCGAGAACCCGACGCCGATCGTGCGCCTCCATCGCGTCACCGGTTTCCAACACGCACAGATCTACGCCAAGCTCGAATGGTACAACCCCTTCGGTTCGGTGAAAGATCGGGTCGCGGCGAACCTCATCCGCGGCGCCGAGGCGCGTGGCGAAGAAATCGAGAACTTGGTGGAGCCCACGTCGGGCAATACCGGCCTCGGACTGGCGATGATCGCCAACGCGAGGGGATACGGGTTCTCCGCCACGCTCTCGAAAGAGGTGCCGGTTGAGAAGCGCACCGCCCTGCGTCTGTTCGGCACCGACCTCGTCGAACTCGAGGACGATCTGTGCCCGATGCCGGGTCAGCCCGAAGGGGCGATGCAGAAAGCCGCGGACCTGGCGGAGCGGCCCGGGTGGCGAGAGCTCAACCAGTACGAAAACCCCGACAATCCTGATGCGCACTACCGGACGACCGGTCCCGAGATCTGGCGGCAAACCTCCGGCGAAGTGACGCACTTCGTGGCCTCCCTAGGCACGTGCGGCACGATCACCGGCACCGGTCGGTTCCTGAAGGAACAGAATGATCAGGTGAAGGTGATCGGCGTGCACCCCGGCGAAGGGCACGACATCCCCGGGGTCCGGAGCCTCCGCGCCCTCGCGGCCACGGAGTTCTTCCAGCCGGATGAGTACGACGGAGTCGTCGAGGTCGGCGATGACGAGGCCTACCGCCTGGCGCTCCGGCTCAATCGCGAAGAAAGCATTATCGCCGGGCCGAGCTCGGCACTCGCACTCGCCGGGGCGCTGCGGAGCGTCCCCGATGAGCCCGGTGTCGTCGCCGTGGTGATCTTCCCCGACAACGCGTTCAAATATGCGTCATCGTTTCGGAAGCACCTGCCAGACCTGTTCCCCGCAGAGAGCGAGCGCGAAGGGAAGACGTCGGCCGCGGCCAGCCCGTTCGATGCCTACCTGGCCTCGGCGCTCGAATTCGCCAAGCACAGCCCCGATGTCGTCGACGTCGCCGAAGCCGAACAGGCCTTCGACGACGGCGTGCCCATCATCGACGTGCGTGGTCCCGAAGAAGTCGAGCGGCTCCGCATCGCCAACACGGTGAACCTGCCGCTGCCGGATCTCGCCCGGGGAGACGTCGCCGGCTTGCCCGCTGAGAAGGACGCCCCGCTGCTGACGCTCTGCGCCGCGGGCACCCGGTCGCTCTACGCACTGCTGCTGCTCAAGGCGCAGGGGTACCACAACGTGCGCAGCATCGATGGCGGCATTGCCGCCTGGGACGCTGCGGGCCTGCCGACGGTGTAGACGTCCGGGTGGGTACGGTAGAGGCCATGTCTGAACCTCGATCCCTGGCTGCGCCCCCGGTCCATCCCGAGCCCCGTCGCTGGGCGCTGGCGGGTGCCGTCTGCGCGGCGCTGTCGCCGGTGTCGGGGTTCGTGCACTATCTGACCGGCGGGACGGTGTCGGCGGTCGCCGCGGTCGCGTTCTGGGTGCTCGCCGCGGCGGGTGCGGCCGGGGCGCTCCTGGCGCTGCGCGGGGATCGGGCGGCGGCCGCCGAGGACCGCGACCCGCTGGTCGCCCCGCTGGCGGTGGGGGAGATCGGCACGGTGGCGGTGTCGGTGTTCATCGGGGCGCTGCTGCTGATCCTCATCGCCTCGCTGCCGTAACCGGCCGTGGGGTGAGGTGAGAGTCGGCCGGCTCAGAGGTTGTGGTGCTCGAACGCGGGCTCGCGCCAGCCGAGGATGCCCGCCACCATCCGCATCGCATCCACCGACTCGCGCACCTCGTGCATGCGCACGATGCGCGCGCCGAGCAGAACGCTGGTGACGGCGGCGGCAAGGCTGCCGGCCAGGCGCTCGTGGCGGTCCCGGCCGAGCGTCTCGCCCACGAAGTCCTTGTTCGAGACGGCGGCGAGCACCGGGTAGCCCAGCGCGCAGACCTCCGGCAGCCGGCGGGTCAGCTCGAGGGTCTGTCTGGTGGTCTTGTTGAGGTCGTGGCCGGGGTCGACGACGATGCGGTCGGCCGGGATGCCGAGGTCGATGGCGAGGGCGACCCGCTCGCGCAGGACATCGGCGACCTCGCGGCCGATGTCCGCGTACTGGGGATGCGGGTAGGGCCGCCGCGGCTCGGCCAGACTGTGGGTGATCACGATGGCGGCGTCGGAGTCGGCGACGATGCGGCCCAGCTCCGGGTCGTGCAGTCCCGTGGTGTCGTTGATGATGGCCGCTCCCGCCGCGATGGCCGCGCGCGCCACCTCGGGGCGGAACGTGTCCACCGAGATCGGGGTGCCGACCCGGCGGTGCACCTCCCGCACCACCGGGACGACCCGGTCGAGTTCCTCGGCGGCGGGGATCTCCGGGCCAGGGGCGAACTTGGCCCCGCCGATGTCGATCCAGTCGGCCCCGTCCGCCGCCGCCCGCAGGCACGCCTGCACGGCGGCGTCGAGCCCGAACGTGGCGCCCTGGTCGTAGAACGAGTCGGGCGTGCGATTGACGACCGCCATCACCGCGATCTGCCGGGAGAAGTCGAAGTCCACCCCGCCGATGCGCCGCCGCGGCTGGGAGAGCGGGGGAGTGAGCACTGCCTGAACGTCCACGGGTCCCATTCTGGCCCAGCGACCGCCCGGACCGGGGATGCACTCAGCACGGATGCAGGCCCGAGGCTTAACGTGGCGGCAGATCGAGCTGCAGACTGAGCGAAGGAGACGCGATGACGAACGCCGCCGCGAACGTACCCGAGATCGTCCTCAACACCGGGGCGGCGATGCCCCAGCTGGGTCTGGGCGTGTGGCAGGCGAGCATCCCGGACGCTCGGGAGGCGGTGCGCTACGCGCTGGCCGAGGCCGGCTACCGGCACATCGACACGGCGAGCGCCTACGGCAACGAGGAGGGCGTCGGACGCGGGATCGCCGAGTCGGGCGTGCCGCGGGAGGACATCTTCCTGACCACGAAGCTGTGGGACGCCGACCAGGGCTACGACCCGACGCTGGCCGCGTTCGACGCGAGCCTGAAGCGCCTGGGCACCGACTACGTGGACCTGTACCTCATCCACTGGCCGCAGCAGGACTTCGACCGCACCCTGGAGACCTGGCGGGTGTTCGAGCGCATCGCCGCCGAGGGGCGCGCCAAGGCGATCGGGGTGTGCAACTTCAAGCCCCACCACCTGCAGCGGCTGCTCGACCGGTCCGAGACCGTCCCGGCGGTGAACCAGATCGAACTGCACCCGCACCTGCCGCAGTACGTCACCCGCGCCTTCGACCGGCGGCACGGCATCGCCACCGAGTCGTGGAGCCCGCTGGGCGGCAGCTCCAACTCCGGGTGGGGACGCAAGTCGAAGCCCAACACGCTGCTCACCGACCCGGTGGTGGCCCGCATCGGCGAGGCGCACGGCAGAACACCCGCGCAGGTGCTCATCCGGTGGCACCTGGAGAACGGGCTCATCGTCATCCCCAAGTCGGTGCACGCCGAGCGCATCGCGGCCAACCTCGACGTGCTCGATTTCGAGCTCACCGGGGACGAGTTCGAGGCCCTCGGGATGCTGGAGAACGGGGAGCGGGTCGGGGACGACCCGGACCGGCACTGACGGGTCGGGGACGACCCCGGACCGGCGCGGAAACGAAATCGGCACCGACCCGCGCGTTTTCGCGCTGGGCCAGTGCCGATTCAGGCAAGTGCCAATTCAGGCCAGTGCCGCGGTTTAGACAAGCGGATTGGGCCGGGCTGGTGCCTTACTTCAGGGTCGCGTCGAGGGTGATCTCGATGCCGGTCAGCGCTTGCGACACCGGGCAGCCCTGCTTGGCGCCCTCGGCGATCTTGGCGAACGTGGCCTGATCGAGCCCCGGCACCTCGGCCTCGACGATGAGATGGCTGCCCTTGATGCCGCCGCCGGCGGCGTCGAACGTCACCTCGGCGGTGGTGTGCAGGCTGGTCGGCGCGGTGCCGTTCTCGGTGAGCTCGTTGCTGAGCGCCATCGAGAAGCAGGCGGAGTGGGCGGCGGCGATGAGCTCTTCCGGGGTGGTGGTCGATGAGGACCCCTCGGAGCGGGCCTTCCAGTTGACGCCCAGCGTGGCGGTGTGCGACGACTCCAGGGCGACCTCGCCCGAGCCCTCGAACAGCGAGCCCTTCCAGGTGGTGGCGGCGACATTCTTGACGGCCATGTTGACTCCTCACGTCATGACGGTGCGGTGCTGGATCCCCAGCACCACCATCATCCTGCGTCGGTGCAGGAGGGAATCGGCTCCGAATCGGCCGAATTCCGCTTGGTAGGATGAGGATGTGACCGCCGACCCTGCCTCGCCCGCCGTCTCCGTATCGCATTTCCGCATGGACTTCTCCGGTCGTCCGGTGGTGCGCGACCTGAGCTTCGAGGTGACCCGCGGCGAAATCTTCGGGCTGCTGGGCAGCAACGGCTCGGGCAAGACCACCACCATTCGCGCCCTGCTCGGCATCTACGAGCCGACCGCGGGGCGGCTGCTGGTCGGCGGACGCCCATTCCGGCCCGACGACCCGGCCACCCGCCTGGGCTACCTGCCCGAAGAGCGCGGGCTGTACACCAACGAGCCGGTGCTGCCCACCATGGTGTACTTCGGCCGGCTGAAAGGGATGTCGGGGGCCGAGGCGCGCGCCTGGTCGCTGAGCTACCTGGACCGGGTGGGGCTGGGGACGCATGCCACCACCAAGATCAAGGCCCTCTCGGGCGGGCAGCAGCAGAAGATCCAGCTCGGGGTCACCATCATGAACGAGCCGCAGCTGCTCATCCTCGACGAGCCCACCAAAGGCTTCGACCCGGTCAACCGCCGCCTGCTCATGGAGATCATCGCCGAGCAGCGGGCGCGGGGCGCCACCGTCGTCATGGTCAGCCACCAAATGGACGAGGTGCAGCGGATCTGCGACCACATCCTGCTGCTCAAGGACGGCGTGGCCCGGGCGACGGGCACCCTCGACGAGGTCATCGACCGCTTCGACGACGGCCGGCTGGTGCGGGTGGTGGCCGGCCGCCCCATCCCGGCCTCGGCGCGCTACGAGGTCGCGGATGCGCCGGTCGGGTCTGCGGAGCCGGGGCCCGCGTCGGCCGGGGCCCTGCTGCGGCTGACCGAGCCGGACGGCGGGCCTGCGGCCTTGGCCGAGCTGGTGGAGCGCGGGGTCGAGGTGCGCTCGTACCGGCCGGAGCGCAAGAGCCTCGACGACATCTTCGTCGAGGTGTACGGCGAGCCGGACGCGGGGGACATGGCGGACGCCGGGAGCGGAGCGCACGGAGTGGAACACGGGGGCTCGCGATGAACTGGTTCAATATCGGCACCGTGTTCCGGTTCGAGGTGCGCCGCACCCTGGCGCGGCCCGCATTCTGGCTCATCACCCTGGCGGTGCCGGTGCTGATCGGGCTGGTGACGGCGCTGATTGTCGTGTCGGGGCAGTCCAGCGACCGCACGGCCGCCCAGCAGGGCAAGTCCCAGGTGACCTTCGCCTACGTCGATCACTCCGGCGTCGTATCGCCGGATCTCGCCACGCAGCTGGGCGGGGCCTCGGCCGACTCCGCGGCCGCAGCCCGGGCTGGGGTGCGGTCGGGACGCATCGACGCGGCCTTCGTGTTCCCGGCGAACCTGCAACGCGGCACGATCCGCATCGACGCGCAGGACGCGGGCGTGTTCGAGAACGGCAAGTACCAGGCGGTGGCCGAGCGCCTGCTCTCGGTGTCCGCCGAGCAGCGCATCGGCGACCCGCAGCTCGCGGCCGCCGTCGCCGGCACCGTGCGCACCAGCACCACGACGTATCAGGACGGTGAGATCGGGGGCGGCCTCCAAGCGCTGATCGTGCCCGCGCTGTTCCTGGCGCTCTTCTACATCGTGATCCTCATGCTGTCGAGCACGATGCTCAACGTCACCCTGGAGGAGAAGGAGAACCGGGTCGCCGAGATGATCCTCACCACCATCCCGCCCACCAACCTGCTCGTCGGCAAGATCCTCGCGGTGGCTGCCGAGGGACTGGTGCAGATGCTCGTGTTCCTGGTGCCGGTGGCCGGGGTCTACGCGGTCGGCCGGGAGCGGCTCAACCTGCCGGGCATCGACCTGGCTGCGCTGCAGTTCCCGCCCCAGCAGATCATCCTCGGTGCCCTGGTGCTGCTCACCGGGCTGTTCTTCTTCACCGGCGTCCTCGTCGTCCTCGGCTCGATCATGCCCACGGCCAAGGATGCCGGCCCCATCTTCGGAGTGCTCATGGTCGCCATCTGGGTGCCGTTCTACATCTTCGGCACCATCATCGCGAACCCCAGCGCCCCCATCGTGCAGGTGTTCACCTACTTCCCCGTCACCGCGCCCGTGACGGCGCTGATGCGCAACGCCTTCGGCAGCCTCGCCTGGTGGCAAGGCGCGATCGTGATCGTCGAGATGATCGTGTTCGGCGCGCTGCTGGTGGCCTGGGCGGTGCGGCTGTTCCGGCGCGGCGTGGTCTCGTACCACCGGCGGCTGACGCTGCGGCGGGGGTGAACGCTGAGGCCTCAGGCGGGCCGCTCGTCCTGGTAGCGGGTGCGGTCGGGACTGAGTTCGGCAACCGGGGCGGTGATGGCCTCGACCTCGGCGATGGTGGCGGCGTCCAGGTGCACGTCGCCGGCGGCCACGTTGCGGGTGATCTGCTCGGGGCGGGAGGCGCCGATGATGGCGGCGGCCACGTTGTCGTGGCTGAGGATCCAGGCCAGCGACAGCTCGGCCATGGTGATGCCGAGCCGGTCGGCGATCGGCTGCAGGCGGGCGACCGCCTCCAGGGTGCCGTCGTGCAGGAACGGGCTGATCGAGTCGGCGCCGCCGTGGACGTCCGTGGCGCGCGACCCGGCCGGCAGCGGGGCGCCCGGCCGGTACTTGCCGGTGAGCACGCCCTGCGCCAGCGGCGACCAGACGATCTGGGAGATGCCCAGCTCGGCGCTGGCCGGCATCACCCGCGGCTCGATGACCCGCCACAGCAGCGAGTACTGGGGCTGGTTCGAGATGAGCTGGAAGCCGAGCTGGTCGGCGTACGCCTTGCCGGCGCGCAGCTGGTCGGCCGTCCACTCGGACACGCCGATGTAGAGCGCCTTGCCGGCCCGCACCACGTCGGCGAAGGCCTGCATGGTCTCCTCCAGCGGGGTCTCCGGGTCGAAGCGGTGCGCCTGGTACAGGTCGAGGTGGTCGGTGCCGAGCCGCTTCAGCGTGCCCTCGATCGACTCGAGGATGTGCTTGCGGCTCAGTCCGCAGTCGTTGGGACCCTTCGGGCCGGTGGGCCAGTACACCTTGGAGAAGATCTCCAGCGATTCGCGCCGCTGCCCGTGCAGGGCCTTGCCCAGCACCGTCTCGGCGGCGCCGTTGGCGTACACGTCGGCGGTGTCGAACGTGGTGATGCCCGCATCCTGCGCGGCGTGGACGCAGGCGATGGCCGTGTCGTCCTCGACCTGCGAGCCGTGCGTGAGCCAGTTGCCGTAGATGAATTCGGTGATCTTCAGACCAGAACGTCCCAGGTATCGATAGCGCATGGGCACAGCCTACCGAGCTGCCGGAGGCGCTGGGGCTATCGGGTTCGGATGCGCAGCACCGACCGCAGCGCACGCAGCTGCAGTCCGTCCAGGCGGCCATGGATGGAGCGGATGCCGTGCTCGCCGATACGCAGCAGCACCGAGACGTGCGCCCAGCTGGCCGGACCGTCCGCATTCCAGTCGCCGTAGCCGAGGAACAGGTAGTCGCCGTCGTCATCGTGCTCGCGGCTGGTCAGCGGCACGGCCAGCACCGAGCCGCGGTCGGGCTCGCGCGCCACCACCGCGCAGGGGCGGTCCTTGCCGTCGCCGGGGGAGCGCCCGTACGGCACCCACGCCCACACCAGGTCGCCGGGCACCGGGCCGTCCTCGCCGGGGCGGGCGTTCTCGACGTCCGCGTGCCGCAGCGCCGAACGGGAGACGGCCTGCGCCGGCCAGTCACGGTGCGAGGAACCCCAGTACGAGGTGTTCATGCGCGGGGACCCGATCCTTGGACGCGTGGCCCCGGGCCTTGGACGCGGGGCTCTCGGGCACGCTGCGCGGCCAGCTCGCGCAGCCGGCGCCGGTCGATCTTGCCGGTGGCGCTGCGGGGGAGGGCGTCGGCGACCACCACATCCTCCGGCCAGTACAGGCGGGTGATGCCGGCCTGCTCCAGCCAGGCCCGTACGTCGGCGAGCGTCGGCCGGGGCGCGCCCGGCCGCGGGACGACGAAGGCACAGGCGCGTTCGCCGAGCCGGGGGTCGGGCTGGGCCACGACGGCCGCCTCGGCGACGCCCGGGCGGGCGAGCAGGACCCCCTCCACCTCGGCGACCGGCACTTTCTCGCCGCCGCGGTTGACCAGGTCGCTCTCGCGGCCGGTCAGGTGCAGCATCCCGTCGGCGTCGACGTGCGCGAGGTCCCCGGTGCGGAACCACCCCTGCGCGTCGAACGCGGCGCGGGTGGCGCGCTCATCGCCGAGATATCCCCGGAACATGGTGGGGCTGCGCACCAGCAGCGCCCCGTCGGCGCCGGTCGGCAGGGGGCGGCCCCGGCCGTCCACGATGCGCAGCTCGACGCCGGGCATCGGTCGTCCGGCCGAGCCCCAGGCCCACTCCGGCGGGTCCGACGGGCTCGACACCGTCCCCAGGCAGATCTCGCTGCTGCCGTAGGCGGCGAGGACGGCGGCGTTGAGCACTCCGGCCGCGCGCCGCAGCTGCGGCTCCGGGGCGGGGGTGCCGATGGTGACGAACAAGCGCAGGCTGTCCGGGGCGGGCAGGGTGGCGTCGTGCTCGTAGGCGGCGGCGAGGTCGATGAGGAACGTCGTCGCCCCCTGCACGTAGGTCACCCGGTGCGCGCCGATCGCCTCGCGGGCCGCCCGGGCCGGATCCCAGACGTCCTGCAGCACCACCGGGATGCCCAGGCGCCACGACAGCAGCATGTTGCAGATGAACCCCGTCTGGTGGGCGACCGGCGACGCCCCCAGGATGCGGTCGGCGCGCGTCAGCCCCAGATGGGAGACCAGCATGTCGGTCACCAGGCCCAGCTCCGTCCAGCCCTGCACCACCGCCTTCGGGCGGCCGGTGGAGCCGGACGTGAACACGATCTGCGCGGGGCGGGTG
>JBDNYM010000042.1:0-20781 GCA_047722305.1 Pseudoclavibacter sp. | reverse complement strand
CCCCCCCCCCCCCCCCCGGGGGGGGGGGGGGGGGGGGCCCCGCCCCCCAACCCCCGGGGGGGGGCCCCCCCGGGGCAGAGGACGGGCGGGGGCCGAGGGCACCGGGGCGATGCCGCTGGGACGCTCGAAGGCTCGCACCGCTCGCTCGGCGTCCGCATCGCGTCCCCGCGACTCCAGGAAGCGCACGGACTCGGGCAGGTGGAACCGGGCCACGATCGCGTAGAGCGTCGGGATGGCGCCGATGAGGAGGGCCCAGCGCCAGCCGGCCGCTCCGCGGGGGACGACGAAGTTCCCGATGACGGCGGCGGCGATCCAGCCCACCGCCCAGAACGATTCGAGCAGCACCACGATCCGTCCGCGCAGGCGTTTCGGAGCGAATTCGCTGACCAGGGTGGAGGCGACGGGGAGCTCGGCCCCCAGCCCGAGGCCCACGCAGAATCGGAGCACCAGCAGCGCGGCCAGGCCGTTCGTCAGGGCCATGAGCCCGTTGGCGATTCCGTACACGATCAGGGTGATGGTGAACACGCTGCGCCGCCCGGCGCGATCGGCGAGCAGACCGCCGATGCTGGCGCCCAGCGCCATCCCGGCGAAGCCGATCGAGCCCAGCACCGACACCTGGCCTGGAGTGAGAGCCCATTGCCGGGCGAGCACGACCATGATGTACGAGATCAGGCCGACATCCATGGCGTCGAGTGCCCACCCCAGACCGGAGGCGGTGAGCAGGCGGACGTGCTCCCGGTTGAAGGGCAGCCGGTCGAGCCGGTCGTTGCGGGTCGGCGTCTCCGGGCCGGCGGACGGCCCACTGGCTGCGGCGGGCGGGGCGGATGGCGAAGCGTGGGAGGACTGGTGCATGGGCGACACGATACGCCGACGGTCATTACATATGTAATTACAGTTGGTCCGGGCGTGTCGATCGGGTCGCGTCGGCCGGATCCACCTCGTACGGGAGCCGGGGGGCCAGGAATCCCAGCCCGGACAGCGCCCGCTCGATCTCGGCGAGGGTCTGCTCATCGATCGCGCTGACGGTATGGAAGTGATAGCCGCCGGTGACCTCCATGAGCGGCATGGAGCGCCCCGACTCCAAGTCGGCGAGAAACCGGTCGATGTCGAGTCGGCTGCGGATGTCGAGCCGTCCGGTCATGCGCCCGTACACCCGGTGATTGACCGAGACATCCTCGACCCAGCCCCCGCGGTCGACGATCGCGTGCAGCTCCACGGACAGCTGATCGCGACGGTGGCGCACCTTCAGCACGCGGCGCGCGCGCCCGTCGCCGGCCAGCGTATAGCCGCGGCGGGTGGCCGCGATGGGATGTCCCGCGGCGCGCAGTACGGCCACATCACGGGCGATCGCCTGCCGACTCACTCCGCAGGCGTGCGCCAGCCGATCGCCGGTGATAGGGGCCGGAGCCTGCTGCAGCCGACGCAGAAGCTCCGCGCGGCGGCGCTCGCCCTCCGACGCGGCCATCGCCCCTCCATCCGCCGCCGTCGAGGGCGGCTCGACCTCGATTCTATCGACGCTCGCCCGGGGCCGGTGCGTCGTCATTCGCCGCGGCCTGAGCCGTGAGCGTCGGCCAGAGGTCGCGGGCCTGGCGCTCGGTGTCGGCGACGGTGCCGGACGCGTCGATGACGTAGTCGGCCAGAGCGAGGCGCTCGGCCTCGGTGGCCTGCGAGGCGATGCGGGCGCGGGCCTCCCCCGGGTCCATCCCCCGCAGCTCCACCAGTCGCTGCTGGCGGACCTCTGCGGGGGCGGAGACCACCACGATGGCGTCGAAGGGGAAGTCGCGCACGGCCTCCACGAGCAGCGGGACGTCGTAGACGGCCACCGGCCCGGGCGCCGCAGCCAGGCGGGCGCGCGCCTCCCGCTGCACCGCCGGGTGGATGATGCCCTCCAGCCGGGCCCGTCGTGCCGGGTCGGCGAAGACCAGGCGGCCGAGGCGCGCCCGATCGAGCGAGCCGTCCTCGCGCAAGACCTGCGGCCCGAACGCCGCCGCCACCTCGGCCAGGGCCGGCGTGCCCGGCTCGACGACCTCTCGGGACAGCTGGTCGGCATCCACCACCGTTGCCCCCAGGCCGCGCCAGACCGCGGCCACCGTCGACTTTCCCGCCCCGATGCCCCCGGTCAGTCCCACGATCACCGTCATGCGCTCCAGTCTACGGACCCCCTCAGATACGCGCTCCCAGCCGCCTGCCCCGGCCCGTCCGGATACGGCGAAGGGGCCGGAACGGCGAACCGTCCCGACCCCCTCGGTCGAACTGCGTGTACCTGCGTGCAGCCTACTTGTGCTCCAGCTGCTCCTTCAGAGCGGCCAGGGACGCATCGTCGGCCAGCGTACCCTCGTGCTGCGAGCCGGAGTCGTTGCTGCCGTGGTATGAGCCACCGACGGTGGACTCGGCGGCCGCTTCGGCCTCGCGCTCGAGGTTGTGCTTGGCCTGCACCTTGTGGGCCTCCCACAGCGCCTGCGCAGCCGCGTACTCCTTCTCCCACTTGTCGCGAGCCTCTTCGAAGCCCGGCTTCCACTCGTTGGTCTCGGGGTCGAAGCCCTCGGGGTACTTGTAGTTGCCGTTCTCGTCGTACTCGGTGACCATGCCGTAGATGGCCGGGTCGAAGTCGGTGCCGTTCGGGTCGACCGTCTCGTCGGCCTGCTTGAGCGACAGCGAGATGCGCCGCCGGTCGAGGTCGATGTCGATGATCTTGACGAAGAGCTCCTCGTTGACGGCGACGACCTGCTCGGCGAGGTCGATGTGCCGGTTGGACAGCTCGGAGATGTGCACCAGGCCCTCGATGCCGTCCGCGACGCGCACGAACGCGCCGAACGGAACCAGCTTGGTGACCTTGCCGCGCACGATCTGGCCGATCGCGTGCGTGCGGGCGAACACCTTCCAGGGGTCTTCCTGCGTCGCCTTGAGCGACAGGGAGACGCGCTCCCGGTCGAGCTCGACGGAGAGCACCTCGACGGTGACCTCCTGGCCGACCTTGACGACCTCGTCCGGACGCTCGATGTGCTTCCAGGACAGCTCGGAGACGTGCACCAGGCCGTCCACCCCGCCCAGGTCGACGAACGCGCCGAAGTTGACGATCGACGAGACGACGCCCTTGCGGATCTGCCCGGGGGCGAGCTCGTGCAGGAACGAGCTGCGGGTCTCGGACTGGGTCTGCTCGAGCAGCGCCCGGCGGGACAGCACCACGTTGTTGCGGTTCTTGTCGAGCTCCAGGATCTTCGCCTCGATCTCGCGGCCCAGGTACGGGGTCAGATCGCGCACGCGGCGCAGCTCGATCAGCGAGGCGGGCAGGAAGCCGCGCAGGCCGATGTCGACGATCAGGCCGCCCTTGACGACCTCGATGACGGTGCCCTTGACGACCCCGTCCTCTTCCTTGATGCGCTCGACATCGCCCCAGGCGCGCTCGTACTGGGCGCGCTTCTTCGACAGGATGAGGCGGCCCTCTTTGTCCTCTTTCTGCAGGACGAGGGCCTCGATGGAGTCACCGACCTTGACGACATCGTCGGGGTCGACATCCTTCTTGATGGAGAGCTCGCGCGAGGGGATGACGCCCTCGGTCTTGTAGCCGACGTCGACGAGGACCTCGTCGCGATCGACCTTGACGACGGTGCCGGTGAGCAGGTCGCCGTCGTTGAAGAACTTGATGGTTTTCTCGACCGCTTCCAGGAAGTCTGCTTCGGAGCCGATATCGTTGACGGCTACCTGCTTCGGGGATGCTTGGTCGACAGTTGGTGACATTAGGGGATGTACTCCAGGGGGATGTTGTGATCGTGCTTGAACCGGCGCACGCGGGCCCAGGCGAATTTCGATGGGATGGTGCCCGGAACGTGCGCAGGACACCGTTACCAAGAGTACTCGCCGTTCCCAGGTTCGGCAAAGCCCGCCGCGCCCGTGTTCGGCGGCAGAGTCAGGCGGCAGAATGCCGATGCCGGGGGCGGTCCGCGGGCTGCGGGTCCTGCCCGGAGTCGGCGTAGTGGTCCCAGCCGCGGTAGCGTGACGGCTCGCCGGCCAGGAGGACGCGATGTTCGCCTGCGGGCAGGGCGGTGCCGACCCGCAGGAATTCGTCCGGGACCGCCGTGTCCGGCGGGAACGCGGCCAGGAGTCCGTAGTCCTCTCCCCCGGCCATGACCAGCGCCCACGGGTCCGCGCCCAGCGCGTGGCGCGCCCAGCCCAGTTCGGCCGCCATCGGCGCCAGGGCGGCCGAGTCGTAGTCGATCGTGATGCCGGATGCGGACGCCATCCGCTCGCCGTCGATGGCCAGCCCGTCGGACACGTCGAGCATGGCGTGCACCCCCAGCTCGCGGGCCCGCGCTCCGAGCGGCACCGGCGGGCGGGGCCGCAGCTGCGCCTCCAGGGCCTCCGGGGTGGCCTGGTCGGTGGCGTCCTGCAGCATCGCGGTGATGCCGGCCCGAGCCTGGCCGAGCCGTCCCGCGTAGCAGATCTGGTCGCCGGGGCGGGCGCCGTCGCGCGGCACCGCCCGGCCGCTGGGCACCGTCCCCACCGCCGTGATGGAGACCACGATGCGCTCGGCGTCGGACATGTCGCCGCCGCGCACCACCGTGCCGGGGGCGCAGGCCGCGCAGGCCGCGCGGACCCCGTCGGCGAACGTGACGAGGTCGCGCACGGTGCGGTGCCGGGGCATCGCGAGGGCGATGTACAGGCTGGTGGGCGTGCCGCCGCAGGCGCCGATATCGGACAGGTTCATGGCCGCCGACTTCCAGCCCACGTCGTACGGGGTGGAGTAGCGCATGAGGAAGTCCTGATCCTCCAGCTGCATGTCCACCGTGGTGAGCGTGTCGAGGTCCGCCTCGGGGCCGACGATGGCGCAGTCGTTGTTCGGCAGCTCGCCGTCGGCGGTCGGAAAGCGGCTCCACAGGGCCGAGATGACGGCGTTCTCCCCGATCGTGCCGAGTTCGGCGTCCAGGCTGACCCGCATCAGTGCGCCGCCTTCGCCCAGGTGGGGCCCACTCCGATGTGGACGTCGAGGGGGACGGACAGCTCGGCCGCGTCGCCCATGGCGTCGGTCACCAGCCGCTGCACCGCATCCAGCTCTCCCGGCGCTACCTCGAGGATGAGCTCGTCGTGCACCTGCAGCAGGGTGCGCGACCGCAGGCCCGCCTCCTGAAGGGCGCGCTCGACCCGCAGCATGGCGAGCTTCATGATGTCGGCCGCCGAGCCCTGGATGGGCGCGTTGAGGGCGGCCCGCTCGGCGTTGTCGCGCAGCACCCGGTTGCTCGAGGCGAGGTCGGGGAACGGACGGCGCCGTCCGTAGATCGTCTGCGTGTAGCCGTCCACCCGCGCCTGCTCGACCACGTTGCGCAGGTAGTCGCGCACCCCGCCGAAGCGCTGGAAGTAGCCCGACATCAGCGACTTGGCCTCATCGCGGCTGATGCGCAGCTGCCGGGACAGGCCGAACGCGCTCAGCCCGTACACCAGGCCGTAGCTCATCGCCTTCACCTTCGAGCGCATCTCGGGGGTCACCTCCGCCGGGGTCACGCCGAACACTTTGGAACCGACGTAGCGGTGCAGGTCCTCCCCGCTGCGGAACGCCTCGATCAGGCCCTCGTCGCCAGACAGGTGCGCCATGATGCGCATCTCGATCTGCGAGTAGTCGGCGCTGACCAGCGACTCGAACCCCTCGCCCACCACGAAGGCGTCGCGGATGTGGCGACCCTCCTCGCTGCGCACCGGGATGTTCTGCAGGTTGGGGTCGAGCGAGCTGAGGCGCCCGGTGGCCGCCCCCGTCTGCAGGTAGGTGGTGTGGATGCGGCCGTCGGCGGCGATCGAGCGGATGAGCGTCACCACCATCTGGTCGAGCTTGGTGGCGTCGCGGTGGGCGAGCAGATGCTCCAGGAACGGGTGCTCGGTGCGCGCGTACAGGCTCTCCAACGCGGCGGCGTTGGTGGAGTAGCCGGTCTTGGTGGCGCGGGTCCTCGGCATGTGCAGCTCGTCGAACAGGACCGTCTGCAGCTGCTTGGGCGAGGCGAGGTTGACCTCGTGGCCGATGGTCTTGAACGCCTCCGAGGCGATGTCGCGTGCCCGGTCCTGCAGGGTGTCGTCCAGCTCGGCCAGCTGACCGGCGTCGACCGCGATCCCGGCGGTCTCCATCCGGGCCAGCACGCGGCTCAACGGCAGCTCGATGTCGGTGAGCACGCCGAGCCCGCCGCGGGCGGCCAGGATGCCCTGCAGCAGACGGTCGAGCATCAGCGCCTGCCAGGCCTGCAAGGCGGAGGCGGGCGGGGTGTCTGCGGCCAGGAGGTCGTCGGGGTCGGGATGCGGGAAGTCCGCGGCGAAGAACTGCGGCTCGGCGGCAGCCAGCGAGTAGTCGCTGCGGGCCGAGTCGACCAGGAACCACGACAGCAGCGGGTCGCCGACCAGTCCGGCGTAGTCGGCGCCGGCCGCCCAGGCCGTCTTGCAGGCGTCCTTGGACGCGTTGACCACCTTGGCGGCGTCGCTGCGCAGCCAGGCGGCGACGCGCTCGAAGCCGGGGGCGTCCGGGTCCCAGGCCGTCGCCACGGCGTCGTCGGGGGCGGCGACGCCGAGCTCGGCCAGGTTGCCGGCGGCGGTCTCGAGCACCACGCCGAGGGTCTGGCCGGCGCGGGCGTCCAGCCAGTCGGCCGCGGCGGCCGCGGACAGCCGCCTTCCCGCGGGGGGCGTCTCCTGGACCACCTCGGGCGCCGCCGTCGCCGGTTCGGCGGGTGCCCCGCCGTCGGCCTCGGCGCGCCGGCGCAGGTGGTCGTCGAGGTTCTGCACGCGCGACCGCATGGTGCGCAGCTGGAGCCGGCCGAACACGTCGTCCACGGCCCGGTGGTCGACGGCGCGGATGCGCAGGTCATCGAGCGTCACCGCCAGCGGGACATCCCGTACCAGGCGGTTGAGGTGGCGGTTGCGGAGCACATCGTCGACGTGCGCGGCGAGCGACTCGCCCACCTTGCCGCCGATCTCGTCGCGGTGGGCGATGATGTCGTCGACGCCCCCGAACCGGTTGATCCACTTCGCAGCGGTCTTCGGACCGACCCCGGGCACGCCGGGCAGATTGTCGCTGGTCTCCCCCACCAGGGCCGCGATATCCGGGTAATGCTCGGGTGGGACGCCGTACTTGTCTTCCAGTGCGGCCGGCGTGTAGCGCTTCAGCTGCGACACCCCGCGGATCGGGTACAGCACCGTCACCCGGTCGTCGATGAGCTGGAAGCTGTCGCGGTCGCCGCTGACCACCAGCACCTTCGCCCCGTCGCTGCGCCCCCGCGTCGACAGGGTGGCCAGCAGGTCGTCGCCCTCGAAGCCGTCCTTGGTGAGCACCGCGACGTTCATGGCGCGCAGGACGTCCTGCAGGTTGCCGATCTGGCCGCGGAACTCCTCCGGGGTATCCGGGCGGGTGCCCTTGTACTCGGCGTACTCGTCGGTGCGGAACGAGCGGCGGCCGACGTCGAAGGCGACGGCCAGGTGGGTCGGCTGCTCGTGCTCGATCAGCATCAGCAGCATGCTCAGGAACCCGTGCACGGCATTCGTGTACACCCCCGACTCGAGGCGGAAGCTCTCGGCCGGCAGCGCGAAGAACGCGCGGAAAGCGAGCGAGTGCCCGTCGATGATCAGGAGGGTGGGGTGCTGATCGGCCATGGCACCAGCGTAGCCGCCGCGTCCGGCACGGGGCCGGGGGGCGGGAGGAACGCACGGCGCGAGCCGGGGCTGGCTCTGTGCCACAATGAGCAGGTTGGACGAGGACCCAGCGGAGGGAGCGACGAGGATGCAGCCTGAACCAGGCAAGCTGACGGCCGGCGGAGGGTACGCCGTCGATCCGAAGTATCTCGGCGAGCTGTGCGAGAAGCTGCAGATCCGCATCACCGAGGTATCCCCGGAGCACGCGGTCGGCACCATGCCGGTCGAGGGCAACCGCCAGTACTTCGGGGTGATGCACGGCGGCGCCTTCGTGGCCCTGGGCGAGACGCTCGGCTCGATGGCCGCGATCGCCTCCGCCGGCGACGACGGCTACGCGGTGGGGCTGGACGTGTACGCCACCCACACCCGGTCGGTGTCCGAGGGGATCGTCACCGGCACCTGCGATGCCATCCATCTGGGGCGCTCGCTGGCCGTGCACGAGATCGTCATCCGCGACGAAGCCGGCAAACGGCTCTCGACGGTGCGCATCACCAACTTCATCAAGCGGCGCCGCACCGCGCACTGACCGTTCGGGGACACCTAGGCGCTCACTCGTAGTGGAACCGGCACTGCGCGATACGAATCTCGTCGCCTGAGATCCGGTAGACGAGCCGGTGCTCGTCCGTGATCCGGCGCGACCAGTAGCCGCGGAACCCGTGCCGAAGCGCTTCCGGCTTGCCGATGCCACGGTTTCCATTGCGCTGGACGTCGCGGATGAGGATGTTGATCCGCTTCAGCACACGTGGATCCTCGGTCTGCCAGAAGAGGTAGTCCTCCCAGGCGTCGCGGTCCCAGATCAACAGGGAGGGCACTGGTCAGCTCTCTGCGGAGTCGCGCTCGTCAGCGAGCGGATGGGCAACGCCTTGACCAGTCTCAAGCCGATCGATCGACCCGAGCAGGCGCCGTGCATTCGCCGGATTCCGCAGGAGGTGGGCGGTTTCCTTGAGCGACTCGTAGTCGTCGAGCGACACCATGACGACGGGATCCTTGCCAGCTCGGGTGATGACGACCTCTTCGCGGTCGTCTGTGACGGCATCGAGCGTGGCGGCGTAGTGCGCTCGTGACTGCGAGTAGCTGATGGTCTTGGTCATCGAGTTCTCCTCGGGGATAGAAAGATGCGTATCAACGTACAAAAAAGTGTACGTGAGTTTTGTGTAGACGTAAACCTCTTGTCTCTGGAGTCGTGCCCAGGATTCTCTCTGTGGATATCGCTGAGGACGGTCTGAGTTCGCCGTCCTCGAGTTCAGTCGTCCTGGGGCTCGTCGTCCTCCGGCTGGGCGGCGTGGTGCCGGTCGCCGGCGATCTGATCGATGACCGCCTGGGCGACCTGGCGCATGGTGAGGCGCCGGTCCATGGACGCCTTCTGTATCCAGCGGAACGCCTCCGGCTCGCTCAGCCCCATCTGCTGGTTTAGCAGCCCCTTGGCCCGGTCGATGATCTTGCGGCTCTCGAAGCGCTCCTTCAGATCGGAGACCTTGCTCTGCAGAGCGCTCATCTGCTCGAAGCGGGAGATGGCGATCTCGATGGCCGGGATGAGCTCGGCGGGGGTGAACGGCTTGACCACGTACGCCATGGCGCCGGCCTCCCCGGCGCGCTCGACGAGGTCCTGCTGGCTGAACGCCGTCAGCATGACCACCGGGGCCAGCGTCTCCTTGCCGATGATCTCGGCGGCCGCGATGCCGTCGAGCACCGGCATCTTCACATCCATCACGACGACGTTCGGACGGTGCTCCCGCACCAGCTCGACGGCCTCCTGGCCGTTGCGCGCCTGCCCGACGACCGTGAACCCGGCCTCTTCGAGGGTCTCGACGATGTCGAGCTGGATGAGCGATTCGTCTTCGGCGACGACGGCCGTTCGCGACGTGGTTTCCTGAGTCTGAGTCACAGCGCCTAGGGTACTATTGCAGGGCTCCGGCCGAGGGATGACCGGGCAGCGTGTGCGCCGGAGTGGCGGAATTGGCAGACGCGGGGCACTCAAAATGCTCTGTCAGCAATGGCTTGAGGGTTCGAGTCCCTCCTCCGGTACGACGTGGCGCGGTCGAGCCGAGGCAGGGGGCGTCGCGCCTGCGGCGCCACGATTCTCGCCATGATCCTGCCCCGCTCCGAGCGCGCCCGGCTCACCGGCCGAGCGCGGTCGCGATCCGGTCGATGGCCTCATCCAGCATCGCGGGGGTCAGTGCGAAGTTGAAGCGCACGTGCGCGCCATCCCCAGGCAGGCATTCGCCGCCATCGACGGCGTCGACGCCGGCCGTGCGCGCCAGGAACTCCGCTGCGTTCTCGCCTCCGAAACGGTCGCGGTAGGCGCCGAAGTCGAGCCAGGCCAGATAGGTGGCCTGGGGCGGATCGAAGCCGACGTCGGGCAGCCGGGTGGCGAACTGGGCGGCGAGGCGGTCGCGGTTGGCCCGCAGCTGGGCGACGGTCGCGTCGAGCCACGTCTGCCCGGTCTCCCCGTAGGCGGCGACGGCGGCCATCGCCCCCAGCAGGCTGCCCACGTGCGGGGTGTACGGCGGCTGGGCCGTCCAGCGCTCCTGGTCGGCGTCGGAGCTGAGCATGATCTGCGCGCACTTCAGACCGGGGATGTTCCATCCCTTCGACGCGGAGGTCGCGGTGATGGCGAGCCGGGCGCAGCGATCATCCAGCGACGCGAAGGGCACATGCGTCGCGCCCGGATACACGACCGGGGCGTGAATCTCGTCGCTGAAGACCCGCGCCCCGCAGTGCTCCACCCGGGCGGCCAGCGCCCGCATCTCGTCGGGGCGCAGCACGGTGCCGAGCGGGTTCTGGGGGTTGCAGAGCACGAGCAGTCCCCCTCCGGCCAGCGCCGCCTCCACCGCATCCGGATCGGGGACGCCCCGGCCGTCCGCGACCCGCAGCGGGACGGTCACCAGCCGGCGACCCATCTCCTGCGGCACCCGCAGAAACGGCATGTACGCGGGGACCGGGACCACCACCGCGTCGCCGGGCGCGGTCGTCCACGAGATGGCCACCCGCAGCGCGCTCACCACATCCGGCAGCAGGTGGATGCGCTCGGACGGCAGCTCCCAGCCGTAGCGGCCCGCGAGGAAAGCCGAGCACGCCTCGACGGCCTCGGTGGCGATCGCGTCGGGCAGGTAGGTGAGGAAGCCGGCGTCGACGGCAGCGCGCAGCGTCTCCCGGATGCACGGGGCGGTCCCCAGGTCAGATTCGGCGATGCCGGCGCCGATGTGGTCGGCCGGCACCGTCCATTTGACGCTGCGGTCGAGGACGGATGCGGGGTGCTCGACGCGGTGGATGCCGGTGGTCATGCGCGCCTCCTGCGAGTCGGTGCCCGGCGGTCGCGGTCGGTGGGATACCGTCTGCGACGGGCCGGTCTGATTGCTGTCCAGCCTGGCGCGCCCGCCGTGCGCCGGCGGCGGCGATAAGCGAAGTTATGGGCCCGGGGCATCCCCCAGTTGGGGCGGCGGCGGGGATGCGGGACAATCGGATCATGTCCGAACCGCTGGGACGCTACCGCTACGGCATCGACCTGGGCACCCTGCAGATCGTGCGGGCCGTGACCCTGGCCGGGTCGCTGACCGGGGCGGCGCGCCTGCTCGGCTGCAGCCAGCCGGCGCTCACCCAGCACCTGCACCGGGTGGAGCGCCAGCTGGGGACACCGCTGGTCGTCCGGCTGCACGACGGCGCCCGGTTGTCCCAGGCCGGCGAGGTGCTGAACGCGGTGGCTCCCGATGTACTGCGGACGATCGCGCAGGCGACCACCCGCATCCACGACCATGGCGCCCTCGACGCCGGCCGGGTCCGGCTGGCGGCGTTCTCGTCGGCCTCCTCCACCATGGTGCCCGAGCTGCTGGGCGCGCTGCGGGCCGTCCTGCCCGCGGCGGTCGTGGAGTTCAAAGAGGAAGAGCCGCCCGGGGCGCTCGAACTGCTCGCCCTGCGGCGGGTGGACGCGGCCATCACCTGCGCTTATCCGAACGATGCAGACCCCGGCGCCTTCGAGGCGCGCCACGGGCTGCGCTCGATCACGCTGTTCGAGGACCCGATCCTGGCGGTGCTGCCTCGCGGACATGCCCGCTCCGGCGAGGCGAGCGTGCCGCTGGCGGAGCTGAGCACGGAGCGCTGGATCGCCGGCTGCATCCACTGCCGCCGTCACCTGCTGGCGGAGGCGGAGGCGGCCGGATTCGCGCCCGATATCGTGATGGAGACCGACAACTTCCCCGCGGTGCTCGGACTGGTCGCGCGGGGGCTCGGCGTGGCCCTGCTCCCCCGCCTGGCTGCGGCCGGCGCAGACCTGGCCGCGGTGGTGGCCCGTCCCACCGCGCCGGCGCGGACGCGGCGCATCCGGTTCAGCTGGCCCGAAGAGCTCGGGGACGAGCCGGTGCTGCGCCAGGTGCGGGAGCTGCTGGCGCAGACGACCTACGCGCCGGCGGCGGCCCGGACGGCCTGACGTCGGCGGCGACGAGGCGGCGCACGGATGACGTTCGCGGTATCGCGGCGCGGTCAGGCGCACCGGCCGGCCGCCGGCTCCGGCTACGCTGGCCCTCGTGACGATGACGGAGCTCCCCAATCCCCTGTTCGCCTCCGACAACTATGCCCCGGCCCACCCGGACGTGCTCGCGGCGCTGGCCGCGGCCAATGACGGACCGGCCATCTCGTACGGCGAGGACCCCTGGACGGATCGCCTGCGAGAGCGCATCCGCGCCGAGTTCGGAGCCGACGCCGAGGCGTACCCGGTGTTCAACGGCACCGGTGCGAACGTGGTGGCGGTGACGGCCCTGTCCCCGAGGTTCGGCGGGGTGCTGGCCGCGGAGAGCGCCCACCTGGCCACCGACGAGAACGCCGCCCCGCAGGCCATCGGCGCGGTGCACCTCCTCACCGTGCCGGCGGTGGAGGGACGGATCACCATGGCCGGTCTCGATGCGGTCCTGGCCGGATACCGGCCGGTGCACTCTGCGCGCCCGGCCGTGCTCACGCTCACCGAGCCCACCGAACTAGGGACGCTCTACACCCTGCCCGAACTCACCCGCCTGGCCGCGGCGGCGCACGCGCGCGGCCTCGCCGTGCACCTGGACGGCTCGCGGCTCTGGAACGCGGCCGCGGCCCTGGGCTGCCGGTTCTCCGACTTCGCCGCCTGCGGCATCGACGCCCTGAGCCTGGGCGCGACCAAGGTGGGCGCCCTGGGGGCCGAAGCGGTCGTGGTGCTGCGTCCCGAACTCTGCGCGGGCGTCGAGGACGTGCGCAAGGCCTCCACCCAGCTCGCCAGCAAGATGCGCTACCTCAGCGCCCAGCTGCTGGCCCTGTTCGACGACGACCTGGGGCTGCGCCTGGCGGAGCGGGGCAACCGCGCCGCCGCCCGCCTGCGCCGGGCTGTGGAGACGCTGCCGGGCGCGGCCTTCGCCGCGCCGACCGAGACCAACAGCGTCTTCCCGGTGCTCGATCGTACGGTCGCCGCGCGGCTGCGCGAGACCTACCGGTTCTACGACTGGGATCCGGCTGCCGGATCAGTGCGCTGGATGTGCCCGTGGTCCGCCACCGATGCCGATGTCGACGCCTTCGCGGCGGCGGTGGCGGAAGCGTCAGGCGCGGCGCGCCCGGAGTAGCAGGCGCGCCACGTTCTCGCTGCACCGTTCGAGGTTCTCGGCCCCGTCCCGCAGAGCCGCGGCCAGGTCGGACGCCCCGGGGAGGACGCCGAAGATCGCATCGATCCCCAGGCCGTAGAGGGCGTCGGCGCCCGGCCCGACCTGCCCGGCCAGGGCGATCACCACGGCCCGCGGCGAGACCCGCTTGGCCAGCCGCGCCACGCCCAGCGGCGTCTTGCCGTACTGGGTCTGCGCATCCACCCGCCCCTCCCCGGTGAGTACGACGTCGGCGCCGCGGCAGGCGTCGGCGAGGCCGGTCACGTCGGCGACGAGGTCGAACCCGCGGTGCATGGCAGCCTGGGTGAAGGCCAGCAGGCCCGCTCCCAGCCCCCCGGCGGCTCCCGCGCCGGGCACGTCGCGCACGTCGCGCCCGAGGTCGCGGGCGACGATCCGCGAGAAGCGGCCCAGGTTCTCGTCGAGCACCGCCACCATGGCCGGGGTGGCCCCCTTCTGCGGGCCGAAGACGGCTGCCGAGCCGGTGGGCCCCGTCAGGGGGTTCTCGACGTCGGAGGCGATGCGGATGTCCGCGTCCGGCAGCCGCGGGTCCGCTTGGGTGGCGTCGATGCGGTCGAGCCCGGCGAGCCCGCCGCCGCCCGGCGCGATCGGGGTGCCGTCCTGCCGCAGCAGACGGTAGCCGAGGGCAGCGGCCAGGCCGGCTCCCCCATCCACGGTGGCCGACCCGCCGATGCCGATGATGATCCGCCGCGCGCCCTCGTCGAGCGCGGCGCGCAGCAGCTCGCCCGTCCCGTACGTGGTGGTGACCATGGGGTCGCGCTGCCCGGGTGCGACCAGTTGCAGCCCGCTGGCCTCCGCCATCTCGATGGCCGCGGTGACCCCGTCGCCGAGGATGCCGAAACGGGCGTCCACCGGCTCGCCCAGCGGGCCGCGCACCCGGCGCTCCACCAGATGGCCACCGGTGGCGTCGACCAGCGACTGCACGGTGCCCTCGCCCCCGTCGGCCATCGGCACCCGGACGAGGTCGGCATCCGGCAGGACGCGGGAGACCCCGGCGGCCATCGCCTCCACGGCCTGCAGGGCGGTCAGGCTCTCCTTGAACGAGTCGGGCGCGAGCACGATGCGCATGGGGCTCCTCCCTCGCGAGGTTTCGGACATCAGAAGAGGTAACCGTAGACGATGGTGGCGACGATGGTCATCACCAGGCCGACGGCCGCCTCCCAGGGGACGGCTGCCATCCGTTTGCGCAGCGTCAGCTTGGCGGCGCCGCCGGTGACATGGAAGTAGTTGCCGTGCGGCAGGTGGTCGATGACGGTGGCACCCGTGTTCACCATGACCGCCGCGCCCAGCGGGCTGACGCCGAACCCGAGGATGGCCTTGCCGAACGACCCGGTGGCGAGGATGACGCCCGTCGAGGTGGAGGCGGCGGCGCCGGCCATCAGCACCCCGGCCAGCGGGGCCAGCAGCGTGCCTGAGACGCCGGAGACCTTGACGAGATCGACGATGCGGGCCGACAGATCGGAGGCGGAGATCAGCCCGCCGATGGCGCCGGCGCCGATGAGGATGAGCACGGTGTCGGTCATGCGCGCCAGCCCGGCGCGCGTGTATTTGAGCACCTGTCCGGCGTGGCCCATCGCGATCATGCCGATGAGCGCGGCCGCGGGCAGGACGTACATCGAGTCGAGGTTCAGATCTTGCAGCCCGGGGATGCGCAGCAGCTTCGACACCGGGTTGAGCAGCAGGAGCGCCACGGCGAGGGCCGGGGTGACGACCGCCCGGCCGAGGGTGGGCAGATTCTCGCGCACCGGCCGCTGCTCCAGGTCGTCGTCGGCGACCGGGTCGCCGCGGTGGCGCAGCAGCGAGGCGAGCAGCACGGCCGTCGCCAGGCCGAACAGCGCCGGGAGGGCCGCGGCGATCATCGCGCTGCTGAGATCGACGCCGAATGCCTTGGCCGCGGTGATCGTGTTCGGGTTGGGCGAGATGACGTTGCCGGCTTTGCCCCCGCCGGAGAGGGCGACCAGCAGGGCCAGTTTGGAGATGTGCAGGCGCTTGCCCACGTCCAGGGCGATCGGGGCCACGATCAGCACCGCCACCGGGATGAACACGCCCACGGCGGTGATCACCATCGTGGCGAGGGCGAGCGAGAGGATGGCGAACCGCTCCCCCAGTCGCGAGACGATGGCCGAGGCGATGGTCTCGGCGGCGCCCGACTCCATCATCACGCCGGCCAGCACGCCGGCGGCGAGCACGCGCACGACGGTGCCCATGACCGACTGGGTGCCGGCGACCACGACATCGACGGTGCCGGCGAGCCCGGCGCCGCCGACGAGCGCCCCGGCGACGGCGCCCAGCAGCAGGGCGTACACCGGGTTCAGGCGGCGCAGGATGAGGAGGATGGCCAGGGCGAGCCCGATGAGGGCTCCGACCCAGGTGACGGATACGGCTGGCACGGCAGACCTGCGATTCGGGACGAGGAGGAACGCCGCTAATCATATTCTGCGTATATATGAAACGCGAATCGGGGACAAAACAGGAAAGGGGCGGCGGCCATCGGCCACCGCCCCTTCATCCCGGACTCAGTTCATCGGGAGATCGGCGCTCACGGATGGACGAGGATCTTCACTGCCGTGTCCTTGTGATCGATCAGGGTCTTGAAGCCCTGGTCGATCAGGTCGTCGAGGGCGATGCGGCCGGTGATGAACGGCGTGACATCGACCTTGCCGTCCTCGACCAGCTTGATGGAGGTCGGGTGGTCGTTCGCGTAGCCGATGGTGCCGTGCACGGTGAGCTCTTTGTTGACGAGCTTGTGCATGTCGATGGTGGCGTCGTGTCCCCAGATGGAGACGTTGGTGAGCACCCCGCCCGGCTTCAGGGCATCCTGCAGACCGTCGAACACGACGTTCACGCCCGCGCACTCGAAGGCGGCATCGGCGCCGGCGCCGCCGGTGACCTCCAGTACCCGCGCCTTGAGGTCCTCCTGGGAAGGATCGATGATGACGTCGGCCACGCCGCTCTCCTGTGCCTTCTGCTTCCGCAGATCGGCGACCTCGGAGATGATGACCTTCAGCCCCTCGCCCTTCAGGACGGCGGCGGTGAGCAGGCCGATCGGGCCGGCTCCGCCGACCAGCGCCCACTCCCCGGCCTGGGCGCCCGAGATGCGGACCGCGTGCACGGCCACCGTCAGCGGCTCGATGACCGCGGCCTGGTCCAGGGGCACCGAATCCTTGACCTTGTGGACCCAGCGCTGCTCGACGACGATCTTCTCGGCCAGGCCGCCGCCCGCGCCGGCCAGGCCGATGAAGCCCATCTTGTCGCACAGGTTGTACTTGCCGGCCTTACACGGGCCGCACTCGCCGCAGACGATGTAGGGCTCGACGACGACGTGATCGCCGATCGCCAGGCCGTCGACGCCGGCGCCGACCTCGGAGATGACGCCCGAGAACTCGTGGCCGAGGGTGACTGGGGGCTCCTCGTGGGTCAGGGGGTGCGGATGACCGGGCTCGGGGCAGAAGATCGGCCCGTCCAGGTACTCGTGCAGGTCGGTGCCGCAGATGCCGCACCAGGCGATGTCGATCTTGACCGTGCCGGGACGGGTCTCAGGCTCGGGAATGTCTTCGATGCGAATGTCTTTCGCGGCATGAAAACGTGCTGCTTTCATTTCACACTCCTATTGTGCTGACCGCACGTCGGTGTGCGGATACGCCCAGAATAACCCCGTCGGCGTCGATCAACGAATCGCCGGCGGGTGTCGGTTTCCCCCATATTTGTTACCTGATAGGGGTTCCCGTTACCTGTTGTAGCGCTCATGCACGGCGTCGAGGACCGGGTCCGGAAACAGGGGCGCAACACCGTGTTCGTACAATCTCCACGGCACGGTCCATCCCCCCTGACCGCGCCCGGTAGAGACGAATGAGAGACGAAGGTACCCATGTCGCAGCCCATCCTGCAGATCGAGGAACGCCCGCCGCTGTGGCGCGGTCTCGCGCTCAGCATCCAGCACGTGTTCGCCATGTTCGGCGCCTCGGTGCTGGTGCCGCTGCTGTTCGGCGTGAACCCCGGGGTGGTGCTGCTCATGAACGGCGTCGGCACCCTGCTGTTCATCCTCATCACGCGGGGCAAGGCCCCGGCCTACCTCGGATCGAGCTTCGCGTTCCTGGCCCCGGTCGCTGTGATCATCGGCCCCTCCGGGCACACGCGCGCCGACCAGTACCCGTACGCGCTGGGCGCCTTCGTGGTCGTCGGCCTGATCATCATGGCCATCGCCGGGCTGATCAAGCTGTTCGGCACCCGCTGGATCGACATCGTCCTGCCGCCCGCCGCCATGGGGCCCATCGTGGCGCTCATCGGCCTGACCCTGGCGGGGACGGCCGCCAAGGAGGCCGGGATCCCGGTCTTCGACACGTTCAGCGGCACCGTGCTGCAGGCCGGCGACGGGAAGGACATCGTGGTGTTCCTCGTCACCCTGGGCGTGGCGGTGTTCGGCTCGATCCTGTTCCGCGGCTTCCTCGGCGTGATCCCGGTGCTGATCGCCATCGTGGTGGGCTACGTGCTGGCCGCCCTGCTGGGGCTGGTCGACTTCTCGGCGGTCGCATCGTCGTCGGTGTTCGCGCTGCCCGACTTCCAGCTCCCCCGGTTCAGCTGGCAGGCCATCGCCGTGATCGCGCCGGCCGCGCTGGTGGTCATCACCGAGCACATCGGGCATCAGGAGGTCACGAGCAAGATCGTCGGCCGCGACCTCGTCAACGGGGTGCCCGGTCTGCAGCGCACCCTGTTCAGCGACGGGCTCTCGACCACGCTGTCGGGCTTCGTCGGCTCCGTGCCGACCACCACGTACGGCGAGAACATCGGCGTGATGGCCATCACCCGGGTGTACTCGGTGTGGGTGATCGGCGGGGCGGCCGTGTTCTCGGCGATCTTCGCCTTCATCGCCCCCATCTCGGCCCTGATCTCCTCGATCCCGTGGTCCGTGATCGGCGGCGTCGTGTTCCTGCTCTACGGCATGATCGCGGCCAGTGGTCTGCGCCTGCTGGTCGAGGCGAAGGTCGACTATGCCCGCTCGCGCAACCTGGTGCTGTCGTCGGTGGTGCTCGTCACCGGGCTGTCCGGGGCGTTCATCCAGATCGGCCCCCACTTCCAGCTCACCGGCCTGACGCTGGCGACCATCGTCGGCATCCTGCTCGGGCTGGCGTTCTGGGTCATCGACCGGCTGCACTGGTCCAACGACGCGGAGGGGACGGCCGCGGCGGATTCCGCCACCGACCTCACCGAACGGACGGACGTGGAGCGCGGGCTGAGCTGAGCGCTTTCCCAAGTCTGATCTGAACGAGGGGTTTGTGGCGGAAGCTGGGAGCGAGGGCTGGCGGATCGGACTCCGGCAGGAGCACCTGTCGGCTGCGCCGACATCCTGAGTCGTTCGGTCCGCCAGCCCTCGCCCCCCGATCTGGTCGAACTCGTGGGGCTGGTCGCCGTTCTGACGCTGCTGCACACTGATCACGGGGCGGCCTGATGCGGCTCTCCCGGAATTGAGCCGATCGGCTCTTTCCGGCTCGCAGGATTTGTCCGATCAGTGTGCAGCGGCGTCCGTCGCTCTCGACGACCCGATCGCTTGAGCGCTGCGAAGCGCAGAACTGCTCGGCGGGCCGATGGCCTCCTGGCATCCTGGACCCGGCGCTGGAAGGGGTGGTCGGAGAACTCACCGAATCCCCGGAGTTCGCGCGCTACAGGGCCGAATACCGGCTTCGAGCACCGCTACGGCCGCAGGCGCTTCCGCCACGTCGTTCCTGCCCGCACTACGACGCTGCTGCACATTGATCGCGGGCAGGCTCGGCATGTCGCTCCGGAGCTGAGCCGTTCGTAGTCGTCATCATGTCGAACGTCGCGCGATCAATGTGCGGCAGCGTCCGCTCCCCCAGCCCCGTCCTGGGCTGAGGGAGCAACCGGGCCGCCTACTCCTTGACCGACTTGGCCGTCATCGACATGAGCTGCGCCGCCGCGTGCCGGTACCCGGGGGCGGCTTCGTTGACGGCGTCGCCGACCCGCAGCACGCGGAGGTCGTTGGTGGAGCCGGGGATGCCGGGCGGGCTGCCGAGCACGATGACGACCACGTCGCCGACGTTGGCGAGGCCGGAGTCGATGAGGTAGGTGTCCACGCTGAGCACGATCTCGTCGGTGGTCTGCAGGAAGGGCACGATGACGGAGCGCACGCCCCACATGACGCTCATGCGGCGGCGGGTGGCCTCGTCGTAGGTGAAGGCGATCATGGGGATGGGCTCGCGGAGACGTCCCATGCGGCGAGCCGAGTCGCCGGTGGTGGTGAACACGCAGACGTATTTGGCGGCGAGGAACTCGGACACGGAGGCGGCGGCCCGGGTGATGGCGCCGGATTGGGTGTGGGGCACAGTGCCCAGCGGCGGGATGCGTTTGAGGCCGCCCTTTTCGGTGGCGCCGATGATGCGGCGCATGGTATGCACGGCTTCGACCGGGTAGGCCCCGACGGAGGTCTCTCCGCTGAGCATGAGGGCATCGGCGCCGTCGAGGACGGCATTGGCGCAGTCGGAGGCTTCGGCGCGGGTGGGCCGCGGGTTGCTGATCATGGATTCGAGCATCTGGGTGGCGACGATGACGGGCTTGGCCCATTGCCGGGCGAGTTCGATGGCGCGTTTCTGCACTTCGGGGACGTGCTCGAGGGGCATTTCGACGCCGAGGTCGCCGCGGGCGATCATGATCAGGTCGAACGCGGCGACGATCTCGTGCAGGTGCTCGATGGCCTGGGGCTTCTCGATTTTGGCGATGACGGGCAGGTGCACGTCTTCTTCGTCCATGATCTCGTGGACGCGGCGGATGTCGTCGGCGGAGCGCACGAAGGAGAGCGCGATCATGTCGACGCCGATGCGGAGGGCCCAGCGGAGGTCGTCTTCGTCCTTTTCGCTGAGAGCGGGGACGCTGACGGCGACGCCGGGGAGGCTGATGCCCTTGTGATCGGAGATGCGGCCGCCGACCTCGACGCGGCAGGTGACATCGGTGTCGGTGACGTCGGTGACGGTGAGTTGCACGTTGCCATCGTCGATGAGCAGCGGGTCGCCGGGGCGGCAGTCTCCGGGGAGACCGTGGTAGGTGGTGGAGGCGCGCTCGCTGGTGCCTGCGACGGGGTCGGTGGTGATGACGAACTGGTCGCCGGGGCGGAGGACGTGTTCTCCTGCGCCGAAGGTGCCGAGCCGGATTTTGGGGCCTTGGAGGTCGGCGAGGATGCCGATGGGCCGTTCGAAGTGCTGAGCGGCCGTCTTGATGTTGGCGAACGTTCGGGCATGGACGTCGTGGGTGCCGTGGCTGAGGTTCAGGCGGGCGACGTTCATGCCGGCGTGGATGAGGTCGGTGATGGTTTCGACGGTGTCGGAGGCCGGGCCGAGGGTGGCCACGATTTTCGCCAGGGTCGGTTCGGCTCGGAGTCGGGGTTCGGGCTGCGTCATTGCTGTTCTTCTCCTCGGGTGATGCGGCTCACAGTCGCAGGGGGCGGTCCGCGATGGCCCAGACGATGAGCGATTGACCGCGTCCGGCG
>JBDNYM010000041.1:12300-22785 GCA_047722305.1 Pseudoclavibacter sp. | reverse complement strand
CGCACCGCCCCCAGCCGGGTCGCGGGCCGCGACGAAGACGGCTCGGGGTGCAGCGACCTCATCACCGCCCGACCCCGCCGCGCCCGCCCCGAACCGGAACCCGGCGCCGAGGCGAAGCCCACGCCGGGCCTGCCGGTGTTCCATCAGATCGAGGGCGACGGGTTCGTGCCCGGTGAGGATGTCGCGGTTGCGATCATCACCGGCCACACCGACGCCGCGCACACCGGCACCGCCCGAGCCCTCATCGACCCCACCAACCCGATCCCAGACCATGCGACGGGGCAGATCGAGGTGCTGCTGCTCGGGCGCATCTCCGGTGCCACGGTGATTCGGCGGCTGCCATGACCGAGGGGCGGCAGACCGGATCGTTCGGGGACGAGCTGACCAACGCCGCCATGATCGGCCTGGTCGCCCTCTTCGGGGTCGCACTCGTCCTCCGCGCCGCCGGCACCATCACCGCCTGGCTCACCGGCACCCCTCAGCCCGAAGGCGGGCTCGCGGCCGGGGTCGGGGTGCTGTTCCATCCCGGCGACCCTGGCGCCGCGCTCGATGCGGACGGCCTGAACCCGGTCGTCTACTGGGTCGTCACCGGGGCCATGCTCGCGCTCCTCGTCGCACTCGTGGTGTTCGTGTGGGTGCGGGTTCGCCGCTTCACGCATCGGGCCGAGCAAGACCCGCGGCGGATGGCCGGGATCGCGACCCGCCACGAAGTCTCCGCCGCGGCGTCGGAGAAGGCGCTGCTGCGCCGCGCCGGGAACCTGCGCCCCGGCCTGACCGATCCGAAGCCGCACGATGTTGGCTACCGACTCGGTGCCTCGAAAGGGGTGGGTGTGTGGGCGTCGGTGGAGGACTCGATCATGGTCATCGGGCCGCCCCGCTCCGGCAAGGGCCTGCACCTGGTGATCCCGGCGATCCTCGACGCTCCCGGTGCCGTCGTCGTTACCAGCACCCGGCCTGACAACCTGACCGCGACCATGCGCGCCCGCCGCCGGATCGGCCCAGTGGCGATCTTCGACCCCCAGCACTTGGCCGAGGGCCTGCCCGCCGGGCTGCGCTGGTCACCCATCCGGGGGTGTGAGTCGCCGCAGACCGCGATGATCCGCGCTACCGGCCTCGCCGCCGGCACCGGCCTGTCCGCAGGCGGGGTCGATTCCGGTGGGTTCTGGGAAGGCAAGACCCGCGCCGCATTGCAGGCGCTGTTGCACGCGGCGGCGATCGACAACCGGCCACCCGCCGAACTGTTCAGATGGACCCTCGACCCCACGGCCGCCGCGGATGCGGTGGCGATCCTGACCGGCTCCACCCGCGCCGCGACCGGGTGGGCTGAATCGTTGGAGGCGATGATCGACTCCGACCCCCGCACCCGCGACTCGATCTGGCAAGGCGTCTCCCTCGCGCTCGGCTCACTCGCCGACCCGCGAGTCCTCGACGCCGTATCACCAGCAGAGGGAGAGGGCTTCGACCCCGAGGCGTTCATCCGCGACCGCGGCACCCTGTTCTTGCTCGCGACCGGCTCGGGTGCCGGGGCATCCGCTGCTTTGGTGGCGGCGTTGGTGGAAGACCTGATCGAGACTGCCCGCCGTCTCGCCGCCCGCTCACCGGGCGCGCGGCTCGATCCGCCGATGCTGCTGGCGCTGGACGAGATAGCCAACCTTTCACCCCTCCCGTCGCTGCCGACGCTGATGGCCGAAGGCGGCGGGTCGGGGATCACGACCATGCCCGTGTTGCAGTCGCTTGCGCAGGCGCGGGACAAGTGGAACGAGCACCAGGCCAACGCGATCTGGGACGCCAGCATCGTGAAAGTCATCCTCGGCGGCGCGTCCAACTCCCGCGACCTGCAAGACCTCTCCGCGCTGGTCGGGGAACGCGACGAATACACCGACTCGGTGACGTTGGGCGATCACGGCACCCGATCCAACCAAAGGTCCGTGCGCCGCGTCCCGATCTTCCCACCCGACCGCATCCGACGCCTGCCCTTCGGCACCGGCGTCGTGCTGCTGCGCTCCGCACCACCCATCGTCACCGACCTGCACCCCTGGCCCAGCCGCTCCGACGCAGGACAACTCGCCAGCGACCGCAAAGAGATCGAAGCACTCCTGCGCCGCACCGAGAACTGATCCCGGAGGCGTTCGCGCACCTTCCCGCCACAGCGGCCCCAGCACGACGGGCTGCGTGAGCAGAGAGGAACACTCCAATGTCGACCATTCAGACTCAGCAGGCCGTGTCCGGGTTCGTCGCCTCCGTGCCGCAGTTGAGCTTCACCGAGAAGGGTGATGCCCGGCTCTACATGAAGATCGGGCTGGAGCACTACCGGCGCGAGGACGACAACTCGTTCACCAAGCTGGAGACCACCTTCCACGACCTGATCGCGTTCAAGGCCGCCGCCGAGTACGGGCACCAGAAGCTCGCCAAGGGTGACAACTTCATCGCGGACGGGCGCGTGCGCAAATACTCCTACGAGCGCGACGGCCAGCGGCACGAAGGTGAAGAGTTCATCGCGACCCGCCTTGGTCACGACCTGGCCCGCACCCGCTACGAGGTCGACCGCACGCCCCGCAACACCACCGAGCAGGCGACGCCCGCGCGGGACGCCTCGGCGTTCACCAGCCCGGAGCCGAGCCGACCGGCTGCTGCGCCGGCGATCGGAATGTGAGGGTCGAGATGAGCCCCATCGACACCCCCACGCCGGGACCGGAGGTGCCCGACGACTTCGATGACCGTCCGGCATTCGACCCGAACAACGATCTGCCCGGCCCGCCACGGCCGATCAACTGGAACCTGCTGTCGGCCGGCGATCTGGAAGCCGAGCTGCTGGAACTGAACCGCTGGGTCGATTGGCTGCGCCACACCTACGGACTGCCGGCCAGCGTGATCCCGCCGATGTGGCACCGCCACCCCGAACTGCTCTGGGAACTGTCCGCGCTGCACCTGCACTGGCTCTGCGCCTATGACCCCGAGCAGAACGGCTCGGCACCGCTGGGCTGGCACCGCGACTTCGCGGACGCCCGCCAGCGCCTCCGCGACTGGATAGCCACCAGCGGCACACGCCTGGACCGCGACCGCCCCACCCGCCAGACCACCTGGCCCGGCGAAGCACCGGCCGAACCGGTCGAAGAGGTACCGATCACCGACCGCGACGAAGACTTCGTGCGCTACGTCCTCAATGAAGTCGCCATCCGGCAGGCCGCCGAAGACGTCTTCTTCGCTGGTGTCGATCCGACGACAGGGGAAGTCCAGTGAGCAAGCCCCGCAAATCACCGCCAGCCCGGATGCGCACGTACCGTGTCGAGGCCGAGCCGCGTGCCACGCCCGATCTCCACAAGCTCGCGCAACTGTTCATCGGCATGGCCTTCGCCCGCGCCGACGCCGAGCGCGCCAGCCAGGAGACACCGCTGTCGAGCCCTCGGCATGAGACCGGCGGCGAGGTAGAATCGTAGACGTACCAAGCCAGCGGTCACGCTCCGGTGTGGCCGTGGTGCGCAAGTCCTGTTCGGCCTTCGAGGCTTACCCAGGGCGCTCCACTCGGAGCGTCCGGGTCGTGTTTTCCAACGAGTCGCACCGCGCGAGCGGTCGTCGCCGCTCGTGTTGGCCCCACCTGCTGGGGAAGGAAACACGGAGCCATGACCATCACCCAAGTCGCACCGCCGGCCGCGCTCGCCCATGTGGGCGAGACAACCTGCCTTGCGGTGTCCTACCTGCGCGTCTCAACCAAGGAGCAAGCCGAGCGCGGCGGCCGGGACGAAGGCTTCTCGATCCCTGCGCAGCGTGAGGCCAACCTCCGCAAAGCTCGGGAACTCGACGCGATCATCACCGAGGAGTTCGTCGATGCCGGAGAGTCCGCCCGCAAGGCCGACCGGCCCGAGCTGATGCGGATGATCGAGTACGTCAAGACCCACCCGGTCGCGTACTGCATCGTCCACAAGGTCGACCGGCTCGCCCGCAACCGCGCCGACGACGTAGCGATCCACCTCGCCCTCAAAGAGGCCGGGGTCATGCTCGTCTCGGCCACGGAGAACATTGACGAGACCCCGAGCGGGATGCTGCTGCACGGCATCATGTCCACCATCGCGGAGTTCTACTCCCGCAACCTCGCCAACGAGGTCGCCAAGGGCATGAACCAGAAGGCACTCACCGGCGGCACCAACGGCAAGGCACCCATCGGCTACCTCAACGTCCGCAAGCGCGACGAGCTGGGCCGCGAAATGCGGGTGGTCGAGCCCGACCCCGACCGCGCCGCACTGGTCAAGTGGGCGTTCGAGGCCTACGCCACCGGGAACTACTCGACCATCACCCTCCACGAAGAACTCATCGACCGCGGCCTGACGAGCGTGCCCACACCGAAGCGGCCCTCGAAGGCCCCGGCGCTGTCCACGATCCAGAAGATGCTCACCAACCCGTACTACAAGGGACAGGTCAGCTTCCGAGGCGCCACCTACGACGGGCTGCACGAACCACTGGTCGCCACCGAAGTCTGGTACCGAGTACAGGCCGTCCTCACCGCGCACCAGACCTCCGGGGAGAAGACCCAAGCCCACGACCACTACCTCAAAGGCAGCATCTTCTGCGGCGAGTGCGGCTCACGGCTGATCCTGTCCAACGCCCGCAGCAGCCAAGGAGTGATCTACCCCTACTTCCTGTGCGCGGGCCGGCACTCCAAGCGCACCACCTGCGAACGCAAGTCCATGTTCGTGCCCGACATCGAAGCCGCCGTCGAGGACTACTACCGCCGTGTGCAGATACCCGGCCACATCATCACCGCGCTGCGCGAGCTGGTCACCGGAGAGTTCGACCGACTCCACGCCACCGCCCGGCACGAGCGCCACGCCTACACCGCCGAACGCGACGCGCTCCGCGACGAGCGTAAGAAGCTGCTCCAAGCCCACTACGCCGGCATGATCCCGCTCGACCTGCTCGGTGAGGAACAAGAACGCATCGCCCGCCGCCTGGCGTTCCTCGATGCCCAGATCAACGCCGGAGACATCGAGTACGACCAAGCCAAGGCCCACCTCGAAGACTGCCTCGCCCTCGCCGGTGACTGCCACGCGATCTACATGAGCATTGACGACTCACTGCGACGCCTGGCCAACCAAGCCTTCTTCGACAAGCTCGTCGTCATGCCCGACGACACCGTGAACGGACAGCCCGGGGAACCGTTCAACATCCTGTTCAACCCGGACGTCCAGCGCACCGCACTCGCACGACAGCAAGCCACGACGGAATCTGGACATCAAACCGGAAACGTCGTCGGTTTGAACAACGACGATCTGGTGGGCCCAGAGGGGCTCGAACCCCCGACCTCCTCGGTGTAAACGAGGCGCTCTGACCAGCTGAGCTATGAGCCCGCCGCACCAGCGTAGCCGAGGCCCGGCCGCCCGGTGCCCGTCGTCATCGTCCTCGCGGCCCTCACCGGGGGCGATCGCTAGACTGACCTGCGTGTCAGACCGAAGCAGCAGGTCCACCGAGCAGGACATCCCCGCGCCCGCCAGCGAGCCCGGCGCCGCCGCCCGGGCCGCCGTCGATGCCGAGCCCGACGACTCGAACAGCGCGGCCGATGCCGCCATCGCCCCCGGCGCCGCATCCGCATCGAACGGACGCGAGGCCGCGCTCACGAAGCTGCAGGCCATCACCGGCGAGCTGTCGAGCCGGATCCTGCAGCGCCTGGCCGAGCAGCTCGGGTGGTACCGCGACCTGTCCGCGGCCGATCGCTCGGCCATCGGCATGATCGCGCAGTCGGGCGTCTCGTCGTTCGCCAACTGGTTCGCGGATGGCGGCCCGGCCTGGCCGGCGGCGGACATCTTCCAGCGCGCGCCGCGCACCCTCGCCCGGCACGTGTCGCTGCAGCAGGCCCTGCAGCTGATCCGGGTGAGCGTGACCGTCCTGGAGTCGTTCATCGGCGAGAACGACCCCGTGCTGAAGGTCGCCGCCCTGGAGTACTCGCGCGACGTCGCCTTCGCCGCCGCGGATGCGTACGCACGCGCCGCGGAGGCGCGCGGCCTGTGGGACGACCGCCTGGAGGCCCTGGTGGTCGACTCGATCGTGAGCGGCGAATACGAGGAGGACCTGCCGAGCCGGGTGTCGGCGCTCGGCTGGCACGGCGTCGACCGGCTCGCCGTGCTGGTGGCCCCCTGGAAGCCGTCCTTCTCGACCGACCGCTGCCGCCGCACGATCAGCCGCTCGGCCACCGATGTGCTCATCGGCGTGCAGGGGCGCCGGATCGTGCTGGTGCTCGGGCAGTCGCTGGAGCACAACGCCGGCAAGACCGCCCTGCCCGAGTTCGTCGACCTCGCCGCCCGGCTGGCCAGCGGGTTCGGCGCCGGCAAGGTGGTGCTGGGCCCGACGGTGACCGGGCTGGAGTCCGCCCACAGCTCCGCATCCGCCGCGATGGCCGCCTACGCGGTCGCGGCCGGCACCCGGCAGGAGGCACGCGTCATGAATGCCGACGACGTGCTCCCCGAACGCGCCCTCAACGGCGACCCCCTGGCTCGGGCCACGTTGATCGAGGAGGCATACCGACCCCTGCAGCGGCACTCGCAGGACATGCTCGACACCCTCGACGTGTACCTCGCCAACGGCCGCTCTCTGGAGGCCACCGCCCGCACCCTGTACGTGCACCCCAACACCGTGCGCTACCGTCTGCACCGGGTCGCCGAACTGGTGGGATGGGACCCGACGGACGCCCGCGACTCGCTCATCCTGCAGACGGCATGCATTCTCGGGCGCATCGCCGACACCGAGCTCCCTGCTCCCCACTGACCGCCGCCGGCCCGCGAACCGCCCCGTTCGATCCGCTCGGCTTGCACGACACCTCCAAACCTCACCGATGAGATTCGTCGCCGCCACCGCGCGGATCACCCCGATCTGAAAGGCATAATTTCGACGTGCTGATTTTCTTCTGCCCCGGCCAGGGCGCCCAGAAGCCCGGCTTCCTCCGCGACTGGCTGGATGACCCCGAGACCGCGCAGCTGGCCCGCGAGTACTCCGAGATCCTCGACATCGACCTCGTCGAGCACGGCACGGTCTCCAGCGCCGAGACGATCCGCGACACCGCCATCGCCCAGCCGCTGATCGTCGCCGCCGGCCTGCTGTCGTACCGCCGGCTGCAGCGTCTGACGCCCATCCCCGACGACATCGGCTTCGCCGGGCACTCCGTCGGCGAGATCACCGCTGCGGCGCTGGACGGCGTGCTCACCGAGGCCGAGGCGCTCGGCTTCGTGCGGGAGCGCTCGCGGCTCATGGCCGATGCCGCCGCCCGGAACCCCACCACCATGGCCGCCGTCGTGGGCGGCGACCGCGACGAGGTGCTCGCCGCCATCGAGGCCAAGAACTTGTCGCCCGCGAACTTCAACAGCAGCCGCCAGGTGGTCGCCGCCGGCGCGGTCGCCGACGTGCAGGCGCTGGTGGACGCTCCTCCGGCGCACGCCCGCGTCGTCCCGCTGTCCGTCGCCGGCGCATTCCACACGCGCTACATGCGCTCCGCCGTCGCCCCGCTGTCCGAGTACGCGCAGGGGCTGCATCCCGCCGACCCGGCCCACCCGCTGTGGTCCAACCGCACCGGGGTGCAGGAGCCGTCCGGCGCCGCCTTCGTGGAGGCGATGGTGGCCCAGGTGGCGTCCCCCGTGCACTGGCAGCAGAACCTCGACGACATGCACGCCGCCGACCCGGCCGGGCTCATCGAGGTGCTGCCCGGCGGCACCCTGGTCGGGCTCGCCAAGCACGAGCTGACCGGGGTGCCGGCCGTGGCCCTCCGCAGCGCAGCCGACCTGCCGGCGGCGGCAGAACTCATCACCAAGAACGAGGCGAACGCTCAATGAGCAGCAAGACCTTGCAGGAATGGACGGGGGCGGCCCACAGCCGCATCCTGGCGTACGGCGTGAGCCGCGGCGACCTGGTCGTCGGCAACGAGGCCCTGGTCGGCCCGATCGACTCGTCCGACGAGTGGATCCGCCAGCGCACCGGCATCATCGAGCGCCACCGCGCCTCCGAGAACGTCTCCGTGCAGGACCTCGCCCGGGCGGCCGCCGAGCAGGCCATCGACCGTTCGCCCGTCACCGCGGACCAGATCGACGCCATCATCGTCAGCACCGTGAGCTTCCCCTACCAGACCCCGTCCCTGGCCTCCTGGCTGGCCGGGCAGCTCGGCACGACCGCCGCCGCCTACGACATCTCAGCTGCCTGCGCCGGCTTCTGCTATGCGCTCGCCCAGGCCGACGCGCTCATCCGCTCCGGCGCCGCGCACTACGTGCTCATCGACGCCGCCGAGAAGCTCTCGGATCTCGTCGACCCGACCGACCGCTCGATCTCCTTCCTGCTCGGCGACGCCGCCGGCGCCGCCGTGGTGGGCCCGAGCGCCGAACCCGGCGTCTCCGCGACCATCTGGGGCTCCGACGGCGAGCACTGGCCCACCATCCACATGACCGACAGCCTGCTCGCCTTCCGCGACGGGAAATGCTCCTGGCCGACGCTGCGGCAGGAGGGCCGGACGGTCTTCCGCTGGGCCGTCCAGGACATGGCTCACGCCGCCCAGCGCATCATCGACGCCGCCGGCCTCACGGCGGACGACATCGACGTCTTCGTCCCGCACCAGGCCAACGAGCGCATCATCGACGAGTTCATCAAGCACCTCGGGCTGCGCCCGGATGTCGTGGTGGGGCGTGATATCGTGCACAGCGGCAATACGTCCGCCGCATCGATTCCGCTCGCCACCGCGGCGCTGCTCGATGCCGGCGAGGCGAAGAGCGGAGATCTCTGCCTGCAGATCGGATTCGGCGCCGGCCTGGTCTATGCCGGGCAGGTCGTCGTTCTCCCCTGACCAACGGAACCCCCGGTTCCCCGAGAGAAAGAACAACACATGGCTGTCACCAAGGAAGCCGCCCTGAGCGGTCTCGCCGAGCTCGTGAACGAAGAGACCGGCATCCCCACCGACTCGGTCGCCCTCGACAAGTCGTTCACCGACGACCTCGACATCGACTCGCTGTCGATGATGACCATCGTCATGAACGCCGAGGAGAAGTTCGACGTGAAGATCCCCGACGACCAGGTCGCCAACCTCAAGACCGTGGAAGACGCGGTCGACTTCATCGTCGAGGCTTCCAAGTAACCGTGGTGCGCATCGTCGTCACCGGCGTCGGCGCGACGACCCCGCTGGCCGGCACCGCCCCCGAATCGTGGGATGCGCTGCTGGCCGGTCAGAGCGGGGTGCGGACGCTCCCCTACGACTGGGCCGAGAAGTACGAGCTGCCGGTGCATTTCGCCGGCGTGGCCGCGGTCGAACCCGCAGAGGTCCTCACCCGCGTGGAGACCCGCCGCCTCGACCGCTCGGCGCAGTTCGCGCTCGTCTCGGCCCGAGAGGCCTGGCAGGATGCCGGGGCGCTGGACGTTGAGCCTGAACGGCTCGCCATCGACTACGCCACCGGGATCGGCGGCGTCACCACGCTGCTGAACGCATGGGACACGCTGCGGGAGAAGGGCGCCCGCCGGGTGCCCCCGCTGACCGTCCCCATGCTGATGCCCAACGCGTCGGCGGCCCACCTCTCCATGGAGTTCAAGGCCCAGGCCGGAGCCCGGACGGTCGCATCCGCCTGCGCGTCGAGCGTGGAGTCGCTGGTCGAGGCCTACTGGCACCTGCAGAACGGCCTCGCCGACGTCATCATCGCCGGCGGCACCGAGGCCACCCTGCATCCACTGCCGATGGCCGCTTTCGCGGCGCTGCACGCGCTGTCGAAGGACAACGACTGCCACGCGGGGGCGTCCCGGCCGCTCGACCAGACCCGGGACGGCTTCGTCCTCGGCGAAGGCGCCGGCACCTTGGTACTGGAAACCTTGGAGCACGCCCAGGCGCGCGGCGCCCGCATCTACGCCGAGCTGCTCGGCGGCGCGGTTTCGGCCGACGCCTACCACATCACCGCCCCGGAGCCGGCTGGTCTGGGCGCGTCGGCTGCGCTCAAGGAGACCCTGCAGGTCGCCGGGCTCGGACCGGACGACGTCGACCACGTGAACCTGCACGCGACCTCGACCTCCCTCGGCGACAAAGCCGAGTACCAGGCACTGGAGCGCGTCTTCGGCGCGGAGAAGCTGCGGCACCTGCCGGTGTCGGCCACCAAGGGCAGCACCGGGCACCTGCTGGGCGGCACCGGCGCCATGGAGGCCATCTTCACCATCCAGGCTCTGCGCGCGCACGTCGCCCCGCCGACGCGCAATTACGCGCATCCCGACCCCGAGATCCCGTTCCTGGCCTCCGCGCAGCCGCAGCCGCTGGCGGCAGCAGCCGACCGGCCGCTGGTGGCGCTATCCAACTCGTTCGGCTTCGGCGGGCACAACGCCGTCGTGGCCCTGCGGGAGTGGGTGGACTGACCCGGCTGAATCTCAACCGCTGAATCGGGGGGGGGGGGCCCCCCCCCCCCAATATTGGGCGCCCCCCCCCCCGAGCCAGACCCCCCGCCCGGCCGCGCCACCCCCCGCGCGCCGTGGGGCCGCGCGCGCGAGGCG
>JBDNYM010000041.1:0-12290 GCA_047722305.1 Pseudoclavibacter sp. | reverse complement strand
GGGCGCCCCCCCGCGCCCCAACCCACCCCCCAACCGCGGGGGGGCCCCCCACCCCCTTCCCCGGGCCCCCCCCCCCCCCCCGATTCAGCTCACCCGACGCGGTGCAGCCACACCACCGGCGACGAGTCGCCCGCGCGACGGTACGGCTCCAGTTCCTCATCCCATGCTGTGCCGAGCACCAGGCGGAACTCGCGGCGGATCTCGAACGGGCTCGCGCCCGCCGACTCCAGCGCCTGTTTCACCCGGTCTTCCGGAACGACCACGTTTCCAGCCGTGTCCGTCTGGGCGTGGAAGATGCCCAGCTCGGGCGTGTGCATCCAGCGCTCGCCGTCGGTGAGGGCGCTCGGGTCTTCGGTGATCTCGAAGCGCAGCTCGTCCCAGCCGTGCAGGGCGGAGGCCAGGCGCGCACCGGTGCCCGATGGGCCGTGCCAGCAGAACTCGGTGCGGCGCAGGTGCTCGCCTGCCGGCTGCGCATCCCACTCCAGGTGGACGGGCTCACCCAGCACGCGGGCCAGGGCCCACTCGACGTGCGGGCATAGCGCAGCCAGCGACGAATGGACGTACACCATGCCGCTCGAGTTCGACGAATCGCTTCTCACGATGCCTCCTAGGTTCGTCTTCCCCAACGGCCTCGGAAGCATTCGTATAGCCCCATTGTGCCGGTCGGGATGCCGGTGCGCAATGCGCCACGCGGCCCTCCTCCCGTACACTGTCGGGGAAGGGGGAACCCATGCTCGTTCGACACGGCATCCTGGCCATCCTCAATGAGACGCCCTGCTACGGGACCCAGCTGCGCAGCGAACTGCGCCGCCGATCCGCCGGCCTGATGGACGTCAATGCGGGGCAGATCTACTCGACCCTGGAACGGCTCGCCCGCGACGGGCTCGTCGCCCAGTTCGGAGAGCCTGAGAATGGCCGCCTCCTGTACCAGATCACCGACGCCGGCCGCGAGGTGTTCCACGTCTGGCTCGACTCCGTCGAAGACAGCGAGGAGCCCATCGAGACCATCAAGAAAGTGTCGCTCGCACTGTCGCTGCCCTCGGTCGACGGTCAGCAGGTCGCCCGGCGCCACCTCGAGGCCTATCTCGAAACCGACCGCCTCGATGACGACGAGCAGGACCCCCAGCCGCTGTCCACGATCGTCCGGTTGGGCTACCAGAGCATCATCAACACCGAGCTGAACTGGCTGCGCCAGGTCATCCAGCAGTCGCAGCGAGTGCAGACCGCCTTCCCCGTGGATGAGGAGCGCCCCCGCCGCGGCCGGCCGCCGAAAGCCCGCACCGGGCGCCATGCCGGGGGCCCCACCGACGCGGGCGACGGCGCCCAGCTCGTCTGAGCGGCCATCGGGCCGGGTCGGCTGGCTGCTCGACCGGTTGCCCCGATCGGCTCAGGTCCCGGGCTCCCGACCGCCCTCCTCGGGCAGCCACGAGTTTCCCGGGCTCCCCCAGTGCTCGCGGCGAACCGCGCGCCGCGCCTGCCGCGACTGCGGAAACGCCAGCCGATCCAGATACAGGATCCCGTCCAGGTGATCGAATTCGTGCTGGAAGATGCGGGCCAGCCACCCCTCCGCCCGGCGCTCGAACGGCTGCCCGTCGACGTCGAACGCGCGCAGCACGGCCTCGGGGGCCCGCCGCAGCGGGAAGCGGAGACCGGGTGCGGAGAGGCAGCCCTCGCTCTCCCCGTCCGGGTCGGGCGCACCCACCGGCACCGGGGTCGTCCAGAGCCGCGGGTTCACCGCTGCGCCGCGATGCTCCACCCCGTCCGGGGACGTCCACCCGTAGACGAACAGCCGCAGGCCGATGCCGACCTGCGGAGCCGCCAGCCCCACGCCGGGGGCCGCGTCCATCGTCTCGAAGAGGTCCGCGACCAGGGTGCGCAAGGTGTCGTCGAACGCCGTCACCGGCTCCGCGCCTCGGTGCAGGACCGGCTCCCCGGTGATCACGATCGGTCGGATAGCCACCAGACGATTCTAGGCGTCAGCCGCAGCACCGAAACGCCCCAGACGATCCGGGTAAGCTGAGCGCGGCCCGGGGCCGTCCCGGACCACGAACGGGAGAACGATGCAGAACGCGCTGGCCATCCTGGTCGCCCTGCTCGGGTCGCTGCTCATGGCCATCGGCACCCAGATGCAGAGCTCCGGGGTGCGCGACTCCGGCCGAGCGACCGCGGCGGTGCGAAGCGGCGGGTTCACGCTCGCGCAGCTGTTCCCGTTGCTGCGCTCCAAGCGATGGGTATTCGGGACGCTGCTGCTCGGCCTCGCCATCCTGGTCCAGCTGAGCGCGCTCGGCCTGGCGCCGCTCATGGTGGTCCAGCCGGTGGGCGTGCTCGGCCTGGTGATCACCACGGCGCTGAACGCGCGGCTCCACCACGTGACCCCGAGTCGATCGCTCGTCACCGGGGTGATGATGTGCGTGGCCGGGGTCGGCATCTTCCTCGTCCTCACCACCCTCTACGCCGAGGACCAGGAGGTGTCGGACGCCCGGCTGCTGATCACCTGCGGCGTGTACGTCGTCGTGGTCGGCATCGTGCTCGCCACCCTGCGGCTGCTCAACCGCCGCGGCGGCGCGCTCGGGTACATCGTCGGCACCGGCGTGCTGTACGGATTCGTCTCCACGTTCGCCAAGATCCTGCTCGCCCGCTGGCAGAACGGCGCCCTCGACGCCCATGCGCTGCTGCCCGCAGTGCTGCTGCTGCTCGCCGTGGGGCTGGGGATGTGGTTCGTCCAGAACGCGCACGCCTCCGGACCGCCCGACCTCGTCATGGCCGGCCTCACCGTGATCGACCCCATCGTCGGCGTCCTGATCGGCATGACCATCCTCGGCGAAGCCGTCGGCATCCCGCTCTGGGTGCTCCCCTTCCTCATCGCCAGCGGCCTCCTCGCTGTGCTGGGGGTGTTCCGCATCGCACGCGCCCATCCGCAGAACCAGGCGGGGGCAGCGCGACGCGAGTCAGAGGTCCCGGCCCAGCCGGGCGACAGCGGCACCGGGGCCGACGACCGGTAGGCTGGGGCGCGGCGGCGCTGCCGAGGCGGCCCAAACCACGGGGAGTTAGCTCAGCCGGTTAGAGCAGCGGACTCATAATCCGTCGGTCGCGGGTTCAAGCCCCGCACTCCCCACAACGCTGCTGTGCCGGTTCTGAAAACGGATCGGCACAGCCGGATATGAGTGATCTCGCAGACGGTCGAGGAACGACGAGCTCACCAGGTGGAGGTGCAACAGTCTGCACAGCCGGGTCCGAGCCGGCCGAAGGTCGGCATCAGCCTGTAGCAGGTTCAAAGCAGCAGGGAGACGGGGGCGGGGCCGTGAGGCTCCGCCCCCGTCGTGTTTGCGCGCGAAGTCGGTTCAGCGGGTTGTCCACCCGCTGAACCGATCGGAGTCCCCATGGCACGTAGGAAGCGTCATGCCCCAGCTGACGATGGTGAGCAGTTCGCCTTCGACCGCTGGGGAGAAGACGATGATTCCTCTTCTGACGACGCCCTCACTTCAGCAGGACCGTCGGAGGCGGATGAACCGGCGGTGACCTTTCGGCGCACAGAGCTGCATTTCGGCGCCGACGGGATCACGGCGCAGCCGCTCTCGGAGCCGACCCGTGAACAGTCCCAGGCTCCGAACTCCCACGGCGCCCCAGCGGAGCGTGCGCCCTTCACACGGTCGACGACCGTGGAACCGGCGTCAAGTGGCGCCGGTGGAACTGGAGCTGCCGGACGCCCGGCAGGAACGTGCGGAGGCAGAGCCTCCCGTGCGTGAGACCGTGCGGCGGTCGGAGACCGGCCCGGTTGAGCCGGAGACGAGGACCGTGCGCGACCGTGCGCCGCACGCTCCCTCTCCTGCTGCTGCACCCGCCCGTGACGCCGCGGCAACGTGCTCGCTAGCGACGTCGACCCGGATCCGCACTCGGCAGGCGGCGAACCGACGCACAGGTGTCGACTTACGCGAGAAGGCGGCGCTTGACACAATAGACGTTGTTTGTCGGCGCCTTGAGCAGAGATGGTGGATTATTCGCAGAGACAGCGGACTGCTCCAGTGAGACGGGATCTATTCGAGAGCGCGCCGATCCCACGTGCGTACTTCACTCTGGCGACTCCCGTCGTGCTCAGCATGATCGTGACGCTCGTCTACAACACGGTCGACACATTCTTCGTCGCGCACACGGGCAACGCCGACATGGTCGCAGGCGTAGCGCTGGCGGCGCCGCTGTTCACGGTGCTGATCGCTATCGGTGACATTTTCGGTCTCGGCGGGAGCTCAGTGATCTCGCGCCTCTTCGGCGAAGGCAAGTCCGACGAGGGGAGGCGGGTCAGTGCCTTCTGCTTCTGGGCTGCGGTCGTAGTCGGCATCGGGGTCGCGGTCGTGCTGCTTGTCGCGGAAAAGCCGATCCTGACGCTCCTCGGCGCGAGCAAGGCGACGCTGCCCCACGCCTCACAGTATTACCGTTGGATCGCGATGGGCGCGCCGTTCATCATCGTCTCGATGACGCCGTCGAATCTGCTGCGCACGGAGGGGCTCGCCGCTGCGTCGATGATCGGCACGATCGTGGGCACAGTGGTCAATATCGTGTTCAACCCGATCCTGATCAGCGGGGTCGGTTGGGGCGCCGCCGGCTCCGCGATCGCGACGGTCATCGGCAACATCATCTCCGACGCGATCTTCGTATGGTTTGTGCTGCGGCGCAGCCGCAACTTGTCGCTCGACCCGCGTTCGATACGCATCTCGATGAAACGGGCCGGCTCGGTGTTCGCGATTGGCCTGCCGTCGGCGGTGACGAACCTGATGCAGAGTCTTGGCGTGGTGCTCGTGAACCGCTTCATGCTGCCCTTCGGGACGCTCGCTGTCGCCGCGATGGGGATCTCGTTGAAGGTCACGATGGTCGCAGTTCTCATCCTGGTCGGCTTCTCCTTCGGCGCGCAGCCGCTGATCGGCTACGCCTACGGCGCCGGGAACACCGAGAGGTTACGCGGCATCTTGAAGTTCGCGTACACGTTCGAGTGCGCGCTGGCGCTCGGGATGACGCTGCTGCTCGCGATACCGGCTCCGACGATCATGCACTTCTTCATCGCCGACGAGGCGATCGTGTCGATGGGCAGCGAGATGCTGCGCATCCAACTGGTGAGCATGGTCTTCGTCGCGATCGTAATGATCGCGACATGCACGTTCCAGTCGGAAGGCAAGGCGGTGCAAGCATTCCTGCTGTCGTTCAGCAGGCAGGGAGCCCTCCTTGCGATCGCGTTGGCCATTGCGGCGCCCCTCGCTGGATATGTAGGCGTCGTGGCCGCACAGCCCATCGCGGACGTCCTGACCGCAGGGCTTGCTATCGCGCTGCTGCTAGTAGGGCGGAGAAAGAGCCCGCGGCGGCTTGCGCGCAGTTAGAGTCGCCTCTCCCCATTACTGCTACGTCGTGCCTCCGAGAGTTAGAAGTGGTCGCTGGCCTTGGTATGACTGTTTCGGCCCGTCGTTTACGATCCGGGGTGGGCCCCTGCCCGCTGGTTCGCAGGTTAGGGAGTGTCGCCGGCAGCGTCCGGTCGAGCGCTGCTTCACGCCCTGGGTGCGTTTCCGGTTGGGCCTGGGCTGAAGCGACGTCAGCGTGACCGGATCTGACGTTTGCAGCCAGGTCGGCCTTCACGTCCCGGTCGCCGAGCGCCCACAGCGCCGAGAACGATTTGGGCGGGTTGAACACAGCCTCGAACGCGGCCACTGCGATGGGGAGCCGGCCTCCAGGTAGGAGTTCCAGAACCGGTCCTGCCGATCACGCTGAGGCTTCTCGACGTCGGTGGACTGCATCTCCGTCGAGTTCTGGAAATACGTCCACCGGTCCTGGCCGGCCTGCACGTTCCGCACGATGATCATCGCTTCTCCTCGTTCTGTTGCGGTGCACGGGGCGAACCGGGCACCGCACCCCGGCGCCGCACAGGTCCGAACAGGTCGTGGCCGGCTCTGCCGGCGGGCGCGCGCACGTTCGTTTGAGGCGCTGACGGCGCAGGTGCGTGAGCAGTACCACTGGTCCCGCCGGGCCGGCAGGAAGACGCCCCCGCGGTGGGCGCAGATCCTCGCCGGCGTCGCCGCCTCTCGTGTGGCCTGGGCCCGATGCGCGGCGACCCGGCACCCGTCGGTCGCGGGTTCAAGCCCCGCACTCCCCACCGTCCCTGTCGGCCCGGTCGACCACGCCTGTCGCCGGACCAGTGCGCTCCCCGCTGCCCCCTGCGACTGTCCCAGGAGGTGTCGGACTTCTGGGCGTCGGTGCTCAGCCGAGGCCGGTCTCCAGATCCGTCAGCAGCCGGACGGCGCCAGATATCTCCGCATCCAGCGGGAGCGCCGCCCCCAGGAGCCGTCCCCATTCCGCTCGCACCCGGATCGTGCTGTCGCGGGCGGCATCGGTGACGGAGAGTCGGACGTGCCGGGCATCGTGCGGGTCCGGCGCCTTGGCGACCAGCCCCTTCTGCTCCAGTCCGCGCAGCCCGGCACTCACATTGCTGACCTTCATCACGAGTTCCTCCGCGACGCGGGCCGGGCTGGTTCCCGGATGGTCGTCCACATGCCGGAGAACCATGCTCTCCAATGCGGTGAGCGGGGTGATCCGGGGATCCTGCAGCCGATGCGCCTCGATCTTGCGAGCTGTGCGCAGCACGAGGTCGGCCAACCGGCCCAGCTGTTCGATGCGGTCGTCCCCGACGGGCGAATCCGCGTTCGAAGTCGTGTCCATGCCAACTCCTTTGCTTATATGAATATACCTATGTTTTGATATATAGTATTCGCTGCCCCCGCGGCATCAAGCCCCGACCCCCAGAGAGAAAGGCCATTATCGTTGTCACGCATTGAAGAGCCACCGTCCTCAGCCCGTCCTTTCCTCATCCTGCTGGGCCCGCTCGTCGCCGGGTTCGTGGGGCTGTTCAGCGAGGCCGCCCTCAACGTGGTCCTGCCCGACTTCATGACGCTCTTCCGGGTCTCGGCGGCCACCGTGCAGTGGCTGACCACCGGCTACCTGCTCGTCGTGGGCGTGCTGCTGCCGATGTCGAGTCTGCTGGTGCGCTGGTTCACCACCCGGCAACTGGTGTTCACCGTACTGGGCTGTTTCCTGGTCGGAGCGGTCGTCAGCGCGGTGGCGGTGGACTTCCCGATGCTCATCGTGGGGCGTCTCATCCAGGGCATCGCCACCGGCATCCTCGTACCGCTGATCTTCAGCACCGCCATCGCCGCCTTCCCGCCCCGACGACGCGGCTCGGCCCTGGGGCTGGTCGGGCTGGTGCTGATGTTCGCCCCCGCGATCAGCCCGGTCCTGGCCGGCCTGATCCTGGAGATCGCCGACTGGCGGTGGATCTTCTGGCTCATGATCCCCCTGATCGCGGTCTCCTTTGCCGTCTCTGTCCTCTTCCTGCGGAACGTTCGCGAGATCACCCGCCCGCACGTCGACGTCATCTCGATCGTGCTGTCCACCATCGGCTTCGGCCTCATCGTGTTCGGGGTGAGTTCCGCGGGGGACGCGGGCTGGGGCAGCCCGACGGTGATCGTCGCGCTCGCGGTCGGAGTCGCTGCGCTCGTCCTGTTCACACACCGCCAGCTGCGCCTGTCCGAACCAGTGCTCGACGTGCGCGCGTTCGCGCATCGCAACTATGCGCTGTCCGCGAGCATGATCTTCGTCGTGGGCGCGATGCTCATGTGCACGATCTACCTCATCCCGATGTATCTCGAGCAGGGACTCGCCCTCACCGCGCTGCTCGCCGGCCTGATCATGCTCCCCGGCGGCGTAGTGAACGGTGCCGTGTCCGTCTGGGCCGGTCACGCCGCCGATGTGCACCGCCCCTGGATGCTCGCCCGCCTCGGATTCGCCGCCGCCATCCTCGGCGGCGCCGTGCTGCTGTTCGTCGGGCAGCGCACGCCGGTCTGGGTGCTGATCGTCGCGCATTGCATCCTCATGATCGGCGTGCCCCTGGCCATGACCTCCGCCCAGACCTTCGGCCTCAACGACCTGCCCCGCGAACTGGGAGCAGACGGCAGCACCATCATCAGCACCCTGCAGCAGGTGGGCGGCGCGATCGGCACCGCAGTGGGCGCCAGCCTGCTCACCGCGGGACGGCATCTCGCCGCCGGGACCGGGCCCGCGGCCACGGTGACGGGGACCCGCCTCGGATTCCTGTTCACCCTGATAGCCGCCGCCGCCGGGCTGGTGCTGGCACTTCTGCTGCGCGGCCGCCCAGCTGCGGAGAGCACCGGGCTTTAGCCAACCTGCCGCAACGGCTGGCCAGGCTGTTCAGAATCGTCGCCATCCCTGCGTCTGGCCGGGCCGTGGGCGCACACCCGCCGTCTGCAAGAGCCGTGCATCCTCAAGGGCGGAGGCGACTCGGCCTCGTCGACGACGCCATGGAATGGCCGGCTGCCCGGCGGGCGGCGAGGATGTCGGGAACGTGCGTTTCCGCCCATTCGCGCACCGCCTGCAGCGGCTCCCACAACGAGCGCCCGAGGTCGGTGAGCTCGTAGTCGACGTGCGGAGGATTGCCGCCGCGGTCCATCCGGACGACGAAGCCGTCGGCTGCCAGGGCGCGCAATGTCTCGGTGAGGACCTTCGGCGTGATCCCCTGGATTCTGGTCTTCAACTCGGTGAACCGCATCGGCCCCTCGTGTTCCGCCAATGCGGTCACCACGAAAATCGTCCAACGCGCCCCGATGCGGTGCAGCACCGTCCGGCTGGGGCAGCTCGCCGCCATCACGTCGTAGGCCTTGCTCATATGGCACACCGCTTTTCACGAGTTTCGTTGAAGTAACCGGTATCAAAAACATACCATCGGAGGCACGGGGACCGACCGGCCGCCCGCATCGGACCCACCTGGAGGAAGGTGCCAACCACATGAGTGTGAGACTGGACGAACAGCGAGTGCTGGTGATCGGCGGCTCGAAGTACCTCGGCGAGGCAGTCGCGCGGGCCGCACGTCAGGCCGGCGCGCAGATCGTGATCGGCGCGCGGGACCTGGGGCGTGCTCAGAGGGTCGCCGCTGAACTCGACGGATCCGCCGTGCGCGTGGATGTCACCGACGAGGCCAGCATCGCCGCAGCGGCCGCGGAGCTCAGCGCCGGGAACGATCATGTAGATCACGTGGTCATCACCGCGGCCGCTCACCACAACGTCCCGGTTGCCGAGCTGGACAAGGGCAAGCTCATCACGGCCTTCGACGCGAAGGTCTTCGGACCGCTGCTGGTCGCCAAGCACTTCGCCCCGCTTCTCCCGGTCACGGGCTCGATCCTGCTGTTCTCCGGGGTCGCCGCCTGGACCCCAGGCGCGCCGTATACGGTCATGGGCGTCTCCAACGGCGCCGTGTCATTCCTGGCCACGCACCTGGCCAAGGAGCTCGCCCCGATCAGAGTGAACGCGATCTCTCCGGGGATCGTCGACTCGGGCACCTATGACGGTCTCGGCCCCGAAGCCAAGCGAAGCCTCCTCAGCGGCGTCGCGGCCTCCAATCCCGTCGGACGCGCCGGCACGCGCGATGACATCGCCGAGGCCGCGCTATGGCTGCTGGGCGCCGGCTTCGTGACCGGGGAGACCATCCATGTCGAGGGCGGAGCGCGCATCTGATGACCGCGAACAGGTATCCCTTCACCGGCAAGACCGTCCTCGTCACCGGCGGCGGCACCGGCATCGGGCGCGCGATCGCCCGCGCCTTCCTCGACAACGGGGCGAACGTAGCCGTCTCCGGACGTCGTCCGCAGCCGCTGGCGGAATCCGTCGCCGGATATCCGACCGGGCGGACCCTGACCGTCGTCTCCGACATCACCCGGTCGGCCGCCGCCGCCGCGCTGGTGGATGCCGTCGTCGGGCGCTTCGGCAGCCTGGACGTGGTGGTCAGCAATGCCGCCGTCTACACCGGCGGAGACCTGGCCGAACTCCCGGAGCCGGAGTGGGAGTCCCTTCGGGCAACCAATGTCGACGGTCTGTTCCACCTCGCCCAGGCCGCGCTCCCCAGGCTGGTGGAGTCGGGCGGGAACCTGGTGGCGGTCGCCTCTGTCTCCGGCCTGGCCGGCGACTGGGGCCAGGCTGCATACAACGCGACCAAGCACGCCGTCATCGGCTTCGTGCGCTCCCTCGCCCTCGACTACGGGGACCGCGGCGTCCGCATCAACGCGGTGGCTCCGGCGTTCACGCTCACCGACATGACCGCAGGTATCGCCGACAGTGCCCAGAGCCTTGCTCCGTTCGTGAACCGCATCGCTCTGGGACGGCCCGGCACGCCGACCGATGTGGCTCCAGCGGTGCTGTTCCTGGCCTCGCCCGACGCGGCCTACATCACGGGGACGGTTCTGACCGTGGACGGGGGCACCAGTGCCTCGACCGGTCAGCCCCACATCGCCGCCCTCTGAAGGCTGGTGCCGGCCTGGCCTTTGCGCGGGCCGATACGGTCCGGATCCGGACCGACGGGGATGAGGCCCATCGTCGCGGCAGCGTGGCCACGCCTCAGCCCATGGATGCCCCGGTCCGGTCCTCCGGCGCGTCCCGCGCATCCAGCAGGCCGAGCCGGAGCAGCACGAGCCCGATCTGCAGCAGGCCGGTGGCGAGGTAGATCGCGTGCAGCACGACGAACGACTGCATGATCGCCACCTCGACCACGATCCAGGCCACCATCCCGTAGCCGGCGAATGCCGCCCAGAACGGCCACCGGCGCCAGCGACGTACCTGCGCGAGCAGCGCCACGGCCTGCGTGCCGCCGATGACGACGCCGAGCAGCATCCCGGGCCAGAAGAAACCGGTGAACGGCCGAATCGACGTCAACGGGATCGGCAGGCCGACCGTGACCAACGCGATCGCGCCGACCAGGGCGGAGACGAGGTTGAACGCGGCCACCCCGATGAGGCAGCCGCCGATGACACGGGCATGGGGACGCTGGACGGGCCGGGTCGTCATGCCTCGACTCTACTGGGCGATGGGGAAGATCGCCTCTCGCCGCACGGGGACACGCACCAGCCGGACAGCCGGTTCCCACCCGCACATGGTTCAATGCAGAGCATGTCTGCTGCACCGATCCTGGCAAGTCCGGGGCCGCTCAGGATCGTGGATCACTCCCTGTCCACGTACTGGCCCATGGTGGTCGTCCTGGTCCTGCTCGCGGGAGTGATCTGGATGTGGGTCTGGTGGACGCGACGTGGCCGCCGTCTCCCCGGCATCCCGCGCTGGCGCCGCGGCATCCTGCACGTAACGTGGGGCCTCGGCGCGCTCACGGCGATGACGCTCGCCGCCGCCCTGGGCGTCAACGCCTACGCCGGCTACATTCCGTCATTCACCGCCCTGCGTCTCTACGTCGCCGGGCCAGCCAGCCTCGACCCGTCGGTTGTCGCCCACTTCGGGGCCGGCGGAGGCCTGGTCGCCGACGACAGCGCTCAGCCCTCCGCCTCGCCGTCGCGCAGCACCGTGCTCCAGGCCACGATCCCGTCGCAGTCCCCGCAGGTGCCGGGCGGCCCCGCCCTCATCTACCTGCCCGCAGGCTACGAGACCAGCACCGCCCGCTACCCGGTGGTGTACGCGCTGCACGGCAGTCCGGGGACGGCGTCCGACTGGTTCGTGGCCGGCCAATCACAGCGCCTGCTGGACCGGCTGATCGCTTCGCACCGCATCCCGCCCGTCATCCTCGTCTCGCCCCAGGTCACGGCCGGGGCGCACATCCTCGACGAGCCCCTCAACGAGCCCGGCGGCCCGCAGTACGAGCACTATGTCAGCACCGATGTGGTGCGATGGACGGATGCGCACCTGCGCACCGTCGCCCAGCCGGACGACCGGGTCATCGCCGGCATGTCATCGGGCGGCCTGGGCGCCTTCGTCATCGGGGCCCACAACTCGCACGTGTTCGCGGGCGCCGGCGTGCTGCTCCCCTACCTGCACCCGTACACGGCGGCGGTGAAAGAGAGCCCTCGGGCCCGAGCCGAGAACAGTCCGCTGCAGGCCATCCGCACAGCGCCGGACGCAGGCCCCGCGGGCCAGCACTATTACCTCGGCCAGGACCTCAACGGGGCGGCCGGCGCCCGCCGTATGGCCGCCGGATTGCGGGCGGCAGGCCGAACCGCCCACCTCCGTATATTCCGGAAGACGCACCATAACTGGGTGGCGGTCCGCACGATGCTGCCGCCGGCGCTGGAGTGGCTCGCCCACCAGTTGCACTGGGCCGCTCCCGTGGCTCCCGCTACTTCCGGCTGACCTGGGCGGCGGCTTCCGGCGACGCGCCCGGCCCTGCCCCCCGCCGCTCCCAGGCAACCCGGGCCCCGACCAGCACCAGCACGCCGGCGGCGGCATATGCCGCCCAGACCAGTCCACCGGTC
>JBDNYM010000040.1:0-23092 GCA_047722305.1 Pseudoclavibacter sp. | reverse complement strand
CACACCCGGCGAGTGGACGCGGCGAGCTACGGCGCTGCCAGAGGAGCCGCGGCGAGCGCCAGAAGGTGCCGTCGGGAGTTCAGTTCGCGGTCTGGGCGGTCTGACCGAGGCGGATGACGTCGTGCTGGCTGTAGTAGACCCATCCCGGGGCGATGTTCCCGCCGAGAAGAGTAGGAACGGTGACGGGAGTGAGCCCCTGCGCCCGCAGCCCGGTGATGATCTGGGGAATCGCCGCGACGGTCGTGGGGTAGATGTCATGGAAGATGACGATGGCTCCCGGGCGAGCTTGGTGGAGCACGGTGTTGACGATGTCTGCGGTGTTCCGGCTCCGCCAGTCTTCTGAGTCCACGCTCCACAGGACGATGGCGGCGGGCAGGTTCGAGACCACCGTTCGGGTGTCGTCGTTCCAGGCACCGTACGGGGGACGCACCAGGTACGGCCCGTATCCGGTGGACTGCTGGATCGTCTGCGCGGCCTGTTGCAGCTGACCGGCCGCACCTATTCGATCCATATGGGTCAGGTCGGGATGGCTCCAGGTGTGGTCTCCAGTCACGTTTCCCTGGGCGCTTTCGGCAGCAACCAGCTGCGGATTCGCGGCGGCCTTCTGCCCGATCAGGAAAAACGTCGCGTGCACCCCCATCGACTGCAGCTCATTGAGCAGCGCCGGCGTCGTCTCCGGATTGGGGCCGTCGTCGAACGTCAGTGCAACGCAGGCCACCTTGGCGCAGTCGACGGAGGAGTCCGCTGGGACGGGAACGGGCGAGATCTGCGTGGGCTGGGCGCTGGCGGTCGCGACGCCTGCGGCTGAGGCTGCGGCCGAGGCCGAGGCCGAGGCCGAGATTGCCGGCGAGGATGTGGCGCTGGTCGTCGGCCGCAGGGCGGATGCGTTGCGCTGACTCCGGGGCCACAACAGGACAGCGGTCACGGCAGCGGCGACGATCAGGGCCACGATCCCGAGCATCACGGAGGTACGTAGCGGGCTATGACTTGCACCTCGCCAGAACGGCATAGGTACGACTATACGCAACCTGATCGAGTGCCGAAGTGAACAGTTGGCGACTCCGGCTGCGGCCGCTCGACCCGGCCGGCGCCCGGCTGGTCGCCGATGCTCTCAGGCGCGAGACCGGCCTCATCGCACTGCATCCGCGGACAGAAGCGCCGATCCCAGACCTCACGTGGGTTCCGCTGGCTGACCCGCCGGTAGAGGAGCTGCTCCTCATCGTCAAACCGCGCCGGTAGGCCGGCCCTCCCACCTCCAGCACCAGCTCCGGCGAGCGCCAGCGCCCCCGCGCGACCGCCGCGAAGCCCCGGGTACTCCTTGCTCCAGCAGGGCGAAGAAGATACCCGTGCCGCTGGCACGCGGCCGTTTTCACCCCTCGACCGCCTTCAGGGCGGCGGCGGTATTGGCCAGCATGCCCGCCGCCGCGGCCAGCGATCCCGAGCCGAGCACCCGCAGCCGCGTCGACCTCGGCTCCGCGATCACTTGCATCGCCGCCCCCTCGGAGAAGCCGATGGTGTTCATCATCCGCACCAGCCGATCTCGGGCCGGCGTACTGCCGGCGTCGATCCGGAGGACGACGGCCGCATCCGTGGAGACCTGGCCCGATTCCGCCGGTCGTCCCTCCCTCAGCTTCTCCGACGGCTCCGGCTCGGGCTCCGGCTCCGGCTCCGGGGCGACGGTGCCGGCGGCATGACGCCCATTCCGCACGAACGCCGCAAGGTCGACCGCCCGAATCCGGTATTGCTTGCCGATCCGCACGGCGGGCAGCCGCCCCGAACGGATGTAGGCGCGCACCGTGCGCGGGTCCAGTCGCAGCCGCGCCGCGACATCGACGACGCTCAGAAGTTCCATCGCATTCACACCTTCCACTTGACGAATATGTATATAAACTACCCAAAATATACATATCCATCCCGGCAGAAAGCCCCCAAATGCCTGACCTGAACACCTGGTTCCAGGACCCCCGGTCGTCGGTGCGCCTGCAGGCGGCGCTCGCCGCCGGTACGGCGGCCGACCCCGCCGACCTGCCGGCGCTGCTGGAGCGCTGCGCCGTCGAGCCCGACTTCTTCGTGAGGGACATGCTCACCTGGGCGATCACCCGCCTGCCGCCCGCCCAGACGGTGCCGGCCGTCGTCGCCGAACTCGACCGCGATCTCGCCCAGGCCCGCAGCCAGGCGCTGCACACCCTGTCGAAGATCGGCGACCGACGGGCGTTCCCCGTGGTGTCGCGCCTGATCTCCGACCCGGAGGACGAGGTCTCCCAGGCCGCCTGGCGGGCCGCCGTCGCCCTCGTGCCCGCCGACCGGCGAACCGAGCTGGGCGGACAGCTGCTCGGTCAGCTGGGCCGGGGCGGCGAGGAGCTGCAGCTGAGCCTCAGCCGCGCGTTTCTGGGGCTGGGCGAAGAGATATGCCTCCCTCTGCTGCAGCGGGCAGTCGGCGCTCTTCAGCGGAGCGAATCGGCGCGGACGCACGCTGCGGCGACGCTGCGCCTCTTCCGCGACCCCGACGGCGCGTTCGACTCCGCTCTCGAGGCCGCGCGGCGCGAGGTCGCGCTCGGACGCACCCGCCGGACGCAGGGCGTCCCGCCGGAATGATCGCCCGGCGGACATCCGTCCCCATTCTGTCCGCTTGATGTTGACGCAGTGTCATTTCCGCATTAGCGTAGCATTATTGACATGGTGTCAATTCGGGCCGACAGGACCTCACCCGCCGTCCGCCGAGGAGGTCACGGATGCCAAGCGCCACCTTCACCAGCCTCAAGCCGGACAAGCGCCGCCGCATCGAGGATGCGCTGCTGCACGAGTTCTCCGTCCATCCGCTCGCCGAGGCGCAGGTGGCCCGCATCGTCCACGACGCCGGCATCGCCCGGGGCGCCTTCTACGTCTACTTCGCCGATCTGGCGGACGCCTATCGGCATCTGCTCGGCATCGCGCTCGGCGAGATCCACGGCGGCCTCGTCGACGCCTGGGAGCGCCGCCCCGAAGATTCGCTCGCGGCCGTCTACGACTACACCTTCGGCGTAGCCCGGCAGATGAGCGGCTCGCCCTACCGCGATCTGTTCCGCCTCCACTGGCAGGTCAACGAGAGCCACCTCGCCTGCCAGAGGAACGACACGACGCCGGCCTCCCCGACTCCGGCCGCCGACGAGCGCCCCGAGCACTTCCTCGCCGGACACCCCCTCGTGGTCGACGGGCACGAGCTGCACGACGACCACCGGACGGCCGTGGTCGTCGCCCTGCTGATGCAGGTCAGCCACCAGTGCATCCAGGACGTGCTGGCGGGCCGCCCCGCCGACGCCGTCATGTCGGACTTCGCCACGGTGCTCGACCTCCTTCGCGCCGGACTCCTCCAGGAGGCGAGACCCCATGTTCCTCGCGCTTAGAGAGATGCGGCACAGCAAGCCGCGCTTCGCCCTGATCGTCGTCATGATCGCGCTGATCAGCTATCTCATCTTCGTGCTCACCGCACTGGCCTCCGGCCTCGCCGGCTCCAACCGGCAGGCCATCGACTCCTGGCGCGCACAGGCGATCGTGCTGAGCAGCGAGGCCAACGGCAGCCTGTCGCAATCGTCGCTCAGCGCCCAGCAGGCCTCCAGCCTCGCCACCGGCGGTCGGGCGGCGCGGATCGGGCAGCTCGCGGTGACCGCCGACGGCTCCGGACGCCAAAAAGCCTCCGCCCAGCTGCTCGGCATCGACCCGGACGAGTTCGTCTTCCGTCAGCTGCAGGTCTCCGCCGGCGAGAAGCGGCTCCAGGCGCACGACGCCATCGTCGATACCGGGCTGCGCGACGCCGGCTACCGCTTGGGCGATGCGATCTCGGTGGGCGGCTCCGGGCCGAAGCTCACGATCGTCGGCTTCACCGAGCGAGCCAAGCTCAGCGTGGCGCCGGTGATCTACACGACGCTGGCCACCTGGCGCACGCTGAAGAGCGGCGCCGCGCCGGCCGCAGCCCAGTCCGGGGAGGCGCTGGCGGCGAGCGCCGTGGTCTTCCAGGGCGACGTCCCGACGGCGCTGCCGCGGGGCACCGCGCGGCTGACGATGGACGCGTTCATCGGCAAGCTCCCCGGCTACCGTGCGCAGAACCTCACCTTCGAATTCATGATCGGCTTCCTCTTCGCCATCACGCTGGTGGTCATCGCCATCTTCCTGTCCATCCTGACAATGCAGAAGATCCCGAGCTTCGCCGTGCTGAAGGTGCAGGGCATCCTCACCCGCTACCTCGTGCAGAACACGATCGGGCAGGCGGTGCTCGTCACGGCCGCCGGGGTCGCCGTCGGCGGCGCACTCACCGCGATCACCGCGGTGGCCGTCCCGTCGACGGTGCCGATGAGTTTCGATCTCCCTCTGCTGGCCGCAGCCGCCCTCCTGCTGCTCATCATGTCGGTGATCGGCTCGCTGGCCTCCGTGCGCACCATCGTGCGCATCGACCCCGTCGCCATCGTGGGAGGGAGCTGACATGAACGCACCGAACGCCACTGCACCGCACGACGCACCCGCCATCGAGCTGACACGGGTCTCCAAGGTGTTCCAGACCCGGGACAGCCGAGTCGAGGCTCTCCGTGACGTCGACTTCACCGCTGAGCGCGGACAGCTCATCGCCGTCGTCGGGCCGTCCGGGTCGGGCAAGAGCACCTTCCTGCAGGTCATGGGCGGGCTCCAGTCCCCCACGTCAGGGGCCATCTCCCTCGACGGCGAGCCGTACCAGGATCTGTCCGCTCGCCGACGAGAGCAGCTGCGGCTGAACACGATCGGGTTCGTGCTGCAGACCTACAGCCTCGTGCCCTATCTGACCGTCGCCGAGCAGTTCGAGCTGGTCCGCCGGGTGAAACGGACGCCGAACCTGGCGGATGACGCCTTCGCCGCGGTGCTGGAGCGCCTCGGCATCGAACAGCTGATCGGCAAGTACCCCGAGGCGCTCAGCGGCGGCCAGCGGCAGCGGGTCGCGATCGCCCGCGCACTGTATGCCGACCCGAAGATCGTGCTGGCCGACGAACCGACCGCCGCGCTCGACACGGACCGCGCTTTCGAGGTCATGGAGATCTTCCGCGACCTCACTCATGCCACCGGCAAGACCATCGTCGTCGTCACGCACGACACGCGACTCGAACGCTATGTGGATGCGCTGTATTCGATCACCGACGGCACGATCCGCCCCGAGGAGGTCGGCGCCACCGGCTGACGCCATCCGTTGCGGCCACCCCGCAGCGGATCGCCGCACGGCACTTGAATAAAACTTGCACAGGGTGTAAAAAATCACTCGCTGCAATTTTCTGTGCCCCTCCGTCGACCGCCATCCGGCCGCTCCGCCGGCACGCGATTCGAGGAGTTCGATGTCCGCAACCGCCGCACCCGTCCGCGGGGCCTCCGCCCTTCCCGGGACCCCCGCACATCCGGTCATGACCCACCGCCAGATCATGCTGGTGCTCTATGGCCTCATGGCGGGGATGTTCCTGTCGTCGCTCGACCAGACCGTCGTCGGCACGGCGATCCGGACCATCGGCGACGACCTGCACGGGCTCGATCAGCAGGCATGGGTGACCACCGCCTTCCTGATCACCTCCACGATCGCGACTCCGATCTACGGCAAGCTCTCGGACATCTTCGGCCGACGGCCGCTCTACCTGTTCTCGATCGGCGTGTTCGTGCTCGGCTCGCTGCTCTCGTCGTTCTCGACGTCGATGTACATGCTGGCCGCCTTCCGCGCCTTCCAGGGCATCGGCGCCGGCGGGCTCATGTCGTTGCCGCTGGCGATCATGGGCGACATCCTCGCCCCCCGCGAGCGCGCCAAGTACCAGGGCTACTTCCTGTCGGTGTTCGGCGTCTCCGCGCTGGTCGGGCCGCTGGTGGGCGGACTGTTCGCCGGCACCGCGCAGATCCTCTGGATCTCCGGCTGGCGCTGGATCTTCCTGATCAACGTCCCCATCGGCGTCATCGCCTGGCTCATGGTCACCGCTTTCCTGCGCCTGCCCCGCTTCGGCGAGCGCCGGGTGCGCGTGGACTGGTGGGGCGCCGCGGCCGTCGTCGTCGCCCTCGTCCCGCTGCTGCTGGTGGCGGAGCAGGGCCGCACCTGGGGGTGGACCTCCGTCGCCTCCATCAGCTGCTTCGTGATCGGCGCCATCGGCATGGCCGCATTCATCATCATCGAATCCCTCATGGGGCGGGATGCGATCATTCCCCTCGGCCTGTTCCGTTCCGGCGTGTTCTCGATGGCCACCGTGCTCGGGTTCCTGGTCGGCTTCGGGATGTTCGGGGCCATGATGACCCTTCCCCTCTACCTGCAGATCGTGCTCGGCATGAATCCGACCCAGGCCGGCTTCGCCACCCTGCCCATGATCGCCGGGCTGATGATCGCGTCGATCATCTCCGGGCAGCTCATCTCGCGCACGGGCCGCTACCGCATCTACCCGGTCATCGGGACCGCATTCACCGGCGGCGGCTTCCTGTACCTCACCTTCATCCGGGCGGACAGCTCGTACTGGTTCCTGGCCGGCGGCATGTTCCTGATCGGCCTCGGACTGGGACAACTCATGCAGTCGCTGGTCCTCGCCAGCCAGAACTCGGTTCCGGTCACGGACATGGGCGTCGCCACCTCGGCCGCCACCTTCTTCCGGCAGATCGGCGGCACCCTCGGCACCGCGATCCTGCTGTCGGTCCTGTTCTCGACGATGCCCGGCAACATCCAGACCGCCATGCAGAACGAGAACGACATGAGCGCCGCCCTGAATGCAGCCATGACCCCCTCGATCGCGCAGCAACACCACAACCGGGCCATCATGAAGCAGATCTGGACGCCGATCACCTCGAAGGTGGAGGCCCAGGTGCAGGACGGGCTCGACCAGGGCACGCAGCAGGCGCTCGCCGCGGCCACCGCCCAGGCCGAAGCCGCCGGGGCGCACGGGCTCAGCCCCGAGGCGCACCAGGCCGTGCTCACCGAGGTCGCACACGCGGCGCACGCCACCGTGCAGGGCGACCGGGTGGTCATCGACTACTCGAACGCCGCCCAGCGCCAGCGCATCGTCGACCAGGTGACGCCCAAGCTCGTCTCCCAGCTGAAGAAGAACGGCTCGGAGACGGCGCACGCCACCAGCAGCAGCACCTCGGACACCTCGTTCCTCAACGGGGCGACCCCAGCACTCGCCCGGCCCTTCCTGCAGGGTTTCACCACCTCGTCGCTGGCCATCTACTGGACCGCGTTCGGCGTGCTGCTGCTCGCCTTCGTCCTGAGCTGGTTCTTCCATGTGCCCGAGCTGCGCTCGCACTCCGGCCTGCAGGAACAGGCGGACTCGGCCGGGACCCCGCCTGCCGGAGCCGCGGGTGGGGCACCCGAGCCGGAGGATGCCGCGGCCCCAGCGGCCGACGACGACGCTCCGGACGCCCCCGCCCGAGAGCCCGTCGGAGCCCGGGAGTAGGTTCGGCACCGATCATGGATGGCGACCGGAAAGACGGCGGCCCCCGGACGACGACCGCGGGCGGCGACGCCACGCCGCTGCGCGAGCGCAAGAAGCAGCAGACGGCGAGGCGGATCCACGCCGTAGCGCTCCGCCTCGCCCTGCGGCGCGGCGTCCCCGAGATCACCGTCAAGGAGATCTGCGAGGCGGCCGAGGTCTCACCGCGGACGTTCTTCAACTACTTCCCGTCCAAACCGGCGGCGGTGATCGGCATCCCCAGCCTGGAGATCGGGCAGGCGCAGCGGGAGCGCTTCCTCGACGGGACCGGCACCGTGCTGAACGACCTCTGCGCCCTGGCCGCCGACACCCTCGAATCGTCCGGTCTCATCCCGGACGACCACCGTCAGGTCAAGCGGCTGCTGACCGTCGACCCCGAGCTGGCCTACGAGATGTCTTCCATGCTGCGCAGCTACCGCGAGCAGCTGCGCGAACTCGCCGCCCAACGGACCGACCCGGAGACCGCCCACTTGGCGATGGCGCTGGTCTTCACCGCCATGCCGTTCTGCTATCGGGCATCTGAGGAAACCCCGCTCCTCGACCGCCTGCACGAGACCCTCGGGACGATGCGGCAGCTGCTCGACCGCCTCTGAGACGCGAGGCCGAGGGCGCTGAGCCGGGACGCCGAGCCAGATGGAAGACCGCCTCGATCATTCACTCCCCTCGCCGCTCGGGGGGGTCGCGCAGGTCGCCTGAATCGGCGGGAGCGCCCGCATCCGGGTCATCCAGGTCCCCCGCCGCACCGTCCAGGTCCCCGGTGAGGTAGCGCTGCAGCGTCGGGGCGATCCAGTCGACCACCTGTTCATGGGCGGCCGACGCCAGCGGCTCCACGCGCACCAGGTACCGGGTCGCGAGCAACCCGGCGAACTGGCTGAGCACCAGCGCCGCCCGCCGTTGGGCGCGCGCCGGGTCGGACTCGACCTGCGCCACCACCGGCCCGACCGCGTGACGGAAGAGGAACTCCCGCACCAGTCCGCCGAAGCGCTCGTCCTGCACCGCGCTGCGCGCGACGGCGAGCACGGCGGCTCCGGCCGGCGACTCCCACACCGCCAGCACCCGGCGCAAGAGCTCCGCACCGAGGCGCTCTCTCGGCACACTGCCGTCGATCGGCAGCACGGTCTCCGGGAACAGCGGCGCACCGATCACCGCGCGGAACAGTTCGTCCTTGGTGCCGAAGTAGTGGCCGACCATCGCCGGGTCCACCCCCGCCGCCTCTGCGATGGCCCGGATGGTCGTCCCCTCGAAACCGCGCCGCGCGAACAGGTCCGTGGCCGCCGCCAGCACCTGATCGCGCGTCGTGCCAGGTCCTGGCCGGCGCCCGCGGGCCATCAGTGCTCGCCCCGCTCGACCAGGACGAGCGCCTCTTCGAGGGTGGCCGGCACCGGAGCGACCTCGGCCGCCACGCCGGCGGCATCGAGGAGGCGGGAGACGGCGTCTGCATCCGCCCCCGCCGCGCGCACCGCCGTCCCATCGAGCATGACCGGGATGCCCGCAGCGTCGAGCGCTGTGAACGCCTCCGCCCACCGGGCTCCGGAGACGCGCACAGCCCGCAGGCCTGCCACGACGTCGGCGACCGTCCCCCGCGCCGCGACGCGGCCCCGCGAGAGCAGGACGAGACGCGTGCACTGAGCCGCCTCCTGCAGGTAGTGCGTGGTGACGATCACGCCCGCTCCCCGCGCCGCCTCGGCGTGGATGCGCTGCCAGAGCCCGGCCCGCGCCCGTACGGAGACCCCGGAGGTCGGTTCGTCCAGCACCAGCAGCCGCGGCCGATGCTGCACCGCGAGGTCGAAGGCGAGCCGGCGCTGGCGGCCCAGATCGAGCTCCTCCACCCGCTGGCGCACCGCCGCCTCGAACCCGGCCGGGAGTCCCCGGCACTCGCGAGGGACGCCGTACTCCTGGCCGACGAACTCCGCATTTTCCGCCGGGGTGAGCGTCGACCACAGCCCCAGGCCCTGCGGCACGTACCCCAGGGCGGCGCGGTCGAAGCGCGCCGGGGAGCTGCCGAGCACGCTGATCTCGCCGGTGTCGGACCGGTCCAGCCCCAGCAGGATGCGCAGCAGCGTCGTCTTGCCGGCCCCGTTGGCGCCGATGAGGCCCACGACCTCCCCCGCGCGCACCTCGATGTCGACCCCGTCCACGGCCCGGTGGGGACCGAACGCGCGGACGATGCCCGTGCCCCGCACGAGTGGGGCGGCGGGCGGCTCGCCGCCGGCTGCCCGAACCGACCGCGGCGCCGGCGGCGCCTGGCGGGCCAGGGCGCGCACCTCGTCCCACGGCTGCGGACGCCCCGCATCCAGGGCGAGCACCTGCTCGGCCCGCTCGGCCTCGTCCGGGTAGGTGGTGGCGAACACCACCGCGGCGCCCTCGGCCGCCGATCGGGCGATCAGCCGCCACAGCTCGACCCGGCTCACCGGGTCGACGCCGGTGCTGGGCTCGTCGAGCACCACCAGCCGTGGCCGGGGCAGGATCGCCATGACGAAGCCGAGCTTGCGCCGCATCCCGCCCGACAGCCGCGAGGCCAGCCGGTCGACCGCCTCGGCGAGCCCCGCCGCCGCGAGCAGTTCCGCGCCCCGCGGCGCGGCCTCTTCCCGCGGCATCCGGTAGGCGGCGGCCGCGAAGTCGATGTTCTGGCGGACGGTGAGGTCGCCCCAGACGCCCGCGGTGGCCGGCAGGTAGCCGAGCTCGCGGCGCGGCGGGACGCGCACCGTCCCCGATTCGGGCCGCACCCGGCCGGCGAGCAGCCGCAGCAGCGTGGTCTTCCCGGCGCCATCGCCGCCCACCACCGCGACCACCCGGCCCGGAGTCGCCGTCAGCGAGACGCCGTCGAGGGCGACCCGACGGCCGAACCGGACCACGGCATCCTGCGCCCCCCACTCCTCGGAGCGCGTCGCCGCGGCCGCCCCGGTCATCGCCGCGCCCCCACCGGGCGCAGCGAACTGGCCAGCCGCAGCACCGCGGCGCCGAACGCCACCACGGCCATGAACGCCAGCACCGCCAGCGGGAACCACAACGGCCCCCACCCGGCCCCGCGCACCATGACCCCCTGCGAGATCTTGACGAACCAGGTCAGCGGCAGCAGGTAGCCGATCCAACGCACCCCCGCCGCCATCGCGTCCAGCGGGAAGATCATGCCCGACAACAGGATCTGGGGCAGCAGGAACATCACCGCCATCTGCACCGCCTGGCCGGTCGTCTGCGACACCGACGAGATCAGCACGCCCAGCCCCAGCACGGTGAACAGGAACAGCAGCGCCCCCGCTGCGAACAGCAGCACCGAGCCGCGGAATGGCACCCCGAAGATCCACATGCCCAGGAGCGTGACGACCGCCATGTCGAACGAAGCCAGCAGCAGGTAGGGGACGATCTTGCCCATCACCACCGCGCCCGGCCGCAGCGGCATCACCGCCAGCTGCTCCAGCGTGCCGGTCTCGCGCTCGCGCACCAGGCCGATGCTCGTCACGATCATGCCCACGAACGCGAGGATGAGGCCGATGATCGCCGGGATCATCACCCAGGACGTCTTGAGGTCGGGGTTGAACAGCACGCGCACCGTGAGCTGCGGGACGGCCTGGGGCCGTCCGGTAGCGGGGACGGCTGCTGCGGGGGTCTGGGACTGGGCTTGGGACGCTGTCTGGGCCTGCGCCGCCGCCTGGGACGCGAGCTGCGAGAACAGGATCTTCGCCGACTGGGCCGCGAAAAGGTTCGAGCCGTCGATGTCGACCCTGAGGCGGTCGCCGTCGGGGACGATCGCGACCGCGGCGCGTCCGTCGCGCAGCAGGTGCGCGGCCCGGGTCCGCGCCGCCGTACCGCTCAGCGAGCCGTCGGTGACGACGACGTGCAGATGGTCCTTCGCCTGCGGGATGGCGTCGATGCGGTCCACCGTCTGCGCCGCCCCCGAGCCGACCACGGCGGTGTCGAGCGTGGCGACGGTGAAGTTGGCCGCGTACCCGAAGATGATCAGCAGCAGCAGCGGGAGCCCCACGACCATGGCCAGCGTGCGGCGATCGCGCCGCAGCTCCCGGAACTCCTTGACGATCAGTGCTCGCATCGCTCCTCTTTCGTCGGGCGCGGCGACCGCCGCCCGGTCGCCGTCAGCAGTATTCAACATGTGTCGAATTCATTATTCAACGTCCGTTGAATTCTTCGTCGCCGCGGCGTGTCGGACGGGTGCGCGCCCACACCAGATTCCCCATGTCTCCGGGTCGGCGTATCCTCGATTCGAACATATGTTCGATCATCGACGTCGGGAGAACGCATGCAGATCCGTCGGCTGGCCGCCGCGCCCCCATCCCGCCGCATCCCGCTCGTGCTGGAGCGCGTCCACGCAGGCTGGCCGTCGGTGGCGCAGGACTACTTCGACGGGACGCTCGATCTGAACGAGCACCTCATCGCCGACCCGGTCTCCACGTTCATCGTGCGGGTAGCCGGCGACTCGATGATCGGGGCCGGCATCGCCGACGGCGACGAACTCATCGTCGACCGGGCGCTGCGCCCGCGCGACGGCGCCGTGGTCATCGCCGTGCTCAACAACGAGCTGACCGTGAAGCGCCTGCGGCTGGGACCGCCGATCCGCCTCTGCGCGGAGAATCCCGACTACCCCGATCTCCGGCTGGCCGACGGTGATCAGCTGGATGTCTGGGGCGTTGTCACCCGATGCCTGCACCATGTCTGAGCCGGATGCGCTTCTGGTGAGGCGCGGAAACGCGGCCGCCGAGACGAGCAGCGGGACGGTGAGCCGCATCGTCCTGGTCGACGTCGACTCCTGCTTCGCCTCCTGCGAGCGGATCTTCCATCCCGAGCTGCGCGGCGTCCCCATCGTCGTGCTCTCGAACAACGACGGCTGCGTGGTCGCCCGGTCAGCCGAGGCCAAAGCGCTCGGCATCCCCATGGGGACGCCCTGGTTCCGCATTGCCGCCTGGGCCGAGCACCACGGCGTCGTGCCCTGCAGCAGCAACTACGAGCTCTACGGCGACATCTCCGCACGGGTGATGCGGTTGCTGCGCCGCTCCTCGCCCGAGCAGGAGGTGTACTCGATCGACGAGTGCTTCCTGCGGCTGCGAGGCGCCCCCGCCGACATCGTCGCCCGCGCCCACGAGATGGCCGAGCGGGTGGAGCACGATATCGGCGTCCCCGTCGGCATCGGCATCGGGCCCACCAAGACCTGGGCCAAGCTCGCCAGCCACGGCGCCAAACGGACGCCGGGACTGCATCGGGTCGCCTCCACCGACCAGTACTCCGCGTCCCGGCTGACCGCCATCCTCACGGGCACTCCCATCGCCGAGATCTGGGGGGTCGGGCGCCGCAGCCGGAAGCGACTGGCCGCCTACGGAATCACCGACGCCCGGCAGCTGCGGGATGCCGATGCCCGCCTCATCCGCCGCCGGTTCTCGGTGGAGCTGCAGCGCACCGTCTATGAACTGCGCGGCATCCCCGCCTTCCCGCTCGCGCCGCCGGCCCCGCGGCGGCAGGAGGTCATGTACTCCCGGTCATTCTCGACCCCAGTCACCGATGCGGCCACGATGCGCGAAGTCCTGGCCGTCTACGCCCAGCGCGCGGCCCGCCGGCTGCGGCGGCAGGACAGCCTCGCCGGCGCGGTGGCCTGCTGGGCCGAGACCAGCCGGTTCGCCCCGGAGACCGACCGGCACCGGGCCGCCGCGACCGGGGCGCTGCCCGGCCCCACCGACGACCCGCTCGCCATCGTGGGCGCCGCCACCCGCATCCTGCAGCCCAGGCTGCGGCCGGGCGCCGCCTACGTGCGCGCCGGGGTGACGCTGCTCGAGCTCACCAGCCGCGACGCCCCGCTGCCGCTGTTCGCGGACGGGGACGTCGCCAGGAGCGGTGACCGCGACCTCGGCCGGACGATCGACCGCATCGCCGCCCGCACCGGCACGTCCGCCCTCGGACTCGGCCGAGCCGGCTTTCAGCATGAGCCCGCGTGGAGCATGCGCCGCGAGCATCTCTCGCTGCGAGCGACCACGGAATGGCGCGATCTGGCCAAGGTGCACGCCTGCTGAACTTCCCCGGCCGAGCTGCCATCCCGCCCGTCTCGGCGCCGATCTGCCGGCATGCTGATGCCCGCGATGACGGTCGATCGGCGCCCGGATGTTGTCCACGGGCAACTGGTATACGAGTTCGTCCACGTTGCATACCAACGATCTCGCAGCCGCCGGCCCCCGCCCATACTCTGATGCACAGATCACAGAGAGGTGATCGTCCGGCACCATCCGGAATCGTTCCACACAAAGGTGCGTGCAATGATGACAATATCGACTGACCGAGTCGCCACGAGCGACCTCACCACAGATCAGCTCCTCGAGGCCTACCGCCGGATGACGAACATCCGGCACTTCGAAGAGCGCCTCCACCTCGAGAACCAGAGCGGTGACATCCCCGGCTTCATCCATCTGTACGCCGGCGAAGAGGCCACCGCCGTCGGGGTGTGCATGAATCTGAAGGACTCCGACTACATCGGCTCCACCCACCGCGGGCACGGGCACTGCATCGCCAAGGGCTGCGACATGCACGGCATGATGGCCGAGATCTTCGGCAAGCAGAGCGGCCTCTGCCACGGCAAGGGCGGCTCGATGCACATCGCCGACCTCTCGGTCGGGATGCTCGGCGCCAACGGCATCGTCGGCGGCGCCCCGCCGCTGGCCACCGGAGCCGCGCTCACCGCGAAGTACCTCGGCAACGGCGGCGTCGCGGTATCGTTCACCGGCGACGGCGGCTCCAACCAGGGCACCACGTTCGAGGCCATGAACATGGCCGTCGTCCTCAACCTGCCGGTGATCTTCGTCTTCGAGAACAACGGCTTCGGCGAGGCCAGCGGCCACGACTACGCGGTGGGCTCCAAGGACATCGCCGGCCGTGCGGCCGGATTCGGACTGCCCGCGGTCAAGGTCGACGGCACCGACTTCTTCGCCGTGTACGAGGCGGCCAAGGATGCCGTGGCGCTCGCCCGCTCCGGCGGCGGCCCCTCCGTGATCGAGGCCGTCAGCAACCGCTACTTCGGCCACTTCGAGGGCGACGGCAACCTGTACCGCACCAAGGAGCAGATCGCCGAGGTGCGCGAGAACGACGACCCGCTGCAGAACTTCCGCCAGTCCGTGAAGGGCGAGATCGACGCCTCCGAGCTGGACCGGCTGGATGCCGAGGCCAAGGCCGAGGTCGACGACGCCGTCAAGGAGGCCCGTGAGGCCCCCGTGCCGACCCCCGACCAGCTGACCGCCGATGTCTACCTGAACTACTGAATCACGGATCACCAACCGACAAAGGAGTCGAAGCGATGACAACGACAGTTACCCAGCCCCGCACCGGAACGGATATCGCCGGGCTGAAGACGAAGCGGATGAGTTTCCGCCAGGCGATCAACTCGGCCATGGCCGAGGCCATGCGGGAAGACGACAAAGTCATCCTCATCGGGGAGGACCTGCGCGGCGGCAACGGGGGCACCAACCCCGACCCCAAGGTCGAGGCGTTCGGCGGCGTGTTCGGCGTCACCGGCGGTCTGTGGACCGAGTTCGGCGGCGATCGAGTGATCGACACCCCGATCACCGAGTCCGCGATTCTCGGCACCGCCGCCGGCGCGGCCGTCACCGGGCTGCGGCCCGTAGCCGAGCTCATGTTCATGGACTTCTTCGGAGTCTGCTACGACGAGATCTACAACCAGGCCGCGAAGTTCCGCTACATGTTCGGCGGCAAGGCCACCACTCCGCTCACCGTGCGCGGCATCATCGGCGCCGGCGTGGGGGCGGCGGCCCAGCACTCCACCTCGCCGTACCACATCTTCACCTCCACCCCTGGGGTGAAGGTCGTGGTCCCCTCCAACCCGGCGGACGCGAAGGGGCTGCTGCTGGCCTCCATCCGCGACGACGACCCGGTCATCTTCTGCGAGCACAAGGCCCTGTACGACGTCAAGGGCGACGTGCCGATCGAGCCGTACGTGATCCCGCTCGGCAAGGGCAACTTCACCCGCCGCGGCACCGACGTGACCATCATCGCGATCGGCAACCCGGTGAACGCGGCCAACAAGGTCGCCGACAAGCTCGCCAAGGAGGGCATCTCGGTCGAGGTGTTCGACCCGCGCACCACCTCCCCGCTCGACGAGGAGGGCGTGCTGCAGGCCGCCGCCGACACCGGCCACGTCGTGATCGCCGACGAGTCGGCGGCGCGCTGCGGCTTCGGCCAGGACCTGGCGGCGCTGATCGCGCAGAAGGGCTTCCACTCGCTGAAGGCCCCGATCGAGCTGGTCACCCCGCCGCACACCCCGGTGCCGTTCTCGAGCGCGCTGGAGCCGCTGTGGATCCCCAACGCCGACCGCATCGAGGCCGCCGTCCGCAACGTCCTGAAGGAGGACTAGAAAATATGAGCGACATCAAAGCCATCACCATGCCGAAGTTCGGTATGACCATGGAGGAGGGCACCGTCGACTCCTGGCTGATCGCCGAGGGCGATTCGTTCAGCGCCGGCGACCCGCTGGTCACCATCGAATCGAGCAAGCTGAGCAACGATCTGGAGGCCCCCTTCGACGGCGCTCTGCGCCGCATCGTCGCGCAGGCCGGCGAGGAACTCCCCGTCGGCGCCCTCATCGGCGTCGCCGCCGATCCGAGCGTGCCGGACTCCGAGATCGATCAGTTCGTCTCGGAGCACCAGATCGCGGCGTGATGTCCTAGGGACGCAGCACCGCGGCACCCGCGAACGCGCCGGCTTTCAGGTCTCTCAAGGCCTGGAGGCCGGCGCTTAGCGCATACGGGTGCGCGTCGATCTGCAGGCGGTGCTCGCTCGCGAATGTCAGGAAGTCGACCCCGTCCTGCCGCGTGTTCGAGGTGACGCTGCGCAGCTCCTTCTCGTAGAACAGCTCGTCCTCGTAGACCAGCCGCTCGATGTCGGTCAGGTAGATGCCGGCGCAGGCCAGCACTCCCCCGCGATCGAGGGCCCGCAGCGCCACCGGCACCAGGTCGCCGACCGGCGCGAACAGGATGGCCGCGTCGAGCGGCTCCGGCGGGGCATCGTAGGCGCCGGCGGCGGATGCGCACCCGAGCTCCAGCGCGAGTCGCTGCGCGTCGGCGCCGCGCGTGAGCACATGCACCCGGCAGCCGCGGGCCAGCGCGATCTGCGCGGTGAGATGCGCACTGCCGCCGAATCCGTAGAGGCCGAGCACGCCCCCGTCGCGGATGCCGGTGCGCTTGAGCGCCCTATAGCCGATGATGCCCGCGCACAGCAGCGGGGCGAGCTCCACATCCGAGTACCCCGTCGGCAGCCGGTAGACGAAGTCGGCGGGGGCCACGGTGTATTCGGCGTAGCCGCCGTCGGCATCCCATCCGGTGTAGCGGGAGTTCGGGCACAGGTTCTGGTCACCGCGGCGGCAGTAGCGGCACTCGCCGCAAGTGTGGCGCAGCCAAGCCGCGCCCACCCGGTCGCCGATGGTGAAGCCCTCGACCCCGGCGCCGAGCGCCGCGACCTCCCCCACAATCTCGTGCCCCGGCACGACGTGCTCGCGGTGCACCGGCAGGTCGCCCTCGTTCACGTGCAGATCAGTGCGGCACACCCCGCACGCGAGCACCCGCAGCAGCAACTCGCCGGGGCCGGGCACCGGAATCGGCTCTTCCCCGAACCGCAGCGGCGGGGTGGACCCGTCGACCGGGCCCGGGCGGGTGACCCGCCAGGCGTGCATCGAATCCGTCATCGCGACCGCCTCCTCGACGAGGGAGTATCCCTTCTCAGAATAGGTCGACAGCCGGAGTCGCGCGCCGCCCTACCCGCCGATCCGCGCCGCCCAGGCGAGCAGGATCTGCGCCAGGTCGCGGCGGACCCCGGCGAAGCTGTGGTTGGCGGGCAGCAGCGCGGTCTGCACGCGGGCCCCCGGAACGGCGTCGAGGGCCTGCACCAGGGGGTCGAGGTGGGTGCGCGGCGGCGCGACCGCATCGGCGGCGCCACCGATCAGTGCCAGCGGCACATCGTGCAGCCGCGGTGCCAGGTTCGGGAACGCCCACTCGTCGGCGTGCGCGTCAAGGTCGGCGAACATGCCGTCCTGTTCCAGGCGCCGGATCGGGAGGATGCCGGTGAACAGGAACTTCGCCATCCAGTCGCGGGTCACCGGATCGAGTGCCGTGCTGGCGAAGTCGAACCCGGCGATACTGGCCGCACCCGACAGCTCGGGATGGGCCGCGGCCGTCTGCAGCGCCGCGAACCCGCCCATGCTGTGGCCGATGAGCAGGATGCGGCGCGGGTCGGTCCGGGGCCGGCGGGAGCCGTCGTCCGCGTCCGCCTGGGCGCGTACCGCCGCCAGTGCCGTCTCGACGTCGCGCAGCACGCCGCTGAGGCTCATGGTCCCGTCGCTGCCCCAGGTGCCGCGGTAGTGGAAGACGAGGCCGGCGTAGCCCGCGTTCTGGAACTCGGTGGCCAGGTCGTCGTTGGACGCATACCCCGGGTAGCCGTGCAGGAAGATCGCCACCGGATGCGGTCCCTCGCCGCGGGGGACGTACCAGACCGCCGTCATCCGCTCGCCGGTGGCCGCGTCGACCAGCTCGTCCCCGACGACGTCCGGGAGATGGTCAGTCTTCACGGCGGTCATGCCCGTCGGCGCCCGACCAGCAGATAGGCGAGCGGTCCCGCCCAATTGACGAGCAGTGCCGGCGCCCAGGCTGCCTTCGAGCCGCGAACCAGGTCGCGCGGCCGCCGCGCCAGGTCGACCGCCGCGAATGCCGCCAGCGCGATCTGCGCCGTGCCGACGGCGACGATCGCGGCCCGCCGCGCCGGGCCCAGTTCAGCCCAAGTCCGATGTTCGATTCTGCACGCGCTCATGGCGGCAGCCTAGCGTCCGGCCGCCCGGATCGCGGTGCGCAGGGCGGCAGCGTCGGCGTAGCGGCGCAGGGGCCGCGCGTGCTTCATCTCGCGCACGTGCGCGAACGGCGTCGAGCCGACGCGGATGCGCTCCCCCGGGTCGAGGTGCTGCGGGCCGCGCGCGATCACGTCGCAGGCGGCGAACGAGTGCACGAACCACTCGATCTTGCCCTCCGGCTGGGTCACGCGCAGCGGCATCCAGTGGGCGCACTCGATGCCGGTCTCTTCGCGCAGCTCGCGCTTGGCGGCGTCCAGCACCGTCGCGTCGGTCGGGTCGACCCGCCCCACCGGCACGCCGCCCACCCGGTGGATGCCGTGGGGCTGCTCTTCATCGAGGGTCAGGAACGTGTCGTCGTCGTCCAGCGCGAACACCGCCACCGTGTCCGGCCGCCGCAGCATCTCGAACACCTCGGTCGAGCCGTCGTAGAGCCGCTGCGGCCACTGGAACACGTCGAAGATCTTCCCGCGGAACACGCACTCCGCCTCCGGCGGGATGAGGTGCGCCCCCGCGGGCAGCGTCCGCTCGGTCACGACTGGGCGCGCTCCAGGATGAGCTCCCGGACGCGCTTGGCGTCGGCCTGCCCGCGCATGGCCTTCATGACCGCGCCGATGATGGCGCCGGCGGCCTGCACCTTGCCCGCCTGGATCTTGGCCAGCACATCGGGCTGGCCGGCCAGCGCCTCGTCGATGGCCGCGAGCAGCGCCGAGTCGTCGGACACCACGGCGAGGCCGCGAGCGTCCACGACCTGCCGGGGCGACCCCTCGCCGGCCAGCACGCCCGCCAGCACCTGGCGCGCGATCCGGTCGGTGATGGTGCCGGCGTCGATGAGCCCCTGCAGCTCCGCGACATCCTGCGCACTGACGTTCAGAGTGTCGACATCGACGCCGGACTCGTTGGCGACGCGGCTGATCTCGCCCGTCCACCACTTACGGGCCGCCGCCGGGGTGGTGCCGGCCTCGACCGTGGCCTCGACGACGTCCACCAGCCCGCCGTTGACCACGTCGCGGAACTCGGGGTCGGTGAAGCCCCACTCCTGCTTCAGGCGCCGGCGGCGCAGCACCGGCGACTCCGGCACGGTGGCGGTCAGCTCGGCCACCCGCTCGCGGCTGGTCACGATCGGCACCAGGTCGGGCTCGGGCATGTAGCGGTAGTCGTCGGAGTTCGACTTGATGCGCCCCCCGGTGGTGCGCCCGGAGTCCTCATGCCAGTTGCGGGTCTCCTGCAGCACCTCGCCCCCGGCGGCCAGGATGGCGGCCTGCCGCTGGATCTCGTAGCGGATGGCCCGCTCGATGGAGCGCAGCGAGTTGATGTTCTTCGTCTCGGTGCGGGTGCCGAGCTTCGTCTCGCCCCGCGGGCGCAGCGAGATGTTCGCGTCGCAGCGGATGGAGCCCTGGTCCATGCGGGCGTCCGAGATGCCCAGCGCCTTCACCATGTCGCGGATGGTGGACACGTACTCGCGCGCCACCTGCGGCGCCAGTGCGCCCGTCCCCTCGATCGGCTTGGTGACGATCTCGACCAGCGGCACGCCGGCCCGGTTGTAGTCGACCAGCGAGGACGTCGCCCCCTGGATGCGGCCGGTGCCGCCCAGGTGGGTGAGCTTGCCCGCGTCCTCTTCCATGTGGGCGCGCTCGATCGGGATGTGGAACACCTCGCCGGTCTCGAGCTCGATCTCGACCGACCCCTCGGAGGCGATCGGCTCGTCGAACTGCGAGATCTGGTACGCCTTGGGCAGGTCGGGGTAGAAGTAGTGCTTGCGCGCGAACCGGCACGACTCGGCGATGTGGCAGCCGAGGGCGATGCCGAGGCGGATGCTCGACTCGACGGCCTTCTTGTTCACCACCGGCAGCGTGCCGGGCAGGCCCAGGCACAGCGGCGTCACGTTGGTGTTCGGGGTGTCGCCGTACTCGTTGGGCGCCCACGAGAACATCTTGGTGGCCGTGTTCAGCTCGACGTGCACCTCGAAGCCCATGACGGGCTCGAACAGCTCCAGCGCCTTGTCGTACGGCATCGTCAGCGAGCTCACTTCGCCGCCTCCTTCAGCTCGGGGGCCAGGGCAAGCAGCGGCGTGCCTCGCTGCGCATCCAGCTCGCGTTCCACCACCGCGCCGAGCGTGTACAGCCGCTCGTCGTGCATGGCGGGGGCCAGCACCTGCAGACCCACCGGCAGGCCGTCCTCATCGGCCAGGCCCATGGGCAGGCTCATCGCCGGGATGCCGGCCAGGTTGGCGGGGATGGTGGCGATGTCGTTCAGGTACATGGCCAGCGGGTCGTCGACTTTCTCGCCCAGCTTGAACGCGGTGGTGGGGCCGGTGGGAGAGATGAGCACGTCCACCTGCTCGAACGCGGCGTTGAAGTCGCGCTGGATGAGCGTGCGCACCTTCTGCGCCTGCCCGTAGTACTGGTCGTAGTAGCCGGCCGACAGGGCGTAGGTGCCGAGGATGATGCGGCGCTTGACCTCGGGTCCGAAACCGGCCTCGCGGGTGGCGGCCATCATGTTCTCGACCGTGGCCGGCTTGTCCTCCGGCACCACCCGCAGGCCGTACCGGACGCCGTCGAAGCGAGCCAGGTTGCTGCTCGCCTCGGCGGGCAGGATCAGGTAGTAGGCGGCGACCGCGGAGCCGATGTGCGGGCAGGAGACCTCGGTGACCTCCGCTCCGGCGGCGGTCAGCAGGTCGATCGCCTCCCGGAAGCGGGCGCGCACGCCGGCCTGGAACCCGTCGCCCAGCAGCTCCGAGATGACGCCCACCTTCATCCCGTGCAGATCGGCGGCTCGCACCGCGGCGGCGAACGACGGCCACTCGCGATCGAGGCTGGTGGAGTCCTTCGGGTCATGGCCCTTGATGACGTCGTGCAGCAGCGCGACATCGAGGACGGTGCGCCCCACCGGCCCCATCTGGTCGAGCGACGACGCCAGCGCGATGGCCCCCCAGCGCGAGACCCCGCCATAGGTCGGTTTGACGCCCACGGTGCCCGTGACGTGCGCGGGGAAACGGATCGACCCGCCGGTGTCGGAGCCGGTGGCCAACGGTGCCTCGAACGCGGCCACCGCGGCCGCCGAGCCGCCGCCGGAGCCGCCCGGGATGCGGTCGAGATCCCACGGGTTGTGCGTGGGCCCGTAGGCGGAGTACTCGGTGGACGACCCCATGGCGAACTCGTCCATGTTCGTCTTGCCCAGCAGCACCATGTCGTGCTGGCGCAGATGCTCGACCACGGTGGCGTCGTAGGGCGGCACCCACCCCTCCAGGATCTTCGACCCGGACGTGCTCGGCATGTCCTTGGTGGCCATCACGTCCTTGACCGCGACCGGCACCCCGGCCAGCTCCGGCAGCTCCTCGCCGCGGGCACGGCGCGCATCGACGTCGGCGGCCGTCGCCAGCGCCTGCTCGTCGGCCAGATGGAGGAACGCGTGCACCTGTCCCTCGACCGCGTGGATGCGATCCAGATGGGCCTGGGTGGCCTCGACGCTGGAGACCTCGCCGCCGGCGATCTTCGCCGCCAGCTCGGCCGCGGTGAGCCGGGTGAGTTCGTTCGAATCTGCGGGCATATCGCTCCTGCTTCCTAGCTCTGCTTCGCCGGCGCGTCGCCGAGGATGCTCGGCACCCGGAACATGTGCGACTCGACGTCGGGGGCGCCGGAGAACACCTGCTCGGTGCTCAGCGTCGGGCCCGGGACGTCCTCCCGGAACACGTTCTGCAGCGGCAGCGGATGACTGGTGGCGGGGACGTCCGGAGCGGCGACCTCATTGACCTGCGCCACCGCCTGGATGATCTGCCCGAGCTGATCGGTCAGCGAGTGCAGCTCGTCTTCGGTGAGGTCGATGCGTGCCAGTTCGGCGAGGTGCGCAACCTCTTCGCGAGTGATTTCCGACATGACCTTCAGAATACACTCGGCCTATGGCAATCCTTCAGGCGCTGGTCGCGTTCGCCGGAGTCGCCGCCCTGCTCACCATCATGCCGGGAGTGGACACGGCGCTCACCCTGCGCGCCGGGCTCGCCGACGGTGCGCGGGCGGGAATCGTCACCGGCCTCGGGATCAGCTGCGGCGTGCTGGTATGGGGCGTGGCCGGGGCCCTCGGGATCTCCGCCCTGCTGCGGTACGCCGCCACCGCGCTCACCGCGATCCGCCTCGCCGGCGCCGCCTACCTGCTGTGGCTGGCGGTCAAGTTCCTGCGCTCCGCGCTGCGGGGCTCGGCGACGCCGGCAGTGGCGGCAGGAGCCGAACGTGCGCCCGCAGCCACCCCCTGGACGCACTGGCGCCGCGGATTCCTCTGCAACATCCTGAACCCCAAAGTCGGGGTGTTCTACCTCGCCGTCCTCCCCCAGTTCCTCGTCCCCGGGGTACCGCCCGCCGCCATGGGCGTCTGGCTCGCCCTCGTGCACGCCGCCGAAGGGTTCGTCTGGACGCTCTTCCTGGTCGGCTTCACCGGGCTCGCCGGCCGCTGGCTGCGCTCGCCGGTGGCCCAGCGGACCGTGGACGGCGTCACCGGCGGCGTGCTGGGCGCATTCGGGGTGGCGGTGGCCGCGGAGGCGCTGCGCTAGAGAGGCAGTCTGCGTCTCAGGGTGGCGGGACACCCCCACGAAGTCCCATCCGCAGAACTCAGGCAGATGCGACGAACTTGCTCGAACTCAGGCAACCGGGCGCCGGACTTCGGCGCATCCCCTGAGTTTGACCGCGGCGCACCGTCGCCGCCACGTCATGGCGCGGGGGGGGGGGGGGGGGGGGGGGGCCCCCCGGGGGGGGGGGCCCCCCGGGGGGGGGGCCGGGGGGGGGCACGGGCGCCCCCGCCCCCCAGAAGCCGCCACAGC
>JBDNYM010000039.1:0-23186 GCA_047722305.1 Pseudoclavibacter sp. | reverse complement strand
GACCCCGCCACGAAGCGAACGAAGAACCCCGCCATTCAGCAGACGAAGTCACAGCATAAACCGAAGCCTGAGTGATGATCGACACGGGGAGAAAGAACTGGGACCCTTCCGTGCTCTTCCTGATGTCGACGGTGCGCAACTCCCCCGCCCAGTCGTAGATGTCCTGGAACAGGTAACTGTGGATCGCCTGGAGCTCGTTGAGGTCACCGCTCGCCTTGACTGGATGGTCGAGCAAGTACATGAGGCGGGTGAATGAGAGGGCGCCCTCGGCGGCGTCGAGAGCACTCTTCGTTGTCGCCCCTACCTGGTTGCGGAGAATCCCCGTTTCTGGATCGAGGTATGGGTCGACGAACTCAGTCGAGGCCATAGCGTTTGCGCGCGCGGGCGACAAGTTCATCCGAGTCGATCCTGCCGGCAATGTATTCGTCTGCGTCGGCGCGAGTCCCTGCGTCGACGTACATACCTTCCATTTCGCCGCTGTGGATCCCTTCGGCGACGCGGCGCTGACGCTCGGCTTTGGCAGCTTCGGTGTTGGCTTGAGTCCTCGACATGGCGTGATCCTCTCGCTGAGATCTGGCTCTATTCTACCGAATTTCCCTAAAACGTCCTAGGCGCAATTATGAATATCTGGGTTGCGGGAGGTTGACTTCGTGATAATCGCGGTCGGTGCGGATGACGAGTTCTTTGGCGTCAGGTGGAAGGTTGCGGCGGGCTGCGCCGAGCGCGGCGTCGTAGTCCTCGCCTTCTCCGGAGGTGTGCTGCCAAGTGTCGGGTTCTTGTCTGGGGTCGCCGTAGGTCAGGGTCACGATCACACCGGCATGGTACCGGTCAGATCCGTGCGCAGCAGCCCTTCGGCGGCCATGGCGATGGCTCCGGAGCCTGGGAAGGCGTCGATGACTTCGTCGTTGCCGGTGGCTCCCAGGAGGGCAAGGCCCCAGCGAGTCCACTCGGCGGGTTTGGACCCGAGGAAGCCCTGCTTGCGTACGGGGGCGACCAGGGCGTCCCGGACGGTGACTCCGGCCCGGGCGAGACGCGGAGTGTGATAGACGACGCCTTCCCAGGTGTTGATGATGCGGCTGCCGCCGGGCATGGCATTCGGCCTGACCCAAACGGCCAACCGGGCACGGGGGACGGCGTCGAGGGGGATGGTCACGGTGTCGGCGGCGCAGACGATCGCCCATCCGTCGTATCTGCTGTCGAGGTCGTGTGCCAGCTCTTGGTGCCGGTAGGGCGTGTCCCATTCGGCGGCGGCCGGGGGGGTGGTCGGGTTTCCGCCCGTTGCGGCCGGTGCCGGCGTCGTGGCGTCCTGAGCCGCGCCCGTCGCCGTACCATCGGTCGGCACGGCCGAGGTAGGGCGGGTCGGCGATGCAGAACGTCAGGTGCTGACTGTCAGGCATTGTGGCCTGCGCTCGGCGCGGCGTACCGGTAGGTGGTGGTCTCCGCGACGATTCGCATGTTCGGCCCGCGACCGTGAATTCGGATGCTGGTTTCGGTGCAGTTCTCGTGCCGGTCACGGTGCATGGCTCGGTGTCGGGCGATACCGAGCGAGTTGAATGCGCGGCCGCAGGTGTCGCATGTCACCTGGTTGGTGCTCATCGGGCAGCTCCTCGTGGGGTGGTGACGATCGGGTCGCAGTTGATCGCCTTGTCGCCTCTCGGCCAGCCGGCTGGGGGGATTCCTTTCCACTCACTCTCCGCCCAGGTCTTTGACGATCCAGCCGAGGGCGAGGGCCGTGGCGTCGCGGGTGTCTGGAGGCTGGTTGTGCTGGGCGGCATAGATCAGGTGGTTGAGGCGAAGCCAAAGGGACATGCAGAGCAGGGCGTCGTTTTCCCATGATCCGGCGAGGCAGACTCCGTGGTCGTTGTCGAACAGGAAGCCGTCGGGCTCGGTTTCTCCGCAGACAGCACAAGTCACTGGGACGTGATAGCGGAAGTGTGCGGTCTCGTCGTAGAGTCCCCACTCATCTGGCTGGCAATAGGTGCACTCGGCTGCCCAGGCTGGGGTGGGCTCGTGGAAGGTGAGGACGTCCCGAGCCGTGGTCATGACTCCATCTCTCCATCCGTCCACCCGGTGGGCAGGGTGACCATCCAGCGGGTGGCGTCGAGAGCAGTTTGAAGGGCTGCTGAGGCTGCACGCACGGCTTTGCCCGTGCTGCGGTAGTCGGTGTTGTCCCGGGTGGTGGCCATGGTGATACGGCCGCTGTCGCTGAGCTGTTCGAGCCGTTGTTTGAGCTGCTGCAAGGTGAAGAAGATCTCGGCGGCGTCGAGGTTCTTGGCGGTGGGCATGGCTAGTCCTTTCGAGTTCAGTGGTTCTGCGGGATGGGTTCGGTGTAGATCTCGGCGTCAATGCCGTGAAGGCGCGCCCAGCGTACGGCGGCCTGGGCCTCTGGGAGGGTCCACGGCCGCCCGGTATCGGGGTTGGTGTATTCCTCGTCCCCCATGGCAGCGCCGGGAACGAAGACGCAGATACGGCTCGGCGTGCTATCCATGGGTCAGTCCTCCGGTTCCGCGGCGGTGCCGTCGAGGACGTCGGCGGCTTCCCAGTTCTGGGTGGCGGGGCTCCAGGCTCCGAGTCGGATCTCGGGATGCCCGTGGGTGGCGGTGATCCAGAGGGTGCCGTAGTAGTGCCCGTCCACGCGAAGGTCGAGGTAGCCGGCGGCGCCGGTGCCGTTGTCGAGCTGCCCGTCCTGGTCCTGTGCGAAGACGCCCAGCGGGATGTTGATTCCGTCGCCGAGGTCAATGGTGAGGGTGTGCGTGCTGGTGACGCGGAGTGGCTGGGGCATTTGTCTTGTCCTTTCCCGATCATTTTTTTGTCCTCTTGGACGTCGGAATCTGGGCCGGCGCGCAGGAACGCTTCCAAGGGCCGACGCTCCGCACGCAGTGCGTGTGCGGCGGGTGCGCAGCACCGTGCAGCGCCCTTGGGAGCGTTTCGGAGTGCCGGTACAGTGGAGCGGCCAAGAGGGCGAAAAATCGGCTTGTTATAGCCTGTCGCGCACGCCGGGGGCGTGCGTGGTCCGTTGACTCAGGGGTGTCGGACCGTGCGTTGCACGGTCTGGTCCGCGTCTTGGCCCCGGCACCGTGCGCCGGGGCTTGGCAGCGTGCGGCGCACGGTGCCTAGTGGTGCGGTGTGCACACTTCTGTGTGTGCGCACGGCCTTGCTTGGTGGGCGGCGCACGGTGATGCAGATCGGTCCGTGCGCTTGGTCGCACGGTCGGCTGGGTGCGCCGAGGCGGGGTTCTTCGTGGTGTCCATTCACTTGAGTGAGGGAGACCACCATGACGCAAACCACCCCGTCCAGGGGGATGCCTACCGAGGACGCCGAACAGCTGTTCACGGGCTTCGGGCCGGCTGACCGGCAGCAGCTCGCCGACACCATCCGCCGCTGGGTGGCGGCGACCAACCAGCGCCTGTACCTGGATGACTGGGCGCACGGGGGCATGAGCGCGGGGACCCTCGAGGCTTGGACGCGGCTCGCCGAGGCCGTCGAGCATGGGGGCTCCCTCGCGGCCGGTGATACCGGGCGTATCGAACACGTTCTGCGCTCGACCTACCTGGCCGAGGCTGGGGAGGGCCGGCGGGCGGATCCGCCTCGAGGGAAGCTGGCGAGCTGGGTGAAGTCCTTGGAGCACCCGGATGGTTTCGCAGCATCACGGGAGGCGGCGCGTCTGCGCGCGAGGCGGGTTCTTGATGGTGTCGATAGTTCGTCTACGAAGGAGCACAGCATGGCTGAGGACAATGGACCGGTTATCGCCCAAGTCGAACATCACGATCTCGACGGGAACGCGACCGGCGCCGATTACGCGATCGCCGGAAACACCCTGGCTTCCGGTCCGGCGGAGCCGGGGGATGGCGAGTGGGGCGAGCCCGACGTGCCTGATGCGCAGCAGCAGGGGCTGCCGCCGGCACAGCAAGGGGCGCGGTATGGGCGTCCGACGAGGACGGAGAACATCCCCGTGTCCGGGTTCATCGCGTCGGACCCGAAGTACACGCCTGCCGTCGGCGACAAGAAGTCGTTCATCCGGGCTCGCCTCGGCTTGCACTCGTTCAGCAAGGGAGCAGATGGTGAGACCGTGGACGACCCGACCTTCGTGGACCTGGCCGCGTTCGGCCGCCTGGCAGACAAGATGTACGGCGCGCTCAAGAAGGGTGACGATGTCACCGGCGTCGCCACCCAGGAGATCTCGACCCGCACGCTCCCGGACGGGAACAGTGAGCTCCGCGTCCGGTACGTGGCGGACAGGCTCGGCCCGGATCTGATGTCGGGCAAAGCGCAGGTGTCCCTGGATCGGAACCGTGAACACCGTGTGGACCAGCAGGTGAGCCCGGCGACCGTGGCCGCCGCACAGTCGAAGAGCAGCAGCATCCACATGTGACTCCCGTCGCACGCACGCAAGGCTCGGTCAGACACACAGTCCGGCCGGGCCTTCGTGCGTTTCGGAGCGGCCGTGCGCACGCTTCCACCGTGCAGACCGTGCGGACCCTAGGAGAGCGTGCGCCGTGTCGGAGGGTCGCGGTACCGTGCTCATAGATCGTTGCACAGCCAGGCACGAGCACGGGGTGAAGGGGTTGGTATGGTGGGCAATCCGACGATGGCGCTGATCCTGTTCGCAGTCGGGTTCGGGATCGTGGCCCTCGGCTACGGGTTCGCGCTTATCGGCCAGCAAGGCACGTCTTTCATGCTCATCTGCCTGTTCGTCCCATTCCTGTGGCCGATCCTGATCGTGGTGGCCGTGTTCACCGGGGTGATCGGCCTGATCGTGAAATTCTTCGAGCTCACCACGGAGGGGTCTCAGCGCCACCAGGTGGTCAAAGCCGCACGGGCCGCAGAACTCGTGCAACAGAAAGCCCTGGGCTCGTGGACCGCGTTCGCACGCGACCTGCGATACAACCTGTGCGAGGGACGCACGCCTCCCGTGATCGCACAGTGGGAAATCCCGGCCCGCCAGAACGAAGCATTCTTCTTCGACACCCGGATGAACTACTCCCGCTACTACGGCACTTACGAGACCGCAGAGCAATGGCGAGAATTCGCCGACGCCCGAGTCCTCGCCAGCAACCAGCGACTCATGATCTCCGTGCAAGGCGGAGCGCGGATGGAATTCGGATACGGTACGGTGACCGCCCTCATCGCACGGCCCGAGGAACAGACCGTCGTCATGCACTTCACCAACGACACCGTCGCACCACTCAGCCTGCACGGCGCCTCCATGCTCGCCGTCACCGTGCTGCTCATCGCCCGCCTCTACGGCTACGACGGGCTCCTGCACCACCCCGCAATGGCCCCGCTCGACTTTCCTACCACCGAGGACATCCAACCCCGCTGACCGATCGAAGGTCAGGCCCGTTCACTCGCACGGTCCGTGTCGACGCCCTGAGCGTGCATAGCCGCCTCAAATACAGTCTGTGCCTCTTCTAACGTGGCATGATCAAGATCAATCAAGATGGTGCGGCCCAAGGTATTCCTCGCTGGAATGTGCTGCGTCGGTAAAGCTGGCAGCCATTCCGTCGCTAAGGCAACGGACTGCAAATCGTCTTCCGTGACCTTCGTATAGATCTGAGTCGTTCGCAATGACGCATGCCCGAGAAAAGCTTGGACAGCGCGAATGTCGTGAGTCCTTCTGAGAGCCACAGTTGCGGCTCGATGCCGGAGAGAGTGCATAGTCCAATCTGAGCCGATCAGGGGTTTGATCCACTTATAGACGGTGGAGGGATGAACATGACCTCCGGAACGTCCCGGAAAGTAATAGACGCTTACCCCCTGAGTCTCCTCAAGCCGAATGAGGACAGCCATCGTCATATCGTTGAGGATCAGAAGCCTGCTTTTATCTCCTTTGCCATTGATGGTGAGACGGCGACCATGGCGGTTCCGGGGATGCAGTGCTGCGACCTCTGAGAGCCGTAGCCCCATTGATGCTGCAAGACATATTGCAGCTTTCTGGGGGAGTCCAGCACGACTGTAGGCGTTCTCAACGACACGATCCGGGGCAGGGTGCGGCGGCGGGTCCTGAGTACGTATTACCGGGAGTTCGTCGGCGATGTTCTGTGAGACTCTCCCAGTTCGATACGCCCATTGATAGAAGAGGGAGAACGAGGCGCGGATCCTTCGCCGATATGCGGTCCCCCAACCTCTGCGTTTCGCGGCAACGGTGACGTATCTGACGAGGGTTTCTCGGGTCGCTGAGTACGGATTCCTCCGCCGTGACAGTCGAAGGAAGCGGGAGATGTCGTAATCTCGCTGACTTGCCGTCTTCCTCGTGCAACCCCTTGCGACGAGCCACTCAACAAACTCCGGAAAAACCACCGTCCTTCTCACAGGACTGGGCATTGACCAACTATAGAGTCTAAAGGCTTGGATGAATGTTGGGCGTCAGAGACGAAGGGGTTCAGGAGCCGAAACTTGCAAATACAACGTTCTCATTCTCCCAAGACGGCACAGTCTCATTATCAGCGGGTAGAGAGATCGAAACTCTCGGGGGGCACCAAAGCCCGGAATTCGGCGAGGTATGACAAGCCTACGCCGCGTAGTGGGGCGCGCATCCTGTCGCTCCTACGGCTCAGCGACTTCGATATCCGGACCATCCATCGAGTATGCCGAGGCGGGCATGCCGACCCCGAAATCGCCGCCGGCGGAATCATCCGAGGCCGCGTCAGACCCGTCGGCATCGTTCACGCCATATGGCGTGAACGCCGATTCTGGCCCCACGGTGACCCAGAATTCTTGAGCTGGGCCGATCTGTTCGCCATCGCACACCCGGAACGTGAGGGAGTAATCGCCCGAGTCGATGAAGCGCAACCGGCGAACCAAGGAGCCGGTGCCATCCAGTGCCAGCGTGAGCATGTATCCCGAGTTGACCGAGGTGAGGCAGATCTGCCCGTTCGCCGGCCCCAGCACCCGGAACACGATTCCGGTGTCGGTACCCTCGCCCGCGGGCATCACCTCGAATGGTTTGAGTCCGTCGAACCCATCAACTTGCAGGGCATTGACCGTGAACTGGCCCGTCTGGGCGGCGGAGGCCGTGGCGTCGGAGTATGCCCACGCCCGGTACTCGAATGTGCCTGATTTGTCGGTGAACAGTGGGCGCAAGTCGAGCGTCCACGAGCCGCTCGGGGTGACCGTCGCGGCAAAGCGGTACGTCTGTGTCGAGCCGGCTGAGTAGTTGGGAAGTTCAACGGCGACTTCGCTGCCGGGAGTGGCAGTACCAGTGAGCACCGGCGCGAAGTATGCGGCTGCCAGAGGATGCGCCACAGCGATGGCGAGTGCGGGCGGCGCTTGCGGCAGGCTGGGATCAGTCTCACCAGCTGGGTTCGCCGCAGTGGTCGAGCGTGCGGCAGTCGGTGGGGTTGGTACGTCGCCGAGCCGCTGCGGCACGGCCGGAGCCTCCCAGTCCACGTTCGGCGCGGTCGCGCTGTTGAGTTCCACAGACGGTATACGGGAATTGGTGTTTCCCCGTCCCCATGGCGCCGGGGCTTGTGCCGGGGAGGTGTCGGTGCGTTCGGGGAAGGGCACGCCGGCCGGGTGCTGGCCGGATGTCCGGATTCCCGGTTCTGGTGCGGCGCTCGGCTTCCCCGCAGCCGCTGAGATGTGGGGAGGAGTCGCGGGTGCGGCAGCGGGCAGGATGCCGGCGCCGAAGGTGGCGGTGAAGGCGACCGCAAGCACGGCTGCCGCGCTGGTAACGCCGACGGCGACGGCAGCCAGTGGCAGGTGAGGCGTTGAAACGGCGAGGATCGCGGCCAGGCCCCCGATACCGGTGACGGCGAGCGTACGGCGCTGCATGCGTTTGTGCATGTAGAGAAGTTCGCGTTGCAGCCGGGCGCACTCGTCACAGCCGGCGATGTGCGCGGCGATGTGCGCTGGTGGGTGTTCGAGCCGTTTCTTCATGGCCAGGGCGGGGAACAATCGCGCCACATGTGCAGGATCTTCGCGGATGCCGGCGGGGAGCTGCTCGGTCATCCACCGTTCCTGTAAGCCGTAGCGGGCACGGCGATACAACGCCGATACCGCATTGGGACGAATCCCCAGTTCGGTTGCCACCGCCGCGCGGCCAAGTCGGTCAACCTCGAGCATCCACAGGACGCGCTGCCATCGGGAGGGCAGAGCGGTGAATGCGGCGAGCAGGCTGTCGGCTTCGGCGCGGTCCTCGCTGTCGGTTTTCGAGGCCTCCAGCTCGTCGAACATTTCGGGCTCGGGAACCGAGATGACCAGACGGGAGTCTTTCCCCCACCGGATGGCAAGGTTGCGCATCGTGGTGAAGAGGTAGGCACGGAAAGCTTTTTGCGGGCCGTTGCCTTTTTCGTGAACTTGGGTGTAGACGGCGAGAAAGCTCTCCGCGGCGAGGTCGTCGGCTCGGCTGGGCATGATGCGCCGGGCGAGGCGGAGCGCGGCGTGAACATGGCGTCGCCAGAGCTCTGCGTAGGCTTCGGTGTCACCGTTGCGCAGGGCGGTGAGCAGCTGCTCATCGTCGAAGTCTGCGTAGCCGAATTGGCTGTGTGTCGCCATCACTCTCTCCAAGCCAGGAGTCCAGGCCACAGTGGCCAGACGTAAATACCCCTCAACTTATATGAGTCCAGATGGAGCCGAAAGTGACGCAAAATGAAAATCTCTGTTGAAATCTTTACGCCTCGTCTTCGTGAACGGGCTTTCACCACGGAACACGCCGATGCTCGTCACTTTAGCCCTTGGAAGCGCTCTCAATAGGTAGAGGCGTGTGTCGGTTGCATTGTCTTTGGTCGGGTTCTTCTCTTTGAACCCGGAACGCTCGCGGTGGGGGTCTGCCGGTACGGTGCTGTTCTGCAGCGCTGTCGCCTCGGCACGTTCTTCACAAACCATAAAGAAAGAGAAAGATGACGAAGATAAAATTCTTGCGGGGTGCAGCTGTTGCCGCAGCGCTCGCGCTGGCCGTCGGGGGAGGATCGGTCGCGGCATTTACTGCGACAGCGACCGCTCCGCATGCGGCTGCAGACGATGCGCCGACAACTTCGACACCGAAGGATCCGACGCTCCTGTTCGAAGAGAATTTTGAGCATGCGGTCACGAACACAGTTATCCCGGTGAAGGACTACGTCGGCGAAAAAGGCACGACGTATACGGCCGCTCCCTTCTGGTTCGATCCGAAGGCGTGCAATGGCCTGATTGTTCAGGGGAAAGGTGCCGACTTCAGTCAGGCGCCCAGTAACAGTTGCGCTGATGAAGGCTCAACGTATGCCAACTTGCAATGGATGGCGAAATCGTTGGGTGGTGACGATAACCATGCCGTGTCTGCGTACACAGCAGCGAATGGCGCCGATAACCTCATCCTCAGCGAGTCGCAAGGCAGTAAATTGCAGCTCAAGAAAGGGCACTTCTACGTATCAGGTATTTCTGTCGCCGAGATGAACTGCGGCAACTCGGCTCCGAACCACTCGAAACTCGACTTCGGCATCAAACAGGGTGACGGCAATATCTGGTTTAGCGGCAACCCTGTCGTGGCGTGCAACGGAGCAACGACAACGAATACCCCGAACGGTGCTCCGGGTGCGGTTGGCAGTTATACGGGTCCGAGTTATCTGGCGCCTGCCGATGGTACTGCTGAATACATTGTGAGGAATCAGACTGGCAACGGTTGGGGTAACGATTTCGCGTTCGACAATCTGCGATTCTATGATGCCACACCTACACTCGTGAAGTCGTTCAAGGACGACAGCGTGGAGGTTGGTCAGCCGACCACGGTGAACTTCACCGTCGTGAACACGAGCGAACTCGCAGCGAAGGCTGGCTGGTCGTTCACGGACAATCTGCCTGAGGGCATGACCGTCGCTGCGACGCCGAACGTGAAGACGACCTGTGCCGCTGCCGAGGTGAAGGCCGACGCTGATGCTTCGAAGATCGATATCACGTCGGGCACGATTGCGAAGGGTGCGCAGACGTGTGATGTATCGGTAGACGTCGTTCCGACGAAGGCCGGCGACTTCACGAACGTCGTGACGAGCCCCCAGGGCCTCGTCGGTACGCCTTCGGCGACGCTCAAGGCTACGGCTGTTGCCGGTACGCCTGCTGCATGGAAGTGCTCGAGCGATGGGTACATCTTCCACGTCGAGGGTAGCGACGCCAAGTCGACGATCACCAATGTCGATCTGAAGTCAGGTAACTCGGGTGCATTCGCCAAGGCAGATACCGACGTGAATGCTGTCGGCTACAACGTAAAAGATAATTACGTTTACGGTGTGAACAGCGCTAATGGTGAAGTTGTACGCATTGGCTCAGATGGGGTAACCCAGGGTCTCGGGTATACCGTTCCGGTTGCTGATGCCACGAAGCTGGTCACTGGTGATGTTGATGCCAGCGGTAACCTATGGGTAGCGACTGCGACGAGCGCGACGAACACCAATGCAAAGTGGTTCGAGATCAAGCTTCCTGCTCCCGACTCAACAGACGACGCAACACTCGTCACCTCTGGAGATATTGCTGGCAAGGGCAATGTCATCGGTTCTGACTGGTCATACCTTGACGGAACACTGTACACGGTTCCAGATTCGACAAATCACTTGGTGAAATTTGATACGTCAACCCATGAGATTACCGATTTGGGTGTAGTCGCCGGGCTTCCTAACGGTGGTCCGACGTCGTTCTATGGTGTTTCGTTTGCTGATCCGACGCATGTCTTCTTCAGCCAGAACGGCGGCACAGGCAACATCTACGACGTGGATCCCACGGCAAAGACAGCTTCGCTGTTGTCGACTGGTCCAAAGTCAAGCTTCGCTGATGGCGCACGTTGCCCGACCGCTCCGGTGGTTGCGCCGGCTCCGAGTGGGACTCCGCAGCTGACGTTGGCGAAGTCTGCTTCGTCGTCATTGGCGACGAAGGTTGGTCAGAAGATTGAATACACGTTCACCGTTGCCAACACGGGTGATGCCCCGGCGACTGATGTGAAGGTCAACGAGGGCACGTTCTCCGGCAAGGGCAAGCTGTCTGCGGCAACGCCCGCGTCTGTGGCTTCGTTGGCTCCGGGGAAGTCGGCGACGTTCAAGGCCAGCTATACGGTGATCGCCGGCGATCTGACGGGTCAGCCGTTGAAGAACACGGCGACGGCGGCGGGGATTGGTCCTGATGGCAAGTCGGTGGCGTCGAACGACGCTGCTGCTGCTCTGGGTACGCAGACTCCTCCGCCCGCGGTTCCCGACAAGCCGCAGCTGACGGTCTCGAAGGCTGCCGACACGGCATTGGCGACGAAGCCTGGCCAGGTGATCACGTACACGTTTGTGGCGCGGAACACGGGCACGGTTGCGTTGACGAAGGTCGGGGTCAACGACAATGGCCCGGCCGGCGGTAAGGGCACATGGGTTACCCCAACGTGTGCTGCGTCGAAGTTGGCGGTTGGTGCGCAGACGACGTGCACGGCAAAGTACACCGTTGCCGCTGCTGACATTAATGGCGAAGCGCTGATCAACACGGCTCAGGGCACGGCGGTTGGCCCGTCGGGCAAGGCGATTGGCACGGACCCGGTGGTCGCGAATATCGCTGCCGCTGCGGTCTCGACATCGCTGACTCCCGTGGACCCGGCTCCGGCTGTTCCCGCGCCGGCTCCTGCAGCGCCGGGCATTATCGCGGCAATCGCGCCAGCTCCGAGCACGCCGGCAGCTGCTCCGAGCACGCCGGCAGCTGCGGCGCAGAAGTTGCCCCGCACAGGTGCAGATGATTCGCTGCTGGCAGCCGGTGCTGCCGGCCTCGTGATGATGATCATCGGCGGCGGTGCGGTGGCGGCGGCGCGTCGGCGTCACCGCTAGGAGCTGATGCCGACGGCTCGGCAACGCTGCCGTTAGGAGCGTGCGAGATGCGCCTCTTGGGCATGGTCTTCATGACGGTGTTCAAGAGGCGCATTCTGCTATCCAGCTGCTGGCTGAGGCTGCTTCTCCGTCTTCCGGGCCCATTCACATCGACCGGCTCCGATCCCGTTCCGAGAGCGCGGGATCAATCCTCGGCGCGCCGTATTTGCGTGCAGAGGTTCGATGCCGGGTTGCCGCCCTGATCAGCAGTCCGGCACTTCGGGTGAGAGAGATGTTCCATGACGAGGACCGCGGACCGCGTGCCGCCGGCACGGGTCCCGAATCCCACCGCTGCCGACGTCGTCCACCCCGCCAGGCGATCGACCTCCGCCTCGTCGATCTTCGTCACACGGTGCGACATGGCGCCGGGCGAGCTGATAGAACTGGGCGTCATGACGGCATCCTGTACCCCTCCGTTCCGAGCCGACGAAGTCGGCAGCCTGCTGCGCCCGCAGGCCATCCATGACGCTCGGGCCGCCCACGGCCGCGGTGAGCTCGACGACGACGCCCTGCGCGCCATCGAGGACCGCGAGATCGAGCGGGTCATCCGCGAGCAGGAGGACGCCGGCCTGCACGCCGTGACCGATGGCGAGTTTCGACGCGCCTACTGGCACTTCGACTTCTTCGCCGGGCTGGAGGGGGTCCAGCTCGTCGAACAGGACTCGGGCATGGCGTTCAACGGGCCGAAGCCGAAACCGCTCGCCGTGCAGATCACCGGGCCGGTGCGCTTCACCCCCGCACATCCGATGCTGCGCCACTTCCGGTTCCTGCGCGATCGCGTGGGCGCCGGCGTCATTCCCAAGCAGACCATCCCCGCCCCGACCGTCATGCACTTCCGGCTCTCCCCCGACAGCATCGCCCACGGCCTGTATGCCGATCGCGACGCGCTCTTCGCCGACCTCGCGCAGGCGTGGCGGGATGCGGTGGCCGCGTTCTACGCGGAGGGCGCCCGGTACCTGCAGTTCGACGACACCGCCTGGGCATACCTGTGCAGCGAGACTGAGCTGCAGCGCGCCCGCGAGCGCGGCCTCGACACCGACGGGCTGGCCGACGCGTACGCCGACCTGCTGACCGCGATCCTGCGCGATAAGCCCGACGACCTGACCATCACGACCCACGTGTGTCGCGGCAACTTCCGCTCCACCTGGATCGCCTCGGGCGGCTACGAGCCGATCGCGCCGCAGCTGCTCGGACGCACGCCGTACGACGGGTTCTTCCTCGAGTACGACACCGACCGGGCCGGAGGATTCGAGCCGCTGCGATTCCTGCCCCACGACGGGCGGCGCGTGGTGCTCGGACTCATCACCTCGAAGTCTGGAGAGCTCGAAGACGCCGACGCGATCAAGGCCCGCATCCGGGAGGCGGCGCAGTTCGCCCCGCTCGACCAGCTGGCCCTGAGCCCGCAGTGCGGGTTCGCCTCGACCGAAGAGGGGAACGTGCTCACCGAGGCCCAGCAGTGGGCGAAGCTGCGCGCGACCCTCCGCATCGCGGCGGAGGTGTGGGGCGACTGAGCGGAGCTCCGTCCCGGCGCACGGCGACCGTGCCCCATCTCACGCCTCCCAGCGCAGACCGGAGGCCTCCTCCAGGCTGTGATTGAAGCGCTCGAGCGATCCGGGCGAGCCCGGCCAGATCCCCGGTGCTCCGGGCTCCATCCGTCCAGGGCCTTCCCCGGCGCCCGCAGGCTGACCCGTCTCAGAGGCCAGGAGCCGCCGTCCGGCCAGCCATGGCCGTCGGCTACCTCGTGGCGCTCCTGCTCATGTCCACACCCTGGGGACTGCTCGCCGCCACCATCGGCACCTCCACCTCCGCAGCCATCACCCCAGTCCCGCAGCGGGCCTAGCCTGCGGGACGATCGGGGTGCGTACGCTCCCGCACAGCGATCGCTCTCGACGACGGCACCAGTCGCCGCGAGTTCCGCTCAACGGCGGCGATCTTCGCTCCCCAGGCCACGGCGATCGAGTCGATCACCGTGCGGGAGCGCACGCCGGCGGCGCCGAGAGGTCGAGTGGTCAGTCGCCGCCGGGCCCCGCCGACGGAGCGGGGCCGTCGCCGCCAATATCAGCGAGACGAATGTCGTTCGGATCGAACGGCACGGGGACAATCATCACTGATCCGGCCCACCGGGTCTCATTCTCAGGTCGCATGTCTGACCTCCGATCCCTCCCGACGGTACCCAGGCGACGTGAGAGCGCTCTGGGCCGACCGTATGGGCAGCCTGAGAAGCACGAGCCGCAGCGCCCGATCAGTTCGTGCAGGCCGCCAGCCGCGCCACGAATGCGTCGATGCCCTGCCGCACGACGGCGGAGTTGGTCGGCCCCTCGACCCCGATGAAGAAGACGAGCAGGTGCCCTTTCGCGTTGGGGACGGTCCCGGCGAGGCTCGTGACGTCTTCCAGCGTGCCCGTCTTGGCGCGGATGTCGTGCCGTTGCTGGCCGCTCAAGCCGCCGAAGCGGTGCTCCAGCGTGCTGGTGTCGTCATCCCCCCGCGCCAGCAGACCCCACACTCCGCTCGCCTGCTCATCCGACGCCGACAGCCGCAGCAGGGTGGTAATCAGCTCCGGCGCGACTTTCGTGTCGTGGGAGAGCCCGGACGCATCGGCGAACGTAGACCCATCCAGCGTGGCGCCGAGCCGCTGCAGCCACACCCCGTAGGCGGCGGTGAGCGAGTCGAAGTCGCGCGGCTTCCCGGCCGCCCCCGCCGCCAGCCGCCCCAGCGTGTCGGCCAGCGTGTTGTCGGAGTGCCGGAGCATGAAGCCCACCTGGTCGGCGATCGTCGGGCTCTCGACGGCGGCGATGACCGGCCGGCCGGCGGCCGACACCGTCGGGACCGCGTCGGTCGGCACGCCCAGGGCGGCCGCCAGGGCCTGCCCCGCCGCCTGCGCCGGGTCGCCGACGCGCTGGGAGTATTCCTGCTCGGGATGGGCCCGCCCGCCGTCCAGGGTCAGCGCCGAGATCTGCGACTGGGACCCCGAGGTGAAGTACTCGCTCTTCCACGACGGCGCCCAGCTGGACCCGGTGAACAGACCCGCATCCACCGCCACGCTGGTGACGGGGATGCCGCTGCGGGCGCTCCAGTCGCGCACCTGCCCGGCCAGCTGGGCGATGCCGTTCGGGGCGCCGTACCAGTTGGAGTCCTGGGCCGACAGCGTCACATCGCCGGCGCCCACCAGCACCACCTGCCCGGGCGTGGCGTCGGTCGTGACGGTGGTCCGCAGCCGCGTCTGGGACCCGAGCGCCCGCAGGGCCACCGCCCCGGTGACGATCTTGGCGGTGGACGCCGTGGTCACCGGATGCTGCGCATCGACCTCCGACAGCGTCTGGCCGGTGCGCTCGTCCACCACCCGCACCACGGGCGACCCGAGCCGGGGATCGGCGACCGGCAGCTCGCAGGTCTGCCGGGGGGACTCCGTCACCCGCCGGGGCACGACCTGCACGACGCGAGCGGGACGGGCCACCTGGGCCTGGGTCGGGATGCGGCCGACGAGCGCCGCGGGCAGGCGCTGCGCGTCGATGGAGGTGATGGGAGCGGCGACGCGATTCCAGGGCTGGGAGAAGATCTCCGTCGCCGACGAGGCGGCGGCGAGCGGAGAACCCGCGACGGAGATCACGACCGCGGCGGCCAGCGCCGCGCCCCGAACCCACATGAGACCGCCTTCCCCCGGTCATCCCGGGTGCAGCCACCGTTTGAGAGCCGCCTGGGAGAATCGAACTCCCGACCTATTCATTACGAGTGAATCGCTCTACCGACTGAGCTAAGGCGGCGTTCCTCCGCCTCAGCGGAAGCCGCAGGGAAGTCTACCAGCTCGGGGCTACGAGCAGCGCAGCCCGGTCGCCGGTTTCATCCCCCTGGTCAGGAAGCGCTCCACGGCGCCCCGCAGGCACCGATTTGCGTTCGTGTTGTAGGCGGTGTGACCGTCGCCGACGTTGGTCACCAGGAACCCGTGCTGCAGCTGCCCGGCCAGTGCCCGGGCCCACGCGTACGGGGTCGCGGGATCGCCCGTGGTGCCGACCACCATGATCGGGGCGGCGCCGACCGCGTGCACGGCCGCGGGCTTCGCGGTCGCGGGCAGCGGCCATCCCTGGCACATGCTGGTCCCATCGGCCCAGAAGTCGCCGAACACGCTGCTGGCCGCGCGCAGCTTCGCCTGGTACTGCGGGGTGTTCGCGTTCTCGACGGGGGCGTCGAGACAGGAGGTGGCGTAGAAGGCCTCGGTGGTGTTGTCGGTGTAGGTGCCGTCGCCGGCCCGCGAGTTGTACGAGTCGGCCAGCGCCATCAGGGCGGTGCCGTCGCCGTGCTGCAGCCGGGTGAGCGCCGCCGAGAGCTGCGACCACAGGTCGCTGGAGTACATGGCCTGCGTCACCCCGGTCACGGCCGCCCCCGTGCCCAGGCTGCGGCCGTCGGCCAGGGGCAGCGGGTTGTCCTGCCGGGCCGCGAGGAGGTCGTGCAGCTGACTCGCGGCGGCGGTGACGCTGCCCGAGAACGGACAGGTGGACTGCCGCAGGCACCAGTGCAGGTAGCTGCGAGTGGCGCGGTCGAATCCGCCCACCTGTCCGAGGATGGTGTCGAGATTCCCGAGACTCGGGTCGACGGCACCGTCGAGCACCATCCGCCCCACGTTGCCCGGGAACGTCTGCGCGTACAGGGCGCCCAGCTTGGTGCCGTACGAGTATCCGAGGTAGTTGAGCCGCTGGTCGCCGACCACCGCGCGCAGGACGTCCAGGTCGCGCACGGTGCTCAAGGAGTCCATGTGCGCGAGCAGCGGCCCGGTGTTGCGCTGGCAGGCCTGGCCGAACGCGGCCAGGTGCGCTGTGGATTCGGCGATGTAGGCGTCGGTGCCGGGGGCGGATTGCGGCAGCCCGTAGAGGAAGTCGTCCATCTGCACGCTGTCGAGGCATTTCACGGCCGGGGTGCTGCGCCCCACGCCGCGCGGGTCGAACGTCACGAGGTCGTAGTCGGCCTGCAACGCCGAGCCGAAGAAGTAGTCGCGGTACTGCGTCTTTCCCACGTAGTCGACCGCCGCCTCCCCGGGCCCGCCCGGGTTCATGAAGAGCGACCCCTGCCGGTGACCGGTGGCGCGGTGACGGATGACCGCCAGACCGATGCGAGCCCCGTCTGGGGCGTTCCAGTCGAGCGGCACATGGACGGTGGCGCACTCGGCGCCCTGCTGGCAGGCGTGCCATGCCACCTGCTGCTGGTAGTAGGCCGCGTACCGGCTGTCCGGCGACTCGGGACGGCCGGTCGGGCTCACCTGCACGCCGGACGGCGCGCACCCGGCCACGGCCAGCATGAGCACGGCGACCAGGGCCGCCAGCACCGGCCGGAGCCCCCGGGGCCGAGGACGACGCGGCACTGCCGGGCAGCTCGCTGCCGCCGGGGAGTTCCGACCGCTCAGTGCATCCTGCGAGCTCAGTGCATCCTGCGAGCTCTGAGCGCCCCGCCCACGCCGCTTCACAGCAGCCCCGCCAGCAGCGCTTCGAGCACCAACTGCGGCGGCACGTTGCGCGCCAGCTGCTCGCGCGCAGCACCGATCGCATCCAGGACGCGCAGCGTGCGCAGCGGGTCGCCCGCGGCCGCCTGCTGCCCGATCTGCGGCACCAGGTCGACGTTGATCGGCGCCGCGTCCACCCCCAGCTGCCGCAGCAGCACGTCGCGGAACATCGAAAACGCGTCGGTCAGCACCCGGTCGACCCCGTCGTTGACGGCGCGCTTCGCCTGCCGCTTCTGGTCCTTCTCGATGGCGTGCAGCTGGGCCCGGTAGCCGGGCGGCACCGGATCGCTCTCGCGCAGCCCGAGCTGGCGCAGCAGGGCGGCCCGTTCGGCCTCCGCCTCTTCCGCGGTGCCGGCCTCCGCATCCGCCGTGGCGATCTCCAGCAGCGTGCGCGCCCCCGCCATGGCCGCCGCCAGCGTGCCGACGGTCAGGAACACCCCGAGGCTGGTGCGACGGCGCTCCCGCGCCCGGCCGTCCGTGGCCAGCCGCCGAGCCATGCCCACATGGCACTGGGCGATCTGTGCGCACTCCAGCGCCGTCGGCGCCGCGACCCCCCACTTGCGCTGCAGCAGCTTCGCGACCTCGTGCGGGTCGGGAGTCACCAGGCGCACGGTGCGCACCCGGGAGCGGATCGTGGGCAGCACATCGGCGTCGCTGGGGCAGCACAGCACCCACACCGTGCCTGCCGGGGGCTCCTCCAGCGCCTTGAGCAGGACGTTGGACGTCGTCTCGGTCATCCGGTCCGCATCCTCGATGATCTGCACCCGGAACCGCCCCATGGACGGGGACAGCTGGGCGCGGGCGACCAGGTCGCGGACGTCGGCGATGGTGATGAGCACGCCCGCGGTGGACAGCACCTGAACGTCGGGATGGGTGCCGGCCTCGATGAGGCGGGCGTGCCGGTCGGACTCGTCGTCGCCCCCGGACTCCAGCGCCTTCGCGAACGCGAGCGCGAGCGTCGAACGCCCCGACCCGGCCGGGCCGGTGATGAGCCAGGCGTGCGTCATCACGCTGGCATCCTCCGGGTGGGCGGCGGCGCGGCGCAGCATGGCGATCGCCACGTCCTGCCCCACGATGTCATCCCACACGCTCATGCGTGCAGCCTAACCCGACCGTCCGACACGGGTCCGCCAGCACCGGTCATCGGATGGCGGCCGCCGCGATCCGATCCGCGAGCGCATCTCGATCCGCGAGCGCATCCAGCACCAGGAAGCGCTCCGGCTCGGCGGCGGCCAGGCGGAGGAATTCCTGGCGGACCCGGCGGTGGAAGCCGATGCGCTCGAGTTCGAGCCGATCCAGGCCCCCGACGCCGCCGAGGCGCGCATGCACTCGGTCCGGGTCGGCGTCGAGCAGGACGGTCAGCCCGGGCAGCAGCCCGCCGGTCGCCCACAGCGACAGGCGGCGCACCTCGTCGATGCCGAGCTGCCGGCCGGCGCCCTGATAGGCCAGGGAAGAGTCGAGGTAGCGATCGCTCAGCACCACTGCGCCCCGGCTCAGCGCCGGGCGGATCACCGAGTCGACATGGTCGGCCCGGTCGGCGGCGTAAAGCAGTGCCTCCGTGCGCGGGGAGACCGTGCCGGCGGGGTCGAGCAGCAGGCGGCGCAGCTGGGCGCCCAGCGCCGTCGCCCCGGGCTCGCGGGTGACGACCACCTCGCGGCCCGCGGCCCGCAGGCGGCGGGCCAGCAGGTCGAGCTGGGTGGTCTTCCCCACCCCGTCGATGCCCTCGAACGAGACGAAGGGGACGGGCGCGCTCACGAGCGCGGGCTGCCAGCGGGCTCCGGGGCCGGCTGCTCGGCGGAGGGAGCTGTCTCGGCCGCCGCCCGAGTCGTGCGCTGAGCTCTGGTCGCCGTCGTGGCCTTGGTCGCAGCCTTGGGCTTGGCCTGGGATGCCGAGGCGGATGCGGCCTTCGGAGCCGTCTTGGGCTTCGCTTTGGCCGTGCCCTTCGCCGCGGCTTTCGCCTTGGCGGTCGTCTTGGCCGATTTCGCGGCAGCGGCCTTCGTGGTCTTGGCCGCAGTGGACTTGGTGGCCTTCGCCGTCTTCGACCGGGTCTTCGCCTTGCCGGTCGCCGCGGCACGAGTGCTGCGCCGCCGCTTGGCGGGGCCTTTGGCCCGCTTCTCAGCCAGCAGCTCGACGGCGCGATCGAAGTCGATCTGCTCGGGGTCGTCTCCCCGCGGTACGGTCACGTTGGTGGTGCCGTCGGTGATATAGGGCCCGAAGCGGCCGTTCTTGATGACCACCGGCTGGTCGGTGGCGGGGTCGTTGCGATCGAAGCTCTTCAGGGGGGCCGCCGCGCGACGGCTGCCGTACTTCGGGGCGGCGAACAGGGCCAGCGCCTCGGGCATCTCGATGCCGAAGATCGCGTCTTCCGAAGGCAGCGACCGGGTCTCGGCGCCGCGCTTGAGGTAGGGCCCGTAGCGGCCGTTGAGCGCGAGGATGGGCTCCCCGCTGTCGGGGTCGGCACCGACTTCACGCGGCAGCGACAGCAGCTTCAGCGCGGTCTCGAGCGTGACCTCGGCCGGCACCATCGTCTTGAACAGGGATGCGGTGGGCGCCTTGGTGCCCTTGGGCCAGCTCTCCCCCTCGGGCAGCACCTCGGTGACGTAGGGGCCGTAACGGCCATCCTTGACGACCACCTCGTGCTCGGTCTCGGGGTCGGTGCCGAGCGACCGGTCGCTGACGACGGGGGCCTCGATGAGTTCGCGGGCCTTCTGCGGGGTGAGTTCGTCGGGTTCGAGGTCTTCGGGCACGTTCACGCGGCGCAGCTCACCGGTGTCGGGGTTCACGGTCTCCAGGAACGGGCCGTAGCGGCCGATGCGCAGCGTGGTGTGGTCGTCGATGCGCCGCGAGTTCACCTCGCGGGCGTCGATCTCGCCGAGGTTGGCGACGGTGTCGCGCAGCCCGGGGGCGTCGTCGCCGCCGAAGTAGAACTTGCCGAGCCAGGCGTTGCGGTCTTCCTGCCCGGCGGCGATGCGGTCGAGGTCGTTCTCCATCTCGGCGGTGAAGTCGTAGTCGACCAGCGGCCCGAAGTGCTCTTCGAGCAGGTGCACGACGGAGAACGCGACCCAGCTGGGGACGAGGGCCTGCCCCTTCTTCCCGACGTAGCCGCGGTCGATGATCGTCGAGATGATGGCGGCGTAGGTGGACGGGCGGCCGATGCCGAGCTCTTCCATCGCCTTGACCAGGCTGGCCTCGGTGTAGCGCGCCGGCGGCTGCGTCTCGTGCGCTTTCGGCTCGGCCTCAGTAACAACCACCCGGTCGCCCGCATCGAAAGCGGGGAGCCGGCGCTCGGTCGCCGTCTTCGGCGTGCGCCCCGGATCGGCGCCCTCGTCGTAGGCGTCGAGGAATCCGCGGAACTCGATGACCGTCCCGGCCGCACTGAAGGCGGCATCCAGGTCGGGCGAGCTCAGGACGACCGTCACGGTGGAGCCGGTCGCATCCTGCATCTGCGAGGCCACGGTGCGCTTCCAGATCAGCTCGTAGAGGCGCTGCTCATCGCCGCGCAGGCTGTGCCGGATCTCCTCGGGGGTGCGGAACACCTCGCCGGCGGGACGGATCGCCTCGTGCGCCTCCTGGGCGTTCTTCGACCGGCCCGTGTAGACACGGGGCTGCGCGGGGACGCTGGACGCCCCGTAGAGTCGCGTCGCCTGCTCGCGGGCGGCGTGGACGGCCTGCTGCGACAGCACCGACGAGTCGGTGCGCATATAGGTGATGTAGCCGTTCTCGTACAGCGACTGGGCGAGGCTCATCGTCTGCCGGGAGGAGAAGCGCAGCTTGCGGCCGGCCTCCTGCTGCAGCGTCGAGGTGGTGAACGGCGCCGATGGACGGCGGCGGTACGGCTTGCGCTCGACCGAGTCGACCACGAGCTCGGCCCCGCCGAGGCGGTCGCCCAGCTGCTCGGCCTCGGCCGGGGTGAGGACGTGCACCTGGTCTTTCAGCTGGCCGGCGTCGTCGAAGTCGCGGCCGGAGGCGATGCGCTCGCCGTGCAGCGTGGCGAGGCGGGCGGTGAACGCATCCGACTCATCCGCAGCCGTGGGATGCGCGGTGACCGTGATATCGCTGTAGGCCGCCGAGACGAACGCCATCCGCTCGCGCTCGCGGTCGACCACCAGGCGGGTGGCGGCGGACTGCACCCGGCCGGCCGACAGCCCCGGACCGACCTTGCGCCACAGCACCGGCGACACCTCGTAGCCGTAGAGGCGGTCGAGGATGCGCCGGGTCTCCTGTGCGTCGACGAGCGCCGCGTTGAGGTCGCGGGTCTGCGTCGTCGCCTTCTGGATGGCCTGCTTGGTGATCTCGTGGAACACCATGCGGTGCACCGGCACCTTCGGCTTCAGCACCTGCAGGAGGTGCCACGCGATGGCCTCGCCCTCGCGGTCCTCATCAGTGGCGAGGTAGAGCTCGTCGGCATCTTTCAGGGCGCGCTTGAGTTCGCTGACTGTCTTCTTCTTGGCGGCGGACACCTCGTAGTACGGGGTGAAACCGTGGTCCACGTCGACGGCGAAGTGGCCGAAGGGGCCCTTCTTCATATCGGCGGGGAGGTCCCGCGGCTCGGCGAGGTCCCGGATGTGCCCCACGGACGCGTGCACCTCGTACCCGTCGCCCAGGTATTTGCCGATGGTCTTGGCTTTCGCCGGGGACTCGACGATGACGAGCTTCTTCGTCTGCTTCCCTGCCACTTCGCTCCTCTGAGTCTCGCCTGCCGTGGTGCGCCGACCGGCCGCGGCACCGGGCGGAGCCGCTCACGTACTGCGACTGTACACGTCGGTTTGAACCGCGCACCCCTCGTTGTGCGGTGACGCCGGACGCCAAATCGCGTGGAGGGCCGACCGGCACGGTTCCTTCAAGGTTCTCAACGCCCGAGTTGCTCTGTCCTTCCGGTTGAGCGGGCTCAGCGCGGCCCAGCGCGGGCCCGCCCCGTCACGACGAAGACGCCGACATGCCGCTCGATGCGCACCCGGACGCTGCCATCGTCCGCCAGAGCGCACTCCGCCAGCTGCACGCCGTGGGCCGCCGCGAGCTGCTCGCCCCGGACGCACGGAGTCCCGGGATGCAGGCCGAGACGAGTATCGGCCGCCGCGACCGCCGCCTGATCGGCGACCCGCTGCGCCGCGCCGTGAGCGATGACCGCCCCGGCCAGGCCCATGACCGTCGCCAGCAGGAACGCGCAGCCGGCGAGAGCCAGGGCCCCGAAGGCGGTGCCGCTGCCGGCCTCGCTGTGGCACACGCGCCGGCAGCGGCGCCGGCAACGGCCGCCGGGCCCCACGATGTTCATCTGCCCCACCGCAACGCGCACGACTCAGCCCGCAACGGGAACGCCCCGAGTACCGGCACCGATGGCTGCCGGGTAGCCGTCACGCAGACCGCGTCACCGTCGACCCGGACGGCGACCTCGGCCCCCGCCGCAACCTGAACGACGGCCGGGGCCGCGGTCCCAGCGTCACCGCTGCGGGCCGCCGCTCGGGCCCCGGCGGCAGCGGCCTCCTGGAGCCCGAGCTGGGCCGAGGACAGGCCGACTGCCGCGATCAGCGCCACCACCAGCAGCACCGCGACCGGCAGAATCAGTGCGAACTCGGCGGTGACCGACCCGCGCTCGCCGCGACTTCCATCGGTCCGCGCCTCGGCAAGCCGGGTCTCAAGGGGCGGAGGCTCACCGCGTGGAGAGCGCATTCCGCACCATGTCGGTGAGCAGGCCGCGCACCTCGTCGCCTCGCAGGATGACGACCAGCAGCCCGGCGAAGCCGACCGCGGCGAGCATGGCGATCGCGTACTCCGCTGTCACTGCCCCGCGCTGCCACTGCACCTGCCGGGATCGCCCCTGCACCATCCCCGTGACCGGGGCGAGCCAGCCGGCCACACCGTACACTGCACTGCGCACCTGGCCCCGCCACCAGGCCCAGAGC
>JBDNYM010000038.1:0-23775 GCA_047722305.1 Pseudoclavibacter sp. | reverse complement strand
GCCCCGGAGCCCGAGACGCCGGCCGCACCCGCTGACGAGCCCAAGCCCGAGACGCCGGAATCCCCGAAGTCTGAGGGCTGACCCGGCGGCGACCGACTCGGTTGCCGGGGCCGGCCCCGGAGGCAAGGGCTGACCCGCGGTCGGTGACGACGCGCACCTCGTGGTGGAGGCCGGCCCGGAGGCAAGACCTGACCCGGCTGGCTCATCCCGCCCGGCACCGCCTCTGCCCCGGCCGAACGCAGGGGACCGGCTGGACTCAGGCGCCGCAGGCACTGAGTTCAGCTCAACGGACTTCGCCCCCCTGAGTTCGGCGGTACTGCGACCAGGCCCCGCAGAGTTCAGGACATCCGGCGGACCCAGGACGCCGGATGTCCTGAGTTTTGCGAAAAGCGACGGGATGTCCTGTTCTCTGCTTTTCTACGGGTTTTCCGCAGGAACGGACGGCTGCCCGCCGAAATAACTTCCCGCCGGACAGCTGCCCGCCGGACAGCGTCACCTGGTGTTCACCGACCGCCCCTAGGGTGACGCCATGTCCGCCGAGCTCGCCGCCCCAGTCGCTCCAGCCGGCGCCCCGGGCCCGCATCCCTCGCGACGCCGGGTCGCCGCCTGGGCGCTCTGGGACTGGGGGTCGGCCGCGTTCAACGCGGTCACCACCACGTTCGTGTTCACGGTCTGGCTGACCAGCTCGCAGTTCATCGACGACCGGGCACTCGTTGCCCGACGGGATGCGGACCTCGCCGCCGGTCTGACCCACTCACCCGCCATCGACGCGGTCACCCGCCAGCTGGCAGCCCATTCGACCTGGTTGGGATGGGGCCTCGGCATCGCCGGGCTGCTGGTCGCGATCTTCGCCCCCGCACTGGGCAAGCACTCCGACCGCAACGGCACGCGGCGCCGCAACCTCGCCATCTGCACGCTCGCGACGGTCGTCGGCCTGGCCGCCCTGTGGTTTGTCCACCCGGTCGAGGCCTGGATCATCCCCGCGATCGCCATCGTCGCCATCGCCAACATCGCCTACGAACTCGGCGACGTCGAATACAACGCCATGCTGCCTGAGGTATCCACCCCGGCCACCGCCGGACGGGTCTCCGGCATCGGCTGGGGCGCCGGCTACCTGGGCGGCATCGTGCTGCTGCTGATCGTGCTGGTCGCATTCATCGAACCCGCCGTCGGGCTGTTCGGCACCGGCGACGCCGGCGGAACCCGCTACCGGGCCGTCGAACTGCTCTGCGCGGTCTGGATGCTCCTCTCGTCGCTGCCGCTGCTGCTCGGCCGCCGCCGCGGACGTCCCGCACCGTCCGACACGCATCCTCGGCTCGGGCTGTTCGCCACCTACCGAGAGCTGGCCCGCGACCTGCGGGGGCTGTGGCGCACCGACCGGACGCTCGTCTGGTTCCTGGCGGCGAGCGCCGTCTACCGCGACGGACTCACCGGGGTCTTCACCTTCGGCGGGGTCATCGCCGCGGGGTCGTTCGGGTTCTCCAGCTCGCTGGTGATCGTGTTCGCCATCGTCGCCAATGTGGTGGCCGGGCTGGCGACAGTCGCCCTGGGGTTCGCGGAGGATCGCGTCGGTCCGCGCCGCATCATCCTGCTGTCGCTGATCTGCATGGTGGTGTTCGCCGTCGCGGTATTCGTGCTCCATGGATACGGCAGCTGGGTGTTCTGGGCGTTCGGGCTGCTGCTCTGCGTCTTCGTCGGGCCCGTCCAGTCGGCGTCGCGCACCTACCTGTCGCGGACACTGCCAGTCGGGCGGGAGGGCGAGGTCTTCGGGCTCTACGCGACCACCGGACGGGCGGTCAGCTTCGTGGCGCCGGTCGCGTTCGCGGTGGCCGCCTCCCTCGGGGGCGCCCAGATCTTCGGCATCCTCGGCATCGGGCTGGTGCTGCTGGGCGGACTGGCGCTCTTCATCCCCGTCGCGCGCGCCCAGCGCAGCGGGGCGGCGCCGGTGAGCCGATGATCGGCTGGACCGTCCCTCGCTCCCCGCTCACTCCCGCCACCGAACTCAGAGGATCCGTCACTGCCTGCCGCAAGTCAGGGGATGTGGTGCCTGAGTTCGGCCGATCCCCTGAGTTCGGCGCCGCCGTCTGCAGTGACGCCGAGCGGACCTACCCGAGCTCGTCGGCCCCGACGTCGTAGCGCACGAAGTTCACCCACGACCGCGACGCGGTGGGCCCGCGCTGATCCTGGTAGTGGTTGCCCGCCGACCCGTAGGGGCGATCGGCCGGTGCCGACAGCGAGAAGAAGCAGAACTGGCCCACCTTCATCCCCGGCCACAGCTTGATGGGCATGGTCGCCGTGTTCGACAGCTCGAGCGTCACGTGCCCGGAGAAGCCCGGGTCGACGAACCCGGCCGTCGAGTGGGTGAGCAGCCCCAGCCGGCCCAGCGAGCTCTTCCCCTCCAGCCGGGCCGCGATGTCGGAGGCGAGCGTGATCCGCTCGTAGGTCGAGCCGAGCACGAACTCCCCGGGGTGCAGCACGAACGGCTCGTCCGGCGCGACCTTCACCAGGTAGGTGAGCTCAGACTGCTCCTCGGCGGGGTCGATGACCGCATATCGGTGGTTGTTGAACAGGCGGAACGCCCGGTCGAGACGGACGTCCACGCTGGCCGGCTGCACCAGCTCCGACTCGGTGGGATCGAGCACGATGCGTCCGGACGCGAGGGCGGCACGGATGTCATGATCGCTGAGCAGCATGGTTTCGAGTGTAGGGCCTGCGGGCGGGGGCTCGGGTTCCGGTCGCATCCTGCCGGCCTGCGTCCTGCCGCCGGGCCCGCCTCCCTCAGCGCGCGCCGGCCGTGATCTCGACGCGCAGCCGCCGGGCGGCGGCCACCAGGTGCGCCAGCGCCGGCTCGACCTCCTCCGCGCGACGCGTCTTGAGCCCGCAGTCGGGGTTCACCCACAGCCGCTCGGCCGGAAGGTACCGCAGGGCGGTGCGCAGGTGCTCCGCGATCTCGGCCTCGCTCGGCACGCGCGGCGAGTGGATGTCGTAGACGCCCGGCCCGATTCCCCTGGAGAACCCGGCCTGGGCGATCTCGGGCGCGATCTCCATGTTCGAGCGGGCCGCCTCGATGCTGGTGACGTCGGCGTCCAGCCCGTCGATGGCGTCGAGGATCTGGCCGAACTCCGAGTAGCACAGGTGGGTGTGCACCTGGGTGCGCGGCCGCGCTCCCCCGGTGGCCAGGCGGAACGCGCCGACCGACCACCGCACGTACTCGTCGCGGCGCGCGGCCTCCAGCGGCAGTAGTTCGCGCAGCGCCGGCTCGTCGACCTGCACCAGGCGGATCCCCGCCGCCTCCAGATCGGCGACCTCATCGCGCAGCGCCAGCGCCACCTGATCGGCCGTGACCGCCTTGGGCTGGTCGTCGCGCACGAACGACCAGGCCAGGATGGTCACCGGCCCGGTCAGCATCCCCTTGACCGGCTTGGCGGTCAGCGACTGCGCGTACGAGGACCACTCCACGGTGATCGGCCGATCGCGGTGCACGTCGCCCCAGAGGATGGACGGGCGGGTGCACCGCGACCCGTACGACTGCACCCAGCCGTTGCGGGTGGTGGCGAAGCCCTCCAGGTGCTCGGCGAAGTACTGCACCATGTCGTTGCGCTCCGCTTCGCCGTGCACGAGCACGTCCAGGCCGAGCCGCTCCTGGTCGGCGATGGTGCCGGCGATGAATCGGCGGATGCGGGTGCGATAGCCGGCCTCGTCCAGCTCTCCCCGGGCGAAGGCGGCGCGGGTGCGCCGGATCTCGGGAGTCTGCGGGAACGAGCCGATCGTGGTGGTGGGCAGGACGGGCAGCGGTAGCACTTCGCGCTGGACGGCCGCGCGCTCGGCATAGGGGGCACGGGCGCGATCGGCAGCCGTCACCTGCGCGGTCCGGTCGCGCACGGCGGCCGCGTGCACCCCGGGGTGGTCGGCGCGAGACCGGAGCGCCCGGCGGGCCTCCTCGAATCGGACGGAGAGCTCCTCGTCGAGGCCGTGGTTCAACGCCGCGTCGAGGGCGGCGACCTCGGCGATCTTCTCATCGGCGAACGCCAGCCACGAGCGCAGGTCGGCGTCGAGCTCCGGCTCGTCCTCGAGGGTGTGCGGCACGTGGAACAGCGAGGTGCTGGTGCCCACGGCGACGCGGGCGAAGTGCGGGGCCAGATGCCGGGCTCGCTGCAGAGCCCGGTCGAGATCGGTGCGCCACACGTTATGCCCGTCGACCAGCCCGGCGACGAGTACTTTGCCCTCCAGCCCGGGAGCGGCCAGAGCCGACGCGGCCGGCACCTCGCCGGCGACGAGGTCGAGCGCGATCGCCTCCAGACGCGAGGCTGCGAACGTCGTCAGCGCCTCAGTGCTGATCGAGCCGTACGAGGTCGCGACGAGCACGGCCGGCCGATGCTCCAGCTGCCCCAGCACGACTGCGGCCCGGGCGAAAGCGGCGTCGAGACGGCCACGGTCGGCCGGCAGCAGATCGGAGACGAGGGCGGACTCGTCGAGCTGCACCCACTTCACGCCGGCCTCGTCCAGCGCCGTCAGCAGGGCCGCGTAGCGGGGCAGCAGCGCGTCGAGGCGGGCCAGCGGGTCGAAGCCCTCGTGCTCCCGATTCGCTTTGGACAGCGCCAGGAGGGTCACCGGCCCCACGATCGCCGGCCGCGTGACGATGCCGAGCGCCAGTCCCTCGCGGAACTGGGCGACGACGTCCTGCCAGTTGTCGCTGAACTCGGTATCGGGGCCGATCTCGGGGACCAGATAGTGGTAGTTGGTGTCGAACCACTTGGTCATCTCCAGCGGAGGGACGTCGCCGTCCCCGCGGGCGGCGGCGAACGCGGCCCGCAACCCGACCGAGCCGTCATCCTCCAGATAGGGGGCGAACCGCGACGGCAGGGCCCCGAACCGTACCGCGGCATCCAGCACCTGGTCGTAGTGGGAGGCGTCACCGGGAACGGCGGAGGTGTGCGGCTCCAGCCCCCGCTCGACCTCACGCTGCCAGCGTTCCGCCCGCACCCGGGCGAAGGCGTGTTCGAACTCGGTCTGGTCGCTGCGCCCGGCCCAGTACGACTCGAGCGCCCGTTTCAGTTCGCGATGCCGCCCGATACGGGGATACCCGAGGATGAGGCCGCCCTCGAGTCCGGCTGGCGCAGTCGTTGCTCCCATGCGTGATTCTCCTGTTCTGGATGTCCGGGCCGGGAGGATGCGTAGGCGCGCACGGCGCGCGCGACCCGTCCGGTGATGGTCTGCTCGTTGAGGGTGAAGAGTTGGATGCCCGGAGCGCCGCCCTGCAGCAGTTCGAGGGCGAGGTCGGTGGTCCAGGCGGCGGCGATCTCCCGCCGCCCGTCCGTGTCGGCCTCCGCCAGCCGCGACCGCAGGCCAGCCGGGGCCGCCGTTCCGGCGAAGCCGGCGAGACGGTCGAGGCGCTTGACCCCCACCGGGGCCATGAGCCCCGGGACCACTGGCAGCGTCGCCCCTGCGGCCAGCGCCTTGTCGACCAGCCGCCAGTACTGGCCGGCGGCGAAGAACGTCTGCGTGATGGCGAAATCGGCGCCCGCATCCTGTTTGCGGCGCAGGGCCAGCGCGTCTTCGTCGAGGTCGCGCGAATCGGGATGCCCGGCGGGGAACGTCGCCACGGCCACCCGCACGGGGAGGCCGGCGGCCTCCGCCCGCCGCCGCACCCGGCGCACCAGGGCGTCGGCGTGCGGCAGCACCAGCCGGCTGCCGTCATCCCGGACGTCGCCCCGCAGCGCCAGCACCCCGGTCACCCCGGCGGCGAGCAGCTCGTCGATGGTGGCGTCGAGATCGGCGAGCGACTGCGCCTGGCAGGTCAGGTGCGCGTAGACGGGCACGCCGGTGCGGGCGATCCACGAGACGAACTCGCGCGTGCCGCCGCGCGTGGACCCGCCCGCCCCGTACGTGACGGTCACGAAATCGGGACGCAGCTTGAGCAGCGATTGCACCGCGATCACCGAGTCGACCAGTCGGTGCTGGCCCCGCGCAGGCAGAACCTCGACTCCGAATCGGCACGAATGCGCCGTGGACGGAGCCGAGGGACAACAGCAAGCGGACATGCCCATGACGCTATGGCCGGGATCGGCGCATTGGCGATTTCGTGACGCAGTATGACCAGGGGCAGCGGGGGCAGGGGCCCATCGCGCCGCCAACGCGCCGTTCCGCCGAGACCGCCGCCGGACGCCGCCAACTGCTATTGTTGATTGGCCGCCTGGCGCGGCATGCGGGCGTGGTTCAATGGTAGAACTCCAGCTTCCCAAGCTGGTAACGCGGGTTCGATTCCCGTCGCCCGCTCCACTTTCCCCCCGCTCAACAGAGCCAATCGCAGCCCACAGACCTCTTAGAGAATCACGCAGAGCAGCACTTCCGGGGACACTTCCGGGGACACTTCCCGCTGAGCCTTGAGGCGTCCACACCGCGCCCCGGCGGCCAGGGATCAGTCTGCTGCGATCATCTGCGCGAGCTTGTAGCCGGACCGGTCGTACACCGTCCTGTAGCGGCGGTGATAGACATCCTCCGCATAGCGAGCCACGTCATCCGGGCCGCCCTTCCATGGGGTCAGCAGCACGAACTGGGGGCCACCGGGCACCGGATCCCCGACCCAATACACGTCGTCTCGGGCGGCGACATAGGAGATCAGCCCCACATCCGAGGCAACCCGACTCCCGGCAGGAATCTTCGAGAGAACCTGCCGGATCTCTCTCTCATGAGCCGATGGCCGCCACGACGACGGACTCGCGATCGTGCGCAGCTCCGACGGCACCCTCGTCTGTGCCGGCGACGGGACCATCATCAGCGCGAGGGGCAGCACTGCGAGCGCCACAGGGACGACCCTCGACGTGATCTCGAGGACATCCCGCTGTGAGGTGCGCCAGCGGGCGAGGATGTCGACCGCGGCCAAGAATATGATCGGCATGAGGATCAGGCTGTAGTGCCACCATGGGCCCCAGTAATACGAATCGGCGCTGAGGAACCGCCACGCCAGAGTGGGCACGATCAGCAGGATGAGGGGCGACAGGAAAGCCACGAACATGGTGGCCGACCCGAGCAGCAGAAGCGTCGCCAGCTTCATCTGCCAGCCGTGTCCCAGCGCTGACCAGTCCAACGCACCCCAGTACCCCCAGCGGTGGCCCGCGCGGAACGCGGGGATCACCACGAGCAGCACCAGCGCAGTCCAAGCCAGAGAGACCGAGCTGACCACAGCCCCCAGCCGCCTCTGGCCCGCGAAGAACAGCAGGGCACCGAAGACGACCGCGGTGAACCCGAGATCCTCTTTCACCGTGAGGAGTAGCAGCATCCACACCGCGCTCTGCCGCCACCTGTGCTCGAGGAACGCAGACAGGCCGAAGGCCAGCAACGGGACCGCGAACGCGTACTCGTGGAACTGGGACGCGATCCCTGACTGGATCCCCCAGGAGAGGCCATATGCGACGCCGATCAGGACACCAGCCAGGCGGCCGAGACGCCGAGACGCGCACTGCACGATCGGCACGATCGAGATCGCAATGAGGACGTCCTGGACAATCAGCAGCATCAGCGGGGACGGGAACAGTCGCCAGAGCGGCGCGAGCAGCATCAACACCGGGGAGAAGTGATCACCGAGCTGGACGGCGCCAGCACCCTTGATGTCGATCACCGGCCAGCCGTGAATCGCCCATCCCCGCACCGCCTCCGTGAAAATCGCGAGATCCCACGACGGCACCACCCGCTCAACCCACTGCTGCACGCTCAACGCCGTGTAGATGCCGAGGCAACCGAACGCCACCCCAATCGCCGGCCACCAGACACGGATCCGGCGGGACGAAGCGCTCATCCTGCGAGCATATCGCCGACGTCGGTGGCTCCTGGCAGACTCTCCCCCATGAGCCTTGGAGCGTCGTGGAGCGCCTGGCGGCAGAGCGTCCACAACTGCACCGCACCCACCCACGACGGCCACATCGATGAACAACGCTTCTGGCGGGCCTCCACCATCCAGCAGCACCGCTGAAACGCAGAAAAACGCCGCCACCACCCGAAGGCGATAACAAAGGCATATGTCAGATCGTTCTAGGCCTGAACGTCGTCTGAGGACTGGTGCGAGGCGTGTGGCTGGTGGAGCATCGCGTCACGGAGGGCCACCAGAGTGGGATTCGTTGCCCCGACTGTCCCCATCCGACGTGACTTGAACCGCTTTCGCTTGCTCCTCAGCAGATCCTCATTCTGGATTTCTACGCCGTTGAGTGAATGAATCTTAGATTCGTAGGTGAACATATTCTGGATGTGGTTTTTCTCTACAAACAGATCAGTCGTCCATCCAAAATCTGAATACTCGACAAACTGATAGTGTGCAAGGCGCGAGACATAAGCACAGATCCAATCGGCGAACTGAATACCCGAGTTCAATGCACTGTCAATGCTCAACGGAGCTTCGACCATGCGCTTCATCTCGCTGACTTCCCGAGATCTTGCATAGATATGGCCATATAATTTTGCTGCGTTTTCACGCTGAGTTCTGAGGGTAATTGAGTCAACAAGGACAATAATATCGTTGTCCGTTTGATCGGCGTATCTAGACAAGCGGTTCACGGTCTCGCGTAGTGCACCGATCTGAAGTTGTTTGGGATCCCGATTAGTCGTTTTTATTGTACCTAAAGCTTTCTCATCACCGTAGTAGAAGACTTTGCCGTGATAGCGGAGAACTAATTTCTTGACCGCAGCCTCGAAGGTACGCAAATTTTGTGGATACTTCTTTGCCGCGCCGGTAGTGAAGATCTCCGAGCCTTTTTTCTCCCATTGGTTTGGAGTTTTTGATCGAGCGATCTCTTCTTTAAAAAGATTCTCCTTGTCCCGCTTAACATCTGCTCCAAACGAACGTGAATGCTGCACAGGGATGACGTACCCCGCATATCCGAAAATCGGATGCTGGTTGAAACGCGGGTGATCATCCCCTAGGTACGGTCCCTGATGCCCGAATTCATCCAAATAAGCGATCAGCACGTCGAATCTCTCCTTGTAACGCAAGAACCCACGTCCGTAGAGGACGTGGGTTCTTCGAATTGGCGCGCCATCCGTATTTGAGGAATCGCTTCCAGTGCACAAAGTAACACGACTGGGCGCTTGCGGCAAGCGAACCGTGAGTTCTCGCAGCACGATCGTGTTCTGTGGCTGCCCTCGCTCAGTCTGGCTCGGCCTCACGCCGCAGAAAAGCGCCCCGCCTCACCCGGTGAAGGGTGAGACGGGGCGCTGGTGCGTTCCGGAAGGGTCAGGCGGTCTTGGCGGGCTCCTCAGCAGCTTTAGCTGTGGCGCTCGCAGCGGTGGTGCCGTAGATCACCTTCCCGATGATCGCGTAAACGCCCTGGGCAACCCCGATCACCGCCGGAATAGCCACCGCGGCGGCGGTGTCGTGGAAGCCACCCGTAACGGTCTCGGCGACCACCGCGAAGATGACCGAGATACCGAGCGCGTAAGTGGCGCGCCACGCGACAGGAATGTACTGCTTCCCAAGCTGGTAACGCGGGTTCGATTCCCGTCGCCCGCTCCACTCGGAGCAGGCTCCATCCTCAATCTCCCCCAGAGAAAAGCGCCCCGCCCACCGGTGGGTGGACGGGGCGCCGAGCACGGCTGCGCGATCAGTTGTCGCGCAGCTGCTCCTTGGCTTCATTCTTCTTCTCGGTGGAGGCCTGCTCGGCCTCGGCCTTCTTCACGTTCGCGTCGGCCTTGGCCTCGTCCACCTTGTCGGAGAGGCGGTCCTTCGTGTCGTCGATGACCCGGCCCGCCTTCTCCGCCGCGCTCTGCGCGAGGTCTTTGGCATCATCCAGCAATCCCATATGTCCCCTCCTCATGTCTCGGCGCGCACGCTGCTGCGGCGCGTTCGTGAGCAGGCTACCCAGGATGGCTGAAAACGGCCTCCGCGTGTATGCCGCCCCGCCCGTTTCAGGGCCCCGGTTCAGGGCATCGAGGCGGCCTCGGCCAGGCTCGCGCCGCCAGACGCCTGACCGGCGGATGTCCTGAGTTCGACGAGGGGTGGACGGGGGTGAGCGAGGGCACGGCCCTCAGAACATCGTTTGGCTGGCGGAGCTGAGGAACTCCTGCACCCGCCGGTCGACGAGGATGTCGCCGGCCCGCACCGGCCGCGTGAGGTACAGCCCGGCAAGGCTGGTCAGCCGGCTGAGCGCCACGTAGGTCTGGCCGGGGCTGAAGGCCCGCGGTCCGAGGTCGATGACGGCCTGGTCGAACGTCTGCCCCTGCGACTTGTGGATGGTGGCCGCCCAGGCCAGGCGCAGCGGGTACTGGATGAACTCGCCGACCTCTTCCTGGTCGATGGTGTGCTGGGCAGGGTCGAACGTGTAGCGGTAGCGCTCCCAGGTGATGGGCTCGACGTCTTCGACGGTGCCATCGATCTCGACTTTGACGGTCTTGTCGCCGAAGCCGGAGACCCGCCCCAGCGTCCCGTTGACCCAGCGTCCGTCGGCGTCGTTGCGCAGCAGCATGACCTGGGCGTCCCGCTTGAGCTGCAGCTCGGCCTCGGCGGGGAAGGCCGAGCCGAACTCGCCCTCGACTTCGGCATGCAGCGTCCGCGCCGTGCCGGGCAGATCGGTCAGGGCCCGTCGGTTGCGCTCGTCCACGATGCGGTTGGTGGTGGCCAGGGTGATGACCTGGTCGTCCGGGGCGGGGTCGCGGTGCCCGATCTGGTTGAGGCGCGCGATCCAGTGCGGCGGCACCCGGCCCTCGCGCACCGCGTTGAGCAGCTGTTTGAAGCCGTCGTCGGTCTGGCGGTGGATGTCGGTGAGCTCGTAGACGCTGACCGTGGCCTCGCGCCACACGTCGGCGTCGAAGAACCACTGGCTGCGGTAGCGCTCGTGATAGAACGCCCGCTCGTCGGGCGACCGCGGCGGCACGGGCGCCAGCTGGTAGGGGTCGCCGAACATGATGATCTGGGTGGCGCCGAACGGGGTGCGCCGGTGCTTGGCCTGCCGGAGGCACCGGTCGATGGCGTCGAGCACGTCGGCCGACACCATCGAGACCTCGTCGATGATGAGCGTGTCGAGGCCGGCGAGCAGCTCGGCCGTCTCGGAGCGCAGCCGGCGGGCGACCCGCTGCGCGTCCTGCACCCCGATGCCCAGACCGAACAGCGAGTGGATGGTCTGGCCGCCGACGTTCAGCGCCGCCACGCCGGTGGGGGCGCACACCGCCGCCTTGCCCTTGAGGGTACGCACCAGGTGGTGCAGCAGTGTCGACTTGCCGGTGCCGGCCCGGCCGGTGACGAACAGGCTCTGCCCGCGCTCGACCGCCTCGACCACGGCCCGCTGCTCGGAGGTGAGGGCAATGCCCTCGGATGTCACCGCCATGGTTCCATTGTCCCCGGTTCGTTTGGGCTCATCGGCAGACCGGAGCGAGTCGCCCGATCCCCGCCGCGGCCGCGCCGCTGCAGCCCGGCCCCGACTTCCCTCAGATCAGCCAGGGAGCAGCCTTGACCAGGCTCCAGCCGCGCCACGGCCGTCCGAAGCCGAGGGTGTCGCCCGCGTAGGTGAAGGCGAACAGGATCAGGGCCAGGGCGTAGACCACGTGGTAGTCGACCACCGGGTTCGTGGAGTCCGGGTATCCGCCGGGGAGCTCGGCGAAGTACATGAGGGCCATGATGAGCGTGCCGGCGATCGCGGACAGGCGCAGGCCGATGCCGAGCATGACGGCGAGCCCGACGCCGAGCATCCCGAGCATGAACAGCCAGTCGACGAGCGGCGACGCCAGGGAGGCGAAGAAGTCCTTGAACGGGCCGCCCTCGAGGTGCAGGAGGAAGCCCTGCGCAGGCTTGCCCCCGTTGATCCAGGCCATCGCCGGCTTCGTCGAATACCCCAGCCCGAAGAGCTTGTCGAGGAACGCCCAGAGGAAGATGAACCCCACGACGAGCCGCAAGAGGGCGAGCACATAGCGCGAGCCGGCGCTCCGGTTGATGACATCGGTCTGTGATCTGCTCATGTCGCTGCCTTCTTCTCCATTGAGGATGCCGCTTGTTGTTGTACCCATAACGATACGGCGCATCGCCGGGGGAAGGGAAACCCCTGGATCGGACCCGGTTCCCCGCCGCCGCCCCGGGCTTTCCGCCCGGATCGGCCCGTTCGGAACATCGCCTGCGCGCTGCGCGGAGCCCTCCAGGAATTCCCGCGCGCGGCGGTCAACCTGGACGTCGCCCGGGCGCACGGGGCGGGTCGAGGAGAGCCCGTCGAGACTCGTCAGCCCGATACGCCGCGAGCGCCCGGGCATAGGCCTCGGGCGCTCGTGCGTGTCGGATGAAGGTGCGCGTTCGCGCGGACTACTTGACGGCGGCCTTGAGCTTGCTGCCGGCGGTCAGCTTGACGCCCTTGCTGGCCGGAATCTGGATGGACTCGCCGGTGCGCGGGTTGCGGCCGGTGCGAGCGGCGCGCGTGGTGGCCTCGGCGGAGAACCAGCCGGGGATGGAGACCTTGGTTCCGTCGGCGACCGACGAAGCGATGGTGGTGAACAGGGCGTCGAGCACGCCGTTCACGGAAGTCTGAGTGGCGCCGAGCTGCTCGGCGATCTCCGAGACGAGCTCGGAACGGTTGACGGTCTTCTTCGCCATGGTGTTTCTCTCCTTGTAGTGGGCGATGGGAATCGCAAGCCTCGGGCGCGGCGTCATCATCCTCGACGGCCGCCGGGGCCGGTTGGACCCTACCAGCTGGACTTGGTGATTCCGGGCAGCTCACCGCGGTGAGCCATCTCGCGGAAACGCACGCGAGAGACGCCGAACTTCTTCAGGAAGCCGCGGGGGCGGCCATCGATGGAATCACGGCCGCGCACGCGCACCGGGGAGGCGTTGCGGGGCAGCTTCTGCAGCCCGACGCGGGCGGCTTCGCGCTGCTCGTCGGTCGAGGCCGGGTCGATCAGCTGCTTCTTCAGCTCGGCGCGACGCTCCGAGTAGCGGGCGACGATCGCCTTGCGCTGCTCATTGCGCGCGATCATGCTCTTCTTGGCCATGGTTAGCGCTCCTCTCGGAAGTCGACGTGCTTGCGGGCGACCGGGTCGTACTTCTTCAGCACGAGGCGATCCGGATCGTTGCGGCGGTTCTTGCGGGTCACGTACGTGTACCCGGTGCCGGCGGTCGAGCGCAGCTTGATGATGGGGCGGATGTCAGCGGACTTGGCCATGTCAGATGCGCTCCCCTCGCGCCTGCAGGTCGGCGACGACGGCGTCGATCCCGCGCGCATCGATCGTCTTCATGCCCTTTGCCGACACGGCGAGGGTGACCTTGCGTCCCAGGGACGGGACGAAGTAGGTCTTCTTCTGCACGTTCGGGTCGAACCGGCGCTTCGTGCGGCGGTGCGAGTGCGACACGCTGTAGCCGAAGCCGGGCTTGGCCCCAGTGACCTGGCATTTCGCTGCCATTGCATCCTCCAACGGTTTTCATCAGCCAGGCTCATGCCTGGGAAGTTCTGCTGCACGTCCGCATCACACACATTCGCATCACACGCACGTACGGGGGCTGCCGCCGCACCCGCCTGCGCAGGGACGCCGATCCGGAGATCCGGGCAACCAGCGATCAATACTATGGATTCAGGCGTTTTCCCGCAACTCTACGGGCGTTTTCCCGCTTTCGGGTGTCTCCGGAGCCCCGGCGGCGATCGCGGCAGTGCAGTCGGGGCACAGGCCGACGACGGTGATGTGGTGCGTGAGCTGGGTGTAGCCGTGCTCGGCGCCGATGCGCCGCGCCCACGACTCGACCTCGGGGGCCGCGATCTCCTCCGCGGCGCCGCAGCGACGGCAGATGAGGTGGTGGTGGTGCCCGGGGGTGCGGCAGCGACGGAAGAGCTGCTGGCCCTGCGTGTCGATGTCGACGTCGGCCTCGCCCGCGTCCACCATCCGGTTGAGCGCCCGGTAGACGGTGGCGACGCCGATGCCGGAGCCCGCCACCTGCATCCGTCGGTGCAGGTCCTGCGCGGAGATGAAGACGTCGAGGTCGTCCAATGCGGCGGCCACTGCCCCCTGCTGCTCGGTGTGCCGTCGCTTCGGTGCCATAGTGATAATGGTAATGGACTTCTCCCCCATCGCGACTAGGCAGGCTGCAAGCGGAGGGGCTATAGTGGCTTGTCTGGCATTTCTGTGCCATGAGTTTTCTCGGGTGCGAATCCGGGCGAGTAGATGAAAGGAGCGACCGCCATGAAGGTGCGTGCATCTCTGAAGTCGCTGAAGAGCAAGCCGGGGTCGAAGATCGTGCGCCGTCGCGGTCACACCTACGTCATCAACAAGAAGAACCCGCGCTGGAACGGCCGGCAGGGCTGACACCCCGCCGAGCCAGTTCCTTCAGCTGCAGAAAGCCCTCGGCGTTCGACGCCGGGGGCTTTCGTCGTCTCTGAACGGGACTCCCCGCCGCTCGCCGCGCCCGCAGTCACCGGCCCCGCCGGCGCGGATGACGGGGGACGCCGGATCGGTAGGCTGGATGGGCGGCGCCGATGCCACCTCACTGGTGGCGCCGCGGAATGAAGGAGAACGCCGATCATGTCGAGGACGCTACTGCTCGCCGCCCATCCCGACCCGGACAGCTTCGGCGCGGCGGTCGCCGCCACCTATCGCGCCGCCTTCGAGGCCGCCGGCAGCGGCGAACTGAGGATGCACGACCTGGCACAGGCCCGGTTCGACCCCGTGCTGCGCTTCGGCTACCGCGAGCGCATGGAGCCCGACGCCACGGTGGATGACTGGCAGGACGATCTGCGCTGGGCCGAGCACCTCGTCATCGAGTTCCCGGTGTGGTGGACGACCTTCCCGGCCACCCTGACCGGCTGGTTCGACCGCGTGGTCACTCCCGGCGTCGCCTTCCGCTACGAACCGGGACGCCACGCGCCGGTACCTCTGCTCGGCGGGCGGACGGCGTCGCTGCTGGTCACCAGCCGCGCCCCCGGGTTTTACACCCGGTACGTCCCGAACTCGCCGGTGCGGCTGGTGCGACGGCACATCCTCGGCCTGTGCGGCATCCGTACCACCGATGTGCTGGTGCTGGGCGGCATGGGGCTTCGGGCGGACACCCCGGAGCGCCGCAACGGCTTCCTCAGCGACGTGCGCGCGCTGGCCCACCGGCGCGCGAAGATGACCTCCGGGAGCTGAAACAGCCCCTCGCTCCTCACTACTTCGACGACGCCGCGATGGCCGCATCCCGCTCGGCCTGATCGCGGTCGAGCTCGGTGTTGACCTTGCGGTGGTCGGCGATGCCCCAGATGTAGACGAGCAGCGAGATGAAGATGGCGATGGTCACATACCAGAAGAACCAGCTCTCGTGCCCCTGGTCCTTCAGCCACAGCGCCACCGTGGGGGCGGTGCCGCCGAAGATCGCATTGGCGAGCGCATAGGGCAGGCCGACGCCGAGGGCTCGCACCTTCATGGGGAACAGCTCGGCCTTCACGATGGCGTTGATCGAGGTGTAGCCGGCGACCACCACCAGCGCCAGCACCATGAGCCCGAAGGCCGCCCAGGCGCTGGACGTGCGGCCCAGCAGGGTCAGGATGGGCACCGTCAGCAGGGTGCCGCCCACGCCAAAGAAGATCAGCAGGGCCCGCCGGCCGATGTGGTCGGAGATCCAGCCGTACAGCGGCTGCAGCACCATGAAGACGAGCAGCGCGAAGAAGTTGATGCGCGTCACCGTCTCGACCGGGATGCCGGAGGTGTTGACCATGAACTGCTGCATGTAGGTCGTGTAGGTGTAGAAGGCGATGGTGCCACCGAACGTCAGACCCAGCACGATGAAGAACGATTTGGGGTACTTGAACAGCAGCGCCAGCGTGCCGGCCTTCTGACCGCGCACCTCGGTGGCGGTGTCGACCGTCTTGACGGTCTCGGCCATGCTGCGCCGCAGATACAGCACCGCGATGGCGCCGAGCGCGCCGATGAAGAACGGGATGCGCCAGCCCCAGGCGAACATCTCGGCTCGGCTGATCAGCCCTTGCAGCACGATCTGCACCAGCAGGGCGATGAGCTGCCCCGACACCAGCGTCACGTACTGGAAGCTGGAGTAGAAGCCGCGGTACTTGGGCGTGGCCACCTCGGAGAGGTAGGTCGCCGAGGTGCCGTACTCGCCGCCCACCGAGAAGCCCTGCAGCACGCGGGCCAGCAGCAGCAGGATGGGCGCGAACAGGCCGATGGTGCCGAAGGTGGGCGTGCAGGTGATGATGAGCGACCCGGCGGCCATCAGCGTGATGCTGAGCGTCAGCCCGGCGCGACGGCCATGCCGGTCCGCGAAGCGGCCGAAGAACCAGCCGCCGATCGGCCGCATGATGAAGCCGAGGCTGAACACGGCCATGGCCTGCAGCAGCTCGACGGTGGGGTTGTCGCTGGGGAAGAACGCCTTGGCGAAGTACACGCTGAAGGCCGAGTAGATGTACCAGTCGTACCACTCGATCAGGTTGCCCAGCGAGCCGCGGATGACGTTGCTGATGGCCGAGTGCTCGCGCCGGGACCCCCGCGGCTGCGGGGCGGGGACGTTCCCGCCGGCATCGTTGGTGTCGGTTGATTCCCTGATATCAGACACGCGCCCCTCCTCCGAAACGGATGCGCCAGTCGCACAGCCGTCTATCAGTTCTAGATCCCCCGGATGACGGGGATGTTACCGAGCAGCATATCGGAGCCTCGGATCGATACGAATCGTAAATTCGGAATGCCCCGACGAAGGCTGCCGGGCGGAGGGACGGGACAGGGCGTCCGCATCCCTCGCCCGCAGTACCGGGGTGACGGCCCCGGCCGGCGCAATCCGACGTTGACGCGCCCGCGGCCACGCCATAGGCTGCGGTAAGTTAGGACGACCTAATCAATATCGCATGTTCTTGACATGCTCCCGGAGAAGCGAGGTTCCGCGTGCTCGCGACGCTGATCATCGGTCTGCGCGAAGGGCTCGAGGCCGCGCTCATCGTCGGCATCGTCGCCGCCTTCCTGAAACGCTCCGGACGCTCGCTCAAACCCCTCGCCATCGGCGTCACCGCGGCCGTTCTGCTCAGCATCCTGGTCGGGGTGCTGCTCGAAGCGCTGCAGACCGCCCTCCCCCAAGCCCAGCAGGAAGCCCTGGAGACCGTGATCGGCGCCGTCGCCGTCGTGTTCGTCACCACCATGATCCTGTGGATGCGCACCCACGGCCGGGACATGCACCACCAGCTCGAAGCCCGCAGCGAGGCCGCCCTCGGACGCGGCGGCTCTCTCGCCCTCGCCGGCATGGCCTTCCTGGCCGTCCTCAAGGAGGGCTTCGAGACCGCGGTATTCCTGCTGGCCACCATGCAGGCCGAGACCAGCGGTGCGCTCGGACTGCTCGGCGCGGTCATCGGCATCCTCGCCGCCAGTGCCCTCGGCTGGGGCCTCTACCAGGGCGGCATCCGCTTCAACCTGTCCCGGTTCTTCACCATCACCGGGGTGTTCCTGGTGCTGGTCGCCGCCGGGCTCGTGCTCAACGTGCTGCGCACCGCCCACGAGGCCGGGTGGATCACGATCGGGCAGCAGCAGGTGCTCGACCTGAGCTGGCTGGTGCCGGCGGGCAGCATCCGGTCGGCGGTGATCACCGGCGTATTCGGCATCCCCGCGGACCCGCGCCTCATCGAGGTGCTCGGCTGGCTGCTGTACGCGCTGCCGGTGACGCTGCTGCTGCTCCTGCCGGCGCGGCTGCGGCTCTCGCGCCGGCAGCGCCTGATCGCCGCCGGCGCGCTCGGGCTCGCCGCCGTGGCCCTCGCCGTCGGCAGTGCCGTCACCACGCCCGCCGCCCCGGCCGGCACCCGGGTCATGGCAGATGGGGCCGCCGTCGCCGTGCACGGAGACGGCGCGGCCCTGCGGCTGACCCGAGCCGGGTCCGCAGCGACGGTGCTGCGCGCCGCTGGCACCGAACAGCGCGGGGACGTGGATGCCCGCCGGTGGCGGCGCATCGACCGCACCACCGTGTCGCACCGGCTCAGCTACCCGGAGCTGGTGACGCTCAACGGCGGCCGGCACCCCATCGGCATCGACCCCACCCGGGCCGGCGGCCCCTACCAGGTCGAGGTGCAGACCACCACAATCACCCGCGCCTGGACCGCCGGCGGCGGCGCCCTGCTCGACGCCGCCCAGCAGACCACCGCCCTGGCCACCATCGCCGAGGGCGGGCTCAGCACCCCGCGCACGATGACGCTGGCCGCACCCGCCGGGACGACCTGGCGCGCCGACGCCCGGGCATCCGCCACCGCCCTCACCGCCCAGCAGACCTGGCAGCACGACGTGCGCGAACGCCAGCTCTACATCGCCTGGCTGCCGCTCGTGCTGCTCGGCTACGCCATCGCCCTCGCCGTGCCGCCCCGCGATCGGGAGCCCGCCTCCCGGCGACGGGAGCAACCGGCGGCCGTTGCCACCACATCCTGAATCGCGCTTTTCTCCACCCCTGCCCGCCGAGCCGACGGGCGCCACGAAAGGAACACCCCATGTCACGGCCCCACCTCACCACCGCCGCCGCTTCGCTCATCCTGCTGCCGCTGGCGCTGACCGGCTGTTCAACCGCCACATCCGGCGGCCACAGCTCCGCCTCCTCCAGCACCGGCGCCCGAGAGGTCACCGTCAACCTGACCAGCGATGGCGACGGCGCCGCCTGCAAGCTCAGCACCGCCAGCGTGCCCGCCGGCGCCGTCACCTTCCGCATGCACAACATCTCGTCGCCCGAGATCAGCGAGGTCGAACTGCAGCAGGACCAGCGCATCCTCGCCGAGAAGGAGAACCTCGCCCCCGGGCTCAAGCCGGTCGAGTTCACCGTCACCCTCGACGGCGGCAAGTACACCGTCTACTGCCCCGGGGCGAAACAGGCCACCCAGACCCTCACTGTGACCGGCAAGGCGAAACGCTCCACTGGCAGCACCCAACAGCTGCTCAAGACCGGGGCCAAACAGTACGGCGGCTACGTGGACCAGCAGATCGACTCGCTGGTCACCAGCACCGCCACGCTCGACGCCGCCGTGCAGCAGGGCGATGTGGCAGCTGCCCGCACCGCCTACGCGCAGGCCCGCCCCTACTATGAGCGCGTCGAATCGGACGTCGACGGCTTCGTGCTGCCCGGCTACGATGCCACCGACAATCACGGCAACCTCGACTACTTGATCGACATGCGCGCCTCCAACCTCGACGAGGCCGTCGGCTGGCACGGGTTCCACGCCGTCGAGCGCGACCTGTTCGGCGCCGGCATCACCGACACCACCAAGTCGCTGTCGACCGAGCTGCTCGCCAATGTGAAGAAGCTCAAGGACCTGTCCGGCTCGCTCACCTACTCGCCGGAGGACCTCGCCAACGGCGCGGCCAGCCTGCTCGAAGAGGTGCAGAGCGAGAAGATCACCGGCGAGGAGGAGCAGTTCTCGCACCTGGATCTCATCGACTTCGCCGCCAACGTCGAAGGCGCCCAGGAGGCATTCGCCTTCCTCAAGCCCGGTCTCAAGAAGATCAACGCCGACAGCACCGCCGAGATCAGCAAGCAATTCACCACGGTCACCGAGCTGCTGAACACGTACAAGGACCCCTCCTCCCTGGGCGGGTACCGCACCTACGACCAGACCCTGCGTGCCAGTGACGCCGCGAAGCTGAGCAAGGCCGTGCAGGCGCTGCAGGATCCGCTGGCCGGGCTGGCCGCCAAGGTCGCCACCGCATGACGGCGGGGGCGGGGGACGTCCCCGGCGACGGGGAACCGGAGGACGCGGCGGCTGAGGACGGCCGGACCGCGGCCGGACAGCCGGGGGCTGCGGCCGGCGATCCCGCGACTGGCGGGCCCGCGCAGCCGGCGGCCGGTCAGCGCGAAGCCGACACCGGCGCGCCCGTCGCTGGGGGCCGCGCACAGGACGCCGACGCGGCCGGCCCGAAGACGAACGGCAGGCAGGACGCCGCCGAGGCCGCCCCCGGCCCGTCCGGGACCGCGCCGCGCCGCGGGTTCTCCCGCCGCGCCTTCCTCGGCGGGGCCGCCGCCGGCACCGCGCTGGGAGCCCTCGGTGCGATCGGCACCGAGGCCTTCCTCGACCGGCAGCGCGTCGGGTCGACCATGGACCTCGCCGCGTCCTACCCCTTCTACGGGCAGGCGCACCAGGGCGGGGTCACCACCCCGCCGCAGCGCTACTGCGTCTACTCGACCTTCGACATGACCTCGACGTCCGTCCGGGACCTGCAGGTCGTCCTCGCCCGCTGGTCCGCAGCCATCTCGCTGCTGCAGGCCGGCAAGCCAGTCGGCGAGGTGCAGCCGCCCACCGGGCAGGGGGTGCCATCCGATACCGGCGAGGCCTACGGACTGGACCCGGCCTCCCTGACCGTCACCGTCGGGCTGGGGCCGTCCCTGTTCGACTCCCGGTTCGGGCTGGCCGGACGGCGCCCCCGTCTTCTGCAAAAGCTGCCCTCGCTCCCCAGCGACAACATCGACCCCGCCCTCGACGGCGGCGACCTGAGCCTGCAGGCCTGCGCCGACGACCCGCAGGTCGCCTACCACGCCGTGCGCAACCTCGCCCGCATCGCCCGTGGGCAGGTGCAGACCCGGTGGACGGTGCTGGGCTTCGGCCGCGCCTCCGCCGGCCCCGGCCAGCAGACTCCCCGCAACCTCATGGGGTTCAAGGACGGCACCCGCAACGCCACCACCACGGACCTGCAGCGCCAGTACGTCTGGGCACACGACTCCGACCAGCGCTGGATGCGCGGCGGCACCTACCAGATCGCCCGCAAGATTCGGATGCGGCTCGAGATCTGGGACGCCGACCGGGTCGGCGATCAGGAGGAGACCTTCGGCCGCACCAAGCGCGAGGGGGCGCCGCTGAGCGGCGGCACCGAGTTCACCACCCCCGACTTCCACCGCCGCGGCCCCGACGGGCAGCCGCGCATCCCCGTCGACTCGCACATCGCCCTGGCCGCCCACGAGCACAACGACGGCGTGCGCATCCTGCGCCGCCCCTACAACTACACCGACGGGCTGGACGCCGACGGGCAGCTCGACGCCGGGCTCATCTTCATCTGCTACCAGAACGACCCCGAGCACTTCGTGCGCATCCAGCGCCGGCTCGGGGCCTCGGACCGGCTGAACGAGTACATCTCGCACATCGGCTCGGCGCTGTTCGCCGTGCCGCCCGCGCCGCGCGAGGGGCACTACCTCGCCGAGGGGCTCTTCAGCTGAGGGGCGGGACGGGGCGCCGGGTCCCGGCCCGGGGCGCCGAACTCAGAGGGCGTGACCGGCCGCAGCCGGTCAGGCCTGGGGCAGCGCGGTCTCGGCGATCTCGGCTGCGGCGGCCAGCAGCGGCTCGACCGCGTCATCCTCGGCGATGGACACGCGCACACCGGCGCCGGCGAAGACGCGGGCGATGATGCCGTGCTTCTCGAACACCTTGCCGGCGTCCACGGCGGCGTCGCCCACCGGCAGCCATACGAAGTTGCCCTGCGGGTCGGGGAGGTGCCACCCCTGGTCGACCAGCCCCGCCAGCACCCGGTTGCGGGTGGCGACGATGGCGTCGACCTGCTCCAGCAGCTGCTCCCGGGCGTCGAGGCTGGCGATGGCCGCCTGCTCGGCCTCGGTGGGCACGTTGAACGGCAGGCCGGCGGCACGGATGGCGCCGATCGCGTAGGCGTCGCCCACCGCATACCCGACGCGGATGCCGGGCAGCCCGTAGGCCTTGGAGAAGGTGCGCAGCGTCACCAGGTTGGGGTGGTCGGCGATGAGCGTCATGCCGTCCACCGCGTCGGGATCGCGGACGAAGTCGATGTAGGCCTCATCCAGCAGCACCAGCACGTTGGCGGGCACACGCGCCAGGAAGCGCTCCACATCCGCCTGCCCCAGCGTCTCGCTGCTGGGATTGTTCGGGCTGCACAGCAGCACCACCCGGGTGCGGTCGGTGATGGCGGCCGCCATCGCGTCGAGGTCGTGCGTCCCGTCGGCGTGGACGGGCACCGGGCGGGGCGTGGCGCCGGCCACCGTGATCGTGGACGGGTAGCCCTCGAACGAGCGCCACGGGAACACCACTTCGTCGCCGGTCTCGCAGGTGGCCAGGATGGCCTGCAGCAGCACCGTGATGGAGCCGGGGCCCACCACGACGTTCTCGGGCCGCACGTCGTAGAGCGCGGCGAGCCGGGCGGTCAGGGTCGGGGCGCCGTTATCGGGATAGCGGTTGAAGTTCTCGACCCCCGCGACAGCGGCCAGCACCGACGGCAGCGGCGGGTACGGGTTCTCGTTCGAAGAGAGCTTGAAGCCCTCGGTCGGGGCGGGCTTGCCCGGCGTGTACGGGGGGAAAGCGAGCAGCTCCTCGCGGAATCGAGGCGCCCCGGGTTGATGGTGGTCTGACAAATCGCTCATCTGCCCAGTCTATCCAGGATCGGAGGCGCAGGGGCCCGTGTCACGGCCAGGCAACACGTCCGACATGTCGGACAGCCACCCGGCCGGGGCGCTGGCGCAGCCCGCGCCCGCGGAGTCAACTGGAAGCATGTCTCAGCAGAATATCCACATCGGGACCGGTCCGCTCTCCATCGACGACGTGGCCGCCATCGCCCGCGACGGAGCCCGAGTCGAGCTCACCGCCGCCGCCATCGACGCCATGACCGCATCCCGCGCCGTGGTCGAGGGCCTGGCCGGAGACGCCAAGCCGCACTACGGCATCTCCACCGGGTTCGGCGCGCTCGCCGTCAAGAGCATCCCCGTGGCCGAGCGGGCGCAGCTGCAGCGCAGCCTGGTGCGCTCGCACGCCGCCGGCGTCGGCCCCGAGGTCGAACGCGAAGTGGTGCGCGCCCTCATGGCCCTGCGCCTGTCCACCCTCGCCACCGGCCGCACCGGGGTGCGCCCCAGCACCGCACAGACCTACGCCGACATCCTCAACGCCGGCATCACCCCCATGGTGCGCGAGTACGGGTCGCTCGGCTGCTCCGGCGACCTCGCCCCGCTCGCCCACTGCGCCCTGGTCGCCATCGGCGAAGGAGAGGCGCGCGAGGCCGACGGCACCGCAGTGGACGGCGGCACCGCCCTGCGCGACGCCGGCATCGCCCCCATCCAGCTGGAAGAGAAGGAGGGCCTGGCTCTCATCAACGGCACCGACGGGATGCTCGGGCAGCTCTGCCTGGCCATCTCCGACCTGCGCCGCCTGCTGACCGTGGCCGACATCGCCACCGCCCTCAGCGTCGAGGCCCTGCTCGGCACCGACGCGGTGTTCGCCGACGACCTGCAGCAGCTGCGCCCGCATCCCGGGCAGGCCATCTCGGCCGCGAATCTGCGCCGCCTGCTCGCCGGCTCGCCGCTGATCGCCGCCGCGCGCGCCGACCAGGAGGTGCGCGTGCAGGACGCCTACTCGCTGCGGTGCGCCCCGCAGGTCACCGGCGGCGCCCGCGACACCGTCGAGTACGCGGCCGGCGTCGCCGCGCGCGAGCTCAACAGCGCCGTCGACAACCCCGTCGTCACCAAGGACGGCCGGGTCGAGTCGAACGGCAACTTCCACGGCGCGCCCGTCGCCTACGTGCTCGACTTCCTGGCCATCCCGCTCGCCGACCTGGCCAGCATCTCGGAGCGCCGCACCGACCGCCTGCTCGACACCTCCCGCAACCGGGGGCTGCCGCCCTTCCTGGCCGCCGATCCCGGCGTCGACTCGGGCCTCATGATCGCCCAATACACCGCCGCCGGGCTCGTCTCGGAGCTCAAGCGCCTGGCGGTGCCGGCCAGCGTCGACTCCATCCCCTCGTCGGCGATGCAGGAGGACCACGTCTCGATGGGCTGGGCCGCGGCCCGCAAACTGCGCCGCGGGGTGCGGGGGCTGGCCGAAGTGCTCGCCATCGAGGTGCTGGCCGCCAGTCGCGCCCTGCTGCTGCGCGCCCCCGCAC
>JBDNYM010000037.1:0-23797 GCA_047722305.1 Pseudoclavibacter sp. | reverse complement strand
CCCTTCCCCTACATCTCGGGGCTGTCGCTCAACCTGGCCGTCATCGTGCGCGACCCCAAGACCGGCAAGCGGGAGTTCGCCCGCGTCAAGGTGCCGCAGTCGCTGCCCCGGTTCGTGCCGATCGCCTCGCGCACCGACGCCCTCACCTTCCTGCCGCTCGAAGACCTCCTCAAGACCCAGATCGGGCAGCTGTTCCCCGGCATGGAGGTGACGACCTCGAACGTCTTCCGCGTCACCCGCAACGAAGACCTCGAAGTCGACGAGGACGAGGCCGAGAACCTCCTGCAGGCCCTCGAAGCCGAGCTGCTGCGCCGCCGCTTCGGCCCGCCGGTGCGCCTCGAACTCGACGAGGATGTGGACCCCGCCATCCGCGAACTGCTGGTCACGGAGCTCGGCGTCAAGGAAGAAGACGTCTACGAGCTGCCCAGCCCGCTCGACATGACCGGGCTGTTCCAGATCTCCGGCATCGACCGCCCCGAGCTGCACTACCCCGTCGCGGTGCCCACCACCAACCGCTTCCTGGCCGACATCGAGCCGCACGAGCACAACGAGTTCTTCGCGGCCATCCGCAAGCAGGACATCCTGCTGCACCACCCCTACGAGTCGTTCGCCACCAGCGTGCAGGCCCTCGTCGAGCACGCCGCCGCCGACCCCCAGGTGGTGGCCATCAAGCAGACCCTGTACCGCACCTCCGGCGACAGCCCCATCGTGCAGGCGCTCATCGACGCCGCCGAGGCCGGCAAGCAGGTGCTGGCCCTGGTCGAGCTCAAGGCGCGCTTCGACGAGGCCAACAACATCACCTGGGCGCGCAAGCTCGAACGGGTCGGGGTGCACGTCGTCTACGGCCTGATCGGGCTCAAAACCCACTGCAAGCTGCTCATGGTCGTCCGCAAGGAGGACGGCCGGCTGGTGCGCTACTCGCACGTCGGCACCGGCAACTACAATCCCAAGACCGCCCGCCTCTACGAGGACCTCGGACTGCTCACCGCCGATCAGGAGGTCGGCGACGACCTCGGGCGCCTGTTCAACCAGCTGTCCGGGTACGCCGTGGAGACCGACTTCCACCGGCTGCTCGTCGCCCCCAAGAACATCCGCAGCGGTCTGATCGGTCTCATCGACCGCGAGATCGAGCACGCCCAGGCCGGTCGTCCGGCCCACATCCGCATGAAGGTCAACTCGATGGTCGACGAGAAGGTCATCGACGCCCTCTACCGGGCCAGCCAGGCCGGCGTTCCCGTCGACCTCTGGGTGCGCGGCATCTGCACCCTGGAACCCGGCCGGCCCGGGTACTCGGAGCACATCACCGTGCGCTCGGTGCTCGGCCGCTATCTCGAGCACTCGCGCATCTTCTGGTTCGCCAACGACGGCGACCCCACCGTGTACATCGGCAGCGCCGACATGATGCACCGCAACCTCGACCGCCGCGTCGAAGCGCTGGTGCGGATCACCGCCCCCGACCAGGTGGCCGAGCTGACCCGCATCTCCGAGCGGGCGTTCTCCCCCGAGATCTCATCGTGGCACCTCGAAGCCGACGGCTCCTGGACCCGCCACCACCGGGACGCCGACGGGAACCCGCTCATCGACATCCAATCCGAATTCATCGCGCAGGCCGAGGCGCGGAAAAAGGCCCAGCGGGTGAAAGCGAAGTGATCCTCGGCGCAGGCGTCCTCTGCTGGCGCCCCACCCGCTCCGGGGCGGAGATCCTGCTCGTGCACCGGCCCTCCCACCACGACTGGTCGTTCCCGAAAGGGAAACTCGACCCCGGCGAGATCCTCCCCACCACCGCGCGCCGCGAACTGTGGGAAGAGACCGGCCTGCGCACCGTCCTCGGCCCTGCGGCCGGCCGCACCGACTACCTCGTCGGCAAAGACAAGCCCAAGCGGGTGCACTACTGGTCGTCGCTGATCTCCGACGAGCAATGGGCGCAGGCCGAGGACGACTTCGAGCCGAGCAAAGAGGTCAGCGAGCGCCGCTGGATGCCGCTCGACGACGCCATCGAACGGCTCACCTACGATCACGACCGCGAACTGCTGGCCGGCTTCACCCGCACCCTCGACCCCGAGCTGACCCGCATGGTGCCGATCATCATCCTGCGCCACGCCAAGGCCATCTCGCGCAGCGAGTGGTCGGGACCGGAAGAGACCCGCGACCTCACCGGCCGAGGACAGGCGCAGGCGGCCGCCCTGCAGCAGGACCTCGCCTCCTGGGGCGACGACCTCGAGCTGTACACCAGCCCCTGGATGCGCTGCGTGGCCACCCTCGCTCCCTACGCGAACAGCCGGGAAGCGGCCCCCGAACCGCTCGAGGCGCTCACAGAAGCGGCCTACGCCGCCGACCCCGCCGGCACCGAGCGCCAAGTCGCCGCCGTGGCCGGCACCGGACGACCCCTGCTGCTGTGTTCCCACCGCCCCGTGCTGCCCGCCATCTTCACCGCCATCGGCAACCGCCTCGACCAGGTGTCCCGCCCCCAGATGCTGCCCGCCGCCAACATGGCCCCCGGAGAATTCGCCGTGCTGCAATTCGGCGAGCGCGACGGGAACGTCTGCCTGCTCTCGCAGGAGCGGCACCAGCCCAGCGTCGGCTGAAGGGGCGGGCCCGGATGGGCTCGCCCGAGGCGGGGCCGGAAAAGGATGAGGGCCAGGCCGCGAACGCCTCTCGGCGTGTGGCCGCTCGCAGCGGCAAAGGGTGGAGCCCGGGGTTACGCGACCTGGCCTGCCCCTCGCGGGGCAGAGTCAGTCTAGGGCATCCTCCTGCCCCAGCTGTGCGCCCCGAGCGAACGCCATCGAGAGCTCGTCGAAGCGCCGCGCCCGCAGCGTGAACGCGCTCGCCTGCTCCGCGTCGAACGCATCCAGCACATCCGCGCGCCGCAGGCAGCCGAGGGCCACCAGGTGCGTGAACGCCGCCGCGCGCCGCAGCGCTACCGCGAAGTCTCCGGCGAACACGCCCCGCAGGATCTCCTCGCTGGTGGTCCGCACCTCGTCCGGCCCCACCGGCTCGGCCACCCCGGCGACCACCTCGTCGACGAGCGGCAGCGCGGCACGTCCCAGGTCGTACAGCTCGCCCAGCGTCTCCGGCCGCTGCATGATCACCGAGCGGAGCAGGTAGACGCGCCACAGGATGCCCGCCAGCGAGCGCTCCGACGCAGTCGCCCACAGCTCCGCGATAGTGTCCAGCCCGTGCTCGTCGGTGTAGTGCGTCAGCCGGCGCACCAGCGACTCGTCGTGGGCGCTGCGGGAACGATCGAGCAGCAGATGCGCCGTGTCGCGGGCGATCCGGTTGATCGTCACCGGATCGCGGGCCTCCTCGAAATTGTCGAGCCGCAGGCCATCGAGGAAAACGGGCTTGTGGAAATCGCGCACGGTTCACTGTAACCGGGGCCGGCCGGGGAATGTTCCCAGCGGGACGCGCCCGGCAGATGTCACGGACGCCGGAATACGTAGATGAGGACGGCGCCGTAGCCCGCCGGGTTGCCTACGAGCGGCGAGCGGACGACAATGGTTCGATGGGGCGAAAGCCCCGGCCCCTCTAGCTCAATCGGAAGAGCAGCTGACTTTTAATCAGCGGGTAGAGAGATCGAAACTCTCGGGGGGCACAACTTGGATGGATCGGGCTCGTCAGTCTCACCTGTGAGATATGCCACGGACGTGTCGAGAACCCCCGCGATTGCCTTGATCTCGAAGAAGTACCAAGGCCGCGACCCGTCCATCTTGAAATACAGGGAACTCCGCTGGATACCGGCAGCCCGGGCTAGACCGGCCTTCGAAAGCCTCTTCCTCCACATCAGTGCGGCGAGCCGTTCCCCGATCACATCGTTCTGTGGCTCAGCCTTTCCCAATGCACCCAAGTCGCTCATGTGTTCATAATATGCCGGCTTCGGGCTCCAGAGGAAGCGTTTCCCACTTGATCTAGCGCAATCCGCCACAATATGTGTCAGTTAGCGCTATATTAGAACGCATGGACTCGTTACTTACCGCTGCTGAGGTTTCTGCTTGGGCAAGAGTCAGCCTTGCCAAGGTCTCAAGTGCTGCCCGGACTGGGGCCCTTCAGGGGCAGAAGATCGGACGTGACTGGCGCTTCACGATCGAGGCTGTCCGTATGTGGTCCGGCTTCTCAGACCTCTCAGTTGAGGACGTCAAGGCCGCGTCAGAGCAGGCCTCCGTCTGATGGGCAAGGTGTTGGAGTACCGGGTGGCTCGCATCGACTGCGAACGTCGTTCCTGCCTTGCCTCCGCGCACGTTGATCTCCCTGACACACCGGAGGCCCTGACACCGGTGCTGGCTCGCCTGGCCGACGCTGGCTGGTCGTTCATTATCCAGGGCCGTCTTTTGGCTTACTGCCCGTCTCCTGTCTGTCAGGACGCATTCCGTGCCCGGCTTGAGCATTTCACCCGGAGGAAGAATGACTCCTTCGATCCGGTAACAGACAACTTGAACGATCTCATCTGGACGCGAGGGGTGGAGCCGTCACGACTCGCTCTGATGACGCTTCCGACAACAAATCGCCACAACAAGGGGTTCCGAAATGAGTGAGCAGACTGAAACTGAGCTTCTGGTTCTACATCCAGACGACATCATTGTGTCGGATGCTCTGCGCGTGGTCGACGAGGGCGCGGTCAAGCGCATCATCGAGAGCTTCCACGTCAACGGGGGTCGGATGGTCCAGCCGATCGTCGTGGACACCAATCGCGTCCTGGTCGACGGCGGGCACCGCCTCGAGGCTGCGAAGCGCGAAAGCTGGCAGGCGGTTCCAGTGGTTGTCGATCACTCGGTCGCCACCCAGGTGGACCGGGAGTTGCAAGGGCTGATCGCCAACAATGTGCGGCACGCCATGAACCCGCTCGACGCCGCCCGCGTCTACAAGAAGGCCATTGAACCCTTCCTCAGAAGGGACAGGGCCTCGGCACAGAAAACTCATCTCCAACATCAAGATCCTCGTTCTGCAGATTCTGCAGAACGAGAGAGCGATGGACTTATAGGTTTCCCCGTTGCTGAGGATGGGACGACTCGTTCGTCAGTGCCTCTGGTGACGGGCTTCTCGGAGTCAAAGATCAATGAGGCGTTCCAGCTCCAGGAGTGGGCTGCGGACGAGTCGGCGGCTCCGGAGCTGCGGAAGACTGCGGCGTCGGCGATCGAGAAGGTGCGGAAGACCCCGGGGGCCCTGCACAAGATTTTTCTCCGAGTGGATGCTCTGCATCACCTGACCAGTCTCCCTCCGGAGCAGCGCCCGAAGATGCCGACGGCCGAGGAACGTGCCAAGAAGACCCTGGATGCGAAGCTCACTCAGGCACTGCTGCGCGTGGTGAAAGCCGTGGGCGGGGTGGAGGAACTGTTCAAGGCCGGGGACTTCGTGCTGTGGCAGGGACAAGCCCACTATGCGGCCGCGTTCTACGCCCAGGCACAGGCCCTCGCATCCGTCGCCCGGTATCTCGACCCAAAGCACACGGTGGGGGTGAACCCTGATGACGACCGCTGAGCCGGACCTCAAGAGCCTGTTGCAGGCTGGGACGGACGTGTCCTGGTGGGGCACTCCGGCGGGCATTCGTTTCGCCGACTGGTTCCGCACCAACCTCGCTGGTGCAGTCGTCTCACAGCTGCGTACGAAGGTCGGGGAAGACGTCGAGGCTGACGACGTGGTGGCGTTCCTGATCGACACCCTCGCAACGACCCCACCCCAGACTCGTTCCCTGATCGCTGGAGTCGCCGGAGCGCAGTCCCCAGCCGGCTACCTGGTGAGCTCACTGGTGCGGAACCTCAGCTGGGGGCGCACCGTCGCCGGCATTCCGGAGCGCCTGGAGACCATCACCGAGGAGCATCCCGTCCGTCTGGCCGGGACGGCTATCCCGTTGATGGTCCCGGATATCCCGGGACTGGTCTGGTGGCACTTCACCCAGCCCAGACCGGGCACGGACCTCGCGGACGCGATCAGCCTCACCGTCGAGGCGCTGGAGGTCTACGCGCACGGGGCAGTGTCCCGTCTGGTGCTGCACGCCGCGGTGTGCTACCTGGCGATGAACCCCGAGCAGCACAAGGGGTACGGCCACACGGAGATGCGCAACAACACCGACCTGCTCACCCTCGGGTTGACTCACCGGCAGATCGAAGCCCTCGTGAATGTGTGCTGGGGAGCACGTGGCCCCAGGCAGCGGGAGACCAGCCTTCTCTACCAGGCGTTGAAACACTCCGATGCTCCACTTCGGGAAGCCCAGATAGCGCAGGGCCTCGCCGACTGGCACTCCGCCGCGGAACTCGACATGGATCCTGTTGAGGAGGTGGCCGCATGAGCGCGGTGTTGTTGATCATCCTCGCTCTGGTGGCCGTGATGTGCACCGCTACTGCCGGCCGGGTTGCGCACGTGAACCTCTCCCGTCATAGTGCGGCCGCCGGCATCACGTTCGGTCTGTTCGCTTGCTCCGCGTTCTGGGTACTCGCGGTCGGTGTCGTGCTTCTCATCATTCACGGAGGTGTCGCATGAGCTTGTTGCCCGAGGGGCCTGCTGGTGACGTGTGGTTCAATCTGCGGCTGATCCCGGACCGGTCAGTGGTGAAGCTCACCCACGCGGCCAAGATCCTCAACCTGCCTCCAGTCACGGTCATGGAGTGCCTGCGGGACTTGGACCGTCTCGGCTGGGCGTCGTGTGAGGTGAGCACCGACCTATCGGGGATCTCTGTGGTGAGTCGCTCCCGCCCGGTGCAGTACACCGACGAGGTCCACACCCCGGACCTGCAGCTCGTGGTCTTCCTCGTGCCCCGACGGTTCCGGAAACACCTCCCCGCCGGCCTCCACATGGCTGGAGTTATGGGCGGTCTGCGATGAGTAATGCGGCGTTGACGTGGGCGAACTCGCTGCCGCGAGTGCTGCCGAACGGGGTTCGGCTGACGGTGGGGTGCCGTGCGGTGTTGAAGCAGTTGGCCGACTATGCGGACTCCGAGTGGCAGTGCTACCCGTCGCAGCAGCGGTTGTCTGAGGACACGTTCTTGTCTGCCCGTGCGGTACGGAATTGTTTGGACCGCCTCGAGGCGGCGTGCTTGATTTCTCGGCGGGCTCGGTACTGGCGGAATCAGCGGGTGGACGATCCCTCTCAGGGTATGGGCGGGGGCCGGCGCGGCACCCTCTATACCCTGTTGCCTGCGGCCACCGAGGTCACGGTCACTTTTGCCACGTCGACCGCGCAGGATGTGCCTGATGTGGACCTGCCCGACGAGTACGGCGACCCGGAGGGGGATGATCGGCTCCAGCAAGCCGATGAGAAGTTACCGGCAAAAAGTGCCGGTAACTTCTCCGACCTCTCTCCGACCCTCCCGGAGCCTGTGGATAACTTCGCTCCAGGGTCTCCCGCAGCCCCTCTCCGAGGGGGAAGTTACCGGCACTTTTCGCAGAAGTTACCGGCACTTTCTGCCGAAGTTACCGGCACTTTCTGCCACCCCATTAAGGAAGAACCATCAAAGGAACCATCAAGAGAACCTGAAAACAACGATCCGCGCGAGGCGCGGGACGCCGCGATCGCGGCGGGGCCGGCTGACGCCGACGAACCGGAAGCGGAGTCGAATTCCGAGGCGGATGCGTTCCTGGAACGGTTGAGTCCGGAACTGTCCATGGGCCGGCTCAACGCCGAGCTGGAGTCTCGTCTTGGCCGCCGGGTTCCGGGCGTGTGGTGGCCGGACGTAGCCCGGGAGGTGCTCGCCGCGGCTACCGGCCGGGTGATGCACCCGGCGGCCTACGTCGCCGGCTGTGTCGCACGTGAGCCATACCGTTGGGGCGTGGACCTCGGACCAGCCCCAGAACGTCCCGCCAGCCTGACGCCCAGCGTGGGAGGGACACCGGCCCCGTCGCGGTACTCGGCCGCCGACGACCCGGATCTCAGCAAGCACCTCGTGACTGTCGACGAACTCCCCGCCGAACTGCGCGCCCAACTCCACGGCCACACCCCAGCCCGCCCGGCCGTGGCCCGTGACGCTCCGCCGGGGTCTCTCCCGCATCTTTCCGACACCACCATCGTTTGAATCCAACCAAGGGAAAAAAGATCATGGAAATCCTGAATCACTCGTTCACCATCCAAGACCCGCACCAGGTGTTCGGGCTATACCTGCCGCCGGTCTCCGACTTCTCAGTCGACGGGGGCGGCGAGGGCTTCACCCAGTCGATCGTCGAGCAGCTGTTCTCCGAATTCGTCACACTCACTGACGAGAACGGCGACGACAACCAGACCATGAACGCGGAAGACGCCGGCGCCTGGCCGGTGCGCCCCGCCCACCGGGTGGAGTTGCCGGGCCAGTGGCGCGTGTACCTGGACGGCGAAGGCGGATCGTCTGAGGTCGTCACCCCGGCCGACTTCTCCGCCTACACCGAGGATGGTTCCGCCGCCCCGACCGAGCCGTCGTTCCACGGGGCGGAGGACATCGCCGAACTGCGCCGCCCCCGCGACACCGCTCGGGAAGCGGTCTGGGAAGTCCCCAGCCTGCTGTGGCTCGCCCACGGCACCGCCCACCTCGGTGCGGACGGGAAAGACGACTGGGGCACCGACACCCACGTGCAGGGCGTGTTCGCATTCAGTGAGACGCAGGCCCGTCGCCTGATCGGGGTGTTGTACCCGGTGCTCACCATCGAGTCGATCGACCTCCACCGGTTCGACGGGGTGGCCGAGGAAGGCGTCCACGACGCCGGCTTCGTGATGCGCCCCATCAACGTGTTCACCGGCCATCCCGCCCTCGAGGAGGTGTGACCATGGTGTCATCCAGCGGACGTTTCCTGCACGGCACATCCCCGCGCCTGCTCAAGTTCGCGGCCGTGATGCTCCTGATCGTGGTCATCGTGTCCGCGCTGCTGTCCTTCACCGGCCAGTCCGAGTTGGCCGCCCGTGGGGGTATCCCCGCGATGGTGGCGTGGGGGTGGCCGGTGGTCGTTGACGGCACCATCATCATGGGCACCGTTGCTGTGCTCATCCTTCGGACCCGGGGCGTGGCCCTGTACGCATGGATCGTGCTCATCGTGTTCGGCACCATCAGCACCCTCGCCAACGGCATGCACGCCACCGGCGCCCACCTGGGCGAGCCGGTGAAATTCCTGATCGGCGCCGTCCCCGCGATCTCCCTGCTGCTTTCCACCCATCTCCTGGTCCTCATGGTCTCCGCCCCCGACGACGCACCCGCCGAAACCGCACCCGCCCCGGATCGTGACCTGGCACCCGTGCCGGTTCCGGATGCGTCGAGACCGCAGGTTTCGGCGCCCCAGGAGCCCCAGGCTCCTGTGCGTCAGCCAGCCCTCACCCCCGCACTCCAGACGCCCGCACCGAAACCCGCAACGCCCCGTCCGTCTGTGGTCGACGCCGGCCCGGCCGCGGAGCACAGCAAGGATGAGACGGAAGCCTGGATCATCAACCAGCTCCGCCACACCGGCCAGGTGCCATCCGGACAGGCGGTCGCCGACCACCTCGGCCGGTCCCGGTCCGTGGGCAGCCGGTTCCGCACTGACCTCGCCCACCGCAACCCGGAGGTTGCCCAGGCCCTGGGCATCCCTGTCCGTCCTCGACTCGTGGAGGCACACGCATGAAGATTCCGGCCCTCGTTGTTGTTCTCGACACGATCGCTGGGGTTGGGATAATGCTCGGCGCCGGCGTGTTGGGGTGGATGTGGGTCTCTTGGTACTTGGAGTTCAGGGGAAAGCCACGCCCCATACAGTCGCGTCTCCTCTGGGCTTTCACCATCATCGGATGGGTAATCGGAGGGGTCGTCCTCCTGGGCTCCTGTTTTACGCTTGCCATTGTCATCGGCTTCGGCCTATATCAATGAGACGTAAGGGTGGGTGGGGTTATGTGGTCAGCGCTGAGTGCCCTCGTCACAAGCGTCGCTTTCATTTTCACCATAATCCAGTCCCTACGATCCTTCCGCCAGCATCGTGTGGAATTGGATTGGCAGGAACTCCAAGGCCTGCTGCAGCTCTCGCAGGACCTTCCCCGAATGCAGCGCGTCACCGTGCAACAGAAAACGGTCTACGCAGTGGTGCTGGCCCGCGTCAACGAGCGAATCGCAACACTGATCATTCCCCGCCAACGAGCCCGCGACTGGGTGATGAGTATCATGCCCGTTGGATTCGGTATTCTCGTGATGCTGTATTTCACGGGGATCCTTCCTGTTGGCCAGCACACGAGCCCCGTATTGGGGTGGGTTTCTCTCATCATTTTCGTACTCATTGGGGGAGTCCTGCTGGCTCTCACCTTCGCTCTCTGGCGGCTCAATCGTATTATCGCCGGGACCCTCAACGGGACGATCAGCACCAGCCAGGCTCGTCTGCAAACACAGAAGCTGCATGTCATCGCCCGAGGCTGGTGGACGAATCAGGCACAAGACGCCATCAACATGATGGAACGATCATCCCGATGAACTTGGGGACGAGGGCTAAGGGGTTCTCATGCACGCTCGACGGCATCACCCCGTGGCAATCCACCGCGTACACCATCTACAACGAACAAGGACAACCCGTATGAGATCTCTGCGACACACGCAATGAGAAACACCAAGCTCATCTATATTTACTTCTAGGGGAAAGCAAAGGATTATGAACAGCATTCAGAGTTTCGGGGTCAAGGTCCGGGGCGCAGCGCAGCGCGTCTGGGGCACGGTGCGGGGTCACCGGAAGGTGCAGGCACTCGTCTTGGTGGGTGTGCTGGTGCTCGCCGGTGGCGGGGTGACCGCTGGTGTGGTGGTCGCCCATGAGCGTGCCCAGCAGGCGGAAGCCGCGCAGGTGCAGAAGACGGCTCATGCGAAGGCACTCCACCAGCAGCGGAAAGCTGCGAAGGTGAAGGCTGCTGCCGCGGCGAAGGCCTCCGCATCGGCGGCCGCCGCGGCCCAGGCGTCGCAGGCCGCCGCAGCCCAGGCGACCCAGCAGGCTGCCACCGACCAGTCGGCCGCCCAGACGTCGGCGGCCCAGAGCACTGGTGGTCAGCAGACGACCACCCAGCAGGGTGCGACGGCTGGCCGTGCTACTGGTGGGACGACCGGCACCACGGGTACGGGTCGGGCCACGTCCGGTTCGACCGGTAAGGGGAGCACCGGGAGCGTGACGCGCTCGACTGGTGGCACGGCTGGCAGCTCGAGCAGCGGGCACGCGGCCGCGGTTCCGCAGCCAGCAGCTCCCGCCCCGGCCCCCGCGCCTGCCCAGACTCACTCGTCGGGCTCTACCGGCGGGTCGTCTTCCGGGTCCACCGGAGGTGTCTGGGGTAACGGCAGCGACTCCATCACGGGTTCCACCTTTACTGATGGGAAGTGCACTGCGAACTGCCAGTACGCCCAGTGATTTGAGCCTGTAGATCGTCTCGAGCGCCCCCTGCGCCAGTTGTGCGCGGGGGCGCTCTGCTATTGCGCGGACGTCTTCGTTCTCTAGGGTGAGTGCCCCTCCGTTGGGTGCTCTTCCTAGGAATGAACGGAGAAGAATTCATGCGAAAAGCTCGCAGAAAGATCCGGACGTGGGGGAAGCGGCTTGCCGCATCCGCCGCGATCGGGGGGTTGGCGGTGGGCGCCCTCGCAGTCGGTGGCGCCACCGTCGCCCAGGCCGCCGACAGTGTCGGCTTGTACTATGCCGCCGGCTCAATCTCGAACGGTGACTCGTGGGGCGCAAACGAGCGCAGCCTCGGCCCCATCGCTCAGTGGCCGACCTCAGGCGGGAAGTGGGTGTACTGCATCGAGTCCGGCCAGGACATCAACCCGTCTGTCGAAAACAGCTGGCAGCCAGTCCAGGCTTCGGACACGAACTCACGGATTGCGGCGCAGCTCGCCAGTGAGAACAACGACAACACCGATAACACGGTCCAGGCCGCCGTCGCGTATGCGATTCACGACCACCTCGATATCGCTCCGACAATGTGGGGTGAGATGAAGAATCAGCCCTTGGCACAGGGCGGCACCCCGGTATCAGCCGTGAGCGGACTCGCCGCACAGCTGTGGAACAAGGCCGCTGCCGATGTCCCTGCGAACGCCACAGTTGAGCAGGCATACGTGCAGGCGAAGCGCACCGGCACCATTTCCGTGTTTGTGAAGAACGCCGCCGGTGGCTACACCAGCGGCGTGCCGTTCACTATTCAGGGCACCGGTCCCGTGACTTTCTCTCAGACGTCTGGAGTGACTGTCGCCGGCGGTCCGACCATTGTGAATTGGACTGCCACTGGCAACGGACATGTCACCGTCACGCCGACCTACTACGTGACTGAGGGCATGAAGCTCATCGCGGCGGGGACGCAGACTGGCTTCGCTCCTGGTAACACCGACCCTATGACGGGGCAGGGTGTTGCGTTTCAGGTGATCAAGGATTTCCAGCCGACGGTGACCAGTCAGGTTCCGGATTCTCGTATCGAGCAGGGGCAGGTGCCGTTGGATACGATCACGTCTGGGATCAAGGACGGCGACACCTGGCAGGACTCGATTCCGGTGAAGTATGAGGGCACGTTGTATGGCCCGTTCACCTCGGCTGCGGATGCGCAGACCGAGGCGAGCCTGACGGATGCGAAGGCGGTGGCGACTTCCTCGCACACCTTCACTGGTCCGGGTCAGAAGTTCGCACTGGCGGCTGCGGATGTGCAGCTGAACGCGGCTGGGAAAGCGGACGCGGTGAACGGCCAGCCTGATGGGCTGCCCACCGGCTACTACCACTGGTCTTGGAAGATCGTGAAGGCGGATCAGGGCCAGTACGTGGAGAACATCACGGGCGACTACCTCGACCCGGCGTCCTCAGCATCAGAGACGGCGTTCAACCTGAAGGCCATGCAGCCCGAAGTGTCCTCGAACGTGGACGACGCTTATGGTGCTCAGTCCGCAACGGTGACCGGGATCGACGGACAGGCTCGTCCGGCGACCCAGTACGCTGCCGACACCGACACCCTCTATGTGGAGAAGGGCCAGCCGATCAAGGACGATGTGACTTTGAACGTGGCGGACATGAATGGTGACGGCGTGGTCGACACCAAGGATTGGCTGCACACCACCGCCGGTCGCGGCGAGGGTAAGGAGACGGTCGACAACCAGATCCAGATCACCTTGAAGGGCACCCTCTATGGGACGCTCGACCAGGCCGATGCCGCCAAGGCGAAAGCCGCGGCAGCGAAGGGCGTCGTCGACGTCCCGAAGACCGCCAAGGCTCTCGCGACGGCGACGGTGACCACCAACAAGACGGGCACCTACACGGTCAGCTCTGATGCTGCCGACAACCCCGCCGGCACGGTGAAGGCCGCGTCGGGTGTGGACCTGTCGAACCTGCCGACTGGGGCGGCGACCTGGGTGTGGACGATCAACAATGCTGACCAGTCCACGGTGAAAGCCGAAACCGGCATCGCCCCGAGCACGGACTACCCGTTCGTGGCGGACACGACCGATGGGTTCTTCGCTGCCCATGAGACCCTGTTCACTCGCCTGACCCCGTCGCTGACCTCGACGGTGTCTTTGAAGCAGGTGCAGCCGGGTGGGACGACGACCGACAAGCTGGTCGTCAACCCCACCAACGAGGGCGACCTGTGGCCGACGTTCCCGCAGACCGACGTGACCGAGGGTGAGCAGGCCAGCAATGACCCGATCCCGGTGAAGTTCGTCGGCAACCTGTACGCGGTCGGCGACGACACGGTGACCGAGTCCACGGATGTGCCGGCGAAGTACGCCGACAAGGTCGTGCACACCGCGGTCATCGACAACGTGACCAAGTTCGGCGAGTACACCACCGACTCCTACACGCTCACCGACCCCGGCAAGTACGTGTGGGTGTGGGAGATGCAGCCCGACCTCAAGGGCTCGTCGAAGCTGAACGACATCGCGTGGCGTGAACTCACCCACGCGGCCGTGAAGCACGACTTCGGGATGGCTGCCGAAACGGTCATCGTCCCGACCGCCGCGACCCCGAAGTGCTCGGTGACCACCAAGTCGCAGGGCCAGGTCTCCCTGGATGGTGGGTCGGCGGATCTCACCGACCAGGCGTCGCTCGACTGTGCTGCCGCTGCCCAGACCGAGTTCGAGCTCTGGAAGCAGGGCACGGACGGTCAGGGCTCCGACGTGCTGATCACGGTCACGCCGAAGGTCGACTCCGCGGGCAAGACCGAGGTCACCAGCCCGAAGGTGACCGTGCACGACACCGGCACCTACTACTGGCGCGAACGGACCTTCGACACGAAGGGTCAGGTCGTCTCCTACGGCGCCCCGAGGGTGTCGTCGGAGACCGTGACCGTCACCGGTCCCGGCGCGTCGGCGCACACGGGCGGGTCGCTGGTCGACACCACCATGAGCTGGGTGGTGCTCCTGCTCGCTCTCGGCTCTGCCGGGACCGCGGCGGCGGCTGGCACGGTGCAGTTGCGCCGTCGCCGTCTCGCCCACAAGGAGCACTAGGCAGCACCCCGTGATCGGAGGCCGGGCACCGACACCCCTCCCTCCCCTCACGGGTCTGGCGGGCAGTCCCCACCGGGTGTGACACCCCGGGGGCTGCCCGCCCTCATTCTTTAGACAACGACGAAGGACAGATGATGACTCGAAGCGGCCGTCTGGTGGGATGGATCGGGGCGGTGTGTGCCGCAGTGATGGTGCTAGCCGGCACTGCGACGGTCCTGGCCTGGATGGGCCAGGAAACCTCCCAAGGGCCGCGGGACATGCGGGGGCATCCCGTGCACGCGGAGGTCATGGCGGCGCCGTCCGCGGTCGCCCAGATGCGCGTCTCGCCCACCGGGCTCCGGTTCAAGGCCTCAACGGTGGGGCTGGATGTCCCGCTCCTGTCGATGGGAGCGCCGGGCGGGGTGATCAACCCTCCCGGGTTCACGTCGGTGTACCAGGTGCGCGGCTACGGGGTCGACGTCGACCACGCGACCACCGGCACCGTCTACCTCGCCACCCACTCCCTCGCCAACGGGGGCAAATCCCCCGGCAACGCGCTCACCGACATCAAGACCTCGACGTCACTGCTCGCCGCCGGCGACGTCCTCCAGGCCGGCGGCCGCACCTGGCGGGTGACCGGATGGCAGCTCGTCGGGAAAGCGGAACTCCCCCACGCGACCTGGGTGTGGCAATCCGACCCCGGACGCCTCGTGGTCATCACCTGCATGGAACGCCCCGACGGGCGGGCGTCCACCCAGAACCTCATCATCACCGCGGCACTGTCATAGGAGGACCACATGCCCTGGTACGTCATGCTCATCCTCAGCCTCGGCGGAGTGTTTATCGCGACCGGAGTTGCCATGACGCTCGATGAAGAACCGCCACGGACCCGCCAAGAGCGCAGAGACCGTGTCTCCGGCCTCGTGTTCTGCCTCGTCGCGGCGATCGTACTCGGGATCGCAGCAGTCAACCTGTTGCTGTGAAAAACACCATCGGCGACGTCCTCTATGCAGGCAGGACGCCCACGGTGGTGTTTGCGCACGGGTGGGCTTCTCTCTAGTGCGGAGGCTCTGCTACCTGGCCTCCGTTGGTCGAGGTTCAACCCCTTGCCTCGCCGGCCGCCCGCCCGTCAGTCGCCCCATCCGGCTGGCGGGCCGGGGCGGCACCTCATCCCAACTCGACCCGGAAGAAGGAAGACCATGGCGACTTGGTTCTCGAACTGGACTGACTGGGGGCACCTGTCATTGGGCAGCGCCATGGTGTACTGGCTCCTCGCCGTTGGGATCTTGGGTGTGCTTGAGCTGCTGGTGCTGCGCTGCTTCGACTCGGAGGAAGTCTATGGAGTCCTCTTTGTGCTCTTCGCTGTGATCACTATCGCCATCACGATCATCATCCTGTACGCCGGCACGAAATAGACTCGATGGGTGGACCTGTACGAACTCCTCGAGGCCATCGACCTTCCTACGGTTCTTACGGCTGTCGCCGCCGCCGCGGTAACCGGGCTCTCCAGTATGGGTGTGCAGGTTTTGAAGAACGCCGGTGGTGAGATTGGACGTCTGCGCCGTCTGAACCAGGAAGCCTCGGAGCTGAAGGATCACGATCCTGTGGATGAAGTGTTGTCGGCGGCCATGCGCCGGCAAGTCAGGACCCGCCTCGTATCGCGGCTGACTTTCGAAGCCGCAACACCCCTGAAATTCTGCTGGTGGGTGTACATCGTTATCGGCGCGCTCCTCATTATCACGATGCTGCTGCTCGTCGCGGCGGCACTCGTTGCCGGAGTCGGGACGGGGATCTCTGTCGAAGTCTTCGTGCTCATCACTGTTGGTCTCCTCATGGCTTACGACGGCTGGGCGAACTGGCAAGTATGGAGAACGTGGAACGCCTGGCGGCAGACCCTGAATGCGCTTCTCGGGTTGCCCACCACAGGCCGGGTCATGACGATCGAGGAATGCGAACGGTACCGGCCGGGGCATCTCGTCCCGCCGCGGATGCGCCCGAACCCCACTGATCCCGCCATAGAGGCCATGAAGATCCTCGCGGGCCGGCGCCCCTGATCCTGACCTCGTGGCTGTTTCCGTCGCTCTCACGGGGGCGGTGGTCATCGTTTTGCGCCGGCCCCGGCTTCTCTAGCGCGGAGGGGAGCAACGATGGCGATTCCAACGACGTACGAGGTCGAGTTCAGCTGCGGGCACACCGGGACGGTGGACCTGTCGAAGAGGAAGCCGGGCGATCGCGCGGGCCTGGTGCGGTTCTTCGAACGCAAGGGCCAGTGCCCGGACTGCTGGCGTGAGGCACACCGCGCGGAGTGGGCGCAGAAGATGCGGGAGCAGGACCGTGAGGATGCGGCCCACTTCGACCAGTTGAACGGACTCCCCGAACTCACAGGGTCCCCGAAAGCGGTGGGCTGGGCGGACACGTTGCGTGCTGAGGCGATCAAGAGCCTGCACGAACAGTTCGTGCCCGACCGGTATCCGGATGATGAGGCGTTCGACACGGAGGTCCTCGCCCCGGCCAAACAGATCCTGCGGGCGGGGTGGTGGATCGACAACCGCGAGTACGAGGGCGAGGACCTGCTGGAGATCATCCTCGCCGAGGTGGCGGACCCGGAGTCCCGCAACGTCACCGAGAACGTGGACTGAGCCATGCGGCTCGTCCACGTGTTGATACTTCCCGCCGCGGCTCTTGCCGGGCGGGATTCGACCTGTCGTGTTATCGCCCGAGAGACCGACATTGTTGCTGCTCTCCGGAGCGGGCACGACAGGGGGTTGCCGAGTGGTGTCGGCATTGGGGCGCAGTCCAAGCTTGGGGTTCCCTTGCCCCGGGCTGGGCTGCGTCCCTTCCAGTCTTTGGGGGTGCGGTCATGAACGTCCAGGACCCGATCCCCGGCAGCGGGGAGACGTCCGACGGACAGGAGGAGTTTTCGGATCAGGATGCTCTGGCCGCCCAGTTCGAGGAGCAGGCCGAGGCCCAGCGGGAGCAGATGGAGCAGGCGACGGCGCCGGCGGCGCCGATCGATTTGTGGCAGTCCTCCCGGCAGGACTTTGCCGTGTTCGTGGTGTCCGAACTGGCCCCGTTCGTGGAGCACCTGGTCGCCACGTTCCACCTGCCCGGCGAGGTGATTCCGCAGTGCTGGTGGCAGCACCAGGAGATGCTGCACGAGCTCACCGCCTGGTACCAGTTCCACGAGTTCATGTACTCGAAGACGGGGTCGCCGGCGTCGCCCCGCGAGTACATGTTCCAGCTGCACCAGCACCTGATCCCCTCCATGCGGGAGTGGGTGAAGACCACCGGCTGTGTCGCCGCAGGCAAGCACAAAACCGGCCACGTGCAGCCCTGGGCGGACGTCGAACTCTGGCCGGAGAAGAACACCACCCCGGTCGGCGACTACACGGCGGTGGATGAGAACCGGGCCGAGATCCACGGGTTCCTGGAGCACTTCGGGCACTTCGCCAGCAACCAGCTCCCCGAGATCGGCACCGACCCCGAACAAGTGGAGGAACAGGCAGTATGAGCGACCCCGTGCAGCGCTCGTGGCGGGAGAGGCGGCGTCTCAAGAAGCAGGCGCGCCGCCGGGCCCGGTCTGCGTGGTGGCGCCGGGTGATGCCGGATGACCGCAAGCATCGTGTTGCGGTCGCCTACTGGGTGATCGGCGGGGTGCTGTGCGGCTGGGGGTACGTCATGTTCTGGATCGGCGGCGGCAAATGAGCCGGACCTCGCACACCGGCTTGTGGATCACGCTCGGAGTGATCGCCAGTCTCATCATCATGGCTCCGGTCGCGGTTCCGGTCGGGGTGATGACCGTGCTCGCGTTCGGGTTCGGGTCCGGGGCCGACTGCGGGACCGCCCAGACGGTGACGTCGTGGTCGGGGGCCCCGACCACGAGCAACACGTTCCGCGCGGGCCAGGCCCGGATCACGATGAGTCCCGCGACCTGGTCGAACGCTGCCGGCATCTACGCGACGGGGAAAGCCATGGGCGTCGACGACAACGGCGTGAAGATCGCCCTCATTGTCGCCCTGCAAGAGTCCGGGCTGAAAGTGCTCTCGAACACGTCCGCTGATCCCGCATCCGCGGGAGTCCCGAACCAGGGCAACGGGTCCGACCATGACTCGTTCGGCCTGTACCAGCAGCGGCCATCGGCGAACTGGGGGTCATGGCAGCAACTCATGGACGTGGTGTATTCCACGTCCGCGTTCTTCGGTGGGAAGGCCGGTCCTCGAGGCGGGAAGGCCCCGAAGGGCCTCCTCGATATCAAGAACTGGGAGTCGCTGGATTCGGGGAAGGCCGCACAGAAGGTGCAGGTGTCGGCGACCCCCGATGCGTACAGCAAATGGGCGCCGATCGCCGACATGATCGACCAGGCCCTCACCAGTGCGAATATCTCCTCCACGTTCTCCACGTCGACGACGACGTCGACGGACACATCATCGAGCGACCCGTGGTGCGAGCAGGGACAGGACACTACTGGTGGGGCGGTGTCCCTGGCCGGGATGACCTCCGATCAGGCCGGCCAGGCGGTGGCGGACTTCGCCAAGCAGTTCGTCGGCGGTCAGTACGTGTGGGGCGATGCGGGGCCGGCCACTGGCACGCCGGGCAAGTTCGACTGCTCCGGGCTCGTCATGTACACGTATCAGCATTTCGGCATCAACCTGGTGCATCTCGCCGCGGCCCAGGGGAAGACCGGGAAGACGGTGTCCGCCGCGGACGCAAAAGTCGGAGACATCGTGGCCTGGAACGACGGGTCACATGTGGCCATCCTGATCGGCCCGAACCAAATCGTGGAGGCCGCGAGCCCCAAACTCGGGATCAGGACCGGCCCGATCTGGTCCAAGAACGTCCATTTCCAGCACATCCTCAACGACTAGCGGAAAGAGAACAACCATGCTTCGTTCCTGGGTCAAGGCCCACCGGCCGGCGACCATCATCCTGGCGATCATCGCCCTGTTCGCCGCCGGTGCGATCGCCTTCGTCGTGAGCCAACCCTCGCCCACGAAAGTGGCGCCGGCCTCACGATCCGTCCAGAAGACCGCGACGCCTTCCAGGCCTCCGATGGCCTACACCAGCTCACAGTCAGTCGCCCCAGTCGACAAGTCGCTGCTAGCCACCTACCCGACGATGCCCGACAGCCAGGCTCGGGACACCTCCCCCGTGCCCGCCGAGAACAAGACGACCGCGGTCGATATCGTGAAGGCCTACTACTCGTGTGACGCGACCAAGGACCGCGCCCCCAAAGACCAGACGGTCATCGACAATCTCTCCGATAGTGTCGCCCGACTCCGGGTGGGGGCGAACACCAGTGAGTGCGCCCAGATGCTGCAATACAGCCCGCAGTACACCAACGATGTCCGGCAGCTGACCGCGGCGAAGTACACGGGCCGGTTCGGGGCGATCTACCAGGCCGATATTTTGCAGGTGCAGGTCACCTATGACGAGACCGTCACCTACACCGGTGACGACGGCACGCTCACCACGGACCATCTCAAAGACCAGCAGACCACGATGTACGTGTTCCTGGCGCACCAGCCCCACTCTGCGCTCTGCCAATCCCAGCACCCAGCCGGGGATACCCCGTCTGTCCAGGATGGCCGCTGCGGGGTCACTGGGCTCTATGACGTGGAAGTGATGGGCATCTAGCCAGTCTCGGTTCTCCCCAGGGAGGGGGAGGTTGCGCCTTGGGCGTGGCCTCCCCCTCCTGCTGTTTTGCGCGCTGGGCTCCTTCTCTCCTGTGTCCAACCGTACGGAGGAAGAAGGAGCCCGTCATGGAGCACCTCGTTGTTGCAGTGCAGGAGGCGGCATTGACCGCCAAAACTGGGATCGTTCAGACGGCGGTGAATATCTCCCCGTCGTCGTCGTGGCCGTTCTGGCAGCATCTGGAGCAGTGGATCGGGGAGATCATGTTCGGCGCCGAGGCCCTGTGCGTCCTCGTGCTGATCATCTCGATCCTGGTGTTCGCCTTCGGGAAGATCAATACCAACGGTGCTGCCCGAGCTGTTGGAATCACCGGGATGATCGTCGCCGTGTTCGCCGGAATTCTCATCGCCTCTGGCCCGGCCATCATCAACTGGGCGACCGGCCAGTCCATCGCCTAGCACCCGCCCGTCGCTGCCCCGTCTCTCCTGAAGGATCGCACAGTTGATCGCCACCGGAATCCTGTTCGCCGCCCCGCTGGTTCACGCCGATACCTCGTGCACCACGTTCGATGTGGCCTGCAACCTCCAGAACGGCCTCGCCCAGTTCCTGGCCGCGACGATCAACACGATGATCTCCTGGGCGGCATCCGCACTGGGGTGGGCGGTCGACAGCTCCGCGGCGAACCAGTCGGAGCTCGACGACGTGAATAACGTCGCCAACGCGCTGTTCAACAACCTGGCCATCGCCGTGATCGTCGGCCTGTTCTTCTACCAGCTGATCATGAGCGGCTTCCGGATGAAGCTCGTCGAACTGATCTACGCGCTGGGGCGGGCGGTCGGCGCCGTGTTCCTGTTCCGGATCGTGCTCTACCTGCTGGCGAACAAGGACTGGTCCATCATCCTCCTGTTCGACCAGATCACCACCGGCATGATGAAGGGGCTCGGCGTCAATCAGAAAGACCTCACGGATTCCTTCTCGCACATCCTTGGCACGACACCCGGCCAGGCCTCCGACCCGACCGGATTCGTACAGACCTTCCTGAAGGACTCGGTCATGTCCGCGATGACCCCGGCAGCGAGCACCCTCCAGGGCGTCCTCGCGATATTGCTCATCATCTTGATCTTCGTGGGCATCATCTGGTTCCTCGCCTTCATCTTCTCCTTGGTGATGACGCTCCGGTTGCTGGGCATTCTGGTGATCGGTGCCTCGCTGCCATTCATGGTCATGTTCATACCGATGCAGGGCTCCGGGAAAAAGGTCATGTCCCGTTGGGTGAAGACCCTGTTCGCGTTACTGGCGGCGAAACCCTTGGCGATCATCATCATTGCGATGGGAGTCAGCGTCCTCAACGCGAACAGTGGGAAATCGTTCAACTTCATGGCGATCATGGCCGCCGTCATCATGCTGGCCCTGGCGTCGTTCTCCCCGCTGATGTCGATGAAGTTCTTCGGGTGGCTCGACCTCGAGTCACATGCCCAGGGAGGGTCCGGCGGCCAGGAACATGCCGGCAAGGCCGTCCCGGTGGCAGGAGCGAGAGCGGCTGTGAAGACCGGTATGGCGATCGTGTCGAAAGGCAAGACCATCGGGAATGGTGGTGGTGGGAAGCCTGCGTCTTCCAATGCCGCCGGCGAGACCTCTGGCGGCCAGGGGAACGCTGGCCCTGACCCGGCAGCCGGTGACGGGCCGGCCACGTCGACCACGGGACAGTCCGAGCGCTCTGGCGCCCAAACGTCGGGAGCGTCCGGGACGCCGGGCCAGTCCGGCGGGTCGACGTCATCATCTGGGAACGGGCCGGCCACGTCCACGACTGGGACGTCGTCGACCGGTGCGACGGCACCCGCCTCGAACCTGCCGTCCGGGACAGCCGCTCCGGCCGCCGACCAGTCGGGAGCACGGCATGCAGCGGCGTCCGGGCCGACGATTTCCGGCGCGAGGAGCGTTTGATCATGGCTGAGGAACGGTTGGTTGAACCGGCGGCGAAGTTCCCGCACCGGACCCGCATCGGCCTCGTCGGGACCCTCTCCGGCCGGCAGGTCCTCCTGGTCGGCGCAGCGTTGCTGCTGCTGCTGGGCCTGTCGCACGGTGCCGGCAATCCGATCAAGACGATCGCCGTGACGCTCCCAATCTGGGGGCCCTTGCTCGCCCTCGGCCTGGGCACCTATGCGGACATCCCGTTCTGCGACTGGGTGACCTGGTACTTCATCTTCCACGGAAGGAAACTCATGGGACAGACCATCTTCCGGCGCCGCCCGGGGTCGTCGTCGATCGCCAAAGCCGGCACCCTCGTGTTGCAGGGCGGCCTGGTCCGGTTGCGAATGATCGAGGAACACGGGTCCGGGGCGATCGTCCTGGACCCGAAGCTGAAGAACATGATCGCCGTACTGAAGGTCGATCCCCAGTCGTTCATGCTGGAAGACACGTCAGTGAAAGACCAGCGGGTGGACTCCTGGGCCACCCTGTTAGGTGGGCTGCACGCCCACCAGGGCCTGGTGGGTGTGCAGGTGCTGTTGACCACGTCGGCGTCGTCTCCCCGGGCGGTGCTGGACTATGCCGACGACCACGGGATGGCCGGCAACGCCCCGTGGGTGCGAGAGAACCTGGTCACGCTCCTTGACGGCATCCGGACGACCACCCTGATCCACGAGTCCTATCTCGTGGTCGCGTTGTCGACGCAGACGTTGGCCCGGATGATCAAGGATCACGGTGGCGGACCGGGGGCCCAGTTCGCCGTGATGCGCCGGGAACTCGTCGCAGTGTCCTCCGGTCTGGAGGATGCGGGTCTGGGCCGGCCGGTCTGGCTCAACGGGCGCGACGTCGCCCGCCTGATCCGGGAAGCGTACGACCCGGCTTCGTCGGCGGACATCGCCAACCGGGACGGCACCTTCGAGGGTGTTGATCCCCGCTCGGCCGGGCCGATGGGGTTCGTGGAGCATCCGAAGTTCATCGAGACCGACGGGATGTTCGCGTCGACGTGGGAGATCACGGAGTGGCCCCGCAACGTGGTGCCCGCCTCGTTCATGGCACCCCTGGTGAACATGGATTTCCCCCACACCCTGTCGATGACCTACCAGCCCCGCAGCAACCGGCGAGCACAGAAAGAGATCAACTCGCAGCTGTCCACGATTCAGGCCGAGGAGATCCGCAAGACACGGCGGGATGAGAAGGCCACCACCGTGTATCAGCGGGACCTGGAGAAGGGCGACATCGCACAGCGGATGGCGGACCTCGCCTCCGGGTACGGCGAACTGGAGTTCACCGGCACGGTCACGGTGTACGGGGATGGGCCCGACCGGCTCGACGCGGCCGAATCCGCTCTCCGAGAGGCGGCCGGGAAATGCTCCATGGACATCCGCCGCATGACCCTGCAACAGGAGCAGGGCTTCAACATCACCACCCTGCCCCTGGGGTTGAAGCTGCGCATCAAATCCAACGAGATCGGCTGATGATGACCGCCGTACTTGCTGTGACTCCCCTCTCCCGGCGGGCGTTCTACTTCGACCCGTGGGAGTGCTACCAGCGCGCCCTCACCCTCCCGGCGCCGATGGTCTCAATCGGTTACGTCGGGACCGGCCAATCTATGCCGGCGAAGGCATATGCGGTGCGAGAGTCGGAGATATTCACGCCGACCCTGCGGTGGAAGGCGCAGTGATGGCGCGCCGATCGTTGACCGCCATTGTCCAGGATGGTGAGTCCCGCCAGCAGCGTCGCGCCCGGCTCCGAAAGGAGCGGGCGTGGATGCGCTCCGATGCGCAGGTGAAAGAGAAGGAGGACAAGACCGGCGGGTTGGGCGAGTTCTCCCGCCTGTCGTCTTGGGGGAAGCTCACCGACGAGGGC